>DASXOP010000036.1:0-53623 GCA_036494265.1 Caulobacteraceae bacterium | reverse complement strand
GAAATGATCCAGCAACCGCCGCAGCCGCGGCTTCTCCAGCGCAACATCCATCTTCATGGCTCCGAATCAAACCCAGAGCCCAGAGAATCACCACCGCCGCAACCAGTCATCGCCGTTAACCCGAGTTCGGGGCCGTGGGTCGAAGGTTGCCGGCGTTGCCGCGAGGCCGCCAAGCGCCTATCTTGCCGGCTCTCCAGTGAGGACTCCGACCCCGATGCGCCTGCCGACGAACCGCACCTCCGCACCGTTCGTTCACGCACAGGCTGTCGCCCATGTCCCTTGCATCCTACGCTCTCATCACCCTCGACGGCCTCAACCAGTCCAGCCCTGACGGCCGAGTCCTCTTCGAGAACCTGACGCTCGCCTTCGGGCGGGAGAAAACCGGCCTCGTCGGTCGCAACGGTGTCGGCAAGACGACGCTGTTGCGCGTGATCCTCGGTGAGCAGGCGCCCGCCGCTGGCGTGGTCTCGGTATCAGGCCGGGTCGCGATCCTGCGCCAGCAGCCGAGCCTGCCCGCCGACGCGACGCTGGCCGACCTGCTTGGCGTCGCCGAGCCGCTGGCGCGGCTGGCGCGGATCGAAGCCGGCGAGGGGAGGGCGGGCGATCTCGAGGACGCCGATTGGGACTTGCCGCAGCGGATCGAGGCCGCCCTGGCGGAGATTGCACTCAGCGATGTGGCGCTCGATCGCCGTGCCGACACACTCAGCGGTGGACAGGCGACCCGGGCGGCGCTCGCCGCGCTGCTGATCGAGGCGCCCGACTTCCTGCTGATGGACGAGCCTACCAACAACCTCGACGCCGAGGGACGGGAGGCTGTGGTGCGGATGCTGGAGCGCTGGCGCGGCGGGGCCTTGGTGGTCAGCCACGACCGTGCCTTGCTGCGCCGGATGGACCGGATCGTCGAGCTCACTAGCCTCGGCGCGAACGTCTACGGCGGCGACTACGATCTCTACGCAGCGCGCAAGGCGGAGGAGGAAGCCGCCGCGCAGCGCGGGCTCGATCGGGCCGAGCAGGCGACGGCGCGTACTCAGCGAGACATCCAGGCGGCCCGCGAGCGCAAGGCCAGGGCCGATGCAGCCGGTCGCCGATCACGGGCGCGGAACGACATGCCCAAGCTGATGCTCAACGCTCGCGCCGAGCGCGCCGAGACGACCGGTCAGCGCCTGACCGCGATCGCCGATCGCCAGCGGGTCGATGCCGAGCGCGATCTGGCCGAGGCGCAGGCGCGGATCGAGCGCGTGCGCCGCGTGGCTTTCGAGCTGCCGCCGTCCGGGTTGCCGGAAGGCAAGACCGTGCTCGCGTTCGAGGGTGTCAGCTTCGCATGGCCGGATGGCGCGGCGGTGTTGAACGGCGTGTCGTTCAGGCTGGTCGGTCCAGAGCGGATGTCGGTGACCGGTCCGAACGGGTCTGGCAAGACCACGCTCATCCGGCTCGCCACCGGCGCGCTCGCGCCGATCGCTGGCACGATCCGACGCGGCGTGCCGGCGGTTCTGCTCGACCAGCGCGCGGCGTTGTTGAACGACGACGAGACGCTGCTGCAGAACTTCCGCCGTCTCAACCCGGAGGCGGACGACAACACCGCCCATGCCGCGCTGGCCCGGTTCGTGTTTCGCAACGTCAGCGCGTTGAAGCCAGCTGGCGCGCTCAGCGGCGGCGAGCGGCTGCGGGCCGCGCTGGCCTGCGCGCTGATGGCGGTGCGGCCGCCGCAGCTGATCATCCTTGATGAGCCGACCAACCACCTCGATCTCGACTCGATCGAAGCCGTCGAGGCGGCGCTTCTGGCGTACGACGGCGCGCTCTTGGTGGTCAGCCACGACCGCGACTTCCTGGCTGCGATCGGCATCAGCCGGGAACTGAGCTTGGCGTAGGCGCGCCGGCGAGCCCCAGGTTTGCCGCCTTGCTTCGCGGTTGACATGCCGCCCAAGGCCCCGCTATCCCAGACTCCAGTTGCGAATTATTCGCAGAAGCAATCTCAAGAACGGTGTTTTGTCCTCATGTCCGCCGGCGTCCAGACCAACGATCCGACCCTTGCCCGTGCGTTCGGGCCCGCGGCGCTGTGCCTGCTCTCAACGGCGGTGGCCGGGGACGCGTTCGCCGACACTGCAACGGCGACCTCGGACGGCGCGACGTCGGTGCAGTCGGTCGTGGTGACCGGCCAGAAGCCCAGCCTGACGACGCTCACCCAGCCGCTGCAGAACACCCCCCAGGCGATCAACGTCGTCCCCGCCCAGGTGCTGCAGGACGAAGGCGTCGTCAGCTTGCAGGAGGCGCTGAAGAACGTCCCGGGCGTGACCCTGAATGCCGGGGAGGGCGGCTCGCACGGCGATGCGATCAATCTGCGTGGCTTCCCTGCCAGCGACGACTTCTTCCTCGACGGCCTGCGCGATACCGGCTTCTACACCCGCGATCCCTTCGATCTCGAAGCCATCGAAGTCTACAAAGGTCCGGCGTCCACCCTGTTCGGCCGTGGTTCGACCGGCGGGGTGGTCGACCAGGTCAGCAAGCAGCCGAAGCTGGGCGGGTTCGAAGACGGCGCCCTGACATTCGGGACCAACCGCGAAGTGCGCGGAACCGCCGACATCGACGCGCCGATCTCCGACGACGCGGCGTTCAGAATCAACCTGATGGGGCTGCGATCCAACGTCACCGACCGCGACATCGTGCTGAACCAGCGCTGGGGCGTCGCGCCGTCGCTGAAGATCGGCTTCGACGGGCCGACGACCTTCACGCTCGATTTCTACCACGAGCAGGAAAACAATATCCCCGACTACGGGATCCCGTTCGTCGCGGGCCGGCCGGCGCCGGTGCCCAGGTCCGACTTCTACGGCCTGGCGCTCTACGACCGTAACCAGACCAACGTGAACATCGTCACCGGCAAGCTGTCGCACGAGTTCAGCGACGACCTGAGCGTCACCGAGACCGCTCGGTACGGCAATTACTGGTTCCTGACCCTGGAAACGGCGCCGCACTACGATCCGGCCAAGGTCAACCCGATCCCGGTTCCGACGGCGTCGACACCGCTCGCCGGCATCCTCACCTTCCGCGATCGCCCCCATGTCGGCGGCGTCATCGAGACCGCGATGAGCGAAACCCAGGTCACGTACAAATCGCACCTCGGCTGGGCCGAGAACGCACTGGTGGCCGGCCTCGACCTCGACCAGGAGACCTCCAGTCTGAAGCGGTATGTGAACGCGATCAGTTCGATCCCGCCGACGCTGGTGGTCAACCCGAACCCCTTCGAACTGATCCCTGGCGGTCAGGTGCTGACGGTGCGCCAGACCCCGGTCACCGCGACCGACACCATCGGTGTCTTCGTGCTCGACACGCTGAACATCGGCACGCACTGGAGCCTGATCGGCGGCATCCGGTACGACCGCTTCCACGCCAAGTTCGACGAGCCGTTCACCAACTCGCACTTCGATCACACGGACAACATCCCAAGTCCGCGCGCGGCGATCGTCTACAAAGCCAACGACAACGCCAGCTTCTATTTCTCCTACGGCACCTCGTTCGATCCCTCGGCCGAGAACCTGTCGCTGGCCGCCAACAGCCAGGCGCTTCCGCCGGAGAAGGACAACACCTACGAAGGCGGGGCGAAGTTCCAGTTCCTCAGTGGTCGGATGGCCGCCAGCGGGTCGATCTTCCGCACCGAGATGACCAACGCGCGGGTCGCCGACCCGGATAACCCCGCGTTGCAGGCGCTGGCCGGCGATCTGCTGGTGAAAGGCATCGAGCTCGACCTCTCGGGCTATATCACCCCGCAGCTCGAGATCCTGGCCAACTACACCTACCTCGACGGCAAGAACACGACGCCGGTCGCCGCCGCGTTGACGGTCAATCCGTTGCAGAACATGGCGCCCAATCAAGTCAACGCCTGGGTCGAGTACGAGCCGAACGAGACCTGGAAGGTCGGCACCGGGATCAACTATCTGGGTCGCCGCGAGGCGGACGTGAACAACACCGCGTTCGTGCCCTCGTACCTGACTTGGGACGCGATGGTCAGCTACCGGCTGAACAACCACCTGACGCTACAGGTCAACGCGCTGAACCTCACCGACGCCCTCTACTTCACCAACTCCTACTTCTCCTCGCCGGCCGAGAACCATGTCGTGCCGGGTCCGGGGCGGACGGTGCTGTTCACCGCGCTGGGCCGGTTCTGATGGACGACGCGCCGGCGCTCGACAGCGCGCAGGCGCTGGTCGCGGTGCTGTCGACGATGCCGCGCGAGCGGCTGGAGGCGCTGCTCGCCGGTGACGCCCAGACCGCCGCGCCGTGGATCGTCGCCGCCGCCTGCTACGGGCTGCCGTCCGCGCAACTGCGGCTGGGCCGCATGCTGCTGGAAGGCGTGGGCATGGCCCGCGACGCCGAAGCGGCGCTCGGCTGGTTTCGCCACGCGGCCGAGCAGGGCGAGCCGGAGGCGCAGAACATGGTTGGCCGCTGCCTGGAGAACGGCTGGGGCGCGCCGGCCAGCGCGGCCGTCGCCGCACCCTGGTTCTGGAAAGCCGCCGAGGCCGGCTCTGCGTGGGCGCAGTACAATCTGGGCCACCTGCTGCTGGATGGCCTCGGCGTACGCCGTGACCCGGTCGCCGCTTACGGCTGGTACTACCGAGCGGCCGAGCAGGGTCATGCCCGGGCAATGAACCTCGTCGGCCGTTGCTGCGAACAGGGATGGGGCGTAACGGTCGACGCCGCCGCCGCCCGACGCTGGTATCGCCGCTCGGCCGAAGCCGGCTATTTCCGCGGCCAGTTCAACTACGCCAGCGTGCTCGCCGCAGAGGGCCGCGAGCACGAAGCCACGTCCTGGTTCGAAACGGCGCTCGCCGGCGCGCCGGGCCCGAGCCGTATCGCGATGGCCGAGGCACTGGCGGCGAGCCCATCAGCCGCGCACCGCGCATTTGCCGCCCGCGAACTCGCCGCATGCTGACCCGCCAGCCCGGCGTGCTGACCGCGGCGGAGCTGCAGCGGTGCCGCTGCCTGCTCGGGGCCGCCGAGTGGGTCGATGGCAAGGCGACCGCCGGTCAGCAATCGGCCAGGGCGAAGCACAACCAGCAGCTCGCGGAAGGTTCGGCGAGCGCGGCGGCACTCGGCGACCTCGTGCTGGGCGCGCTGCGCCGTCACCCCGGCTTCATCGCCGCGGCCCTGCCGCTCAAAGTGTTTCCGCCGCTCTTCAGTCGCTACGAGCCGGGCATGGCGTTCGGCGCCCATATCGACAACGCGATCCGATTTGCACCCGGTGGCGGCCGCTATCGGACGGATATCGCCTGCACGCTCTTCCTTACCGATCCAGCCGACTACGACGGCGGCGAACTGGTGATCGAGGGCAGCTTCGATGAGCAACGAGTGAAGCTGCCGGCCGGTGAGATGGTGGTCTATCCGGCCACCAGCGTGCACCGGGTCGAACCGGTCACCCGCGGCGCTCGCTGGGCCGCGTTCTTCTGGGTGCAGTCGATGGTGCGCTCCGACGAACAGCGCAGCCTGCTGCACTCGATGGACGGCGCTATCGCCGATACCCGCGGCGCGCTGGGGGACGACCACCCCTCGGTGATCGCCCTGACCGGCGCCTACCACAACCTCTTGCGGATGTGGGCCGAGGTCTAGCTCCGCCGCACCACCCGGAACGTTCCGTGGGCGGTCGCGCAAGGTTCGCCATCGGCGGTGATCGTCGCCTCGGCGAAGCAGAGCGTGCCGCCGGCGCGGGTGACCTTGGGCGTGATCTCCACCCATTGGCCGAGCGACGCCGAGCCCAGGAAGTCGACCGCGAGGTTCACGGTCACCAGACTCGGCCCGCCCTCCAGCGCCTGGCCACAGGAGAGACCCATGGCGTTGTCGGCGAGGGCCGAGATCATGCCGCCGTGGACGAACCCGCGGCTGTTGGCATGCGGCGCCGCGGCCAGGAACCCGAGCGAGACCGAGGCGTCCGACTTGCGGCTGTAGAGTGGCTCCCACGGATCGGTGAGCGGGCTCTGGCGGTAGTGCCGGCTGAAGCCCACCGGCGGGGCGATCTCGGCCTGCATCAGACGGTCGCCGGGATGCGGGCGAGACTTTCCATGGTCTGGGCGCAGGCCCGGGCCGCCTCTTCGCCCTTCTGGATCAGGTGATCTCGGAAGAACGACTCGTGGGTCTCGTGCTCGTGGAAGTGATGCGGGGTCAGCACCACCGAGAACACCGGAATGTTGGTCTCCAGCTGCACCTGCATCAGCGCCCGCACCACGGTCTCGGCGACGAACTCGTGGCGGTAGATGCCGCCGTCGATGACCAGGGCGGCTGCGACCACGGCGGCGTAGCGGCCGGTCTTGGCCAGCTGCTTGGCGTGCAGCGGGATCTCGAAGGCGCCCGGCAGTTCCCAGCGGTCGACCAGATTGTCGCTATAGCCGAGCCGGGTGAGCTCGGCGCGGAAACCCTCGAGCGTCTGGTCGACCAGCGGCTTGTGCCAGCTGGATTGGACGAAGGCGATGCGGCCGGTCGGCGAAGCGCCGTCGGCGGAGAGGCGGTAGGTGGAAGTCATGGCAGTCTCCCTGATCGGGTTGAACCACGACTCAGGGGATTGGCCGTCGAGACCCGGCGAAGGTTTCCCCGCGCCCAGCCATCGTTCGACCGTTCTCATAACCGGACTCTAACCGTCGGCCCCGGGTTCGCACCGGATCTGCTGTCCTCCAGCGCCAAGCCTTGTGCGCTCGATGCCGAAGCGCCCGCGGGCTTGTGCTCAGCCCTTGCGAGCCTCGCCATCACCGCCGGTGGGGACTTTCACCCCGCCCTGAGAACGCGCGCCGCCGGAACGGCCCGGCGACAGCGCGAGAATAGCAGCGGCCGCTGACTCGAACAAGCGTTTCAAACGCGCGATCGATGGCGGCCTACACGCATTCGGTCTAGCTTGCCCGCAGGCAACCGGAGGCGGTGCATGCATTGGTCGTGGGTGATGTTGGCGGCAGCATTGCTGCTCGGGTCTGGCGCGTCCGCTGACCCGATCGCGGCGCCGTCGACCCAATTCAGCGTCGACCTAGGCGGCGACGCTGTCGATGCCTGCAACGCTGCCGGTGAAGGCGTCGCCGTGGTCGTGGTCGACGCAGCTGGCGCGCCGATCAGTGAAACGGAAGGGGCGGGCGCACCCGACACCGGCGAGGATCGCGCCACCCGAAAGGCCCGCACCGCGGCCCTGTTCAGGACCAGCAGCGCCAGCGTGGCCGTGCGGGCCAAGTCGGATCCGGCAATCGCCGCTCGGCTCAAGGGCGATGCGACGTTCCTGGCCGAAGCTGGCGGTCTGCCGATTCTGCGCGATGGCGTGCTGATTGGCGCGATCGGCGTGGCCGGCGCATCGACGCCAGCGAAGGACGAAAGCTGCGCGGCAGCCGGTCTCGCCAAGATGGCCGGTCGCGCGGACTAGCTAGCTGGCGGCGGGCGGCCTTACATGCGCGCCGAAGGCGAGCGGAACGACCAGCACGGTCGGGCCGGCGGCCGCTGGGAATCGCAGCGCGCTGAAGCGGCCGATGAGTTCGTGCAGCACCCGCGGCCAGCGCCGGTCGGCGGGGTCGGCGCTGAGGACGCGGTCGAGCAGCAGCCGGCAACCGGCGACGACACCGTCGGGTCGGATGTCGAGCCGCAGTGTCAGGGCGCCGTGATAGCCGTCGATGAACGTGCTTTCGGCGAAGCCGTGCACCCCTTGGCCCACCACCGGTATCACCTGCTCCGGCGAGAGCGCGCCAGCGGCGATAGGTCCGCTTTCGCTCAAGTGCCCGTGCAGCACGAAGCGGCCTTCCCGAGGATCCATCGAACCGTCCACCCGCTCCACGGCGTGCGGCAGGCGGTCGTCGAACACGATGAGCCGATTGAAGCGCGGCTCGACGGCGTCGAAGAACGTCGCTCCGGCGCCGGCGGACGTCATATGGCTACGCGAAGGGTCGCCCTCGCGATGGACGATCGTCGACCCGCCGATGGTCGCGCGCTCATTGCGGGTCAGCGAGTAGACGTAGTCGAACCGGCCGTTCAGCGCGTCGTTGTGCAGGGCCTCGCGGCAGCCGCTGACGTAGAGGCTGAGATACGGCAAGGTGGCCGCCCCCAGCCCCATCGTGTTGATCGACCACCCCCGCAGCCGTTCGTGGAACGCGTCCATCGACGGCTTGGCGATCACCCTCTCAGGCGCGGTGCGCAGGTAGGCGTAGAGAGCGGGCACGAACCAGTAGTTCCAGACCTGATGGCGATCGGCGGTGTGGGTCTGCGGTTCGGCGAAATGCGAGTCGATCTCGCGCCGCATCGCCTCGGCGAGCTCGGCCGGCAGAAAGTCGTCAACCACGACCACGCGGTCTCGCAGGGCGGGTGGAAACGTCGCCAACGCCGCCGGCATGGCCTTCGCCGCCCTAGCCATTCACCACCATGCGAAATGCTCCGCCCGCTTCCAAGGTCGGGGGGCAAGCTATTGGCGCAACCCGACTTCGTCGAGGGCCGCCGTCTTCAGGCGTGGCGGTTGAGGGTGATCGCCGTGGCGGGGGTCTTGCGGGTGGCGCCGGGGCCATAGGCCTTGCCGACATTGCGCTTGGCTGCGATCTCTTCGGCGATCGCCTTCACCAGGCCCTCGGTGACGGTCTTGGACGCGGCGAGGGCGCGGCCCTGGCGTTCCAGCACCGCGTCGAACGCCTCGGTGGCGCGGAGCAAGCGGCGGCGCAGATCGGCCGGCGCGGCGTCGACCAGCTGCGGCTGGGCGCGGATGTGGGCCGAGCTGGCGCGGTAGATGTTGGTGAGCCGGCTGATCTCCGGCAGGTTCGCGGCGGCGTCCTGGGGGCGGTGCTGCTCGAATGCGCGCGCCTGGTCGGCGAGCAGGCCGGTCAGCTTCTCGGTGAGGCCGATGACCGCTTCGAGCGCGGCGTCGCCCCCTTGCGGGCCAGTGGGTTCGATCGTGGTCATTGAGGGGTCTCGGTCAGGCCCTGCAGCTTCAGCATCTCGCGCTCGACAACCTTGGAGACCCCGATACCGCCGCGCTTGGACATCTGCTTGGCCATCGCCTCGGTGAGGAACGACTTCCACATGTCTTCGCCAGGACCGCCGCCGAAGGGTGGGGCGGTCGAGACGCTCTTGAACATTGTCTGCAGCATGGTCGACAGGAACGACGCCTCGAACTTCTCGGCGGTCTGGTGGGTCGCCCCGCGCTTGGCGAGTTCCGCGGCGCTGGCCGCGGCGGGCGCTTGCGTGACGCTCATCGCGTCGACCGTGGAAGCGAAGCTCGAAATCGCGCTCATCACATCACCGCAATATCTGCCTGCAGGGCGCCGGAAGCCTTAACGGCCTGCAGAATGGAGATCATGTCGCGCGGCGTGACGCCGAGCGCGTTGAGGCCGCCGACCAGGCTGGAGAGCGAAGCGCCGCCGCCCAGCATCAGCAGGCGCTTGCCCTTCTCTTCGCTCACCTTCAGCGTCGACTGGGTGGTGACCGTGGTCTGGCCCTGGCTGAACGGCGCCGGCTGGCTAACCTGCGGCTTCTCGTCGACGCTGATGGTCAGGTTGCCCTGGGCGATCGCGACGGTGGAGATGCGCACGTCCGCGCCCATGACCACGACGCCTGACACTTCGTCGATCACCACCCTGGCCGGCGCCTCGGGGTCGATGTTGAGGTCCTCGACCGCGGTGACGAAGCCCACCATGTCGTGGCCGCTCGGAGCGTGCAGGGTCACGATGGTCGGGTTGTCGGCGGTGGCGGTGCCTGGGTAGGCGGCGTTGATCGCCTGGGCGATGCGGCTGGCGGTGGTGAAGTCGGGATTGCGCAGGGTCAGCCGCAGCTGGCTCATCGCGTCCATGTCGAAGCCGGTTTCCTGCTCGACGATCGCGCCGTCGGCGATGCGCCCGGCGGTCGGCACCCCGCGGGTGATCGACGAACCGGATCCGCCCGAGGCGGAGACCGCGCCTGTCTCGATCGTGCCTTGCGCGGCGGCATAGGTCTGACCGTCGGCGGCGATCAGCGAGGTCATTAAGAGCGTTCCGCCGAGCAGGCTCTTGGCGTCGCCCATGGCCGAGACCGTGGCGTCGATCTTGGAGCCGGACGCCGCGAACGCAGGCAGCCTCGCGGTCACCATCACGGCGGCGACGTTCTTGGTGTTGATCAGGCCGCTGGCGGTGACGTCGTGGGTATTGACCCCAAGCCGCTCCATCATCGACTGGATCGCCTGCTTGGTGAACGGCGCATTCTGTAGGGAATCGCCGGTGTTGTTGAGGCCAACCACAAGGCCGTAGCCGACCAGCATGTTCTCGCGCACGCCCTCGAACTCGACGACGTCCTTGATCCGCGAACCGGCCAGGGCAGGGCTGGCGAAAAGCGCGGCGCCGAACATGGCGAGCACGGCCAGCCGCAGGAAATGACGCATGGAGGGGCCTTCTTCTACGTCAGCGCTCCATGCCAGAAGCTTGCCAGCCGGGTGGTGACGAAAGCTCAATCAAAACAAGCCTATCGTCCGACAGGCCGGTGGCTGGCCCGCCGCCCCGGCAGAATTTGCCCGGCATTAACCATGCCGCAAGCAAGCCAGCCGACAGTATCCGGGCCGCGTAGGAGGCGTCTGAAACCATGAAAGTCACGGGACCGGCTGGAACCAGCGCCGCTGGCGGGGCGAGACCCGCGCAGGCGCAGTCCGCCGCGCCGGGATTCAGCCCGATCATCGCGCCGTCAGCCGGCGGCGCGGCGGGCGTCGCCGCTGCCGGCGGCGTCAGCCATATCAGCTCGCTCGAAGCGTTGATCGCCCTGCAGGATGTCGAGACGCCGACCGAACGCAAGCGACGCTCGGTGGGCCGCGCCGGCAAGTTGCTCGACGCTCTGGACGGTCTGAAGCTGGAGCTGCTGGAGGGCCAGATGAGCCCAGCCTCGATGGAAGCCCTGACCCGGGCCGTGCGCGAACAACGCTCGCTGACCGACGATCCCAAGTTGGAAGACCTGCTCGATCAGATCGAAACGCGCGCCACAGTGGAGCTTGCCAAGATCGAGGTCTCGCGAGTTGCGACGTAATAGCGCCCGCCACGCGAGCCTCGTTGCCGCCGCGTATGGGTTTGCTATAAGCGCCCGCCCGAGGGACAAAGCGGGACATTAGGTGGGGCGACGAGGCATCAATGCAGGCAGTTGCGCCGGTGCTGAATGGAACGAGTTATCATCCATCCGATGATGAGCCGTTCATGAACGAACGACAGCTTGAGTATTTCAAACTAAAGCTCCTGAATTGGAAGGACGATATCCTTCGCGAATCTCGGGAGACGGTGACGCACTTACAGGCCGAGACGGAGAATCATCCGGATCTCGCTGATCGAGCCTCTTCGGAGACTGATCGAGCACTGGAGCTGCGCACCCGCGATCGCCAACGCAAGCTGATCTCCAAGATCGACGACGCGCTGCGCAGGATCGAGGACGGCGCCTACGGTTTTTGCGAAGAGACTGGCGAGCCTATCGGCCTGGCCCGCCTCGAAGCCCGTCCTATCGCGACCCTGAGCCTCGAAGCCCAGGAACGCCACGAACGCCGCGAACGCGTCCACCGCGACGATTGAAAGCCAGGATCGGCGGGATGGATTCCCGCCGAAGCTCCGAGGTCGCGGCCTATCCGCCCTTTTGGTCGACCCAGGCCACTAGGTCGCCGACCACCTTGGTGGTCGCCTGGTCGAAAGCCTGGACGATCGGACCGATGCGGTTGTCGCCGGCCGGCACGTCGGCTTCGAACACGCGCGTGCCAATCAATGCCGAGTCCGACGCCCGATCGAGCGTCGCACGCATGACGATGGTCACCGTCGGCGTCGAGGTCGGTCCCGAGGGGTAGCGCGCCTCGAAGCTGCTCACGTTCAGCCTGAGCCGATACTCGGCCTTGCCGCCGTTCGGGGACACCAGCCGCGCGGCGTCGCCGGGTGCGGCGAAACCGCGGGCCACTGCCTGGTCGAACAGCTTGACCGCGGGGTTGGCCCAGCGTCCGGCGTCGATATAGGCGATCTGATCGCCGTCGACGGTCATGATCCGGTCGCCCATCGCAGCGGTGTCGAAGTCGGACATGCCGACCCGGACCCCGAAGCTGTGGCCAGTGCTCTGCATCGGCTGCACGGTGGCGTCGAAGCGATACAGCTGCACCGGCTTCTCCGCCGGAAACAGCGAGATACACCCCGCGAGACCGGCGCAGAGGCCAACAGCGAGGCTCGAGGCGGCGAGCCGGGCGGCGCCAGAGTTGATCATGGTTTCACCGGGATTTGCTTGGCGGAGGGCTTGTTGATGAAGGCGCGCGGATCGGATTCGACCTCGCCGACCAGCCGGTCGATGTCCTTGGTCGCCGTCTCGAGGCTGGCGATGGCGCTGGTCAGCTGTGGCAGGCCTTCGTTAGCGAAGTCGGTCGTCGGACCTTGCAGCTTGGCCAACAACGCTCGCACGTCTGCCGCTGCACCCTGAATCTCGGACGCGGTGTCGTTGATCTTGGCCAGGGTGCGCTTGCCGTCGTTGCCGACCAGCTTGTTGGTGTTGGAGGCGAGGTCGCGGATCTGCACGGCGGCCTGGTCGGCGTCGACCAGCGCCTGATCGGCGTGGGCGATGATCGCCTTGCGTTCGCGCAGTTCGGCGGTGACCGCCTGAACGTCGCTCATGATCGCCGTGAACTTCTGGATGTTCTGGTTGGAGAGCACCTGGTTGATCCGGCCCAGCGTATCGAGCGCGGCCTGCATCACCGTGCCGCCACCGGAGAGCAGGGAGGCGAAGGCGCCCTGCTGAGCGATGATCGTCGGCCGCTTGCCCTGGGGCGTGACCGTCTTCAGCAGCGGCTTTCCGACGCTGCCGGCGGTGATCTGGATGTTGTTGACGCCGGTGATGCCTTGCGGCTCCAGCGAGGCCGAGGAGTCCTGGCGCACTGGCGTATCGGTGCGCAGGCTCACCGTGGCGATCACCTGGTTCGGATCCTGGGCGTCGAGCTTGATGTCCGAGACCTCACCGACCTTGATGCCGTTGAACTGCACGTCGCCGCCGCGGGTCAGGCCGGACACCGATCCGTGGAAGACGATGTCGTACTTGTCGTAGCGCTGGCTGAACGCGAAGTTGGTCAGCCAGAAGATGAACACGATCATCGCGATCAACAGGATCGACGAGATCACGCCCACCAGGGCGTAGTTGGCGTTGCGCTCCATCAGTGGGTTCCTTGCGGGGCGGCAGAAGCGCGCGCCGTCTGTGTGGCGCGGCCGCGCGGACCCAGGAAGTATTCACGGATCCAGGGGTGGTCGTAGTGTTCGAGGTCGCGCACCGGGGCCTGGGCGACAATGTGCTTGTCGGCCACGACGGCCACCTGGTCAGTGATCGCGTAGAGGCTGTCGAGGTCGTGCGTGATCATGAAGACGGTCAGGTCCAGGCTGTCGGAGAGATCGCGGATGAGGTGATCGAAGGCCGCGGCGCTGATCGGGTCGAGCCCCGCGGTGGGTTCGTCGAGGAAGAGCAGCTCTGGATCGAGGGCGAGCGCCCTGGCGAGGCTGGCGCGCTTGATCATCCCGCCGGAAAGCTCGGACGGCTTCAGCGCTCCGGCCTGGGCCGGCAGCCCGACCAGCGCGATCTTGAGGTCGGCCAGTTCGTTGATTTCCTTCGAGCGCATGTTGTTGGTGTGCTCGAACAGCGGCGCGGCGACATTGTCGCGCACGGTCAGGTTCGACCAGAGCGCACCTTGCTGGAAGAGCACGCCCCAGCGGCGCTCGATCGCGGTCCACTGCCGGCGCCGCGCATGCTGGATGTCGGCGCCGAAAATCTTCACCGTGCCTGCTTCGGGGCGCTTGAGCCCAATGATGGTGTTGAGCAGCACCGACTTGCCGGCGCCCGACCCGCCGACCACGCCGACCACATCGCCGCGGTTCACCGTCAGGCTGAGGTTCTCATGGATGACATTGTCGCCATACGCCGAGGTGAGGTTGGTCACCTGGATCGGCGGTGCGCTGTCGTCGAGTTCGTCGTCGCGACCGCTCATATGTTCAGCTTCATGTAGATAACCGCGAAGATCGCATCGACGAGGATGGTGGCGAAGATTGCGTGCACCACGGCGGCGGTGACCCGGCGGCCCAGGCTCTCGACGTCCCCGCCGACTTCCATGCCCTGCCGGCAGCCGATCGCGGCGATGATGATCGCCAGCACCGGCGCCTTCGACATCCCGACCCAGAAATGCTTGGCGCCGACGTTGTCGATCAATTGCTGGAAGAAGAATACCGGGCCCAGGCCCAACTGGCTCCAGGCCACGACCAGACCGCCCGCGAGACCGGCTAGGGTCGCGGCGAACACCAGCAGCGGGATCGTTATCAGCAGCGCGAAGAAGCGCGGGAACACCAGGGCGTCGAAGGCGTCGACGCCCAGCACCTGCATGGCGTCGATCTCCTGGTTCATCTTCATCGAGCCGATCTCGGCGGCAAATGATGAGGCGGAGCGTCCGGCGAGCAACAGCGCCGTGATCAGCACGTTGAACTCGCGCAGCACGGCGAAGCCGATCAACTGCACCACGTAGACCTGGGCCCCGAACGTCGTGAGCATGTTGGCGCCGAGCAGACCCACCACCGCGCCGATAAAGAAGGTGGTGATCATCACGATCGGGATCGCATCAAGACCGGCGCGCTCCGCCAGCGAGAAACAGGCCGCCCAGCGCACCTTGCGTGGATTGGCGAAGGCGTGGCCGACGGCGACCAGCAGGTGTCCGAAGAACACCATGGTGTCGAAGGCTTCCCAGCCGACGTGGATCACGCCGCGGCCGATCCGCTCGAACAGCTGGTGGACCGAGTGCCGCTCGATGATTCGGGTCGGTTCGGCCTTCTGTGCGTGGGCGACCAGCTCCAACAGCCGGTTCACGCCCTCGCTGGCGATGAACTTGGGGGCCTGGCGCGCTCTGCCAGCGGCCTTGAGCAGACCGTAGGCGCCGGAGGTGTCGCAGCGGCCGATCGTGCTGAGATCGACGGTGACGTCGCTCAGCCCAGCGAGCGCGGCCTCGAGTCGTTCGTTCGCCTCGCCCATGTCGACGGCGGTCCAATCGCCCACGCAAAGCGCGACGCGACCGCCCTCGGCCTGGCTCATACTGAAGTCAGCGGGCCTCGCCATCCGTCTTCAACGCTCCCCCATCGACCCAACCCTAGCAGACGAATCCGTGGAAAGTGAACGGCTTCAACGCACATCGTTCTTCGGCGCCGAAAACTTAGACGTGAAGCACCGCCTGCGGTCGCGACTCAGTCCCGCCTCGTCTACCACCGGTCACGCGGGAGACACGGCATGAGGACCATCGCGGTCATCGCCCGGAAGGGCGGGTCCGGCAAGACCACTGTTGCCGTTCACATGGCCATCGCCGCCCACCTGCGGGGGCGGCGCACGCTGTTGGCGGACGCCGATCCGCAGGTCTCGTCGAGCACCGTGTTGCGCGGCAGGCGCGGCACAGGCCCGGCGTTCGAGGAGATCAGCGGTGTCGGCCTCTGCGGCGCGCAGATGGCAGCGGTGAAGGGTGGCGTCGACGCGCTGGTGATCGACACCGCCGCGGGGGCCGAGGACGAATTGGCCCACGCGATCGTGCTCGCCGACCTCTGCCTCCTGGTGATTCGCCCCACTTTCCTCGACTTCGCCGCGGCGATCCGCACTGCCGACGTGCTGCGGCGGCTGCGCAAGCCGGGCCTGATCGTCCTCAATCAGGCCCCGGTGGCCCGGGCCGGGACCGAGCCGCCGTTGGTCAAGAAGGCGCACGAGGCGCTGCGCCTGATGCGCCTGCCGGTCGCGCCGACTATCCTGCGCAGCCGCGGCGCCTATCAGTCGGCGATGGAGTCCGGCTGCTCGGTCGAAGAGCTCGGCGCGAGCCCCGCCTGCGACGAGGTCGCTGCGCTCTGGGGGTTCGTCGAGCGCCTGGCGTTCGGGACCAGCGCGGCGCCGGAGGCCGAGCGGCTGCGCGCCTAAGCCTTCAACCTTGGCGCATGGGCGATCCGCAGCAGGTTGGCGGCGCCGGGCGAGCCCAGCGGCGGGCCTGAGATGATCAGCACTCGCTCGCCGGCGCCGGCGAGGCCGAGGTCCGCGGCGAACTTGGCCGCCTCGTCGGTCATCACCGTGATGTCGCGGGCCTGGGCGGCGACACGTGGCTCAAGCCCCCAGACCAAGCCCAGTTTCCGGGCGACCGTCTCGTTCGGCGCGATCGCCAGGATCGGATGCAGCGGCCGCTCGCGGGCGATGCGCTGCGCCGTCCCGCCGGTCGTGGTGTAGGCGACGATGCAGGCGGTGGACCTGGCCTCGGCGGCGCGGGTGGCGGCGGCGATGAGCGCGTCCACATCCTCGTCCGCGTCCTCGCCGTGCTCGGCGCGCATCAGGCTGGGCCAACTCGGGTCGGCTTCGACCCGGCGGATGATCGCGTCCATCATCGCTACGGCTTCGCGCGGATACTGGCCGGCCGCCGATTCCGCCGACAGCATCAGCGCGTCGGCGCCTTCGTAGACCCCGCCGGCCACGTCCGACGCCTCGGCACGGGTCGGCGCCGGGTTGGAGATCATCGATTCCAGCATCTGGGTGGCGACGATCACCGGCGTGCCGCGGCGGCGCGCGGCGCGGACGATCCGCTTTTGCACGACCGGCACCTCCTCCGGCGCCAGCTCGACCCCAAGATCGCCGCGGGCGACCATGATGCCGTCGCAGACGTCGAGAATCGACTCGAGCTCGTCTACCGCCGCGGGCTTCTCGATCTTGGCCAACAGGGCCGCCCGATTGCCGGCGATCTTGCGCAGCGCGGCGACATCGCCGGCGTGCTGGACGAACGACAGCGCCAGCCAGTCGACCCCGATCCGAAGCGCGAACTCGGCATCGGCCTGATCCTTCGAGGTGAGGGCAGGGACCGGGATGGTGACGCCGGGGACCGACAAGCCCTTGTGGTCGGCGAGCGCCTCGCCGGCCATCACCTCCACATCGGCGGAGCTGGAGTCGGCGCGTCGCACCTCGAGCCGCACCTTGCCGTCGTCGACCAGCAGCAACATGCCGGGCCGCAGGATGCGGAACACCTCGGGGTGGGGCATGCCGACCCGGCGGCGGTCACCCGGCGCGTCGTCGAGATCGAGCCGGATCAGCTGTCCAGGCGCGACGTCGATGCGGCCTTTGGTGAAGTTCCCCAGTCGGAACTTTGGCCCTTGCAGGTCGGCCAGGACGGCCAGCGGCCGGCCCAGATCGAGCTCCGCGGCTCGCACGGCTTTCAGCGCCGCGGCGTGGTCGTCGTGGGTTCCGTGGCTGAAGTTGAGACGGAAGACGTCGACCCCGGCATGGGCCAGCGCCAGCACCATGTCCGGGCCGCGGCTGGCCGGCCCGAGCGTAGCCACGATGCGCGTGCGGCGCTTGCGGATCATGTTTGAAGCAACCCGGCTGGGAGGCGATAGGATGCGGTGCGTGCGCTCTATCGGCTTGAGGCGCCGGCTGCTAGAGCGCGGCGGCGGAAGCCCGGCTCCAGGCTTGAGTATCGTTTGCGCTCGAAAGGTGAGTTTTCGGCGCAAATCCGGTTGGCCGTGAACGTATCTTGCTCTAGGGGGAGCTAATGCGCATCGGCGTTCCCAAAGAGATCAAGACCCTCGAATTCCGTGTCGGCGCGACCCCCGGCCTGGTGCAACGCCTGGTGCACGAAGGCCACGAGGTGTTCGTCGAGCGAGGCGCCGCGGCAGGGATCGGCATCACCGATCAGGCCTACGCCGATCTGGGCGCCAAGATATTGCCCGATGCCGACGCGGTGTTCGAAGCGGCCGAGATGATCGTGAAGGTCAAGGAGCCGCAAGCGATCGAGATCGCCCGGCTGAAGCCGCACCACATTCTCTTCACCTACCTCCACCTCGCCGCCGACAAGGATCAGGCCGAGGGGCTGATGGCATCGGGCTGCACCGCGATCGCCTACGAGACGGTCACCGACCGGTTCGGGCGGCTGCCGTTGCTGGCGCCGATGAGCCAGGTCGCCGGCCGGATGGCGGTCGATGCCGGCGCTTATCACCTGTTGAAGCCGCATGGCGGCCGCGGTGTGCTGCTGGGCGGCGCGCCGGGCGTGCCCGCGGCGAAGGTGATCATCCTGGGCGGCGGCGTCTCCGGCAAACACGCCGCCGAGATGGCGATCGGCCACCGCGCCGACGTCACCCTGTTCGATATCTCCGCCCAGCGGCTCGAAGCCCTCGACGACCAATTCGACGGCCGCCTGAAGACCGCGTTCTCGACCCATGACGCCGTGGCCGAACTGCTCCCGACCGCAGACCTCGTGATCGGTTGCGTACTGATCCCCGGCGCCGCCGCGCCGAAGCTGGTGACCAAGGCCGACGTGATGCGGATGCGCGAAGGCGCGGTGCTGGTCGACGTCGCCATCGACCAGGGTGGCTGCTTCGAGACCAGCCACCCCACCACCCACGCCGAGCCGACCTTCGTCGTCGACGGCGTCGTGCACTATTGCGTCGCCAACATGCCGGGCGCCGCGCCGCTCACCTCGACCTACGCGCTCGCCGCCGCCACCACGCCCTACGTCTCCGCCCTCGCCGCGCGGGGCGTCGACCGCGCGCTAGCCGACGATCCGGGGCTGGGCGAGGGGCTGAACGTGATGGCCGGCAGGATCCGCCACCCGGCAGTGGCAGGCGCGCTGAACCTCTGACAGCCGCCGGAATTAAGGCGGCGACCATCCTTCGCTCCGCGTCGAACCGCAGCCCAGAGCGCATCGACTAGAACCGGCCTTGGCGCGAGCGGCCCTGCTCGCACCCGTCTAGCGGAGCCTCAGACATGAAGCCGTGGGAAGTCGCCTTCGAAAGAATCGTCGAGTTCGGACGCGCGCCGACTCGCGAGAAATATCTCGCACAATTCGGCCCGGACGCGACCCTGCGCCACCCAGGCATGGTCGCGCCTGTCGGGCTGGCCGGGATCGCGGCGTTCATCGATGCCTCGCTGGCGCGGTGGACCGGCTACAGACTGGCGCCGGTCTTCTGGGCCGCATCCGGAGACACGTTGTTCGTCGAGACCATCAACAGCGCCGAGTTGAGCGGCAAGAACCTGAGCTGGCCGTCGACGCAGGCGATCAACCTGCGCGGCGATCACATCGTGCGGGGACAGTCGTTCTACGATCGCGGCGAGGTGTTCGCGCAGCTCGACCCGGCGCCGGTGGCGAGTGCGAACGCCCACGTCTCGCTGCTGAACGGCGCCGCTCCCCGCGGCGGCTCGGCGGACGACGACCGCGAGGCGACCCAGGCGATCTACGAAAGCTTCGTGCTGCCCTACGCCCAGAACTGGACGCAACCCGATCCGCAGCGGTTCAAAGACTTCTACGCCGCGGACGCCCGGATGATCGGCCCCGAGTTCGAGCATCCGATTGGACGCGGCGATCTTGCCGACTTCTACGCAGCCCATATCGCGGCCCACCCTGGCGTCCAGAGGCGCCTGGAGACCTGGGCCACGGCGAAGGACGTGCTGTTCCTCCAATGGACAGCAACCCACGACGTCGGCGGCGTGATGCTCGAACTCCCAGTCGTCGACCGCTTCCTGCTACAGGGCGGCCGCGCGGTGGAGGCGGTGGCTTACTACGACCTGATGGATTTGGCGGAGCTGCGGAAGGCGGCTCAGACGCTCGAACCGGCCTGACCCGTCGTCAGGCGGCGACAGGCGTGCCGAGCGTCCGCTCGACGACGCGGAGGCCGTCTTCCATCATCGCGCCGACGCTCACGGCGGCCTCCGCGGGCAGTACATCGGCGATCCAGACCAGCCGCGAGCCGTCACCGTCCGCCAGCACCTGGAACGAGGCGTTGTGGTGGCTGAGCCGTTCCGAGCGCACCGAATAGGCGAGGCGGCACCGATCCTCGTCTATATCGACGATCACTTCGCGGGCGACGAAGCCGTTGGCGAAGCTGACCATGCGCGCCGCCCCGCCCGCCTCCATCACCACATCGGTGACGAAGCCAGGAGCGAAACGGGTGTGGACGGCGCCGACATCGCGCACGACGTCCCAGACTGCAGCGGGGCTCGTACGCAGCGAAATCTCTTTGTAGATCGAGCTCATAGGCCGGTCTCCTCAAGTTGGAAGCCGACTGTGCCACGTCGCGCCGCCGATGGCTGGCGGGTTTCGGACCTGAGGGATCGGCGCGATCGTCAGATCACGTCGTCCACCGCTTCGATCCAGTGCCGCACCGGAACGGGGGACGTCTCGGCGAGGTGCATCCAGCAGCCGATGTTGGCGGTGCAGATCGCGGCGGGCCGGGTCTCGGTGAGGGCGGCCAGCTTGAGCGTTCGCAGTTGCCCGGCGAACGCCGGCTGGGTGAGGGCATAGGGTCCGGCCGAGCCGCAGCAGAGGTGTGCGTCGCGAACCGGCTGTGGATCGTAGCCAAGCTCACTCAGCAGCGTACCGACCTCGCCGCCGAGCTTGAGGCCGTGGCGCAGGGTGCAGGGGTCGTGGACCGATATCCGCGGCTCGGCGGGGGCGCGGATCGCAGTTGGCGGCTCAGGCCCGAGCACCTCGACCGGATCGCGGACGAGTTCGGCCACGCGGCGCGCCTTCTCGGCATAAGCCGGATCGTCGGCGAGTAGGTCGGCATAGTCCTTGATGAACGCCGCGCAGCCGCTGGCGGTGACCACGACGTGGCTGGCGCCGGCGTCTATCTCGGCCAGCCAGGTGTCGATGTTGCGGCGGGCGTGGTGACGGGCTTCCTCCGGCGCATCGAGATGGAAGCTGACCGCGCCGCAGCAACCCGCGGCGGGCGCTTCGCTGAGGCCGATGCCGACCTTGGCGAAGACGCGCTTGGCGGCGGCGTTGAAGTGGGGGGCCGCGGCGGACTGGACGCAGCCGGCGAGCAACACCATGCTCCCCTTCCCCTTGCGGGAAGGGGTTGGGGGATGGGGTGTCGTCTCGGTGGTTGCCGGGTTGGCGCCGATCGGCAACCTCGGAGCTTGCACCCCCACCGCTTGCCCCCGCATCGCAAGGGGGCGGGGGTTCAAGATTGTGAGCTTGGCCTGCAATGTCGCGGGCAGGATCGGTTTGACCAGCCTGCCGAGGCCCATCGCGAAGCGGAACAGCGCGGCCTCCGACGTCATCCAGCGCAGCAGGCTGCGGAAGATGTGCTGTTCCCAGCGGCGGCCGACCTTGGCCTCGACGAACGGGCGGCCGACATCGAGCAAGCGGTGGTACTCGACGCCGGAAGGGCAGGCGCTCTCACAGGCTCGGCATTCGAGACAGCGGTCGAGGTGGAGCAGGGTCTCCGGGCCGACCGGCTCGCCTTCGAGCGCGCCCTTCATCAGATAGATGCGGCCGCGCGGGCCATCGAGTTCGTCGCCGGTGAGCTGGAACGTCGGACAGACGGCGTTGCACATGCCGCAGTGGACGCAGGCGCGCAGCACCGCCTCGGCGCGGGCCCCGGCGATTGTGTCGGCCAGCGGACCGCTGATCTTCGCCCGCATCTCAGAGCGCCCCGTACATGCGGCCAGGGTTGAGGATGCCGGCCGGGTTCAGCGCCGCCTTCAGCCGCTGGTGCAGCGCGAGCATGGCCGGCGCCAAGGGCTGGAACACCTCGTCGCCTGGACCCGCGCCGCGGAACAGGGTGGAATGTCCACCGGCCGCGGCCGCCGCGTCCCAGATCGTTTGTGCGGTCGCATCGGAGCGCAGCCAGACCTGCGCGCCCGCCCAATCCCAGGCAACGACGTCTCCGATGGTCGGGATCGGCGCGGTCTGGGGCAGTGACAGCCGCCAGAGTGGGCCATCGCCGGCTATGGATGCGTGCCGGTGATCGCGGACGTCATCCCAGAACGCGAGCGGCTCTTCCTCACCGCCGAGCGTCGCCGCCAACGCCGCGACGCCGGCCTCGCCGCCAGAGAGCCGCAGGTGCAGCCGCGAGCCGTCGTGGAACGCGCCGCTCAGCGAGGTCGGGCCGCGCATCAGCTCGGTAAGGCGGGACCGCGCGGCGTCTGACGCAAGCTCCAAAGACAGGCCGACTTCGCGCCGAGGATTTGGCGCGACCCGCAGCGACACCTCCAGGATTACGCCCAGCGCTCCCAGCGCGCCGGCCATCAGCCGGAAGGCGTCGAACCCGGCGACGTTCTTGAACACCTGGCCGCCGAACCGAAGCAGCTGGCCGCGGCCGTCGAGAATGGTCGCGCCCAGCACGCTGTCGCGCACCGCCCCGGCGAAGGGTCGCCTTGGACCGGAGAGCCCCGCGGCGACCACGCCGCCGATCGTGCTGGCCTCGCCGAGACGAGGTGGCTCGAACGCCAGACGCTGGCCGCAGGCGGCGAGTCGCGCTTCGATGTCGCTGAGCAGCGTGCCGGCGCGGGCGACGATGACGAGCTCGCTCGGGTCGTAGGCGATGATCCCGGCGTGCCCCGCCACCCGCAGCGGCGCTCCGGCGGTCGGCCTGCCGTAGAAGGCCTTCGTATCTCCACCGACGATGCGCAACGCGGAGCGATTGGCGACAGCGGCGCGGATCTGCTCGGCGAGCGACGCGGTTAGATCATGTTCCCCTCCCCCTTGCGGGGAGGGGTTCGGGGTGGGGGTGTCGGCTGGATGATGGGCGGGTGAGCTCATCGCCAAGCCCGCGAAGGTCGAGCGTGCACCCCCATCCCCAACCCTTCCCCGCGAGGGGGAAGGGGGCAATATCGAGGCGTCCCCATCAGAACCTCGGCAGGTCTGGGAAGGGCAGTTCGCCCTGGTGGACGTGCATCTGGCCGAACTCGGCGCAGCGGGCGAGGGTGGGGATGGCCTTGCCGGGGTTGAGCAAACCTGTGGGGTCGAAGGCGGCCTTGATCGCCGCGAACGCCTCCAGCTCGGCGGTCGAGAACTGCACGCACATCTGGTTGATCTTCTCGCGCCCGACGCCGTGCTCGCCGGTGATCGTGCCGCCGACCTCGACGCACAGTTCGAGGATCGCCCCGCCCAGGGTCTCGGCCCGGTCCAGTTGGCCCTCCGCCGACGCGTCGTAGAGGATCAGTGGGTGCAGGTTGCCGTCGCCGGCGTGGAACACGTTGGCCACCGCCAGTTCGTACTTTGCCGAGAGCGCGCTGATGCCGGCCAGCACCTCCGGCAAACGCTTCCGCGGGATGGTGCCGTCGATGCAGTAGTAGTCGGGCGCGAGGCGGCCCATCGCCGGGAACGCGCCCTTGCGGCCGGCCCAGAGCCGCGCGCGTTCCGCCTCGTCCCGCGCCGGGCGCACCTCGCTGGCCCCGGCGGCGCGGCAGATCTCAGCCAGGTGCGCGAGTTCCGCCTCGGCGTCGGCCGCCTCGCCGTCGCACTCGCAGATCAGGATCGCCTCAGCGTCGAGTGGGTAGCCGGCCTTGGCGAAGGCCTCCGCGGCGCGGATCGCCGGACCGTCCATCATCTCCAGCCCAGCGGGGACGATGCCGGCGGCGATGATGTCGGCCACCGCCTGGGCGGCGCATCCGGCGTCCGGGAAGGCGACCAGCAGCGCTCTCACGTCGGCAGGCAGCGGCAGCAGCCGGACCGTGATCTCGGTGACCACCGCCAGCAGACCCTCCGAGCCGGTCATCAGCGCCATCAGGTCGAAACCCGGCGCATCCAGCGCGTCCGAGCCGATGGTCAGTCGCTCGCCCTCGATGGTCAACGCCTCGAGCTTGAGGATGTTGTGCACGGTCAGCCCGTACTTCAGGCAGTGCACTCCGCCCGCGTTTTCGGCGACGTTGCCGCCGATCGAGCAGGCCAGCTGAGAGGACGGATCGGGCGCGTAGAAGAGGCCGTATGGTTTCACCGCTTCGGAGATGGCGAGGTTGCGCACGCCAGGCTGCACCCGAGCGGTGCGGGCGAGTGGGTCGATCTCCAGAATCCGGTTCAGCTTTCCCAGCGCCAGCAGCACGCTGCCCGGGAAGGGAAGGGCGCCGCCGGATAGCCCAGTGCCGGCGCCGCGGGCGACGACCGGCGCGCCGAGGTCGCGGCAGATCTTCAGCACCTTTGCCGCCTCGTCCGCGTCGGCGGGCAGCGCCACCGCCGCCGGCAGGCTGCGGTAGGCGGCCAGGCCATCGCTCTCGTAGGGCTTCATCGATTCGGGCGAGACGATCAGCCGGTCGCCCGGCAGCACCGCCGCCAGCCGCGCGATCAGCTGCGCCCGGTCGACCGGATCGAACGCGCCGTCGAGCTTGGGATCGAACCGGTCGAGCATGCCGCCGTTCTAGTCGCCGCGCGCGCCGCGGCATAGCTCATGGCTGCAGCGTGCGATTGACAGCCCGGCCGGGCGCTCGCAAACTGCCACTCAGGGTCGATACACCCGCCGCTTGCGCCCTTCGGGGACGGTGAACGTATCGCGATCTTCCCGATCCCAACCCCAGTGGCGGACGGGTCGGTAACCGCAAGCGCCGGCATTCCTCGTCCGCCCCTGAGAATGGGATGCGACATGCGCGACTTCCGCGACGCCAAGGCCATGGCCACGAGCCTGCGCCAGGCCCTAACCGACAAATCTGTCACTTTCACCCACAGCGACTGCCTGGAGCTGGTCTCCAAGGCGTTCGGCCTCGACAACTGGAATATCCTGGCCGCCAAGATCGAGGCCGAGCGACCCTCGACCGAGACGCTCGCCCCGGCGACGCCCGACACGACGAGCTATTGCTCCTTCTGCGGCAAGCCGCAGCAGGCGGTGGAGGTCGTCATTGCCGGCCCCGACGTTTTCATCTGCAACGAGTGCGTCGGGCTCTGCGACAACATCCTGGTCGACAAGAAGCTCGGCAGGGAGATCGCCGCCGCCCGCGCCAGGCGACCCGACGTGACGGCGCTCGAGGCTGCGGCCGAAACCCTGGCGGTCTACGCCGACGGCCAACTCGAAGGGGCCCTCAAGAGCAGCGCCGACTGGTTGGAGCATATCGACTGGTCACTGGTCCAGATCGAGGCGGCGCTCAGCGGCAAGCCGCGAACCCCATGGCGCCCCGACGAAACCGCGCTGCGCCGCGGCTGGACCCGCGATCCTCTGGCCGGCAGATCGCTGGACGAGATCGCGAAGCAGGAGACCACCCTCAAGGCCCAGCAACGCGAGATCCGCGAACGCCTCGACCTCTTAACCAGCGTCCTGACCGAGCGCGCCGGGCGAACTTAGCCCCGAGCGTCCTGCTCATCCTGGTGAAAGGCCGGGACCCAGGAAAAATCTAAAACATTCAACACGAAGGACACCAAGAACACTAAGGAGGCCAAGGCGCGAAGCGCGATCGCTGCGGGTCATCAGGCGAACGGTGATTGGCTGGGCGCAAAGCGCCCCTTCGTGTTCTTGGTGTTCTTGGTGGTGGAGAGCGACCTCGGCCGCCGCACCCTGCTTCAGGTTTTTCCTGGGTCCGACCTGCGCCGGGATGAGGGGGTCAGGGGGAGGTTTTGAACACGTCGGCGTACTGGCGGCGGAGTTCAGCTTTCAGCACCTTGCCCATCGTATTGCGCGGCAGATCGGCGACAAAAAACACCGCCTTAGGGCGCTTGAAATTTGCGAGCTGGGTTCGGGTGGCTTCCAGTACGGCGGCCTCGTCGCCGCCGCCAGCGACCACGGCAACCACCGCCTCGCCGAAGTCTGGATGCGGGCAGCCGATCACCGCGCTCTCGACCACGCCCTCAAGCTCGTCGATGACCAGCTCGATCTCTTTCGGGTAGACGTTGAGGCCCCCGGAGATGATCAGGTCGCTGGAACGGCCCGACAGCCAGACGCGGCCGGTCTCGTCTAGCCGGCCGACGTCGCCGGTGATGAAGAAGCCGTCGTCGGTGAAAGCTTCGGCAGTCTTGGCCGGATTGCGCCAGTAGCCAGAGGTGACGCTCGGGCCTTTGATCTGCAGGATGCCGTCGTCGCCAATCCGCAACGCCACGCCGGGCAGCGGGAAGCCGACGCTGCCGGCGATGCGTTCGCCAACGAGCGGGTTGGTGGTGATGATAGCCGCCTCGCTCATGCCGTAGCGTTCCAGGATCGGCTGCCCCGCGCGCTCTTCGAACTCGGCGAAGGTCGACGGCAGCAGCGGCGCCGACCCGCAGATGAAAAGCCTTATGGTTTCAGCGGCTTTGCGGCCAAAGTTCGGGTTGGAGAGCAGGCGGGTGTAGAAGGTCGGCACGCCCATCATCACCGTCGAGCGGGGCAGGGCGGCCAGCACGGCGGCGTCCTCGAACTTGTCCAGCCAGTTGAGGCTGGCGCCGGCAAGGAAGACGCAGTGCAGGGCGATGAAGAGGCCGTGCACGTGGTAGATCGGCAGCGCGTGCAGCAGCACGTCGTCGGCGGTGAACCCCCACGCCTCGGTCAGCGCCAGGCCATTCGCGCCAAGCGCCGCGTGGCTGAGCATCGCGCCCTTGGAGCGGCCGGTGGTGCCGCTGGTGTAGAGGATCGCAGCCAAATCCCCCGGCGCGGCCTCGTGCACGTCGTCCAGCGGCGCCAAGTTTGCGGCTTCGGCGGCCAGTGCGACCGCGTCGGTGACGAAAAGAGCAGGTTCGGCGTCGCCGACGAAGTAGTCGATCTCGGCCTGGGTGTAGGCGGTGTTGAGCGGCAGCAGCGCCGCGCCGACCTTTAGCGTGGCGAGATAGAGCATCACCATCTCGGGGCTCTTCGGCGCCTGCACCGCGACCCGGTCGCCGACCTGGACGCCCTTGGCCTTAAGCAGCGCCGCTAGCCGCCCCGCGCCGGCTTCCAAGTCGCCGTAGCTGATGACCGCGCCGCTCGGCAGACGGAACAGGGGACGGGTCCGATCGGCTGGAAACCGCGAGGCTAGCAGGGCGTAGAGGTTGCCGTTCATGACCCCTCGGTTGACGGGAGCGCGGGGCGGTTGTCAACGTGCCTGCAAAACGACGGGGAAGTGGAATGGAACGACTGGCGAGCGACATCGGCGTCGAGAAACTGATCGGCCGCAAGGACGGCCCGATCGGCTGGATGATCTTCAACAATCCCGAGCGCCGCAACGCGGTCTCGCTCGACATGTGGGCCGCCATCCCCGGCGTCTTGGCCGAATTCGAGGCCGATCCGGAGATCCGGGTGGTGGTCTTCACCGGCGCCGGCGACCGGGCGTTCGTCTCTGGGGCCGACATCTCGCAGTTCGAGGCCGAGCGTAGCGATGCGACGGCGGAGAAGCGCTATTCGGGCGCGTCGGCGGCGGCCAACGTGGCCATGGCCGGCATCTCCAAGCCCACCATCGCGATGATCCGCGGCTACTGCATCGGCGGCGGGCTGGCGGTGGCGCTGACCTGCGACATGCGCATCTGCACCGACGCCTCGCGCTTCGCCATCCCGGCCGCACGGCTCGGGCTCGGCTACGGCTTCGCCGGGATCAAGTCGTTGATCGACCTGGTCGGTCCGTCGATCGCCAAGGAGATCTTGTTCACCGCCCGCCAGTTCACCGCCGAGGAGGCGCTCCGGGTGGGGTTGGTCAACCGCGTCGTCGGCGCCGACGATCTGGAGACCGCCGTGCGGGACTACGCCGCGATGATCGGGGCCAATGCGCCGCTGACGGTCAGGGCCGCCAAGATGGCCGCTCGAGAGGCGCTGCGCGATCCCGACAAGCGGCGCATGGCCGAGGTCGAGGCCGCCGTCGCGATCTGCTTCGACAGCGCCGACTTCAAGGAGGGTCGCACGGCGTTCATGGAGAAGCGGTCGCCAGTGTTTCGCGGCGCGTAGGCCCTACTTCCGGCGCTGTTTGCGGGCCGCGTAGCGGGCGTCGCGGGCGGTTTTCTGCTTCGCGCGCAGCTCCAGCTCCATCGCCTCGGCGATCTCGGCTTCAAGCGCCTGACGCTCAGCCTGCTTCTTCGCCGATTCCTCGCGCTTGGCCTCACGCTCGAGCGCGCGCTGGATGCGAAGCTCCTCCAGTTCGACCTGTTGCTTGAGGCGCCTGGCCTCGAACTCCGGATCGACGACTGTGGGCTTCGGCTTGAATTTGGCCACTAGGGCCTTCTTCGCTTCAGCCGAAGCCGCTTGGCGGTCGGCGAAGCTTCCAAACTTCGGTGGCTTCATTCGGCGCCCTCATAGCGACCGAGGTATGCTCAAGCCAAGCCCAAAAATCGCGTCAGATCGCCCCTTCCGCCCGCATCGCCTCGATCTGGGCTGGCGCATAGCCGATTTCCGCCAACACCGCGTCAGTGTCGCCGGGAGTCAGCGGCGCGAGGCTGTGGACGCCGGTCTCCAGCCCTTCGAGGTTGATCGGCGAGGCGACCATGTGGGTCGGCCCCTGCCTCGGGTGCTCGAACGGCTCGGCCATGCCGAGGTGCTGGACCTGCGGGTCGGCGAACATCTGGTCGATGCTCAGGATCGGTCCGCAAGGCACGCCGGCGTCCTCCAGCGCGGCCACCCACCAGGCGCTTGGCCGCTTGCGGGTCTCCTCGGAGATGGCGGCGTTGATGCCCTCGCGATCCGCTGTGCGGCTGCCGCGGCTGGCCCAGGTCGGGTTCTCAGCCCAATCCGGGCGGCCGGCAGCCTCGCAAAGGTGCAGCCATTGGGCGGTCGACGAGGCGGCGATGTTCACGTGGCCGTCGGCGGTGGGGAACACGCCCATCGGGGCCAGGGTCGGATGGTCGTTGCCCATCTGGCCCGCCACCTCGCCGGCCATCAGCCAGCGCGCGGCCTGGAAATCGAGCAGGAAGATCTGCGATTCCAGCAGCGAGGTGTGCACGTAGCGACCCTCCCCGGTGCGATGGCGGTCGAAGAGCGCGATCATGATCCCCAGCGCTAGCATGGTGCCAGCGGTGAGGTCGGAGACGGCGATCCCGGCGCGCATCGGTCCCCGGCCCGCCTCGCCGGTAATCGACATCAGCCCGCCCATGCCCTGCACGATCTGGTCGACGCCGGGGCGATGGGCGTAGGGGCCATCCTGGCCGAAGCCACTGATCGAGCCATAGACCAAGCGCGGATTGATCGGCTTGAGGTCCTCGTAGGCGACATTCAGCCGGTGCTTCACCGGCGCCCGCATGTTCTCGACTACGACGTCGGCGCCTTCGACCAGCTTCAGGAAGGCCGCGTGGCCCTTGGCCGACTTCAGGTCGAGGCTGATGAAGCGCTTGTTGCGGTGCAGGTTTTGGAAGTCGAAGCCGTCGTTGGAGATCACATCGCGGCCGCCGCCGGGCGCCTGCACGCAGATCACGTCGGCGCCCCAGTCGCTGAGATGGCGCACGCAAGTCGGGCCGGCGCGGGCCAGCGTCAGGTCGAGCACGCGGATGCCGGCAAGCGGTAGGCGGTCGTCCATGTCGCGTGTCACTCCCGGGGTCTTTTTCCCCGAGCATACACCGGTCTTCGCAGGTCCCTAGACGCCAGGACTGGACCGTCGACCGCAGCGGCGTAGACTCTGGCCGGCTTCGGGGGAGACGGGGTGATGCGGGTCATTTCGAGGGTCGCGCCGGCGCTGACGTTGGCGGCGGTGTTGCTGGCCGGGACGGCGCTGGCCGATCCGCCGCCGAGTAGTGCGTCCGGCGGTATGGGCGCCATGCCGGCCATGCCCGGGATGGGGCAGGGCGCCATGCTGATGATCGGGCCGATGCCGTCGGTCTACGCCGGCGAGGCGGATAAGCCCGGCGCGCCGGTGTTCCAGGGACTGGGCGCCCATCACCACCCGATCTCGACCCACAACGCCCAGACCCAGGCCTTCTTCGACCAGGGGGTCAACCTGCTGTTCGGCTTCAACCACGCTGAGGCGATACGCTCGTTCCGCGAGGCGGCACGGCTCGATCCGGACTGCGCAATGTGCTGGTGGGGCGTCGCCTTCGCGCTCGGACCGAACATCAATCTGCCGATGCCGCCGGACGCCGTCGCGCCAGCCTGGGCGTCGCTGCAGAAGGCGCGGGCGCTGGAGGTGAAGGCGAGCCCGGAGGAAGTCGCTTGGATCGAGGCGCTGGCGAGCCGCTACTCAGAAGATCCCAAAGCCAATCGCCATGCCCTCGACGAGGCGTTCGCCAAGGCGATGGGCGACCTCTGGCGCACCTATCCAGACGATCTCGACGCGGGGACGTTCGACGCCGAGGCGATGATGGACACCCAGCCGTGGGACTACTGGCAACCCGACGGCAAGACGCCGAAGGGCCATGCGCTGGAGATCGTCTCGACGCTGGAAAATATCATCGGCCGCGAAGCCAACCATCCCGGCGCGCTACACCTCTATCTGCACGCGGTCGAGGCGACGACGACGCCAGAGCGGGCGGAGGCGGCGGCGGACCGGCTGCTGAAGCTGATGCCGGGCGCCGGGCACATCGTGCACATGCCCTCGCACATCTACTATCGTCTCGGCCGCTACGCCGACGCCGCGCGGGTCAACGAGCTCGCCGCCGAGGTCGACGAGCAGTATATCGCCGCCTGCAAGGCGCAGGGCTACTATCCGGCCGGCTATTACGGCCACAACATTCACTTCCTCTGGACCTCGAGCGAGATGGCCGGCCGCTACCATGCCGCCATCGACGCCGCGCGGCGGCTGGTGAAGGCGGTCGACGCCTACAACCTCGCGGCAAACCTGCCGCAGGCCGAGCTCTACGCTTTCACGCCGCTGGTCACCGAGTTGCGCTTCGAGAAGTGGGAGGCGGTGCTGGCCGAGCCGCCGCCGCCGAAGGCGCTGGTGCTCGACCGGGTGGTCGACATCTACGCGAAGGGGTCCGCTCACGCCGCATTGGGCGACCTCAAGGCGGCGTTGGCCGATCGCGACGAGCTGGCGGCGGTGATCGCCGTCTCCGACTTCAGCCGCTACGACACCTCCGGCATGCCGGGCACGACGATGGCGAAGCTCAGCCTGCAGCTGCTGGATGGCGAGCTCTCCCGAGCCCGCGGCGATCTGGCGACCGCGGTCGAGCACTTCCGCGCTGCCTACGACCTGCAGCTCAGCATGCCCTACACCGAGCCGCCGTGGTGGCATCAGCCGGTGGCGCACGTCCTGGGCGCCGCGCTGCTCGACGACCATCGGCCGGCCGAGGCCGAGAAGGTCTACCGCGAGAGCCTGGACTTCTACCGCGGCGACGGCTGGGCCCTGTTCGGCCTCGCCCAGGCGCTGAAGGCCGAGGGCAAGACGGCCGAAGCGGCCGACGTCCGCCGCCAGTTCGATGCCGCTTGGGTGGGCGCCGACGTCAAGCTGACCAGCTCGCGCTCGCCGGCCTAACTATCTGAGCTTCAGCCGCAGGAACGGCATGAAGCCGGTGGGATCGTCGCCATAAGCGCTGTCCAGGGCGTGCGGCGTGACGTTCAGCGTGCCCTGAATGCCGAGCCCCAGCGCCAAGTGTTGGGCCAGGGGTAGATCGTAGACGTAGCCCAGCGTGACGTCCGAAACGCGGAAGACTTGGCCTGCCATCGGATCGGGCGCCTCGAAGAGTTCGTCTTTTTGGACGGTTTCGGCGCGGCCGAAGACGGTGCTGCGGCCGATGCTCGCCGCCGATTCCAGCAGCAGGGCATCGAGCCGATGACCCGGTTCGTTGTAGTTCCGGCCCCAGGCCAGGGTCGTCTGCCAGTTCCCACTCAGGGCGCCAAGGGCGAGCGGCCGATTGTAGGTCGCCGACGCGGTGACGCGGTGCTGGCTGACGTTCGGCTCGAGCTGTTCGGGGCTGTGGATGTCGCCGTAGCTCACCTGCAGCGCCCAATCGGCTGTCGGGTTGAAGCTCAGGCGACCCGAGTAAGAGTCGAGCCGCAGCGGATCGAAATTCCAGCGGTGCTGGTCGGGCTCGCGGCCGTTGAACACCGACCCCTCGAGTTTGAACGGCCCCCCCACCAGCCCGGCGGTCACCACGCCGAAAGTGATGTGGGTCGAATCCAGCCAGTGGTGGCTGATCGGGGCCGCCGGATCGTCCATACCCGAGAACCGGTGCATGAAGGTCGCCGGGCCCAAGGCCGGTTCGCCGGGATAGCCGACGTAGAGAAACGCGGACGACTTCGCGGTGAGCGGCTGGCTGTAGACCGCGGCCAGCTCCATGAATAGGTCATGCGGATGCTGGCGGTCGGTCAGCGGCGTGACACCGTTTGCGGTCTCGCCAGTCTGCAGCAGCAGCGGATAGCCGTCCGCGCCCATGGCGGGATCGAGCGACAGCATCGAGCGGAGCGTCAGCTCGCCAGGCCCGAGCGGATGCTGGGCCATGACCATCAACATGCTCTCGCTGAACGTCTTGGTATCGCCGCGCGGGCCGCCCTGGCGATCGTAGACGAAGTCGGCGTAGCCGTGGATCATCCCGCTCCAACTTCCGGAACGCCAGGCGAAGCCGGCCATGGGTGTCGAGTCGGGCTGCCAGGCAGTGCCGGAAGCGTCCCGGGTCATGACGTAGCCGCCCAGCTGGCCGCTCATCATCGCGGCCGGCTGGCCGCTCGACTGGCCCATGTTCATGCCTGGCATGGCCGCCGTGTCCGCGGGCGGAACGGTCGGTGAGGTGGCGGCGGGCTTGGGTTGAGGCGCAGCTGGCATGTCCGGCATACCCGGCATCGTCTGTGTGGCGGCGGGCGCTGCGATCATGGCGATCGCGATGAGGAGCCAGGGCGAGAAGCGGGAACGTCCCAAAGTCGCAACCACCTTCGACGTGCATCCCCCTGAGCGCGAGCCGTATCACAAGCTGGACGGCGGGGCGCACAATCATATAACGGAAAACGTATGTCCGAGTTTTCCTACGACGTCGCCGCCATTGGCAACGCCATCGTCGACGTGATCGCGCCGGCAGACGATGCCTTCCTGGTCGCCAATGAGCTGACCAAAGGCTCGATGATGCTGATCGATGAGCCGAGGGCGCACCAGCTTTACGGTCTGATGAACAAAGGCACCCAGGCGTCGGGTGGTTCGGCCGGCAATACCGTGGCCGGCGTCGCCAGCCTGGGCGGTCGAGCGGCCTATATCGGCAAGGTCGCCGCCGACCCGCTGGGCGACGTCTTCGCCGGCGACACCCAGGCCATCGGAGTGAAGTTCGACAGCACGAAGCTGATCGGCGGCGCCGCCACCGGCCGCTGCCTGATCAACGTCACGCCGGACGGCGAGCGCACCATGTGCACCTTCCTGGGCGCCTCAGTCGAACTGACCCCCGCCGATGTGGACACCGCGATGATCGAAGGCGCGGCGAACGTCTACCTGGAAGGTTACTTGTTCGATCCGCCGGAAGCGCGGCGCGCTTTCGCCAAGGCGGCGGGTCTGGCGCGAGCCTCGGGGCGCACGATCGCGCTGACGCTATCGGACGTGTTCGTCGTCGAGCGTCACCGCAGCGCGCTGATGGCGTTCATCCAAACCGAGGTGGATCTGCTGTTCGCCAACGAGGCTGAGCTCAACGCGCTCTTCGAAGTGGACGACATCCTGGAGTCGTCTCAGGCGGTCCGCGAGATGGTCAAGATCGCCGCGGTGACGCGCAGCGAGCTGGGCTCGGTGGTGATCACGCCGACCAGCTACAGCTCGGTGCCGGCCTTTCCGGTCGACAAGGTGATCGACACGACCGGGGCCGGCGACCAGTACGCCGCCGGCTTTATGCTCGCCCTGGCCCGCGGCCAGCCGCTCGACGACTGCGCCCGCCTGGGTGGCCTCGCCGCCGCCGAAGTCATCTCCCACTACGGACCCAGGCCGCTGGTCTCGCTCGCCGAGCTCGCCGCCACGCACGGTCTGGCCTGACACCCCCTCAAGGACCATTTGCCCATGAGCGCCCGCACCAGCTACCTCTTCACCAGTGAAAGCGTGTCCGAGGGACACCCCGACAAGGTCGCCGACCGTATCTCCGACGAGGTGGTCGACGCCTTCCTGGCGGCCGATCCCTACGCCCGAGTCGCCTGCGAGACGATGGTCACGACCAACCGGATCATCCTGGCGGGCGAGGTGAGGGGGCCTGACGGTATCCTCGATACCCTCGAGGCCAAGGTCCGCGCCGCGGTGAAGGACATCGGCTACGAACAGGAAGGCTTCCACTGGGACCGCGCCGACTTCGCCTGCCATCTGCACGCCCAGTCCGCCGATATCGCGATGGGTGTCGATGCGGCCGGCAACAAGGACGAGGGCGCCGGCGACCAGGGCATCATGTTCGGCTACGCCACCGACGAGACGCCGGAGCTGATGCCGGCGACGCTGCAGTACTCGCACAACATCCTCAGCACCCTGGCCGCGGCCCGGCACTCGGGCGAACGGCCGGAGCTGGAGCCGGACGCCAAGAGCCAGGTGACACTGCACTACGAAAACGGCCGCCCGGTGCGCGCCGCCTCGATCGTGCTCTCCACCCAGCACAAGGACGGCTTGACCCCCGCCGACGTCTCCGACCTGGTGAAGCCCTATATCCTGAAGGTGTTCCCGGCTGGCATGATCACCGCCGAGACCGAATGGCACGTCAATCCGACCGGCAACTTCGTCATCGGCGGTCCCGACGGCGACTGCGGCCTCACCGGGCGCAAGATCATCGTCGACACCTACGGCGGCGCCTCGCCCCACGGCGGCGGGGCCTTCTCCGGCAAGGATCCGACCAAGGTCGACCGTTCGGCGGCCTACGTCTGCCGCTACCTGGCCAAGAACGTCGTCGCCGCGGGCCTGGCGTCCAAGTGTACGATCCAGATCGGCTATGCGATCGGGGTCTCCAAGCCGCTCAGCTTCTATGTCGACCTGCACGGCGGCAAGGATGTCGATGCCGAGAAGCTGGAGAAGCTGCTGCCGGAGCTGATCGGCGGCGCGACCCCGCGGGCGATCCGCGAGCACCTCGGCCTCAACCGCGCCATCTACGCTCGCACCGCCGCCTACGGCCACTTCGGCCGCACCGCTCAGGCCGACGGCGGCTTCTCGTGGGAACGCACCGACCTGGCGGACGAGCTGAAGCGGGCGTTCTAGCGGAGGGCTGCGCTCGCAGTTTTTCTGCCTTTCGCGAGCGCGTCCGGCTGGCCAAAACCCGCCATCGATCGATGGAGGACGCCGCCATGCCGCAACTCAGGGACCTCACCGTCAGCCGCCAGGGCTACGGCGGGATGGGTCTTTCCAGCGTCTACGGCGCGGCGGACGATGCGGAGTCGACCAGGACGCTGCACCGGGCGGTCGAGCTGGGGGTCACTTTCTTCGACACCGCGACGGGTTACGGCGCTGGCCATAACGAGACGCTGCTCGGCCAGGCGTTGGCGCACTATCGCGACAAGCTGGTCATCGCCAGCAAGTTCACCCACCGCCAGCAAGGTGCGGGACCAGACGCGCCGGTGGTCAGCCCGAGGCAGGCAGTCGAAGCCAGCCTGACGCGGCTGGGGCTCGACCTCATCGACCTCTACTACCTGCATCGCGTCGACCTGCAGATCCCGATCGAAGAGTCGGTCGGCGAACTCGGTCGGCTCAAGGACGAGGGCAAGATTGGCGGAGTCGGCGTCTCCGAGGCCACCGCCGACGGCCTGCGTCGCGCCAACGCCGCCTATCCCGTCACCGCCCTGCAGAGCGAGTATTCGCTGTGGACCCGCGGCGTCGAGGCCGAGATCCTGCCGATGGCGCGCGAACTGGGCATCGGCTTCGTCGCCTACAGCCCACTCGGTCGCGGCTTCCTGGCCGGCTCTGAAATTACTGATCCGAAGGATCGCCGGCATCAACATCCAAGGTTCCAGGCTGACGCGGTTGCCGCCAACAGCCGCCGGCGCTCCACGATCGAGCAGATCGCGGCGCGGCTGGGCGCGACCACGGGCCAGGTCAGCCTCGCCTGGGTGCTGTCGAAAGACGTCGTGCCGATCCCCGGCACGCGCACAATCCCGCATCTCGAAGCCAACTGGGGGGCGAACAACGTCGCCCTCGATGCGGCGACGATCGCCGAGTTGGAGCAGGTGTTCGCTGTCGGCACGACCGTGGGCGAACGCTACCCGGCGGATGGGCTGCGGCTAGTGCCGCGCGAGCCAGTGGCGGCTGCCTAACGGGCGTCAGCGCTCCCGCACGAACGGGAAGTTGTTCAAAAGCACCGTGTTGCCGTCGATGACGCAGGCGACCGCGACGGTGAAGCCGTTGGAGAAGGCGAGAATCATGCTGCCCTTGGTGATCTGGTAGGTCCCAACGCCCTGGGCGGGGAACTGCGGCATGACGATCTCGCCGCCCAGCACCACGTTCACCCCGTCTGCCTGGAACGTACCGTCCGGCTTCAGCACGATCGCCTGCGAGCGCAGCCCCGCCTCCATGCGGCGCACGAAGAGTCCCTCCAGCCGGTCTCCGTCGGCGAGGTGGTAGGGGCTCCAGCGCTCGCCCCGACCTTCCAGGTTGGCGCCGTTGCGGGTCAGCACGGAGGGTTGGGCGTAGTTCCAATTGACGGTGATGGTCCCGCCTTGCTGCGACCAGCGACCGAACCCTCCCTGGCTGACCACGCGCGGGTCGGTGACGTCGAGCGTGGCGAAGCCCTCGGATTGGTGGTGGCCCGCCAGGTTGCCGCCCGTCACATCGGCTTTCACCGCGACGCCGTTGGCATAGAGCAGCATCAGCTGCTGCACCGCGTGCTGGCCGAAGGTCATGGTCGTGCCGACGCCGCCGTAGACCGCGCCGTCGGCGAAGCCGGCCATGAAATAGACCCCCTTCAGCGGTACGTCGTGGCCGGGGCCAAGCACCGGCCGCGCCTGGTAGATCGGACCGCCCTGCGGCGACATTCGCGGCGCAGCGGGACCCAGGTTCGGCATCTGCGAGGGACCGGCCTGGGCCTGGCTCCGAGGCAGCACGAGGTCGAAGTGCGCCGCCGCCAGGCGCTCGACATAGTCGGTCGCCACCTGCAGCCGCGGATCGTTGTCGCCGACTTTAGGCGGGATCATGAGCACCGCGATTTGATACCCGTGCGGCGAGGCGTAGCCGTAGAAGATCGCGCGGATTTCAAGACCGTTGGCAGTCTGCACCTTGGCGATCCGCAGCAGGATCGCGCCGTCTTCCATCACATCGGTAGCGCCGGCGAACGTGCCGAAGCCCTTGGCCAGGCCGACTGCCTCATTGCCGAACCAGGCCTTCACCGGCGCCGCCGGGATCATGACCGGCAACAGTGTGAGCGCCACGCGCTGTGATGCATCGCGCTTGGGCGACACCATGACGACGCCGTCGTTCGCCACCGCGCTCGCCCAACCCAGCGGCGGCGGCGGTGATTGCGCGAAACTCGCCGCCGGCGCCAGCAGCAGAAGGGCCAGAAGAAGCAGGAGAGGCATGGCGCATCCCTCCGAGGCGATGGAGCTTAGCCGTCGCGAGATGGCGGGGCTCAGTTCAAGTGTCAACCAACTCCCTGGCGCTTCGGCGGGCCTGGCGCGCGCTCAGCGCGTCTTGTTGTACTCGTAGTCTTCCCGGGCGCCGCCAGTGGTCGCCCTGAGCCCGCTGGGCAGCGGCGCGCGGGTGGCGTTCATCTTGCCGTGGGCGTCGAGCGCGGCCTGATCTTCCCAGAGCTCGAGCAGGGTCAGGCGGTCGGGATCGAGGCCGCTTTGGAAGATCTCGAACTGCAGGCAGCCCGGCTCGGTCATCACCTCTTCGCAGCGGCCTTTGAATGCCTCGATGAACTCGTCGCCTTTGCCGGGCGCGGCGGCGAGGGTGATGATCAGTCGAACGGGCATGGCGTTTCCTTGGCTGGCTTTGGCGGCACGCTTACCGCTTCACCTGACGCCATGAAACCCAGCTCAGCGAGCCCAGTCCGCTTGCACGCGGTCCAGCACCGGCAGCAGGTGTTTAAGGAACGCCTCGGGGTTCTCCGACATCGGGAAGTGGCCGACGCCATCCATGGCGGCCCAGATCGAACCGCGGATCGCCGCATGCGCCGCCTGGCCATGCTCCATCGTGCCGCTGGCGTCGTATTCGCCGGAGAGGATGTGGACGCCGACCTTGGCCGTGTCGATACCGGCCGCGGTCTCGCGCAGATCGTAGTCGACCAGATAGTAGTGCAGGTCGCCGAGGAAGGCCGGCGGCCAGCCCGCGGCGTAGACTTGGCTGGTTTCCTTCCGGTAGGCCTCGGGCGAAGTCGGGCTCATCAGCGAGTTCATCAGCCGCGCTTTGTATTCGTTGCTGATTTGCGGATGCCAGAGCGCGCCGAGCGCCTCGATGTTGGTCTCGATCTTGAGCCCGCCTTCGAGCGAGATCACCGCGCTGAAAATGTCGGCGTGGCGCAGCGCCAGGTCTAGCGCCAAGAGGCCGCCGACCGAGCAGCCCATGAACACCGGCCGCTCCAGGCTCAAAACTTTGGCCAGGCCAACCGGGATCGCCCGCAAGGCCTCACCGGTCAGGCGGTAGTCCTCCGCCCACCACTTTGGGCCGACCGGCGGGATCGATTTGCCGTGAAACGGCAGGTCGTAGGCGATCAGCCTGAACCGGTCGGTGATCTCGCGCCGCTCGAACAGGTGCCGCCACTGCGAGCCGTGGCACCCGGCGGTGTGCTGCAGCAGCAGCGGGATGCCGGACCCGGCTTCCTCGAAGTAGAGCCGATGATCCTGCCCGCCGATGTCGAGGTGGAGATAGCGGCCGACCGGAGCGTCGAACGTCCCTGTCGGCTTCGTCTCAGTCGGGGCAGTTTCGGCCGACTGCGGCCGCAACAGCTCCACCGCCCGCATCACCGCCGGATAGTATTGCGCGTAGCGAACCGGGTCGGCGTCGAGGGTCATCTCGCGCAGGCCGATGATCGTCGACACGTCGTTGTAGAAGCGCGGCGGCGTCGCGGAGAGCAGCTTGGCCCAGACCTCATCCGATGCAGCGAGCGCGATCACCCCTGCATCGCCCTTGGTCACTCGGCCGGCTGACGCACGTCCAGCCTCGAGCCGAAGGGCCAGATCGCCGCTTGGCCGTTCCAGTCGCAGCCCGCCGGTCCAGTGCCGCGCCGCGAGCCGGAACTCGCCGTCGGCGGCGCAGGTGGCGGCGAAAGTCTCCGACGTGGCGCTCACACCGTCAGCGCCTTGGCCCCATAGCGATCATTGAACGCCTCGGTTTCGATCTCCTCCAGCGCGGTGCGGCCGGCCAGAACATCGACCTTCCAGGCCTCGTGGGCCGGAATGTTGGCGTGGAACTCGGGCATCACTTCCTCGGCGAAAAGCTCGAGGCTGTCGCAGATGTCCTGGTGGCTGTTGCGGCCGGCCTGGTTGAGCAGGATCACCTGGTCGATGTTCGAGGCTTCGAACTTGCGCAGCTTGCGCCGAATGGTCTCGGGCGAGCCGATCAGGCCGCCCGAGAGCGCGCGCTCGGCCTGCTCTGCGTTGGCGGCCTTCCACTTGGTGTACTCGACCCACATGTCGACCTCGCCGGGGGCGGGGCGGGCGCGGTCCTGGCTGTTGTAGTAGCGCAGGCAGAACTGGAAGAAGGTCGCGCCGTCGGCCTTCTGACGGGCCTCCTCGTCAGTCTTGGCGCACATGAACATCGAGACCAGCGCGATGTTGGGGTTGATCGGATAGTCGGCCAGCTTGGCCAGGCGCTTGGTGATGGCGTTGTAATAGGCGTGCACCCAGGCGTGGGCGGCGTCGGCGCTGACGAACTGGAAGCCGAGCGCGCCGATCCCTTTTTCTCCGGCATAGGCGATGGTCTGCAGTTGCGAGCAGGCGGTCCAAAGCGGCGGGTGCGGCTTCTGGCGTGGCTTCGGCAGCACGTTGCGCAGCGGGAAGTCGAAGTGAGTCCCGTGGTATTCGCTGCCCCCGTCGGCGAACATCGGGATCAGGCAGCGCACAGCGTCTTCCCAGATCGCGCGCTTGTCGTTGAAGCGGACGTTGAACGGGGTGAGTTCGGTCACCGACGCACTCTCGCCCATGCCGAGCTCGACCCGGCCGTTCGAGATCAGGTCGAGCGCCGAGACCTTCTCGGCCACCTTGGCCGGATGATTGGTGGTGAGCTGGAAGATGCCGTGGCCGAGCCGGATCTTCTTGGTGCGCTGGCTGGCGGCGGACAGGAACACCTCCGGCGCGGAAGAGTGGGAGTATTCCTCGAGGAAGTGGTGCTCGACCTCCCAGGCGTAGTCGTAGCCAAGCGCGTCGGCCAATTCGAGCTGGCTGAGGGCGTTCCGGTAAAGCTCGAACTCGCTGTCCGGCCCCCAGGGCCGGGGCAGCTGCAGTTCATAGAAGATGCCGAACTTCATCGTCGTTCTCCCACCCTTGTCTTCACGCGGCTCTGACGGCCTGCTCGAAGCCTAGTCCAAGCTTTTTGAGTGCGATAGCGCCGCCTGACGAAGCCCACGCGGATGTGCTAGCCGTGGCGCGTGGACGCCGAAGGTCGGGAGGGCCGATGAGTCACGACGTTTTCGTCAGCCATAGCTCGCTCGACAAGCTGGCGGCCGACGCAGTCTGTCATGGGCTCGAGGCCAAGGGCATCCGCTGCTGGATCGCCCCGCGCGATCAGATCGCCGGCCGCCCCTACGGCACCCAGATCACCGGCGCGATCGAAGACGCGCAGGTGATGGTGCTGGTCTTCTCCGACAATGTGAACAACTCGCAGGCGGTGCTGAACGAGATCAACATCGCCGCCGGCGCCAACGTCACCATCGTGCCGTTCCGGATCGCGAAGGTCGATTTCAACCCCGAACTTCACTTCTATCTCGGCCGGATGCATTGGCTCGATGCGTTCCCGCAGCCGGTCGACGCCTACATCGACACCCTGGTCGCCACCATCCGGCGCAACCTGAAGGACGTTCCGGCCGCTGGGCCGACATCCGAAGCGGCTGCAACGTCAGCCGCCGCCGGCGCAATCGTGCCGGAGACGGCCGCCGCTGCGCCCCCGCCCGCGCCGCCACCGCCTCCTCCACCGCCCCCGGTCCACGTCGCCGCCCCCCCACCGGCGAAGCAGGACATGCGGCCGGTGACGATCGCGCTCGGGGTGTTCGGGGTCGTGCTGCTGTTGGCGCTGATCGCCGCGGTGACCCAGCACCCATCGCCAACGCAGAACGCCGCGACCAACCAGGTCGAGGCCGCGCTCAGTAACAAGATCGTCAGCAGCATCAACGACAGCGATAACGACGCCGACGATGACGACAACGACGCCAAGCCGGCGACGTCGGCCGCAGCGGGCTCGGAGACCGTCCCGGTGCGGGCAGCCGATCAGGCCGCCGTGGAGCGCTATGAAACCGAGGTCGTGCAGGGCGGCCCGCCAGCGTCGCTCGACGGCGCGACCTTGATCAGCACCAGCCAACTGGTGGCGAGCATGAAGGACCGCGACGCCGGCTCGACGAACTTCTGGCTGATCGACGCCCGCGGCTGCTCTGGCGAGCCGAGCATTCCGAGTGCGATCTGCCTCAGTCCCAACACCATCAACCAGCTGGTCGCCAAGGTCCCCAACAAGTCGACCCAGATCGTCGTTTTCTGTCACGACGGCAGCTGTCCCACTTCCTACGAGGCGGCGTCGGCGGCGCTGCAAGCGGGCTACGACAACGTCTTCTGGTACCGTGGCGGCATCAACGCCTGGACAGCGGCAGGGCTGCCGGTGGCCAACGGGGCGGCGCAATAGCCGGCCCGGCCCTGCGTCCTCGCGCCGACGGCCTGCTGGGCGCCGATAGCTTGCCGGCGTTCCCGATCATGGCGTCCAGGCTGCAAGGAGAACTGACCCCGGAAGGCGCGCTCAGCCTGGCGATTTGGGGCCTTGGCGACGTTGGTGGACTGAACCTGCTCGGGTTCGACGGCCCGCTCGTCATCGCGCCGAACCGAGTTGAAGGCGCGAGCGGCTCGGGCCTCTACGTCGCTCAGTCGGCGCCGGTGCTGGCGTTGAAGGGGGTCACGCCGCAGGGGCTGCACATGACGGGGAGGGGCCATTTGATCCTCGAACCCCGCGCCGACGATTGGCTGGTCGTCGCGGGCATTGACCCGGACGAGGTTGCCAAGGGCCTCGCGCTGGACGTTGAGGATGTGGTGCGCGAGGCGGCGGCTTACGCGTTGCGCTGCGATGTACTGCCCGCTGCTGACCCGCTGTTGCGGAGCATGGTGACGCAGTCGGCCCATGCCGGTCTCTCCAGCATCCGCCACCGGCCAACCGGCGAGTTCGAGGGGCTGGCCGCCGGGCTGGCCTATTCCAATCCACCGCGCACCTACTACCGCGATGGCTACTGGACGATGCAGCTGCTGCTTCATCTGTCGCCGGAGATCGTCGCCGAGGAGATCGACTTGCTGGCCGCGCAGGTCTCGGCCAACGGTGAGGCGCCGAGTGCGGTGATCCTCTCCGGGCCGCACGCGCAGGAGTTCGAGTCGCAGCGGCTGGAAGAGCTGGCGATGGCGGCGATCCATTGGCGGCCGGGCGAATGGTGGAGCGACCACTTCGACAGCCCGCTATTCTTCGTCCTCGCGGTCGGCGATTACGTGGCGACCACAGGCGACGATGCGATCGCGCGGCGGCATTGGCCAAAGCTTGTGGCGATCTTCGAACGCTATCTCGGCCTGATCGGCCCCGCCGGTTTGCCGCTCAAGCCGCACAACGACCGTGACTGGGCCGACAACGTGCTGCGCGAGGGCGTGGTCGCCTACGATGTCGGGCTTTGGATCGGCGCGCTGGACGTCCTGGCGCGGCTAGGCCACTCGATCGCGCCAGCGGTCGCCAACGCCGCAGCGACGGCCGCCGCCAAGGCGCGCGCCGCCGCCGAACAAGTGCTCTCGCGCGGCGACCACTATGCCGACTACGTGCGCTTCGACGGCTCGGCCGAAGATCACCTGACCCTCGACAGCCTCATGCTGCTCAGGTACGGCGCGGCGCCTGAGGCGCGTGCGCTGCAAGTGCTGGATGCGGTGCAGGCCCGACTCGAGAGTCGCCACAATCTCAGCCAGCCTTACGGCGACTTCGGCATGCTCTGCGTCTATCCGCCGTTTTCCCGGCAAGGCGAGCTGCGCGCTAAGTCGGCGTTTGCGTACCGCTACCACAACGGCGCCGACTGGCCGTGGCTCGACGGCGTCTACGCGGCCGAGCGCCTGCGCCGGGGCTTGCCCGGCTGGCGATATCCGCTGACGCGCTGGTGGGAGTGGTGCCTCAGCGAAGGATGGGCCGGACCGGTGGAGTACTACTCCCCGCCTTTCGGCCGCGGCTCTCTGCTGCAAGGCTGGTCCAGCCTCCCGGCCGCGGTGGCGCTTGCCTACGCGGACCGGGTGCTGGCCGGCGACGCAGATGGCTGAAACCGCGCCCGCGTCGCCGAAAGTCTAGCTAGCTCAGACTACTTCGTTAGGTGCTTGGCGAGGTGCTTGTTCATTTCGAACATGCTGACCTTGTCCTTGCCATCGAACACCGGCTTCAGCTTGGCGTCGGCGAGAATCTCGCGTTTGTTGGCCGGGTTCTGCAGGTTGTTCGACTTGATGTAGGCCCAGATCTTCGAAACGACATCGCCCCGCGTCACCTGGCCGGCGCCGACCACGGCGGCGAGCGCCGGAGAGGGGGTCAGGGGCTGCTGGAGGGCGTTTGCTTTCTTTTCGGCCATGATTTTTGGGCTCCGTTAGAGTATGCGACGCCGCTCTCCAGCCCAGCCGGCGCTTGAGTCGCTGATAGGGAAGCTAGAGGCGTGCGTCGCCCCTGTCATCTATTCGTATTCTTTGTTGCGCCTTGGACTTGCGACCTATCGTCCCTGGAAGTTCGCGGGGCGCTTTTCCATGAACGCGCGCATGCCTTCCGCGGCGTCCTGACTGCGCATCAGCGGCAAGAGTTGCAGGTAGACGTGGTGGACGTGGTCGTTGAAGCCCTCACCCAGCCCCATGCGCATCATCTTCTTCGACGCCTGCACCGCCAGCGGCGCGTTGGCGGCGATCTCCAGAGCCAGCGCGCGGGCGACACCAGCCAGGTCGGCGTCGGGCACGACCTGCGAGACGAGGCCCATCTCCAGGCACTGCGCGGCGCTGAGCGTGCGGCCGGTGAAGATGAGTTCGGCTGCCTTCGACCAGCCGATCAGCCGCGGCAGGAACCAGGTGCCGCCACTCTCCGGCACGATGCCGCGCTTGGTGAAGGCGGCGGCCATCTTGGCGCCCTCGGCCATGATCCGGATGTCGCAGCCGAGCGCGGTGTCCATGCCGTAGCCCGCGGCCGACCCGTTGAGCGCGCAGATGGTCGGCTTACCGATATTGAACAGCACGGTCGGCGGCGTGTTGCGCAGGTCTAGGTCGTTGAAGCCGCCAGAGCCGGCCGAAGTGATCCCGCCCGGCGTCCCTGGCCGGGTGATCTCGGTGAGGTCGAGCCCGGCGCAGAAGGCGCGGCCGGTTCCAGTCAGCACGATCACCCGCACTTCGCGGTCGGCGTCGGCCTCGATCAGCCGCTCGGTGAGCTGGTTCAGCATGTCCCGCGAGATGGTGTTCATCCGGTCGGGACGGTTGAGCGTGATCGTCGCGACATGGTCGGCGGTCGCGTAAAGCACCTCGGGGTCGTCGTTCGTCGCCAGCGTCGCCGCTTGAGCCTGGTTCGCCATCTGCCTTGCGCCTCCCAGCGCGATCGTCGGTTTGTGCGCCATCCGGAGGGACGGCGCGGAGGTGTTGTCAATGCCGGCGCCGGCCCGGCGCGATCACGCTTCCGGGCCGATGAGGGCGACGACCGCGGCGCTCAAGGCCGCGCGCGCTTGCGTCGGAGAGAGGCGCTGCTCGTCGCGCAGCCGGCTCCACGCCTCGTAGCTCAGCAGCAGATCGAGCGCCTCGAACCGCGCTTTGTCGCGCCGCAGGTGCTCGGGGGTTTCGCGGACCAGGATCGCACGCAGCGCCGCTGCCAGCATCGCATGATCGTCCTGCAGCACCTTCGATCCGCGCCGATATACGTCGGACGCGCGCCGGAAGGGGGCGATCGCCTCGAAGCCTTCGGCGCGACGCTCGACCATCTCCAGCAAGCGCGCACGCCACGTCGCGCCGGCGAACGGCCGGGCGGCCGCCGCGCGCAGCTCCACCTCAATGGTGTCGCTCATCTCGCGATAGAGGCTCTCCATGTCGTTGAAATGCCGGAACACCGTGCGCAGGCCGACGCCGGCGCGGCCCGCGACCAGTTCCGCGCTCGGAGAGATCAGACCCTCGCGGGTCAGCTCCAGCAGAGCGGCGACGATGCGGGCGCGGCTGTCCAGGGAGCGCCGGCGGCGGCCGTCCGGTTCGGCCAGATCGGGTTCGAACATCGCCTCACCAAATCGAATGCAGCCGGTTGGTCAAGCGGATGTCCTTCGAGCCGGCCGGCAAACTGATGAAGTCGCCATCCTCGCCGACATGGATCGGGCCGTGAAAGATCTGCGGCGCCTTGCCCAGGAACGGCCCGTTCAGCGCGGTCGTCGGCAGCGGCGGGATGATGTGGTCAAACAGCAGGTAGCGGACGTGGGCCCGCTCGGCGATGCCCGCCGCGGCCTCGGGCGTGGTGTGGTAGCTGAGGATGTCATGGAAGACGGCCGCCAGGTTCGACTTGCCCGCCTTCAGCGCCGCCTCGCGCTGGTAGGCGACGAGATTGGGCGCGAGCCCTTCGTGGGTCAGCACGTCGACGCCCGCCGCCGCCGCCTCGAGCCGCGGGGATGGGGCGGTGTCGCCGCTGACCAGCACCCGCCGGCCTTTGTAGATGAAGAGGTAGCCCACCGCCGGCTCGACCGGCTCGTGATCGACCGGGAAGGCGATCACCTGCAGGTCGGGCTCGTTCAACACCAGGACGTTCGGCCCGGTCTTGCTGATGGCGAACGGATGCGCGGTCCCGCCCCAGCCGCTCGGCGGCATCACCACCGGGCCGTGGTGGGCGATGCGGTAGCCGCGATCTAGCGTGTAGGCTTGCTCGAAACCGGCCACTACCTGGTCGACCCCGGTGGGGCCGTAGACGGGCAGGGGCGCTGTGGCGGCGCCGCTTCCCCAGTGCTGCAGCATCAGCTCGCCAAGGTCGCCGATGTGGTCGGAGTGGAAGTGGGTGAGGAAGACGGCGCTGACCTGCGCCGGCGGCAGTCGCATCAGCGAGAGCCGGCGGGTCGAACCTGGGCCGGAGTCAACGATGAACAGCTGCTTGCCCGCCACCACGGCGACGCACGGCCCGACGCGGTTCGGATCGGGCATGGGAGAACCGGAGCCGCAAAGCCCCACATGCAGCCCATCGGGCAAGTCGGCGATTGGATCGTCGGCCAGCGCCCGCTCGTAGGCCCGTTGCATCAGCGCGACGGCGATCTGCCCGCGCATCAGCCAAGCGCCGCCGACGACCAGCGCCAGCACCGCCAGGACGCCGATCCCGAGTTTCCAGCCGCGCCTCATCCCGCCTCCGCTTGACCGTTCGCCGATCAAATGACACCGGATGTGTCAATATCCCAACGAAAACTCCTGAGAGGCGCGGGCGTGATCGATTACTTCCATCAGGCGGACGATCCCTACAGCCACCTGCTGGCACAGCTGCTGCCGGCGTTCTGCGCGCGCTACGGGGTCGAGATCCGGCCGTGGCTGGTTCCACCGCCGGACGATGCGGCCGCGCCGGAACGCGAGCGACTGGTTGCCTACGCCCGTCGCGACGCCGCACGCCTGGCAGCAGGTTACGGCCTCGCGTTCCCCGCTGGCGCAGTGGCGGCGGACCCGGAGGCGCTGGCGCTCGCCCAGCGGGCGCTGACCCGCGCGTTGGCCAAGGACGACTTCGCGGCAAGGGCGGTTGAGGTCGGCGCTGCGCTCTGGAGTGGCAACAAGGCTGCGCTCAGCGCTCTCGCCCCGGCTTCGCCTGAGGAAGCCCGCCAGGCGTCAGCTGACGGCGAGGCGGAGCGCCGACGGCTGGGCCACTACCTCGGCGGCATGCTGAACTACGATGGCATGTGGTTCTGGGGCGTCGACCGTCTGGGTCATTTGGAAGAGCGGCTGGCCGCCGCCGGGCTAGATCGCTCACCAGGCGCGCCGCCGCTAGCGCCCTACCGCGACTTCCAGCTCGGACCGGTCCGAGCGAGCGCCAGGGCGCCGGTCATCGAGATGTGGTTCTCGTTCCGCAGCCCCTATTCATGGGTCGCGTTTCCGAGGGCCCGGCAATTGGCGCGCCACTACGGCGCCGAGCTTCGCCTGCGCTACATCCTACCGATGGTGATGCGCGGCCTGCCGGTGCCGCCGATCAAGTCGATGTACATCGTCATCGACACCAAGCGCCAAGCCGACCGCGCCGGTCTCCCGTTCGGGCCGATCTCCGACCCGGTGGGGCCCGGCGCCGAGCGTGCGCTGGCGGTGCTGCACCACGCGGTCCCGCTCGGGCTGGGCGAAGAGTTCGCTGAGCTGGCGCTGAAGGCTGCTTGGGCTGAAGGCGTCGCGCTGGCCAGCGACGAGGGACTCTACGGCATCGCCCGGTGGGCTGGCCTTACCGACGCCCAGACGGACGCCGCCCTCGCAGACGAAAGCTGGCGGCCGGCCGCTGAGGCCAACCGCCAGGCGCTGTTCGACGCCGGGCTCTGGGGCGCGCCGACCTATCGGGTCGATGGCGGCGCCGCCCACTGGGGCCAGGACCGGCTTTGGGTGCTGGAGGAGGACCTGATCCGGCGGCTAGAGCGCGATGATTTTGGATTGAATCAACCCAAAACCTGAATCGCGATCTAGATTCAAAGAGTTAGAGTGGATTGCGGGCGCAAAGGTAGGCGCCACTTTTGCTCAACCCGCTCTTGGCCGCTAGATCAGGTGGTGTTGTCCGGGATCAGGCGCGGGGTTCCGAACGAGGAGCCGATGCCGGCGAAGATGCCGACCAGTTCCGAAACCGACTGCGCCGAGGAGGTGCACGCACTCGTGCCGCCAACCTGGTCGGAGTAGAAGAACTTCGGGCTCGAAGCCATGTTCTGCATGGTCGTGCAGGCCGAAATCGGCGGCGTGTCGGTGCCGCAGCTGCTGCCGGCGGCGGTCGGCGAGCCGTAGGCCACCGTGTAGACCCAAGTCCCCGCCGCCGCCGCGTTCTTAGCCGCGGTCACCGCCTCGGCGCACTGGTTGTGGTAGGCGGCCGTCGTCATGTCGGCCGAGGTCGCGCCGGCATCGCCATCGCTGAGGATGATGATCACCTTCTGCACGCCGGGACGGCCGGTCGCGGTGAGGGTGCTCTGCGCCGTCGTGATCGCATCAGCGAAGAAGGTGCCGACGCCGCCTTTGGCGACCATGCCCGGGCAGCTGGTTTTGCCGCCAGAGGCCTTGACGATATTCGAGCTGGCGTTCAGCGACGTGGAGCCGGAGGTCTTGAAATCGTTGCCCAGGCCCAGGATGCCGTAGTTCGGCGCGCTCTTGTAGGCGAGGATCGTCGGGTTGCTGGCGCCGCAGCTGTACTCGCTCGCCACCGACGCGTTGGTCACGCCGGGGAACACTTCCAGGCCGATCTTGTCGGCCGAGAACGACAGGTCGTTCAGCAGTGTCCGCACGCCGGCCTCGGCGCAGGTCAGCCGGGTGGACCCGGAGATCGAGCAGCTCGAGTCCGCGGTGTTCATCGACGCGGTGGTGTCCAGCACCAGCATGATGTCGAGCGACTTGGCCGGGCCGCCGGTGGCGCCGGCGGTCGAGGTGGCGGTGACGTTGAACGAGTTGAGGCCGAAGATGGTGGCGAACCACATCGGCACCGCTGCCTGTTGCTTGACTATGATGCCGTTGGCGCTGTCCGGGCCGCTGCACGAGAGGCCGGTCGAGGTGAAGCACTTGAGCTGCGGGTAGCCGCTCACCATCGTGGTGGTGACGCCAGCGATCTCATTCTTGTCGCCGGTGACCGCGCTGTAGCTGGTCGCCGTCGTCTTCGCCGTGCCCGGCGTGCTCGAACAGCAGTTGATGTCGTGGGCGCCGGCGAGCGCCGACGAGTCGGTGGCCGCCTGCAGCTGCCGCTGCACGTAGAGCATGTGGCCGACGTCGATCACGAAGCCGGCCATGCCGATGATCACCGGCAGCAGCAGACCGACGATGACCGCGGTCGCGCCGCGGCGGTTGCGCCAGAAACGTCCGAGGAAGCGGGTGCGCGGGGGGTGTTCGAGCGGAGGGGTCATTCGATCATGTCCGTCGTCGTGGAAGTCATGGTGCAGCCCGAAAGCACGGTGATGCCGCCGATCGGGGCGCTGCAGGGGTAGGTCGCGGTGACCGTCGCGGTCAGGCCAGACGCGGCGCCGAGGGCCGTATGGCAGGCGGCGTCCGAGGCGCAGGCTACGCCGTTGACCTGATAGGTGATGGTGATGCTGCCCGGGGTCAGGTTCGCGGCGGCCGCGTCCATCGCCGATGTCGAGGTCGACATCGGTGTTGCGGTCGAACCGGAGATCGCGAACTGCCGTGCGGCGACCCGCACGCCGTCGGTGAGCTCGAGGTAATTATTGAACGTGAAGCCGAAGTCGACGATCCCGGCCAGAATTAGCAACAGCGCGGGCGCAATCAGCCCGAACTCCACCGCCGCGGCGCCGGAGCTGTCGCGGGCCGCGCGGCGGAGCAGCGCATGTCCGCGCCGCCGAGTCACGGGCCCAGTGTTGCGAAATATAGACACGAGATTATTGCTTACGCCCCAATCAGAAGCGCCATCATGAGTGAAGAGGCCGAATAAAAAGTGTATCAAATGAGTTAACTCCGGTTCACGGTGTTCGATCTCAAACTGGCACAACTGGCCGAACGCAAAGTCTCCTCACCAAGTTGCGGGCCACCGGCGGTGCGGCGAAATGTTAACGCCTGCGCAATGTTTCCCGGCCGGACGCACACGATCTCTAAACCATCCCTCCTTAAGCTGAGCGTGCGTGGGACTCGCATGCCTCGAGCCCGCGCGGCCGAATGGGGCGTAAGGCATCTGGATCGGACGACGCTGAGATGGCGATTAGGCTTCGACGCCGACTGCAGAAGTTCGGGAGGGACGAGAGCGCCGCGACCGCGGTCGAATTCGCCCTGCTCGTCACGCCATTGATCACCCTGATCCTGGCGTCGCTGCAGCTGTCGATCATCTTCTTCGCCGGCCAGGCGCTGCAGACCGTCGCCGTGTCGTCGGCGCGGCAGCTGATGACTGGCCAGGCCCAGCTCGCCGGCGACAACGCCGCCCAATACAAGGCCAACGTCGTCTGCCCGAATGTGAAAATCCTGTTCGCCTGCACTGACCTCATGGTCGACGTGCAGTCGTCGAACTCTTACGCGACGATCAACACCGCCTCGCCGACGATCACCTACGACGGCAGTGGCAATGTGACGAACAGCTGGAGCTACCATCCCGGCAACCCCGGCGACATCGTCATCCTGCGTATCATGTACAACTGGCCGGTGGTGGCGGCGCCGCTAATGGTGGGGATTCCGGACCAGCCCAACGGCAACAAGCTGCTGGTGGCGACCAGCGTCTTCAAAGCCGAGCCTTACTGATGAACCTCCGCACCCTCATGCGCTCGTGGCCGCGATTGCGGCGCGACACCCGCGGCGTCGCTGCGCTCGAGTTCGCGCTCCTCGTGCCGGTGGTGATCATTATCTACGCGGGCGGCTTCGAGATTGCCCAGGCCGCGACCGTTTATCGCAAGTTGACCGATACGACGGTGCAACTCGCCAATGTGACCACTCAGTACACCACCGTCACCAAGGCTGACATCACGACCGTGTCGTCAGCTTCATCCGAAATCATGGCGCCCTATCCAACGGGCAGCCTGACCGTGACCGTGTCTGGCGTCGTCACTGACGCGAGTAACAAGGCCACAGTCCAGTGGAGCGAAAAGTACCCGAGCGGCACCCCGTTGGCTGTCAACAGCAACGTTGCCATGCCAACTGGCTTTTCCACCGCGAGCTCCTTCTACATCTTGGTTCAATCTACCTACACATTCACACCGACGATTGGCTCCGCGTTCGTGAGTTCCATCCCCATGACGAACCAGATCTTCATGGTGCCGCGCCAATCCTCGGCGATACCCTGCACTAACTGCCCCTGAGGACACTGTGATGAGACGATTTTTCACGGTCCTGCGCGACCTTTCGACCGGTCAGGGCGGCCTTTGGAACAGCAAGGGCGGCAACATCGCCATCATCACGGCCATGATGATGATCCCGCTGACGTTCGCGCTCGGTATGGCCTTCGACTTCACCATGGCGCAGAGCCGCGCCGACCAGATTGACGGCATGGCCGATGTCGCCGCCCTGGGCGCCGTCACGCCCGACATGATGGCGAAGAGCAACACTATCGCGGATGCAACGGCCCGCAGTCTCTTCATGAGCCAGGTGAACACCATCAGCGGCGTCACCTATACAGCCAGCAACGTTGTCAGCTCTGCCACCGACGCCGGCTCCGGCGCAAGCGTCACGCGGACGTTGGTGATCGCCTATCAGGCAGCGTCGCAGAACGTGTTCGCCAAGCTACTTGGGATGGACACCTTCCCGATCAACGGGGGTTCGACAGCCACCTCGAGCACTGCCCCGAACATCGATTTCTACCTGTTGCTCGATACCTCGCCTTCGATGGCGATCGCCGCGACGACCAGCGGGATCAGCACGATGCGCACCAACACACCGAACCAGGAGGGCGGCTGCGCCTTCGGTTGCCACGAGAGCGCCCCAGGGGACCTGCCCGCGGCGCCGTCCGGACTCAAGTGCACGGCCGCCGGTTTCTATTCCAACGGTTCGAAGTTCAAGGTCGGCGACACCTTCCCGACAACCGGCAAGGACAACTACGACCTCGCCAAATGCACGGGCGTGACGTTGCGGATCGATCTTCTCAACACGGCGGCGACCAACCTGATGACGGTCGCCTCGACAACCGCGACGAACGACCACGCCACCTATCGGATGGCGCTTTTCGAAACCAACGTGAACCAGGCCGACCCGACACAGGACAACACGCTCTTCACGCTGCAGGCTCGGACGCCGGATCTCAATCTTGCCAAGAGTCAGGCTTCCACGGTCGGGCCGCTGGAAATGTACCAGAACAACCACTTGGTCAGCGGCGACAGTAACGGCGACATGGATACCTACCTGGACAATGACCTGTCCTCCATGGCCAGCAACGCCGTGATCCCGGACCCTGGCAACGGGACCAATAACGTCAGCGATAAGCCGCAGGCGGTGCTGTTCATCGTCACCGATGCGCTGAACGATGAGAACTCTGGTGGCCGCAAGTACCTGCCGATGGACAAGGGCGGCTCGCTCTGCACCGCGATCAAGAACCGCGGCATCCGGATCGCTGTGCTCTACACCACCTACGAGCCGATGACGGGCGAGAACTGGTACGACACCTATATCTCGCCGCTGCAGTCGGGCTCCGACCAGATGGCGACGGCGGCCCAGAAATGCGCTACGGCCGGCCTGTTCTACCAGGTCAGCACTGATGGCGACGTCTCGGCGGCGCTGGCTGCGCTGTTCCAGGAAGCGGTGGCCACCGCCCACTTGCTGAAATAGCCTGGACTCAGGCTGGGTCGGCGTCCGTTGCCGACCCGGCCGGCTCGGGCTTCGGCCGCGCCCATCTGGCCGCCCAGGCGGTCAAGCCGACATCGCCGGTGACGTTACCGACCGTGCGCGAGAAGTCCGGCAGGGTCTCCATCGGCAACAGGATGGGCAGCAGCTCCATCGGGATGTTCATCGACATGAAGATCGGCGCCAGGGTGGTGAAGAAGGTCACCGAGCTCGCCACCCCCACCGCCGCCAGGCTGACCAGCGCGGCGACCACCACCCCGGCTGCCAGCCGCAATGGGTCGACCGCGACGCCGTAAACGTGAGCGACGTAGAGCGCGACGGCGATATTGCCGGCCGGGCTGGTGATCCTGAAAAGCGCCACCGCCATCGGCAGCACCAGATCGCGCACTTTGGCCGGAACGCCGATCCGCTCCGTCGCTTCCAGCATCACCGGCAGCGAGGCCAGTGACGACTGGGTGGAGATCGCCATGGCTTCGACCGGGATCAGCGCCTCGAACAACCGGCCGGGCGCGATGCGTCCGCCAATCAAGGCCATCGGCAGGCCGAGCGCGCCGGCGATCAGGCACATGATCGAGACCACGACCACATACTGGCCGAGCAGGCCGACCGCGGCGCTGGCGCCCAGCTTCGCGCCGACCGTCAGCGCCAGCAGGAACACCCCGGCCGGCGCCGCCGCCAGCACCCAGCCGACGATGGTCATCATCGAAGCCTGCGCCGCGTCGAAGAAGCCGAATAGGGCGGCGCGGCGCGGCTCGCTCTGCTGCGCGGCGGCGAGACCGAACATCAGGGCGAAGACCACGATCGAGGCCATCGCCCCGTCCGCGGCCGCCTTGACCGGATTGGCCGGCACGAACGAGTGCAGCCAGTCGGCGAACGGCGGGGAGGGCGGCACGCCCACCGCGCCGCCATGGGCCGAGGCGCGCAGCGCGGCGACGGCGGCTGCGGGCGGCGGCCAGATCGCCAGTAGCGCCGGGGTGGCGATCGCCGAGATCGCCGAGGTCAGCAACAGCAACCCGCCGAACGCGACCAGCGCCCTGGCCGCAAGCCCGCCGGCTTGCGCCGTGCCCGCCGCCTGGGCGACGCCGATGACCAGCAGCGAGAACACCAGCGGGATGATCGTCATCCGCAGCGCATCCAGCCAGACGTTGCCCAGGCCGTCGGCGAGCGTGACCGCCTCGGCGCGCCAGACTGGATGGGCGGTGGCCAGCGCCGCCCCCAGTCCCAGCCCAAGCACTAGACCGGCCAGAATACGGGTCGTCAGCGTGTTGAACTTCATAGGGTCAAGCTAGGGCGAGACCGCTATCGCGGGCCAGAGCTAACGCCGCCGTTGGCGCATGCCGCTAAGAATGCCTGCGTCATCGGCGTGAGGGGGTGGTGGACGCGGTAGGGATTGAACCTACGACCCTTCGCGTGTGAAGCGAATGCTCTCCCGCTGAGCTACGCGTCCGCCTGTTCGGGAAGGACGGGCGTCATAGCGGCCCTGCGGGTTTGGGGCAAGCGGCGGGGGCGCGCTCGCACGGCCCCGAACTCGGGTTAACGGCGATGACTGGTTGCGGCGGTGGTGATTCTCTGGGCTCTGGGTTTGATTCGGAGCCATGAAGATGGATGTTGCGCTGGGGAAGCCGCGGCTGCGGCGGTTGCTGGATCATTTCGCG
>DASXOP010000035.1:0-1737 GCA_036494265.1 Caulobacteraceae bacterium | reverse complement strand
CGACGAAGCCAGCAATGCGGTCAGCAACGCGGTGGCCGCTGAAGGGCCGGGGCGCTAGCCGCCGCCGACGAAGGCCACGATCTCGATGCGGTCGCCGTCGGCCAGGCGCGTGGCGGCATAAAGCGAGCGAGGCACGATCTCCAGGTTGCGTTCCACAGCCAGCTTGCGCTTGTCGAGGCCGAGCAGGCTCACCAGGGCGGCGATGTCGACCGCGCCCTCGATGATCCGTTCCTCGCCGTTGAGCGTAAGCCTCACGATCCCAATCCCACGAAAGACCGCCCTCTGAAATCAAACACTTGCGCCCCGCGCTTGTGAGCCGCCGAGGCGGCGGGTACAAGGCGCCGGTGCTGGACGGCGGGGCCGATGTCCAAACCTATCTATGTCTTGAGCGGCCCCAATCTCAATCTCCTGGGCGAGCGAGAGCCCGACATTTACGGCCACGCCACCCTGGCCGACATCCAGGGTCTGTGCGAAGCGCGCGCCGCCGCCAAAGGCCGGCAAGTGGTGTTCCGGCAGTCGAACCATGAGGGCCAGCTGATCGACTGGGTGCAGGAAGCGCGTGCAGCCGCTGGCGCTCTGGTGATCAATCCTGCCGGCTACGGCCATACCTCGGTGGCGCTATTGGACGCATTGAAGCTGCTCGCCATCCCGGTAGTGGAGTGCCATCTGTCGAACCCCGCCGCCCGCGAGTCGTTTCGCCATGCCACCTATGTGTCGCTGGCCGCGACCGGGGTGGTGTCGGGCTTCGGCCCGGCAAGCTATGAACTCGCCGTCGAGGCCGCGTGCGGCCTGGCGGCCGAATAAGAACAAGAACCGAGGTCCCATGCCCGATCCCAAGGCGCCTGCCGATCCGATCGACGCACGATTGGTGCGGCGCCTGGCCGCCATCCTCAACGACACCGGCCTGACCGAGATCGAGGTCGAGCGGGGCGACCTGCGGATCAAGGTGGCGCGCAATGTCGGTGGCATAGGCCCTGTGGTCTATGCCGCGCCTGCCGGCGCTCCTGCGCCCGCGGCCAGCATCTCGGCCGCGCCGGCTACCGGAAGCACGCCGACCTACGCCGACGGCGACCTGGTCAAATCGCCGATGGTCGGCACCGTCTACCTGCAGCCCGAGCCCGGCGCGCCGCCGTTCGTGCGCGTTGGCGACAACGTGGCCGAGGGTCAGACGCTGCTCATCGTCGAGGCCATGAAGACCATGAACCCGATCCCGGCGCCGAAGTCGGGGCGAGTGCTGGAGATGATGGTCAGCGACGGCCAGCCGGTGGAGTTCGGCGAGCCGCTGGCGGTGATCGGGTAGTGTTCGACAAGATCCTCATCGCCAATCGCGGCGAGATCGCGCTGCGCGTTCACCGCGCCTGCAAGGAAATGGGCATCGCCACGGTGGCGGTGCACTCCGAGGCCGACGCCAGCGCCATGCACGTGCGACTGGCCGACGAGAGCGTGTGCATCGGCCCCGCACCGGCATCGAAGAGCTATCTCAACATTCCGCAGATCATCGCCGCCTGCGAGATCACCGGCGCTCAGGCCGTTCATCCCGGCTACGGCTTTCTGTCGGAGAACGCCCGTTTCGCCGAGATCGTCGAGGCGCACGGCTACACCTTCATCGGGCCCAAGCCCGACCACATCCGCATGATGGGCGACAAGATCGCCGCCAAGGTGGCGGTGAAGACCGCCGGCATTCCGGTGGTGCCGGGCTCGGACGGCGCGTTGCAGTCTGAAGCCGAGGCGATCGAG
>DASXOP010000034.1:0-51286 GCA_036494265.1 Caulobacteraceae bacterium | reverse complement strand
CGAAACCGGCGACACCCCGCACCAGATCGCGGTCGAAGCGATCCTGAAGGCGCTCGCCGAACGCACGGAAACCGCCCGGTGACGGGCGCTTTCCGCGAAAGCCTTGTCGCCGGGCGAGGCTCAGCGTTGCTGGTTGCGCGCATTTCCCCTCCCCCTTGCGGGGAGGGGTCAGGGGTGGGGGTGCTAGCTGGATGCTCGCCGACTAGTCGGATAGGCGCTAGCGCCCAGGCATCGAGCCGACACCCCCATCCCCAACCCTTCCCCGCAAGGGGGAAGGGAGCAGTGCGAGCTCCTTCCCTAATGCGGAGTTGCGGGGACGGGGAGGGCGATACGTGACGCTCACCGTATCCGTCGCCCTCGCCGGGCGGCCTTATGACGTGCTGATCGGGCATGGGCTGGTCGAGCGGGCGGGGCCGTTGATCCTGCCGCTGCTGAAGCGACCGCGCCTTGCCGTGGTGATGGACGAGACGGTAAGCACGCTGCACGGCGGCGAGCTGGAGGCCTCGCTGGCCAGCGCCGGGATCGCCTTCCACCCCGTGGTGATAGCGCCCGGCGAGGAAGCCAAGAGTTTCGCTGGCCTGGAGGCGCTCTGCGACGCGCTGCTCGACCTGGAACTCGATCGCGGCGACTTGATCGCGGCGTTCGGCGGCGGGGTGGTGGGCGATCTCGCGGGCTTTGCCGCGGCGATCCTGAAGCGCGGGATCGACTTCGTGCAGCTGCCGACGACGCTCTTGGCCCAGGTCGACTCGTCGGTTGGCGGCAAGACCGCGATCGACACCCCGCGCGGCAAGAACCTGATCGGCGCCTTCCACCAGCCGCGGCTCGTACTGGCCGATCTCGGGGTGCTGGAGACGCTGCCGCAGCGCGAGCTGATCTGCGGTTACGCCGAGGTGATCAAGTACGGCTTGCTGGGCGACCGGGTCTTCTTCGAGAAGCTGGAGGCGCACGGGGCCGGGGTGCTGGCGCTCGACGAGGCGGCGCTCTCCAGCGCGGTCCGCCGGTCGGTCGAGATGAAAGCCGAGATCGTCGCCGAGGACGAGCGAGAGGTCGGTCGCCGCGCGTTGCTCAATCTTGGCCACACCTTCGGCCATGCGCTGGAGGTCGAGACGGGCTTCGGCGAGGCCTTGAAGCACGGCGAGGCGGTAGGGATCGGCATGGCGCTGGCGTTCCGGTTCTCAGTGGAGCTTGGGCATTGCCCGGGGCAAGACGCCGAGCGCGCAACCCGCGCCATCGCCGCGGCCGGGCTTCCGACGAAGCTCGTCGACCTCGCCGCCCATCCGTTCCGCGCCGACGCCCTCGTGGCGCATATGGCGCAAGACAAGAAGGCCGAGGGCGGGGCGCTGACCTTCATCCTGGCCCGTGGCCTGGGCGATGCGTTCGTCGCCAAGGGCGTGGCCGCCGCCGCCGCGCGCGATTTCCTGATCGGCGAGGGAGCTCTGGCATGAACTTCGAGGGGGTGCTGGTCGCCGCCGGGCCGATCATCCTGGCGCTGCTGGCGGTCTCGGCGGTGTTCTCGGCCGCGGAAACCGCGCTGACCGGCGCCAGCCGTGGCCGCATGCACCAGCTGGAACGCGAAGGCGATCGCGCGGCCGGCCGGGTCAACCAACTGCTCTCCGACCAGGAGACGATGATCGGCGCGGTGCTGATCGGCTACAACGTCCTGAACATCCTCTGCTCGGCGCTGGCCACCGAGTTCATCACCCGCGTGGTGCCGGGCGCCTGGGGTGTGGCGATCGCGACCGCGGTGATGACGGTGCTGGTGGTGGTGTTCGTCGAGGTGCTGCCGAAGACTCTGGCCATCGTCCGCGCCGACGACGTGGCGCGGGCGCTTTCCGGCCCGATGTTGCTGGTGGTGCGGCTGCTGGGGCCGGTGATCTACGGCATCCAGTGGATCGTGCGGCACACGCTGCGGCTGGTGGGGGTCAGGCTGGAGATGGAGGCCGACGTGCTTGCGGCGCATGAGGAGATCCGCGGCGCGGTCGAGTATCACCACTCAGAGGGGCTGGTGGAGAGCCGCGACCGGCGCATGCTGGGCGGCGTGCTTGACCTTGGCGAGCTGACCGTCGCCGACGTCATGCAGCACCGCCGGCTGATCTTCATGCTCAACATCGACGAGGCGCCGCACACGCTGATCGACGAGGCGCTGCAGAGCCGCTTCACCCGCCTGCCGCTCTACAAGGGCGAGCCGGAAAACGTGGTCGGCGTGCTGCACGCCAAGGACCTCGCCCGCGCCATCGCCGTGGCCGGAAATGCCGATAGCCTGGATGTCTCCGCCATCGCCACCGAACCGTGGTTCGTGCCCGAGACTACCCACTTGAAGGACCAGCTCAACGCGTTCCTGAAGCGGCGGTCCCACTTCGCGCTAGTCGTTGATGAGTACGGCGCGCTGCAGGGCCTGGTAACCCTGGAGGACATCCTCGAGGAGATCGTCGGCGAGATCGAGGACGAGCACGACACCGCCATCGAAGGCGTCCGCGCTCAGGCCGACGGTTCGGTGATCGTCGATGGCGACGTCGCCGTGCGCGAACTGAACCGGGCGCTGGACTGGGATTTGCCGGACGAACACGCGGTCTCGATCGCTGGCCTGGTGATCCACGAGGCGCAGACGATTCCCGACGTCGGCCAGTCTTTCATCTTCCACCATCACCGTTTCCAGGTGTTGCGCCGACAACGCAACCAGATCACGTCTTTGCGCGTGACGCCGCTGCCGCGCGAAAGCGACGCCTGAAGGCCCCGCGACGGATTGTCGCGCCCCAAGGAGAGGCATAAGCTCCCTCGGTTCGGCGGCCTTGGCGCCGTCCGGACGGGTGGAGTTGCGTAACATGACCGAACCTTCGCCTCTGCTCGGCCGCCGCGTTCTGGTGGTCGAGGACGAAATGATGATCGCCATGCTGGTCGAGGACATGTTGGCGGATCTCGGCTGCGCAGTTGTCGGGCCCGCCCACGCCCTCGACACCGCGCTCAACCTGGCGCGCACCGAGAGCGGGCTCGACGTGGCGGTGCTGGACGTGAACCTCGGCGGCCAGCCGGTGTTCGCCGTCGCCGACGCTCTGCGCGCCAAGGGCGTGCCGGCGATCTTCTCCACCGGCTATGGCGATGCCGGCCTGCGCGACGTCGATCGCGGTTCGCCGGTGCTGCAGAAGCCCTTCCGCGCCGGCGATCTCGCCAAGGCGCTCAACGACGCGCTGGGCACGTCCTGAGGACTCCAGGTACGCGTCGGCGATGACCTCGTCCGCCCCCGAACTCTGGCCGCCGGTGCGCTCGTCGCTGGGGCTGATCGGCCGCACACCGATGATCGAGGTGACCCGGCTCGACACCGGCCCTTGCCGCCTCTTCCTCAAGCTTGAGAACCAGAACCCCGGCGGCTCGATCAAGGACCGGATCGCACTCTCGATGATCGAGTCGGCCGAACGCGACGGGTCGCTGAAGCCGGGCGGCGTGATTGTCGAGGCGACCGCCGGCAACACCGGACTTGGCCTGGCGCAGGTGGCGACGGTGAAGGGCTACCGCCTGATCCTGGTGGTGCCGGACAAGATGGCGCGCGAGAAGATCCTGCACCTGCGCGCCATGGGCGTCGACGTGCGGCTGACCCGCTCTGACGTCGGCAAAGGCCATCCCGAATACTACCAGGACATGGCGCTGCGCCTCGCGGCCGAGACCGGCGGCTTCTTCGTCAACCAGTTCGAGAACCCGGCCAATCCGGCCGCCCATGAAACCGGCACTGCACCCGAGATCTGGGCGCAGATGGATGGCGACGTCGACGCGGTGGTGGTGGGAGTCGGCTCCGGCGGCACGCTCACCGGCATCGGCCGCTTCATGCGCGCCAAGTCGCCGAAGACCAAGATGGTGTTGGCCGATCCGGTCGGCTCGATCCTGGCCCGCTACGTCGAGACCGGCGAACTCGGCGAGGCCGGCTCGTGGGTGGTCGAGGGGATCGGCGAGGATTTCATCCCCGTCAATGCGCAGATGGACCTGGTGGCCCAGGCTTATTCGATCCCCGACCGCGAGAGCATCGAGACGGCGCGGCTGCTGCTGCGGGCCGAGGGGGTGTTGGCCGGCTCGTCGACAGGCACGCTGCTCGCCGCGGCGCTGCGCTATTGCCGCGAGCAGACGGCGCCGCAGCGGGTGGTGAGCCTGGTCTGTGACACCGGCGCGAAATATCTGACCAAGGCGTTCAACGACTTCTGGGTGGCGGCCCAGGGGTTCACCGAGCGCCAGCTGCACGGCGACCTGCGCGACCTGATTGCCAAGCGGCATTCCGAGGGTGGCGTGGTCACCATCGGCCCGCTCGACACCCTGCTCACCGCCTACAACCGCATGCGCTCGTCCGACATCAGCCAGCTGCCGGTGGTCGATGGCACGCGGCTGGTGGGTCTGCTCGACGAGAGCGATCTGCTGGCCGCTGTCGAAGGCGCCGACGAGCACCGCGCCCAGGCGTTCCAGCGGCCGGTCGAGGCGGCGATGACCCACAAGGTGAAGACGCTGCAGATCGACCAGCCGATCGAGACGTTGCTGCGCGTGTTCGACCGCGACGAGGTGGCGGTGGTGCTGGAAGGCGAAGAACTGGTCGGCCTGATCACCCGCGTCGACCTGATCAACCACCTGCGCCTCAAGGCCTGATCTGGACTAAAGGGCCGTGCCGAAAGTTCTAAGGTTGACCACGAACCTCACGAACCACACGAACGCCCTGGCCCTGAGCTAATCGCGGAACCGTTCGTGACGTTGGTGAGGTTCGTGGTCAGAATCCTTTGCGCCGCATCCGCGGGGAGAAGTCATGCGCGATCCCACCAGCAACCGCTTGGCGTTCTCGACCCGCACCGTGCACGGCGGGCAGGCGCATGACCCGACCACCGGGGCGGTGATGACGCCGATCTACGCCACCTCGACCTACGCCCAGGCCAGTCCCGGCGTGCACAAGGGGTTCGAGTATTCGCGCAGCCAGAACCCGACCCGCTTCGCCTTCGAGCGCTGCGTGGCCGACCTCGAGGGCGGGACGGCTGCGTTCGCGTTCGCCTCCGGCATGGCCTCGATGGCGACGATCCTGGAGCTGCTGTCGCCCGGCGACCAGATCGTCGCCAGAGACGACCTCTACGGCGGCGCCTACCGGCTGTTCGAGCGGGTGCGGCGGCGCTCAGCCGGGCTGGACGCGGTGTTCACCGACCTCAGCGACTTGGCCGCGCTCGAAGCGGCGATCACGCCCAAGGCCCGCATGCTCTGGGTCGAGACGCCAACCAACCCGATGCTGAAGTTGGTCGATCTTGAGGCGGCGGCGACGATCGGGCGGCGGCATGGGCTGATCTGTGTCGCCGACAACACCTTTGCCACCCCCTTCCTGCAGCGGCCGCTGGAGTGCGGCTTCCACATCGTCACGCACTCGACCACCAAGTACCTCAACGGCCACTCGGACATGATCGGCGGCGTCGCCGTGGTGGGCAACGATCCCGAGATCGCGGAGCAGATGAAGTTCCTGCAGAACGCGGTCGGCGCTGTCTCCGGCCCGTTCGACAGCTTCCTCGCCCTGCGCGGCCTGAAGACCCTGGCGCTGCGGATGGAGCGGCACTGCACGAGTGCCCTGACGATCGCCGGCTGGCTGGAGGCGCGCGGCGACGTCAGCCGGGTGATCTATCCCGGCCTCGAGAGCCACCCGCAGCACGAGCTGGCGCGTCGGCAGATGAGCGGCGGCTATGGAGGGATCATCTCGGCGGTGCTGGACCGGCCGCTGGCGCAGGTGGTGGCGGCGCTGGAGCGCACCCAGCTATTCACCCTCGCCGAGAGCCTGGGCGGGGTCGAGAGCCTGATCGAGCATCCGGCGATCATGACCCACGCCTCGATCCCGCCGGCCCAGCGCCAGGCGCTCGGGATCGAGGACGGGCTGATCCGGCTCTCGGTCGGGATCGAAGACTGCGACGACCTGATCGCTGACCTGGAACAGGCGCTCGGCGCTTGATTCCACAGCAGCGGCCTAACGCCTCACGCCGTCTCGCCGGGCGCCAAAGCCTTCACCGAAAGTGCGTGCACCGGGCCGGCCAATTCCTCGGCGAGGGCCTGGTAGACCATCCGTTGCCGCCCCACCCGCGAGACGCCCTCGAAGGCGGCGGCTTCGATCACCACATTGAAATGGCTCTCGCCGCCGGGGTGTGCGCCAGCGTGGCCGGCGTGCCGGGCGGAGTCGTCGTCGACCTGAAGACGGGCTGGGTCGAACGCGTCGGTAAGCTTAAGCTTCAACCGCTCGGTGACGACGCCCATTATTTCGCCTTCCTATTCGCTGCCTGTCAATTCTTGATCGGCAAAAGTTCGGCTTCATACTTCGGACAATGACCACCGCCTTTCAATACCGTCCCAGGTTCGTGGACATCCGGGTCAAACCCCCCAAGCCGGGGCCGGACACCACGGCGGAGGAAGCCGTCCAGCTGCAGCCGGGCGAGCGGCTCTGCGACCATCAGGGCTGCCGGCTGGCAGGTGTGGCGCGGGCGCCCAAGTCGCGTGACATGCTCAACGAGCACTACTGGTTCTGCCAGCCGCACGCGGCGGAATATAATCGCACCTGGAACTTCTTCGCCGGCATGACCGACCAGCAGATCCGCGACCGCCAGACCGAGGAGTCGTTCACTGGTGGGCGGCCGACCTGGCAGTTCCAGGCCGGGCGGGGCTCGCGCGAAGCCGCGGCCGCCGCATCGAAGGGATTCTTCCGCGACGCCTTCGGCATCTTCGGCCGCAATCAGCAGCAGCAGGCCGCCGCCGACCAGGCCGCGTTCGACAAGCAGCTGGGCCGGCTGGAGCGCAACGCGCTCACCGATCTCGACCTCGACGCCACCGCCGACGGCCCCACCATCCGTCGCCGCTACACCGAGCTGCTCAAGCGCTGCCACCCCGACGTCAATGGCGGCGACCGCTCCGCCGAGCACAAACTGCAGCGCGTGATCAAGGCGTTCCGCACGCTCCAGAAGGCCAAACTGGTCTGATCCCGGACGCCGCCAACCGCTTCCCGCACGGCAAGTCCAGCCATTGAAACAGCCGTTTGCTTTGCGCCGATTACAGGCTAGTGAACCCCCGCCATGACGATCCTTGAACACTCATCCGACGACGAACTGCAGACTCTGGTCCCCGACAAGATGGTCGGCGTACGCGAGACGTTTGGCGTCGATTCCGACATGCAGGTGCCCGCGTTCACCGATCGCGACAGCCACGTGCCGGACTTCGATGACGCCTATCAGTTCGACCCGCAAACCACGCTCGCGATCTGCGCCGGCTTCGCTCACGACCGCCGGGTGATGATCCAGGGCTACCACGGCACTGGCAAGTCGACCCACATCGAGCAGGTGGCGGCGCGGCTCAACTGGCCGCTGATCCGGGTGAACCTGGACAGTCACGTCTCGCGGATCGACCTCGTCGGCAAGGACGCGATCGTGCTGAAGGAGGGCCGTCAGGTCACTGAATTCCGCGAAGGCATCCTGCCGTGGTGCATCCAGCGGCCGATGGCGCTGGTGTTCGACGAGTACGACGCCGGCCGTCCGGACGTGATGTTCGTGATCCAGCGGGTGCTGGAAGCGCAGGGCAAGCTGACCCTCTTGGACCAGAACCGGGTGATCCGGCCGAACAAGTTCTTCCGGCTGTTCTCGACCACCAACACGATCGGGCTGGGCGACACGACGGGGCTCTATCACGGCACCCAGCAGATCAACCAAGGTCAGATGGACCGCTGGTCGATCGTCACCACGCTGAACTACCTCGCCCACGACGTGGAAGCCGAGATCGTGCTTGCCAAGTCGCCGACCTACGCCACGGCCGAGGGCCGGCGCACGATCGCGGCCATGGTGCGGGTGGCCGACATGACCCGCAACGCGTTCATGAACGGCGATATCTCGACCGTGATGAGCCCGCGGACGGTGATCACCTGGGCGCAGAACGCCGAGATCTTCGCCGGCGACATCGCGCTGGGCTTCCGCCTGACCTTCCTCAACAAGTGCGACGAGCTGGAACGGCCGACCGTGGCCGAGTTCTTCCAGCGCGCATTCGGCGGCGACCTGCCCGAGAGCGCGGCGCGGGTGCGGGTGGTCTAAAGCCCGGGCCGGGTCAGCACGACGCCCCAGACCAGCGCCGCGACAATCGTCAGCGCGGCGACGGCGAGCGCCATGCGCTGGAACTGACGACGCACCTTGGCGTGGAGCGGCGCGTCGGCGGGGGCAGGTGGCGGACCGGACCAATGGGTCAGCGCGTCAGCCGTCCAGCCGCCGATCTGGATCGACGCAGGCATGCCCACTGCGAGGCCAAGCGCTAGCACGAGCGCCAGCGCCGTGAAGAAGACGCCCTCCTGCAGCTTGCCCGCATGGGGCCAGACCACGGTGAGCACGAGGCCCATCACCGCCACCATCACGGCGCCCATCGAGAGGATGTAGATGACGACGGTGGCCGCCAGCCAGATCAGGAAGGTGTCGCGGGAGACGCCGGCCGCGAGTTCGCTCAGGCGCCGCGCCTCGTCGTCGCTGTAGCTGAAGCCGAGCGGCCAACTACCGGGGCTGCCGAGCTGCACCAGCCGCATGTTCAGCGCCCAATAGCGCAGGAACCGGCGCTCGCCGGGCGCCAGACTGTCGACGATCGGGTCGCCCGCCTGTGGTTCGGAAGTGCTCATTTCGGGCTTCGGGGTACCGGCTCGGTCGGCAAGCCGCATCGTGCAAAGGGACTAGAGCCGGCTTAGGCCGCGTGCGCCCTTCGCCGGACGATCTGGGCGGCCTGTTCGTCGCGGACGAGGCCGCAGAACTCGGCGGCGATTTCGAGGAATTCGCGGGCGCGGTCCGGGTCGACGTCCTCGTCGCCGGCGCGGATTTCCTCGAGCACCTCTTCGACATAGGCGTCGAGACGGTTGCCGAGCCCTTCCAAGGTCTTGGTCCTTGCCGATGCGAACCCCCCGTTGGCGGCGCTGGAACGAACCTCGGCGATGAAGGTGAGCAGGGTCGCCGCCGGCTCGACCGTGCCGACGTCGGGCGGATGGGTCAGGCGGGGGCCGCGGACAGTGCGCGGGCCAACGCGAACGGTCTGCATCGGCAAGGCCGAGGCCACCAGACTGTCGGCGCCCTTGAACAGGCCCTCAGTGGCGCCGGCGAGCGCGCGCTTCTGGCCGGCGACCCGCCGCCCCCAGACACCGTCCGCGCTCAGCTGTATCGATTGATCGAACTCGGCCAGCTCGAGCGTGACTGTGTGCACCGTGCCGGCGGCGAGGTGCGCGCTCTGGCGCCCAGCGGTGGGCTTGAACGCACGCACCTCGGCGAGACGGCGATCGATGTCGGACAGCACCCGCTCGCCGAAGGTCGCGACCTCGGAGCTGGAGACATAGGCTTCCTGCGGACGATCCATCACCCCGGAGATGATCCGCAGGATCAGCCAGGGCTCGGTCAGGTTGGCGGCCAGCATCTCGAAGAACCGCGGGCCAGCGTCATCGGCGATCGCCACCGCGTCGCGGTAGGTGAGGCGCAGCTTGGCCGCCTTCTCGCCGGTCATGCGGCCGAGCCAGTCGGGCAGCTCGGCCAACGCGCGGCGAACGACCGGCGCGATGTCGAGGCAAGCGATCAGCGCCGCCCGGCCCGCGCCCTGGTCGGCCGCCTGGGCGGCGATCGCGAACGGTCCGCCCTCGGCCTGCAGGCCGGCGGCGGCGGTCGCGCAGAGATCGTCGAAGATGTCTGGCGACGTGCAGCCGTCGCGCCAGTCGTTGAGCAGGGTGCGGGCAGAGACGACGTCAGCCGGCGTCGCTTCCTTGAGCGCCTTCCAGAGCAGCGAGAGCGTGCGCGGCGGAAACAGCAGGCCACTGAACGGCCCAGGGGCGGCGCACAGCGGTGCGACCGGGCTCAGCGCCATGTTGCGGGCGCGGCGATCGTCGGCCTCGACCTCGACCAGGCGCTGCACGCTGGAGAGACCGGCGTCGTGACCGCCGTCGGCGGTCAAAGCTTGCAACAGACTGCGGATCGCGGCGTCGGGCGCCTGCTCGATCAGACCCTTCACCAGGCTCAGCCTGCCTTCGGTCATGTGGCTCATCGTCGCCGGCTCCGGACGCGCGCGCATCCAGCCTGCAGCCTGCGGACGATCGGTTAAAACTCGGAAAACAGGGACTTAACCGTCCGGCCGCGGCAGGGTCATCGTCACCCTCAGGCCGCCGAGGGTGGAATCGCCCAGAGCGACGGCCCCGCCGTAGGCGCGGGCGAGCTCATCGACGATGGAAAGTCCGAGTCCGGAGCCTGGCGCGGTCTCGTCGAGCCGGGCGCCCCGCTGCAACACTTCGTCGCGGTCCTTGGCCGCCAGGCCCGGCCCGTCGTCCTCGACGGCGAGGCTGAGTTGGGTCGATGATTCGGCCTGCGCGATCACCCGCACCCGCGCCTTGCACCACTTGCAGGCGTTCTCCATCACGTTGCCGGCCAGCTCGAGGAAGTCCTGCCGCTCGCCGTGGAAGAAGAGGTCGTCCGGGCAGCGCCAGTCGACCTCGACGCCCTTGTCGCGGAAGATCCGTTCCAGGGTCAGGCTAAGCTCCTCCAGCACCGGCGCGACCTCGGTGCGTTCGCCGCCGCCGTGCTGACGCGCCGAGGCGCGGGCCCGGCGCAGATGATGGTCGACCTGCTGGCGCATGACGTCGGCCTGCCGCCGTACGACCTCGGCCAGCGGCCCAGGCCTCGCCTCCGACTCTGCCGCCATCACCGAGAGCGGTGTCTTCAGCGCATGGGCCAGGTTGCCGACGTGGGTGCGCTGGCGCTCGACGACCTCCTGATTGTGAGCGACCAGGGCGTTGAGCTCGCTGGCCAGCGGCTCCAGTTCGGAGGGGTATTCGCCGACAACCCGGTCGGTCTTGCCGGTGCGCACGTCGGCGACCTCGCGGTGCAGCCGGAACAGCGGCCGCAACCCGACCCGCACCTGCAGCGCCACGCCGCCGACCAGCATCGCCAGCAGGACCAGCAGCGCGATCCCGATCGAGGTATCGAAGGTGCGGATGTCGGTGTCGATCGGCGAGCGGTCTTCGGAGACGAGGTAAATCAGCGGGTCGGGCACGCCGCCGATGCGCACCTCCTCGGCGGCGATCCGCACCGGCTCTTCCTTGATCGGCGATCCCTGCTTGGGCGGGGAACCGCCGGCGATCGGCGCGGGACCGACACCGTCGTAGAACAAGGGCTTGCCGGGAGAGGCTGCCAGCGACGCCGCGCCGCCGGGAGGCAGAGCGATATCGGGCGAGTCCCACAGCGAGCGCGAACGAGCGACAGCCTTCGTCGTCCCGCCCTGCAGCGAGGTCAGCTCCCAGTACTTGCCGGAATAGACCGCCAGGGTGCGGGCATCGGTGAGCGCCGGCGCCGCGACGCCGCCCGTCTCGTCGACCGAGGTGCCGGCGACCAGATCGATCACGTCCTGCGCCAGCCGGTCGTCGAAGGTGTCGGTGGCGCTGTAGGCGAAGAAGGCGGCCAGGGCGAGACCGCCAAAGAGCAGTACGATCGCGCTCAGGATCGCATGCAACACCACCAGCCGGCGGACCAGCGAGGGTGCGCGCCGCGGCGGTTTGGCCGGCTTGGCGGTGTCGACGGGGCGTGAGGCGTCGTCCGAGGCCGCGGGGGCTGTGGGCGACGCGCTCACCGCGCTCACGTCCTGGTCGCCTCGCCTTCCAGGTCGACCAGCCGGTAGCCGAGCCCGCGTACGGTCTCGATACGCTCGGCGCCGACCTTCTTGCGCAGCCGCCCGACGAACACCTCGATGGTGTTGGAGTCGCGGTCGAAATCCTGGTCGTAGAGGTGCTCGACCAGCTCGGTGCGGCTGATCACCCGGCCCTGGTGCATCATCAGATAGTGCAGCAGGCGGTACTCCAGCGAGGTCAGCCGCAGCGGCTCGCCGTTCACCGCGGCGCGGGCGGCGCGGGGATCGAGCCGCAGGGCGCCGCACTCCAGGCTGGGCGCGGCGTGGCCGGCAGAGCGGCGCAGCAGGGCGCGCAAGCGAGCCAGCAGCTCCTCGGTGTGGAACGGCTTCGTCAGATAGTCGTCGGCGCCGGCGTCGAACCCGGCGACCTTCTCGCTCCACGCCCCTCTGGCGGTCAGGATCAGCACCGGGGTGGCGACATTGGCTCGCCGCCAGCGTTCCAGCACCGAGACGCCATCGATCTTGGGCAGGCCCAGATCGAGCACGACGGCGTCGTAAGGTTCGGTCTCGCCGAGGAAGTGAGCCTCCTCGCCGTCAGGGGCGTGGTCGACCGCGTAGCCGGCGTCGCCGAGGGCGGCCTTCAGCTGGCGGGAAAGATCTGGATCGTCTTCGACGACGAGGATGCGCATGGAAGTCCCTGCTCAGTTGCCGCTCAGGATGGCCCCGCTGGCGGCGTCGATCAAATAGTCGATGCGACGCCCGTCGCGAGTCATCCAACGGACACGGTAGATCGGTCGCTCGCCCTGGTACTCCAGCCCGGCGTCGAGCTGACGGCCGGGCGCATGCGCCCGCAGCCGCTCGATCACCACGGCCAGCGGCATCAGCTTGCGCTGGCGCACGCCCTGGCGCGCTTCGTCCTGTTGCAAGCGCCAGTCCGCGCCCAGCGAGTTCTGGTGCGGCGGCGGGCCGGGCGGCTGCGCGCCCGCGGGTCCCACCGCGGCGAGACCCACGGCCACGATAGCGCCGGCGAGGGCTAGGGTCCGCTTCATGACCGACCTCTTATGGAGCGTCGGCTGAATAGCCGCTGAATATTTCTTCGCCGTTTCTGTCAGCTTCAGGGGCGTCGCCGCGGCGAGTAAGGCCGCTCGGCGCGCCAGGTTTCGGCGAAGCGCTTGAGCTCCTCGTCCGGATGATCGGGCAGGGTGACCACGATCCGCGCCATCAGATCGCCCCGGCCGCCCCGCGGGCCGGACATACCGCGGCCTTTCAGGCGCAAGGTCGAGCCGGAGTTGGAGCCGGCCGGGATGCTGAGCGTGACCGGACCCTCCGGGGTCGGCGCTTCCACCTTGCCGCCGAGGATCGCGTCCGGCGCCGACACCGGCAAGTCCATAGTGAGGTTGTCGCCCTCGCGCTTGAAGATCGAGTGGGGACGGATGGCCAGCTCTATTAGCGCGTCGCCGGCGCCGGCACGGCCGGGCGAGCCCTGACCCTTCAGCCGCAGCACCTGGCCGTCGGTGGCGCCCTTCGGGATCTGGACGTCGAGGCTGCGCCCGTCGGAAAAGGCGATGCGTCGCTTGGGGCCGGTGATCGCGTCCTCGAGCTCGATCTCCAGCTTGGCGCGCACGTCGCCGCCGCGCTGCTGGAAGCCCCCGCCGCCGAAGCCGCCAGCGCGCCCGCCGCGCGCGCCGAACATTTCGCCGAGGATATCGCCCAGGTCGACGTCCTCGAAGTTCGCGCCGCCTGGCCCGCCCCGGAAGCCGCCGCCCTGGCCGAACGGACTGCCGCCGCCGAAGCCGCGCATCGTCTCGCGTCCGTCGGCGTCGATCTCGCCGGCGTCGAACTTCTTGCGCTTGTCCTCGTCGCCCAGCAGGTCGAACGCTGCGGAGATGCGCTTGAACCGCTCCTCGGCGCTCTTGTCGCCCTGGTTGGCGTCGGGGTGGTACTTCTTGGCGAGCTTGCGGAACGCCTTGCGCAGTTCGTCGGCGCTAGCCGTGCGCGGAACGCCAAGTTCCAGATAGGGGTCCTGCGCCAAGTCGTATCCGCGGGGTTGAAAGCTGCAGCCTCGTTTAAGCCGAAGCGACCGCCCGGCTCAATCGTCGCTTCGATCGCGCGCCAGCTCGGGCGCTTCGAAGTCGAGCGCATCATCTGGGTGTTCGAGGGCGGTTTCGGAAATGGTTTGGCCCCGGACCGAGACACCGGCCTTGTGCGTGCTTTCCGGATCGCCGGTGATCAGCGGGTGCCAGCGCGGCAGGCGCTTGCCCTCGTTGAGCCGGCGATAGGCGCAACTTCGCGGCATCCAGCCGAGGTTGTCTATGTTGTGCGGGGTCAGCTTGATGCAGTCCGGCACATAGCGCTTGCGGTCTTCGTAGTTGGTGCAGCGGCAAGCGTCGGAATCGAACAGCTTGCAGTGCACCCGCGTCGGGATGATCTCGCCAGTGTCCTCGTCTTCGAAGCGGACCAGGCAGCACAGTCCGCACCCGTCGCAGAGGCTCTCCCACTCGCTGGGCGACATCTCCGCGAGCGACTTCGTCTCCCAGAATGGCCGGTCGGAGTTCATCCGTTGGCGTCCTTAGGCGCAATGCGCGCGGCGAGCCAGCATGCACACCATACGCCGGTCGCAGCGGGATTTCTGGGGACAACGTAAGGCGCGGAAATAAAACATGAAATACAGATCTGTAAAGGTTTGTGCACAGGTTCTGCACCGGGCAGGACTACCAACTCCACAGTGGGACATTCAGAGCCGCTTGCACGTCCGAAAAGCCTGGAGCACTCTCCAAATCGTGGAAGGCGGCGATGCGGGACCGGCGAGGGCAACCTCAAGGGAAACCTGGCGCCGGAGGGATCAGGACCGCGCAAGCTACTGGGGCAACCCGGGAAACTTTGGTCGGATTTCTTGGCCGAGAAAAACGCAGGCGACGGGGTGACCCGGGACCAGGCAGTTCGAGGCGTCACCTTCGACGCAGGTCCGACCAGGACTTGGGTGAGAGGGCGGAGTTCGGGGCAACTCGGACGCCGCCCTCTCTCTCGTTTTGGCCCCTCCGTTGGGCCTCGCCAAACGCGGCTGTCCCCAACTTGGGTGAGACGATTCGCGCGATGGCCGCCTGATACTCTCGCCGCCAGACTATCGACCAGATGAGCGCCTGGGACGGGCGGCTCCGAAGGCGGACCTTCGAATGGCGCGGCTTGGGCCCTCCAAACGCTGGCGCGACGCAGCGCTCACCGCGGCGCTGGTGGGCGGCTACGCGGCCAGCGTTCTCTTCAGTTTCCTCATGAGCCGCCTGGGCGGCCAGACGGCGTCGATCTGGACGGCGACAGGTTTCCTGGCCGCCGCCCTGATCCTGCTGGATGGCCGCTGGCGCATCGGCGCGGCCGCGGCGTGTGTCCTGTTTCAGACCCTGGCCAGCCTCGCAGTGGGCGACGGGCCGGCGCGGGCGCTGGCCAATCCGCCGGTCAACCTGCTGGAAGCGGCGATCGCGGCGTGGGCGGCGATCCGGTTCTGCGGCGCGCGAACGCGGCGGCTGTCGCTGCGCAAGCTCTCCCTCCTGATCCTCGCCGCGATCGCGCCGGCGACCATGCTCGGCGCGGTGATCGGCGCGGTGGTCAATGCCGTGCTGTTCGGTCAGGACCTGGTCACCGGCTGGCTCAGCTGGGCCGTTCCCACGTCGCTTGGCATGGCGATCGTACTGCCAGGCGTGCTGATCGTGGTGCGCGAGACCCAGTACACCGAGTTTCGCCGCTCGCCGATCGAGGTCGTGGGTCTCCTCGCCGGCGTGTGTGGCTTGGCGAGCGCCGTTTACTACCAAAGCCAGATACCGCTGCAGTTCACGGTCTTCCCGGCATTGACCCTCGTCGCCTTCCGGCTCGGACCGCCCGGCGCCAGCGTGGCCAGCTTCCTGGTGGGCATCATCAGCTTGTCGTTGGTAACGCTGGGCCGCGGACCAGCGATGCTGTCGACCGCGCTTGACGGGTTTCAGCGCGTGAGGCTGACCGAAGCGGTGGTGGCGGCGGCGCTGTTCACCTCGTTGGTGACGGCCGGCGCGCTGGCCGATCAGGCCCGTCTGCGGCGGCTGGTGATGAACCGCGACAAAGCGGTCCGGGCGGCGCGAGCCAGGGCCAGGGACGCCGAACGCGCTGGCGCGGCCGCGGCGGCGAGATCAAGCCGGGCGCCAGTCCGCAAAGACGTCGTCGACTTCGCCTGACCTGGCACTGACCGAATTGGGCGCGACGAAAGCGATTCCCCTTTTCCCTGCCGCGCTTTAGGTTCCCCACGTTCGGGGAGCGTTCCACATGCGGCTGCAACATCTCTTGGTGCTTGGGCTCCTGGCCGTTTGCGGCTGCTCGCCCGCACCTAGCGCGGGCGGCGGCAAGACCGTCATCCGCTTCGCCACCGACTGGCGCGCCGAAGCCGAGCACGGCGGGTTCTACGAGGCGCTGGCGACCGGCGAATACGCCAAGCGCGGCCTCGACGTGAAGATCATCGAGGGCGGCCCCAGCGTGAACGTGCCCGAGCTGGTGGCGTCAGGCGCGGTCGAGCTGGGCGACGGCTCCAACAGCTTCATCGTCATGAACCTCGCCAACGCCCACGCTCCGGTCAAAGCGGTGGCGGCGTTCATGCAGAAGGACCCGCAGGTGCTGCTGGCTCACCCCGACGCCGGGATCAATTCGCTGGCCGACATGAAGGGCCATCCGATCCTGCTGTCGGACGCCTCGAAGACCGCGTTCTGGCCATGGATGAGAGCCAAGTACGGATTCAGCGACGACCAGGTGCGCAGCTACACCTTCGACAACGCCCCTTTCATCGTCGACGACCGGGTGGTGCAAGAGGGTTATCTGACCTCCGAACCCTACACGATCGCCAAGGCGGCCAAGTTCGAGCCCAAGGTCTTCTTGCTCGCCGATCAAGGCTACCCCAGCTACGCGGCCATGGTGTTGGCCCCCGACGCCCTGATCGCCAAGAACCCCGCCGCGGTGAAGGCCTTCGTCGAGGCCAGCGCCGTGGGTTGGAAGAACTACCTGCACGGCGACCCCAAACCCGCCGACGCGCTGATCCTCAAGGACAACCCCGACATGACCGAGGACGTCCTGGCCCAGGCGCGGGACAAGATGCGCCAGTACGGCTTGGTCGACGGCGGCGATGCGGCGAGCCTCGGTATCGGCGCGATGACCGTCGCGCACTGGGACGCTTTCTTCAAGATCGCCTCGACCAAGGGCAACGCCGCCGAGAAAGACGCCTACTCCCTGCAGTTCCTGCCCACCCCGCCGGTGAAGTAGTGGGCGAGGGCGCGGTCGCCGCGTTGCAGGCGGTCGAGGTCGATTATCCGGGGCGGGGCCGGGCGCTGGGGCCGTTCGACTTCCATCTTGAGGCCGGCGAGATCGTCGCGCTGGTCGGGCCATCCGGCTGCGGCAAGTCGACTGCGCTGCGGCTGCTCGCCGGGCTCGAGCCGGCGACGCGTGGGACCGTGGTGCGCGCGGCGGGGCGGGGCGAGACGGCCGTCGTCTTTCAGTCGCCGACGCTGGCGCCCTGGCTGACTGCCGCGGCCAACGTCGCGCTGCCGCTGGAGCTGGCGGGCGTCCATCGCAGCGAGGCGAGGGCGCAGGCCGCCGCGGCGCTGGGGCGGGTCGGGCTGGCGGGCGCCGAGGCCGCGCGGCCGGCGCAGCTTTCCGGCGGCATGGCGATGCGCGCCTCGCTGGCCCGCGCGCTCGTCACCTCGCCGAAGGTGTTGCTGCTCGACGAGCCGTTCGCGGCGCTGGATGAGATCACCCGCCGCCAGCTCGCCGACGACCTGCTGGCGATCTGGGCCGAGCATCGGCCGGCGATCGTGTTCGTGACCCATAACGTAGAGGAAGCGGTCTACATGGCCGGCCGCGTGGTGGTGATGACGCCTGGGCCGGGGCGGATCGCCGGCGAGGTCACGGTGGACGCTCCGGCGCCGCGGCCGGCGGGTTTTCGCACTACCCAGGGTTTTCGCGATGCCGCCGAGCACGCCTCCGAGATCCTGCGCAACACGATGGGCGCGGCAGCGTGAGGCGCTGGGTCGCCATCGTCGCGCCGACCGTGTTCGTCGGCCTGTTGCTGGCGATCTGGGAGGGGGCTTGCCGAGCGATGGCGGTGCCGGAGTACTTCCTGCCCACACCCTCGGCGATCGTCGTCGCGTTGGCCGAGAACGCGCCGCTGCTGTTCGTCTCGGCCTGGCGCACGCTTTCCACGGCGCTGCTGGCGTTCGGCGTGGTGTCAGCCCTGGCCGGGGTGGCGGCGCTGGGGGCGGCGGCCGGGCGCATCGTCGAGGACAGCTTCCGGCCGATCGCGGTGGTGCTGCAGGTGACGCCGATCATCTCGCTGGCGCCGCTGTTCCAGATCTGGGCCGGCATCGATCATCCAGGGCGCGCGGTCGTAGCGCTGGCCTGTGTCGCGGCGTTCTTTCCGATCTACTCCGGCGCCTTGGCGGGGCTGCGGGCGCCCGATCCAGCGCTGGAGCGCCTGTTCGATCTCTATGGCGCGACCGGCTGGCAACGGCTGACCCGGCTTAGGGTACCGTCCGCCGTGCCGCAGGCGCTGGAGGGGTTGAAGGTCGGGCTGGGTCTGGCGCTCGTCGGCACGGTGATCGGCGAGATCAGCGCCGGCGCTGGCGGGCAGGAGGGCTTGGCCTGGCGCATCCTCGAAGCCAGCCATCGCCTCGAGACCGCCAAGAGCTTCGCCGCGCTGACCGCGCTCGCCCTGATGGCCGGCGTGCTGCACCTGATTTTCCAGCTGATCGAGCGTCGTTCGCTAGCTTGGTGGCGCGGCTGGTAAAAGCCCGCTTGTTAGCTACGAATTAAGCCCCAGTTGTTAAGCGCGTTGGGATGGCCACCTCCCGCCCCACCCATCGGCGCTTTCTCATCGCCGCCACAGTGTCCCTGATCGGCGTCGGGGGGCTGGCCACCGTTTGCGCCGCCCAGGACGGTCGCGACGGATTGACGCAACCGGCGTCCTACCACGGCCCGTTCCTCAGTTGGTCCGGCAAGACGTCGGCCTCGGCGCCCGCGAGTGCGCCGCAGACCCAGGACGACGCGCAGCCGACGCGCTATGTCGCGCCGCCCCGGCCCGCGCCGCAACAATACACGCCGCCGGCGCCGCAACCGATGCGTCTGCCAGAACCCGAACCGCTTCAGCCGGCCGCGCCGGCGCCGCAGGCCACGGTCACCCTCGCACCCGCGCCGACGGCTCGTCAGCCCGTTGCGCTGCGCCCTGCCTATGCGGCGCGCCCAGCGGTGGTGACCACCGCTTCAGCGACACCCGTCCCGCCGAAGCCGAAGCATGCGCCGCAGCAACTCGCCGTCCAGTCGGCGCCTGCGCCCGTCGCCCCCGCCGCAGCCGCGCCCAGCGCGCAGACGCCGGTCCATTTCTACTCGCTGCACCGCGAATACGGCATGACGCCCGATCCGGTCGCCACGCCGACCGACCGGCCGATGGTGCTGATCGGCCCCGCTGACAATTCGTCCCCTCAGAGCCAGGACGACGCCCAGGACGGCCAGAAGCCGACCGGCAAGGGCGCCGCGCCAGGCGCCGACGATTAGGCCCGCCCAGTGTCGAAGCTCCAAGACCTGATATCGCTCGCCAAAGAGCCCTCCAGCGAAAAGCGTCGCGTGCTTCTGCGCGAGATGACCGACCTTTTCTTCGCCAATCCCGCGGGTCGCGGCGGTCCGGAGCTGGCGCTGTTCGACGATGTGCTGAGCCAGCTGGCCGGCGACATGGAAGTCGCGGTGCGGGCCGAGCTTGCGCGCCGGATCACGCCGGAGCCCTATCCGCCGTCAGGCCTGGTGCGGAAACTGGCGACCGATGACTCGATCGAGGTGGCCCGCGCGCTGCTCGAAGGCTCGACCGCGCTCTCCGACGAAGTGCTGGTCGGCGTCGCCCAGAAGCAGGGGCAAGATCACCTGAAGGCGATTTCGCGCCGGGCGATCGTCTCGGAGGCGGTCTCCGAGGTGATCGTCGAGCGCGCCGATGACGAGACCCTAGGGGTGCTGCTCGGCAACGACGGCGCCAGCCTCTCACGGCACGCCCACGAAACCGCCGTCGATCGCGCCGAAGCCAATCCGGCGTTGCACGAGGCGGTGGTCAACCGCCGCACGCTGCCGATCGACCTCTTGAACGACATGTATTTCGTGGTCGAAGGCAAGCTGCGCGCCCAGATTCTGGAACGCAACGCAGAGGTCGATCCGGAGACGCTAGAGGCCGCGCTGTCCGCTGGCCGCAACCGCGTCGCAGCCCAGGATGGCGCACTGCCGGACGACTACGAGGCCGCTGAGCGCGACGTGCGCAGCATGGTCGCCCGCAAGGCGCTGACCCCGAAGGCGCTGGCCAGCATGCTGCGCAATCGCGAGAGCACCCGCTTCATGGTCGCCCTGGCCGAACTCGCCGGGATCGACTTCCACACCGCGCGGGTGATCCTGGAGAAGCGCGAACTCGATGCGCTGGCCATCGTCTGCAAGGCGGCGAACTTCGACCGCTCGCTCTTCCTCACCTTCGCGGTGCTTGTGCTCGACCGCGACGCCGATCCGATGGGCCGCGCCAAGAAGTACGGCGACCTCTACGCCGAGCTGCCGGCGGAATCGGCCCAGCGCACGATCCGTTTCTGGCGCATGCGCCGCCAATCGCCGGACATGGCGGCGTAGCGCTCGTTGCAGGTAAGGCGTTTTCGCCTTACAGTGAGACGATGAGCAAGCTTACCGTCACATCAAAGGGCCAGGTCACGCTCCGCAAGGATTTGCTCACGCACCTCGGCGTGTCGCCCGGCGACCAGATCGATGTCGACAAGCTGCCGGATGGCCGGATCGAGGTCCGCGCGGCCCGCAAGACCGGCAAGATCTCCGATATCGCAGGTCTGTTTTATCGCAAGGACGGTCCCAAGCTCACGATCGAGGAAATCAACGAAGCGATCGCCAAGGGCTGGGCCGGCGAGCGGTGAAGGTCACTGCGGATACGAACCTACTCGTACGGTTGCTCACCCAGGACGACGAGAGGCAAACGAAGCTCGCCATCGAGGCTTTGGAGGATGCGGAACTGGTCGCGGTGACGCTGCCGGCGCTGTGCGAGCTCGTCTGGGTGCTCTCACAAAGTTATGGCGTCCGACTGCCGGCAATTGCAGTCGGCATCCGCAGGCTGATTGATTTGCGGAATGTCGTGTCAGATCGGGTCGCGGTCGAGGCGGGGTTGGCAGCGCTGGATGCTGGCGGCGACTTTGCGGACAGCGTGATAGCCTACCAAGGCCGCTGGCTCGGCGCAGAGACCTTCGTCTCGTTCGACCGACGGGCAGTCTCACTAATGCAGCGGCAGGGCCTCGCCGCGCGTCTGCTGGGTTAGCTCACCTTCACCGCCGCCAGCCGCTCCAGCCCTTCGGCCGCGATCGCGGTGAGCGAGCGCAAGCCCTCTTCGCCAAACACATCCTGCGCCGCCTGGAACGCCATGGCCGCCGCCGCGCGCTCGCCGCGATCGCGGTGGGTGAGGTTGAGGCGGGTGACGTAGACCTGACCCAGCTGGATCTGCAGCATCGCCCAGGTGACCGGGTCGGTGCGGTGCGGGCCGGCGATCAGCTCGCCCTTGAACGCGGCCTCGGCGGCGTCGAGCACCTTCACGTCGCCGGTGAGCTCTGCCAGGCGCGAGAGGGTCATGCCGCGGCCGTTGGCGGCTTCGGCGCGGACCACGAGGCCCGGCGCGTCGCGCAGCACCAGGTTGGCGCGGTCGTAGCAGGCCAGCGACTTGGCGAAGGCGGTCTCGTTCTCGGTCGCTTCGCCCAGCTGAGCGAGCGCTCGGGCAAGCGCGGTCTGGCCCTTGGCCCAGTCCAGCGGGCTCTGCTCGCGGCCGAGCGCGTCGAGGGCAGTCGCGAGCGTGCTGACGGCGCGGGCGAGGCGGGCGAGGTCGCCGGTCATCTCGCCCAGCGCCGCCTTAGCGCCGGCCTTGGCGATAGAAATGCGCGAGAGGGTGAGAGGCTCGTAGGCGGCGTCGAGGCGCTCCTCGGCGGCGGTGAGGTCGCCCAGGCCGGCGCGGATCAGGTCTTCGTCCTTCAGCCGCAGGCCCGCGCCGACCATCAGTTCGCAGCGGATCAGCCGCGCCTCGGCGCCGGCGAGCTTCAGGTGCGCGTCGCGGCGGCCAGCGCCTTCGAGCATCGCGATCGGGTCATTGAACACGCGCGCCGCGGCCCGGGCTTCCGCGGCGCCGCCGCTGTTGATCGTGCGCCGGGCGCGGATCTGCGCCAGCAACGACAGCGCCAACATCCCGGCGGGTCCGCCAGCGCGCTGGGCCTCGCCGGCCGCCTTCTCGGCGGCGGCTTCCAGCCCCGTGTCACCGAAGAGCTCGGCGCCCAGCAGCGCGCAGCTCGCCTGTTCCAGTCTGGCGCGGGACCAGCCCTGCTGGCGATGGACGCCGGCATAGGCCTCGGCGGCGCGCTCGGCAGTCGCGGCGGCTTTGCGCAGCGCGCCGGCGTCGCCCGAACGACGGGCCAGTTCGCGCCAGACGATCGCCGATTCCAGCAGCCGGCGCGGCCGGTCGCGCGCGCCGATGCGGCCGGCGGCGACATCCGCGCCTTTCCCTTCGGCCTTGAGCATCTTCAGATCGAGTAGCTCGAGCAGCGCGCCGTCGCCGCCGGTGAGCCCGTCTTTGCTGGGAAACTGCGCCTTGGCGCTGCCGAAGAGGCGTCGCAGCTCGCGGCCGAATTCGAACATCGCGCGTCTCCCATCGACGAGACCCGGATTGGCACAGAAGGCCGGGCGGTCGATGGCTCAACAGCAAACCCGGAGCCGAATGGTTTGCAAGAGGTTAATGCGCGGCCATGGTTAACGCCTTCGTGCGTTTGAGCGGCCTTAAGCGGTCGCGCCAAGGCTGGCGTGGGCCAGGTCCACGAGGAACTCCCCGGGCGTCCTCGGCTGCATCTGCAACGTGAAGCGATTGGCGGCCGTCGCGGACGGATCAGCGCCCCGCGTCGGTATCGCCTTGCGGTCGATACCGCCCCAAAGCGTCAGCACCACGTCCTGCCAGAACGCTTGTTGGCCGAAGTAGTAGGTGTGCGGTGTCGCCGGATTGAAACCCGCGAGGTGGAGGCTGGCATAGAAGGCCGACGTGTCGACGTTGCAGAACGACGCGGGTGCGTCGTCGGGCAGGCCGACGCGGCCGGCGCGTGGGGTCGGGTCGCCGTTCTTGATGTCGGAAATCTTCAGGACCGAGTCGTAGCTGTTGGAATAGCTGGTCGTGCGGTTGACGTACTTGTCGATCCACATCCCGCCCGGCTGCGTCGCCGACAGGCTGCCCTCGGAGACGTCGCCGGCGACGAAGATCAGCTGCGACAGGTTCCAGGCCTTCTTGTTGGTCTTGGTGTCCTGGTGCGCCCAGGTGAACGCCAGCTCGACCACCTGCGCGCCCATCGAGTGGGCCATGACGCTGACCTTGATGTCGCAATCCGGGGTCAGGGTTTCGACGAACAACGCGAGCGCCGAGTCGATCAGCTCGTTGGCCGAGCGGCGCGCGAGGCTGCGATCGCCGTAGTACTGCAAGACCTCGCCGTGGGACGGCCAGTCGAAGCTGACCAGGAGACCCTTCCAGCCGTTCTGGCCCAGGCTGGCGTAGTAGTCGCGATGGTCCTTGCAGGCGCTGGCGAAGCCGACGTTGAAGCCGTGCACGAAGAACAGCAGATCGCCGCTCGGCTGGTTCAGGGCGTTCTTTGGGAACCAGGCCAGGACGGCTTTGCGCCAGGCGTCCCGGTCGAGGTCGCTTGGGTTACCAGCCTCGTCGAGCTCCAGATAGCGCGGCTGAGTCGCGAGCGCGCTGTCGTCGCCGATCGCTCTCAGCGAGATCATGTAGCTGACCATTGCAATCCCCGCGCGTTCTATCGCCAACGCTGCCTACGGTAGATGAGTTAAGCTTCGCCGTCTCGCCCGAAGACGGCCGCCAGCTCTGCCGGCTCGATGGCCCGGTACTGTCCGGCGGCGAGGTCGGCAGGCAGGTCGAGGGCGCCGATGCGGTCGCGGTGGAGGGCGGTGACGCGGTTGCCGAGCGCCGCGAACATCCGGCGCACCTGGTGATAGCGGCCCTCGCGGATGGTCAGCCAGGCTTGGGAGGGGCCGCGCGGTTCGAGCACGGCAGGCAACAGCGGCTTGGTCTCGCCGTCGAGCATCAGGCCGCCGGCCGCGAAGATCGCCGCTTCCTCACTGGTCAGCGGGTCGGCGAGGGCGACGTCGTAGCGCTTGGCCACGTCGGCCTTGGGCGAGATGATCCGGTGCAGCAGCCCCCCGTCGTCGGTGAGCAGGATCAGGCCGGAGGTGTCGGCGTCGAGCCTGCCGACCGTGGAGAGCGCCGGATCGCGCGCGCGCCATCTCGGCGGCAGCAGCTCGTAGAGGCTCCGGCCGCCCTCGCTGTGCGAGCAGACGACGCCCAGCGGCTTGTGCATCACCAGGGTCAGCGGCGCCGGCGGGTCGAGCGGGCCGCCGCGAACCTGCAGCCTCGACGGCAGCTCGGCGGTGACCGCGATCTTCAGCCCGCCGTCGGTCAGTCGGACGCCGTCCATCTGCACGACCCCCGAGGAGATCATCCGGCGCACGTCCTGGCGCGAGCCGTAGCCGAGATTGGCGAGCAGCCGGTCGAGCCGGGCCATCGGCGCGCGGCTCACTTCTTCGCCTCGTAGACCTTGTAGCCGCCACCCTGGTCCAGCCTCACCACCTCACGGAAGCGCTCGGCCAGCACCGCGTCGTAGGCGAGGCCGATGTTGGCCACCATCCGGCAGACCCCGCCGCGCCGCAGGCTCGCCGCCGCGCGGCGGATGAAGGTGCGACCGAGGTCGGAGTCCTCGGCGCCGTCCTCGTGGAACGGCGGGTTCATCACCACGAAGTCGAGGCCGGAGAGTTCCAGCGTGCGCACGTCGGCGTGGAGGCAGGTGGCGCGGGGGTCGGTGATGTTGCGCCGCGCGGCCTGAACGGCACGGCCGTCGATGTCGACCAGGGTCAGCCGCCGCACCTTCGCCGCGGCGAGCACGGTCTGCGCCAGATAGCCGACGCCGCAGCCGAGATCCGCGCCTTCGCCGTAAAGCCCACTGAGGAACCCGGCGAGGCGGATGCTGCCGGGGTCCGGCCGGTCCCAGCTGAAGACGCCAGGCTGCGACCACAGACCAAGTTGCGGCGCCAGCTGCGGCCCGCCCGCCGCGATCGTCTCGGCGAGGCCGACCGGCGCGTCGGGCCGGCGGGCGTGGCAGATGCGTTGGTGTCGCCGCGAGGCCTCATCCACCGCCTCGCAGCCGAACGCCTCCAGTTCGGCGCGCAGCCGCTGGCCACCCAGCTTGTTTGGCGCCAGCACCGTCAGCGGCGCCTCGGACTTCAGCGTCCGCAGCGCCTGCGCCAGCACGAACCGTCGCTCCACGGCCCCTGGCGGCGCGGCGATGACGATCCCGTCCAGGCTGCCGTCGGCCAGCGTATCGAGCGTTGGGGCGCCCGGAACGAGCGGCGAGACCTGCAGCGCGCCCGGGACGGTATCGACGAGTTCCGGTGACGGCGCGCCGTAGACAGCGGCGGTCACGCGTCGCTCGCCGACGGCTGGCTTTGGCAGTTGCGTCCAGGCTTCATCGCGCCCGACTACACGTCCGGGCACGGCGCTGTCACGCGGCGGCGCGGGCGGCGAGCAGCTGGCGGTGGGCGCGTTGGGTGGCTTCGCTGAGCGGGTAGCGCCAGAGCAAGGTCGCCACGATCGCCTCGATCAGGATCGGCGGGCCCAGGTAGGCGAGCTTGAACCCGGTCAGCGTGGCCGCGTCGTTGTGGCCGCCGGGATGGAAGCCGACGGCGTGCAACACCGCGTAGCCGGCGCCGATGGCGAGCGCGCCGCCGACCTTGGCGGTCATCGACCAGACCGAGAATATCTGCCCCGCCCTCGGATGGCCTGACTCGATCAGGTCCTGGTCGGCGATGTCGCTCATCATCGAGCCGTACAGCGACTGCACTCCACCTTGAGTCACGCCCATCAGCGCGCAGCCGGCGACTGCGAGCCAGAGCTGGCCCGCTGGAACGAGGAACATCACCGGCAGGCTCGCCATGGTGACGAGGGTCGTACATAGGGCCGTGCGATGCTTGCCCAGCCGCCGGCTGATCCAGAGAATTGGGGCCAGGAAGGCGAGCCCCGAGATCACGTAGGCGAGCAGCACCAAAGTCGAGGCCGCGCCCAGGCGCCAGACGTCCTCGGTCAGGAAGACGAACATGCTGTTGATGACGCCGAAGCCGACGCCTTCAAGGAGAGTGATCGCCAGCACGATCCGCAGCGCCCGGTTGCCAGCCAGCAGGCGCAATCCTTGGACTAGCCCCGTCGGTGCGACCGCCGCTGGGCGGGCGCGCTCGGGCGTTTCCAACACGGTCCAGATCACGGTCAATGGCAGGAAGAGCACCAGCAACGCGCCCATCAGGGCCATCCGGGTCGCCTCGACGTCACCGGGCCGGAGCGCGCTGGCAAGGCCAGGCAGGCCTAGCGCCACGAGCAAGCCGACGACGGATGCGGCCTGCCGCGCGGACTGGACCCGGCTGCGCTCGTGGTAGTCGTCGGTGACCTCGGCGCTCCAGGCGGCATAAGACAGATAGAGCAGGTCTGAAGCGGCGTAGATCGCGAAGACGACCGCGGCCAGGTAGACCGGGCCGGCGCCTTTCGGCGGCAAGAACAGCGCGACCGTCGCCGCCGCTACCAGCGGCGTCGCGATCGCCATCCAGATCTTGCGCCGTCCGAACCGGCCGATGCGATGATCGCAGAGCCAGCCGACCAGCGGCGTCGCGGCGAGGTCCCAGACCCGCATCAGCGAGAAGACGAGGCCGACGGTGACTAGCCCCAGGCCCATGTGGCCGGCCCAGTAAGGCGGAATGTAGATCTGCAGCGGCGCGCCCAGCACGGCTAGCGGAACGCACGGCGCGGCGAGGGCGGCCAGGCGGCCGACGGTCAGTCGCGCCGCCGTCGGCTGGGTCACGCCGGCATCCGCGGCTCGAGGATCATCTGCAGGCCGCCCTTGGGGCGCAGAGTCACCATCTGTTGCAGCTCGATCGTTTGGCCCGGCGCCAGCGACAGCTGGTAGCGCTGCGCCAGCGTGGCGAGGATCAGGATCGCCTCGGTCATCGCCAGGCTCATGCCGATGCAGATGTGCGGTCCGGCGCCGAAGGGCAGGTAAGCGAAACGGGGCCGACCGGGGCTGCGCTCGGGCGAGAACCGCTCCGGATCGAACCGCTCGGGCCGGTCCCAGAACTTGGGATTGCGATGCAGCACCCAGGTCGAGATCAGCATGATCTCGCCTGGCGAGATCTTCTGGCCGGCCACCTCGTCCGCCGCCAGCGCGCTGCGATTGGAGACGCCCGGCGCCGGCGGATAGAGCCGCATGGACTCCTCGACCACCATCCGGGTGTAGCTGAGCTGAGCCACGTTCGCCGCGGTCGGGGGCCGGCCGCCAAGCACTTGGTCCAGTTCGGCATGCAGCCGGGCCGTGGCGGCTGGATGCTGCGAGAGCAGGTACCAGATCCAGGTCATCGTCACGGCGGTGGTCTCGTGGCCGGCGAGGAAGATGGTGATCATCTCGTCGCGCACCTCGGACGCGTTCATGCGGCCGCCGCCCTCGGCGTCCTTGGCGGCGATCAGGCGGGTGAGCAGATCGTCTGGCGCGCCGTCGAGGTTGCGCTCGCGCTCGGCGATCAACGCCTCCAGGGCGGTGTCGAGGGGCTTGAAGATGCGCCGCATGTTGCGCTCGCGCTCGGCGAAGCGCGCCGGGCCGGTGATCGGGAGGATGTCGAGCAGGCTGAAGCTCAGCGCCGCCTGGGCGCCCCTCACAGCCTGGTCCACCAAGGGCGCGAGATCGTCGGCCGCGGTCGAGAACATGGTGCGAGCGATGATCTGCAGCGCTAGCGCGGTCATGTCCTCGGCGATGTCGAACTCGGCGCCGGCGCCCCGCGCGGCCCAGTTCGCCAGGTGCGCCTCGGCGGTAGCGGCCATGGTCGGGGCGTAGCCGGTGACGCTGCGCGGGTCGAACGAGGGCGCCATGATCCGCCGGTGCCGCCGCCAGATATCCCCCTCCGTGCCGATCAAGCCGGCGCCGAAGATCGAGGCGAAGAAGCGCAGTTCGAGCTCGGTCTTCGGATAGTTGGCGACGTTGTCGACCATCACCCGCTTGATCGCGGCCGGATCGTTCAGCCAGACGAAGCGGCCCTGCAGCGCCCGCTGGCGGCGGAACGGCTTGGCGTAGACGTCGGCCGGTATGTGGGCGAACGCGCGCGGCGGGCGCGACGCCAGGCGGTTGCGCCAGCGCTCCAGGAAGCCCGGCGGGGTCATCAGGTCGTCGCCGGCCAGCGTCGGCGCCTCGGCGTCCGTCACAACCATGGTCATCGCAGCCTCCCCGGCAGACTGCGCCATTTAACGTCGTTCAATAAACTTTACAACGTTAAATAAAGGACACATATGGCAGAGCGATGGCCATGACCGACGCTCCTCGGCCCCGCCGGCGGCCCCGCCGACCGCTGCTCACCCGCGAGGCGGTGATCGAGGCGGCGGCGCGGGTGATGGAGCGCGACGGCTACGCTGGCCTGACCATGCGCGCGATCGCCGACGACCTCGGCGTCCAGGCGCCAGCGCTCTATTGGTACGTCGCCGGCAAGGAGCAGCTGGAGTCGCTGCTCTATGACCACCTGATGGACGGTTTCGCGTTCAGCCTCTCCGGCGACGACTGGGCCGACCACATCCGCCAGGCCGCGCGCCAGCTGCGCGCCCGCCTGCACAGCAAGCGCGACATCTCCCACATCGTGCCGTTCGGCTTCTCGCTAGGTCCCAACGGCATGACCCAGCTCGACGCGGCGCTGGCGATCCTGCGGAGCGGCGGACTCGGCCTGCGCGACGCCGCCTACGCCTTCAACCTGCTCTTCGCCTATGTCGTCGACTGGTCGCCGGTCGACCCCAACGCCAGTCACGATTCCGCCGAGCCGGCGCTGCGCGACAGCCGCCTGGCGCTGGAAGCCTTCGATCCCGCGCTCTACCCCAACGTCGCCGCCCTGGCCCCCGACCTCACCTCCAACGACCCCGAAGGCCGCTTCGAGTTCGGCCTGGATTGCATGATCGCCGGGCTGGAGCGGCTGGTGGGACGCGGAGCTTAGAGGCTGGGTTCTAGCCAACCCCGCCGTCATCACCGGGCGTCAGTCCCGGTGACCCATGGACACCGGTTCAGCCATGGCCGTGCAGAGCACGGCCACCCGGGAGACGGTGTGCCTGGGTAGCCGGGACTGACGCCCGGCTATGACGGTGTAAGGGGGTTTGGGTGCGCTTTGACGATCGCGCCACCCGCGCTCATGCCCCGAACGCCCAGGTCAGCATCAGCGGGAATTCGGCGCGCCAGAATGGCCCGCCGTGGGTTCCTTCGCGTTCGGTCTTGACGACGTCGGCCCCGGCGCCGCGCAGCGCGTCGGCCCAGCGGGTCGCGTTGTCGAGGAAGAACGGCTCCCCAGTTCCCGCGACGAGGTAGGTGCGGGGCAGCGCAGCCGGCATCGAGTCGGGCGGACGGTAGCCGGCGCCGGGCGAGGCGCAGAAGATCGCGCCGAAGACCTCGGGATGCCGAAGTCCGAGGGCGAGGGCCAGCTCGCCGCCGGCAGAGACACCGAACACCGCGGTGCGCTCCCTGGGCAGGTTCACGCCGAAGCGCGAGCGCACCCATTCGCCGACCGTCTCGACCAAGAACCGCTCGTGGGCGGCGAACCGGTCCGGATCGAAGCCGGGCGAGTACTCGTGCAGCCGCAGTGTCTCGTCCGCCAGCCGGTGGACGCCGACGATCAGGGTGGGCGGCGCGCCGGCCGCAGCGGCGAAGTCTCCCCACTGCGGGATCAGTTGGCCGTCGCCCGCGAACACCACGGCCTGTGGCGGGTCCACCGGAACGTACGCGGTGACCTGACGGCCGCCGTAGAAGTCGAAAGTCGCGGTGACGAGCTCACCCTGGGTGGACGACATCTCTTGTCCTCTGCCGATCCTAAGCCCGCTCCTTCGAGCGATCGAAGGTGAGCTTGGGGAAGCGTTCGGTGACGTAGCCAACTTCCCAGTTCGACTTGGCGAGGAAGACCGGGGCTTCGTCGATGTCCTCGGCCATCGCGGTGCGGTGCTTGCTGGCGAAGTCCTCGATGTCGGCGTCCGAGCCGCCGAGCCAGCGCGCCTCGGCGTAGGGGGCGGGCTCGAACACGCAGTCGAGGCCGTATTCGCCGCCGAGCCGATCGGCCATCACCTCGAACTGCAGCTGGCCGACCGCGCCGACGATGAAGTCCGAGCCGATGATCGGGCGGAAGAGCTGGGTCACGCCCTCTTCGGCCAGGCTCTCCAGCGCCCGCTTCAGGTGCTTGGCCTTCAGCGGGTCCTTCACCCGCACCCGCTGCAGGATTTCCGGCGCGAAGTTGGGCAGGCCGGCGAAGCGCAGGTTCCCGCTCTCGGAGAGGCTGTCGCCGACGCGCAGCACGCCGTGGTTGGGCAGCCCGATCACGTCGCCGGCATAGGCTTCTTCGGCCAGCTCGCGCTCGGAGGCGAAGAACATCACCGGCGAGTTGATGCTGAGCTGGCGGTGGGTGTTCTCGACCTTCAGCTTCATGCCGCGGGCGAAGCGGCCGGAGGTGAGGCGCAGGAAGGCGATGCGGTCGCGGTGGTTGGGGTCGATGTTGGCCTGCACCTTGAAGACGAAGCCGGAGACCTCCGGGTCGCCCGGCGCGACGTGCGTCTCCTGACCGTTCCGACGCGCGGCGACTGGCTTCGGCGGCGGAGCGTAGGCGCCCAGGCCGGCCAGCAGCTCGGCCACCCCGAAGTGGCGCAGCGCCGAGCCGAAGAACACTGGGGTCATATGCCCTTCGAGGAAGCTCTCCGGGTCGAACGGCTTGGCCGCCTCGGTGACCAGCATCGCCCCTTCCTCGAGCTCGGCCTGCTCGTCCGGATCGAGCCGGCTGACGATGGCGTTGGAGCGGAAGGCGATCGGGTCGGGCTGCACCTCGGTCCCGCGCTCGTAGGGCAGGAACTTCTCGTTGCGTAGGTCGAGCACGCCTCGGAAGCGGTTGCCAGAGCCGGCGGGCCAGTAGAGCGGGGCAGGATCGAGGGCAAGCTTGGCGCCGATCTCGTCCAGCAGGGCGAACGGGTCCTGCGCCTCGCGGTCCATCTTGTTGATGAAGGTGACGATCGGGATGTCGCGCAGCCGGCAAACCTCGAACAGCTTCAGGGTCTGCGGCTCGATGCCCTTGGCGGCGTCCAACACCATCACCGCGGCGTCGGCTGCGGTGAGGGTGCGGTAGGTGTCCTCGGAGAAGTCCTCGTGCCCGGGGGTGTCCAGCAAGTTGAACATCAGCCCGGCGTGGTCGAACGTCATCGCACTAGCCGAGACCGAGATGCCGCGCTCGCGCTCGATCTTCATCCAGTCGGACGTGGTCCGGCGCTGCTCGCCGCGCGCCCTGACCCGCCCGGCCGCCCGGATCGCCCCGCCGGCCAGCAGCAGGTGCTCGGTCAGCGTGGTCTTGCCGGCGTCGGGGTGGCTGATGATCGCAAACGTGCGACGCCGCGCAGCCTCCGCGGCGGGGGATGAAGGCATGGGCGTGGGGTTACGGCAGTTTCGCGCGCCGCGAAAGTTTCCTTCTCCCCTTGCGGGAGAAGGGGTCGGATGAGGGGTCGCGCCAGCGTCGGTGACTTGGTTGCGCCACGCCAACTGGCAATCGCTCGTCGACCCCTCATCCGTCAGCTACGCTGACACCTTCTCCCGCAAGGGGAGAAGGACGGGAGCCCCCAATGACCGACACCCCGCTGATCCCGCGCGCCAAGATCTTCGGCAACGCCAGCCGGGCGAACGGGCTGATCAGTCCGGACGGGCGGTGGCTGTCGTGGACCGCGCCGCTGGACGGGGTGATGAACGTCTGGGTCGCGCCGAGGGCCGATCTGGCTGCGGCCAAGGCGGTGACGGCCGAGAGGGTGCGGCCGATCCGGTCCTACTTCTGGTCGGCGGACAGCACGATGCTGCTCTACATCAACGACCAGGGCGGCGATGAGAACTTCAAGCTCTACGGGGTTGCGGCGACCGGCGGCGCGGTGCGGACGTTGACCCTGTTCGACAAGACGCAGACCCAGATCCTGAAGGTCAGCCCCAAGGTTCCCGGCCGCATCCTGGTCGGGGTCAACAACCGCGATCCGCGCTGGCACGACGTGCAGGCGCTTGATCTGGCCAGCGGCGCGCTCAGCCTGGTGTTCCAGAACGACGGCTTCGGCTCGTTCACGGTCGACCAGGACCTGGAGGTGCGCGGCGGCAGCAAGCCGCGGCCGGACGGGGGCATGGACTTCTATCGGATCGAGGCCGGCGTCGCCGCGGCCGCGCCGTTCGCGAGCGTCGACCTCGACGACGCGTCCACCACCCACACGCTGCGGTTCACCACCGACGGCGCGACGCTCTACTGGCTCGACTCTCGTGGCCGCGACACTGCCGCGCTGATCGCCGAGGACGTCGCCAGCGGCGCGCGCACCGTGCTGGGCGAGGACATCCGGGCCGACGTGCTGGGCGCGCTCCACAACCCTGCCAGCGGCGTCGCCGAGGCCTATGCGGTGATGTACCAGAAGACCGAGTGGACCCCGCTGGGCGGCGCGGTGCGGGCCGACCTCGCGTTCCTGCAGGCGGAGCTGAAGGGCGAGATCAGCATCGCGTCCCGCACTCACGCCGACGACCTCTGGCTGGTGAACGTCGATCCAGTGACCGCGCCAGGCTCGGCGTGGCTCTATGAGCGAGCCGAGCGGCGGCTGACGCAGCTCTACCTTTACCGGGCCGACCTGGCGGGAGAGCCGCTGGCAGGGATGCATCCGCTGGAGATCAAGTCGCGCGATGGCTTGACCCAGGTGTCCTACCTGACCTTGCCGCCGAGTTCCGACCCCACTGGGTCCGGTCGTCCGTCGTCGCCCGTGCCGATGGTGTTGCTGCCGCACGGCGGGCCTTGGGCGCGCGATGCTTACGGCGCCAACCAGCTGCACCAGTTCCTCGCCAACCGCGGCTACGCGGTGCTGTCGCCGAACTTCCGCGGCTCGCAAGGCTTCGGCAAGGCCCACCTCGCCGCTGGCAACCGCCAATGGGGCGGGACCATGCACGACGACCTGATCGACGCCGTGGGCTGGGCGGTCGAGGCCGGGATCACCACCGCCGACAAGGTCGGGATCATGGGCGGCTCCTACGGTGGCTACTGCGTGCTGGCCGGGCTGGCGTTCACGCCGGAGGTGTTCGCCTGTGGGGTCGACATCGTTGGGCCGGTCAATCTGGAGACCTTGCTCGGCACGATCCCCAGCTACTGGGAGGCGATGCGGGTGACGCTCTACAAGCGCATGGGCGACCCGACCACGGCCGACGGCGCGGCGCTGCTGAAGGCGCGCTCGCCGCTGACCCACGCCGACGCCATCGTCCGCCCGCTGCTGATCGGCCAGGGGGCCAACGATCCCCGGGTGAAGCAGGCCGAGTCCGACCAGATCGTCGCCGCGATGCAGGCCAAGCAGATCCCGGTGACCTACGTGCTGTTTCCGGACGAGGGGCACGGCTTCGCGCGGCCAGAGAACAGCCAGGCGTTCTACGCGGCCGCCGAGCACTTCCTCGCCGCCTGCCTCGGCGGCCGCGCCGAGCCGTTCGGCGAGGCGCTGCAAGGCTCGTCGATCCAGGTCCCCCATGGCGTCCACTACGCCCCGGGGCTGGCGGCGGCGCTGGCGGGGTAGCCCCCGGAGGCGAGGGTGGGATCAGCGCAGGGTGAGCAGGTCGCGGGCGCCGATCGGGTTGGTGGCCAGCACCTGGTTGACGGTGGCCATGCGGTGTTCGGTGAGCGGATTGCTCGACGTGCCGCGGATGCGCACCACCTCGCCGTAGTGCAGCCCGATCTGGCTGACCGCGTCGTTCTCCAGGCAGATGTTCATCCCGCGCACGGTGTGGAAGGTCGAGCGCACGTCGCGGTAGGCCTGCATCGGGTGCCGCAGCGAGCTGACCAGCATGCCGGCGGTGCGCACCGCGGCCATGGGAAGGTTCGCCTGGCCGATCTCGCGCGAGGCGAAGACGGCGACGCCGGGGGCGTTGAAAGTGATCATCGGCACGTTGCGGCGATTGGCGACCACCTGCGCGATCGCCCCGCCCAGCGAGTGGCCGCACACCCAGATCGGACCAACCGGCTGGACGGACGCCAGGTAGTCTTCGCCGGCCGAGAAATAGGTCGAGTTCATCCCAGCGCCGAGCTTCACGTCCGCGGCGACGTCCATGGTCTGGGCGGTGCCGCGGTAGACGACGATGGTCATGCCGTCGCGCACGAAGGTTGCCGCCTGGAAGCCGCTGAACGCGCCCGAGGCGCGCAGGTGGCCGGGGCTGCTCCAGCCGCTCACGGCGGGATTCTCGTCGTAGACAGCGGCGGCCAGCAGCCCGAGATCGCGGATGGTCGGCAAGAGTTGTCCTCTTCGGGTCTGCGAACGCCGTCACCCAACCTGGGGCAAACCGCGCCGTCCGCCTACCGCAAAAACGACGACAACCGCGTCATCGCCTCGGTCAACACCTCGGGCTTGCGGCAGACGCAGGCTCTGAGGAACGTCTCCGAACCGGGACCGAAGAAGATGCCTGGGGCGAGGCCGACGCCCGTGGCCGCCAGGATATCGATGCAGGCCTGGCGGCTGTCGGGCATGCCGTCGATCTCGAAGAAGGCATACATGCCGGCCTGTGGGCGCGGCCCCAGCTTCACCCGCGGCAGCGCCTCCAGTGCGTCGCAGACGGTGGTCAGCCCGGCTTCGCAATAGCCCCGCATCCAGGCCACGAACGGCTCGCCCTGGCGGATCGCGGCGACGCCGGCGTGCTGCAGAAACGTGGTCACGCCGCTAGTGGTGAACTGCACCGCCATCGCCAGCTGCGGCCCGATCGAGGGCGGATGCACCATCCAGCCCAGACGCCAGCCGGTCATCGCCCACGACTTCGAGAAGCTATTGATCACGATCAGCCGGTCTTCCGGATCGGCGACGTCGAGGATGGTTGGCGCGCTATTCCGGCCGAACGCCAGTCGGTTGTAGACCTCGTCGGCGATCAGCCAAACACCTCGGGCGCGGCAGAGCTCAAGCAAGTCTTTCTGCGTCTCCAGCGGGACCATCGCGCCGGTGGGGTTGCCGGGCGAGGCGAAGAAGACCGCTCGAGTGCGGCCATCGATCTGCCCGGCGACGCGCTGCGGGTCGAGCACCCACCCGCCTTGGCCATAGTCCATGCGCGCCGAACGAACCTCGGCGCCGACCAGTTGGGCCATGCCGCCGAAGTTCGGCCAGACCGGATCGATGACGATGACGTTGTCGCCCGGCTCGCAGGTCAGCTGGATCGCCAGCTGGATCGCGTACATGCCGCTGAAGGTGACCGTGATCTGCTCCGGCCCGACCGGCGCGCGGCCGAGGCCGGTCAGATAGTCGGCCAGGGTCTGGCGCAGCTCGGGGATGCCGTTCTGGTGCGAGTAGAACACGTGGCCGTCGGCGATCGCCTTGGCCATCGCCTCGCCGATGAACGCCGGCGCCGGCACGTCGCCCTCGCCGAACCAGAGCGGGATCACGCTGGTGTCGCCGAACCGGCCGCCGGCCAGGCTGGAGATGTTCTCGAGCGGAATGTTGCGGATCTGGGCGCGCACGCCGTCCAGGGCTGTCATCGCCGGGTGATACAGCCGCCGCCATGCTGGCGTCGAGCATCCTGCCTTGCTTGCCGTGGCGTTCGGACGTGCAAGAGTCGCCAGGCGGGCGATGGCCTGGCGCCAGGGAGACCTTCATGACCACCGAGCTTGCCGACGCCGTCGCCGCCGTGATCGATCCGAAGGCGCATGCCGATACGCCGCGGCTGCACGGCGCCTACTCGTGGCTGCGGAAGAATGCGCCGATCGCGCTGGCCGAGCCGGAAGGGTTCGACCCGTTCCATGTCGTCACCAAGCATGCCGACATCCTCGAGGTCAGCCGCGACAACACCAAGTTCCCCTACGGCGAATATCCCTCGACCTTGGCCCCGGTGCAGGCGGTGCGGCGGGGGCGCGAGGCGCGGGCGGCGGGGCGGCCGCTGCTCTACACGCTGGTGCAGATGGATGAGCCGGACCACATGAAGTACCGCGCCCTCACCCAGGGCTGGTTCATGCCGCAGAACATCGCCAAGGTTGAAGGCAGGGTCCGTGAGCTCGCCAGAGAGGCTGTCGCGCGGATGGAGGCGCTGGGCGGCCAATGCGACTTCGTCAACGAGGTCGCGCTGCACTATCCGCTGCGGGTGATCATGGAGATCCTGGGCGTGCCGACGGCAGATGAGCCGCGTATGCTGAAGCTGACCCAGGAGATGTTCGGCTCGACCGACCCGGATCTGAAGCGCAAGACCGAGTCCAAGACGCCAGAGGAAGAGGCGCTCGCCATGCAGGCGGTGCTGATGGATTTCTTCAACTATTTCAATGCGCTTACCGAGGATCGCCGGGCCCATCCGGTCGGCGACGTCGCCAGCGTGATCGCCAACGCCAAGGTCGATGGCGAGCAGATCTCGGCGTTCGATGCGGTCTCCTACTACCTGATCATCGCCACCGCTGGCCACGACACCACCTCGTCATCGACTGCCGGCGCACTCTGGGCGCTGGCCGAGCGGCCGGACCAGCTGGCCAAGGTGAAGGCCGATCCGTCGCTGATCGCGGGCCTAGTCGACGAGTCCATCCGTTGGACCACGCCTGTGCGCCATTTCATGCGCTCCAGCGCCTTCGACACCGAGCTGCGCGGGGTGAAGATCCGTGAAGGCGACTGGCTGATGCTCTGCTACCCGTCCGGCAACCGCGACGAGGAGGTATTCGAGGACCCGTTCGAGTTCCGGGTCGATCGCAGCCCCAACCGCCACCTCGCGTTTGGCTACGGCGCCCACCTCTGCCTCGGCCAGCACCTGGCCAAGATGGAGATGCGGATCCTCTGGGAGGAGCTGCTGCCGCGGCTGAAGTCGGTCGAGCTCGCCGGCCAGGCCAAGCTCTCCGAAGCCAACTTCGTCAGCGGCCCCAAGACCCTGCCGATCCGCTACGAGTTCGCCTGAGGCCGCACCGGGCCTTCAGGTCTGTGGGCAGACGTCGGTCATGAACCAGGGCAGGCCGAGCGTGCCGGGGTGGACGTAGATGCAGATTTTGCCACCCACTTCGACCGCGTCGTAGGTCGAGGTCGGAACCTCGATCGAGTCGCCCGCCTTGTGCGGGCCCCAGGCCTCAGTCTCGACGTAGTAGCTGGTCGATCGGCCGTGATGCTCGTGTTTGCCCGTCACTTCGACCGGCGTTATCGCGCCCGCGGACTCGTCGAGCTGAATGTCGGCGAGCGCCGTCGCGCCATAGCCGTAGACCGCCGCGCAGGCGACGACGCAGATCATGAACATGTTCGGCGTGGCCAGCCCCGGCTTGCGGCGCCGCGCCCACCAGGCGAGCGGCAAGACGGCGGCGGCTGCCACGAGTCCGGGGACCACTGGCCGGAACGGATCGATCTGCGAACGGTAGAGATTAGCGATCAGCATGCCCACGACCGGGAGGATCAGAATGGTGGCGTTGGTCGAGCGGCGGCCCCGGCGGGTTCTGGACTCGAAGATCTCCGGCGACGCCAACATCAGCGCCAAGGTCACCAGCGGCCCGGACAGCAGCAGCACGCTTAAGGTCGCCCGCAGATCCGGCGACGCTCCGCCATCGCCAACGGCCATGATCGCGAAGCCGACCAGCAGCCCGGCGAACGAGAGCCCGTAGCCGGTCCACTTGATTGGTCCCGGGCCGAGCGTGGCGACGATGGGCACGCCGCGGGATGGGGGCGGTGGCGGCGCTGGGGCTGGCTGGGTGGGTTGCGTCGTCTCAAGCGGCGGCGAGCCCGCCGTAAGGTCGGCCAGCGGGTCGGCAGGGCGCTTGAAGAACGAGAACGGCGGCATGAGCTTATCCAGAGCGTCCGTGAGTCTTTCGCCTTACTCAACCCCGCTCTTCCCCGCGGAAGCGGGGACCCAGGCTTTTTCTGGTCTGATTGGCTCCGAGAGGCCTAGACCGATCTAACGTAACGTCGAAAAAACGCCTGGGTCCCCGCTTCCGCGGGGAAGAGCGGGAGAAGGGGGCCGGTCTTTGCGCATTCGCCGAAGCCTCGCCGCGGCGCCAGCACTGGTGGCTTTGCTCGCTGGCTGCACGAAGCCAGCCGCCAACGCGACCGCGGCGGCCAATATCGCGAGCGCCGCGCCGGCCGTTTCCTCGGCGACGGCGGGCCCGGTCAGCATTCCCTTCGTCGGCTGCGCCAGCGATGGCCAGCAGGGACCGCAGCCGGGGCCGACCGGCGCGCCGGTCGCGATGACGCTGGCGCCGGCGGTCGCCGCGCGGCTGGCGTACTACAAAGGCGCGGACACCGAGGGCGTGCTGGCCCCGCGCGGCTGGAAGTGTGGCGAAACCGAGGGCTCGTCGGGCGCGGCGCTGCTGGTCGCGCCGGCGGTGGGACCCAACGAGATCCTGAGCGGGGCGTGGGCGGGCGGACAAGGCCCGGCGGTGCAGCTGAGCGTATTCTACGGCGGCACTTCGGGCCGGTTCCAGGCCGCGCAGGTGATCTCGCGGGTGTTTCCGAGCCACGAAGCGTTCGCGCGGGGCGTGATCAACGAGGGGATCGAGCCGGCCAGCGACTTCCCGTCCGGCCCGTTCGCCGCCGACAGGATGACCGCGCGCGGCGACGCGATCGCCGAGTTCGAGACGCCGGCCCAGCGTCAGGGCCTCGGCACGACGTTCGGGATGCTGAAGCCGGGCGCGGCGCCGATCGATGGCGTCGCGATCCTGGTAGGCGCCGACCCTGATGTCGACGTGCTGTCCGTCCGGGTACCCGCGGCCGATCACGACTTGGCGTCGGTGATCGTGGCGCGGCTGGAGGGCGAGGCTGGGCCGTCTGCCAGTAAGGTGGCGATAGAGCCAACCGAGCCAACCCCCGCGGCGGCGAAGCCGACATCAGGCGGCGGCGGGCCGGACCTCGGCGTCGTGCGCCAGTTCTACGCCGCGCTGGCAAAGCCGACGGCGCGGCGGCATCGGGCCTGGTGGTTCCGGAGAAGCGCGGCGCGGGTCCGTTCTCGGCGCCGGCGCTGAGCCGGTTCTACGGCGCCATGGCCGAGCCGGTGCGGCTGGTCTCGGCGACCGAGGCTGCACCGGGCACGGTGATGGCCAGCTATCACTACGCCTACGCCGGCGGCCGCAGCTGTGACGGCTCTGCGGTGGTCGAGGTGATCAGCCGCGCCGGCCAGCGCCTGATCGCCAGCGTCCACCCGCTGAACGGGTGTTGAGGCGGGTCAGCGGCCGGGCGCGGCCTCGTCGTAGAACTTGGCCAGGTCGGCCTTCATCGAGCGCAGCGCGTCGGGGTTGAGGTAAACCATGTGGCCGGAGGGATAATAGGCGAAGCGCACGTTGCCCCTGAGCGCCGGGTCGAGCTGCATGTGGCCGAGGTCGTATTCGGTGCCGAAGAACGGCGTCGCCAGATCGTAAAGGCCGTTCAGCGAATAGAGCAGCAGGTGCGGGTTCTCGCGCATCGCCTGCGACAGATCGAGCGCGACGTCGGCCTGGTTGGTCGAGCCACCGCCGCCGAGATCTGCGGCCTTGTGGCTGAAGTCCCAGCGCACGCCCGACGCGTAGAAGGTCGGCCGGTAGGCGAGATCGGACTGATAGCCGAGGTCGCGGGTCAGGTAGTCGTGAAACCCGGCGACATAGGCGCCGGTCATGCCGGTGTCGGAGGCGTCGAACTCGGGCGTCTCGCCCGCGGCGTCGAAATCCTCGCCGGTGAAGCGGTCGTCGTAGCGGCCGAGCGTCTTGCGCTCGCCGCGCAACAGCTCCTTGCGGAAGCGGCCGGGCGCGATGCGCAGGTCGCTGGCGAGGATGTAGTCCGCGGGCAGGCCGATGTAGCTGGCAAGTTTGTCGGCCACCGCGCGGCGCTCGTCCTCACCCAGCTCCTGCCCCTTGGCTAGGGCGAGGGCGTAGGGGCCGCGGGCGAAATCGCGCACCTCGGCCAGGTAGGCGCGCAGATCGGCGGGCGTCTGGGTCTTGTGGTGATAGGCGGCCGCGGCGGCGTAGCTCGGGATGTAGTTGACCATCTCCTGGTCGAAGCCCGGCTGGCGGCGGCCGTAGTTGAGGATCGAAGAGAGCAGAATGACGCCGTTCAGCTGCACGCCGTCCGACTGCAGACGATAGGAGAGGCCCGCCGAGCGGGTGGTGCCATAGCTCTCGCCGAACAGGAATTTCGGCGCGTTCCAACGGTTGTTGACCGTCAGCCAGCGCTCGATGCTGCGGGCGAAGGCGTCTATGTCCTGGTCTGTGCCCCAGAAGGCGGAGAGCTTGGTGTCGCCGAGCGGGCGCGAATAGCCGGCGCCGACCGCATCGAGGAACACCAGGTCGGACTTGTCGAGCAAGCTGTCGGCGTTGTTGGCCACAGTGTAGGGGGCATTGTGCGTAGACTGCGGGCTATCGGTCAGCACACGGACGGGCCCGAGGGAGCCCATGTGCAGCCACAGCGTCGAGGAGCCGGGGCCGCCGTTGTAGAGGAACGTCACCGGCCGGTGCGCCTCGCCCGTGACGTAGGCGACGTAGAACATGCTGGCGGTCGGCTTGCCTTCGTCGTCGCGCAGGGTGAGCGTGCCGGCGGTGGCGGTGTAGGCGACCGCGCGGCCGCCGATGGTCGCGGTGTGGTGGGTCGCGACGCGCACTTCGCCGATCGGGGCGGTGGCGATGTCGGCGTCGGTGAGCTTGCGGCAGCGGGCGCGGTCGGCGCGCGCGTCGCCGGCGGCGCTGCCGCCGCTCTCGCCAGCCTGTGAGCCACCACCGCCGCCCTTGCCGCCGTCACAGTCGGCGTCGCTCTTGGCGCCCTCGCCGCCGCCACTGGTGGTCGAACGCTCGGCCGGGGTTGGCTGATCGTGGCGCGCGGTCTCAGCGTGCGACGACGAGGCCTCGGCCCGGTTCTGCGCAGCCATGCCACTGTCGGGTCCTGAATCGCCCGATTGCGACAGCGCCGCGGCGGGGGTGAGAAGCAGCGCGGCCGCCAGGGCGACAAGGATGGGACGCATGCGACAACTCCGTGAACTCGCTCCGCCGCTATAGCACCCTGGCGGTACTCGCAAACCAGAGTTGCAGCCTGCCGACACGCCCATTCCGCCGCCCCCCAACGATGTCATCCCGGCCGGAGCCGCGAAGCGGCGCAGAGCAGGGATCTTCTTGCGGTGATAAAGCGCGGAGATCCCGGATAGTCGCTGCGCGCCTTCCGGGATGACAACGTTCATGTGTATGAAATGAAGTAGGTTTTGGACTGCCGGGCGGCCACCGATGACGGAACTCACCTCGGACCTCGCCGCCCGCTTCGCCCGCATCGCGCTGGGGCACGTCGGCCGCGAATACCCCAACAAGCTGGACCAGGTGCTGACCGACGAGCGCGATCTGGCCGGGCCGCGGGCGCTGCATCCGATCTTCTATGGCAGCTTCGACTGGCATTCGTCGGTGCACAGCCACTGGCTGCTGGCGCGGGTGCTGCGGCGGTTTCCGGAGGGCGAGGCGGCCGCGGCCGTTGTCGCGTGGCTGGATCAGGCGTTCACCCCGGCCAACGTCGCCGGCGAGCTCGCCTTCCTGGCCAGGCCGAGCGCGGCTGGGTTCGAGCGGCCGTACGGCTGGGCCTGGCTGGTGATGCTGCAAGCCGAACTGGAGGCGCACGAGACCGCGGATGGGCGGCGCTGGGCGGCGTCGATGCGGCCGCTGGCGCGGGTGTTCGAGCAGCGGTTTCTGACGTGGCTGCCCAAGGCGACCTACCCGGTCAGGGTCGGCACGCACGGGAGTTCGGCCTTCGCCTTGGCGCTCGCGTATCGTTACGCCCCGTTCGCCGCCGACGCAGGGTTTGAAGCGGCGCTCAAGGCAGCGGCGCGGCGGTGGTTCGAGGCGGACGCCGACGCGCGGCCGTTCGAGCCCAGCGGGTCGGACTTCCTCTCGCCGACGCTGATCGAGGCCGAGTGCATGCGGCTGGCGTTGCCGACGGCGGCGTTCGAGGCTTGGTTCGCCGCATTCCTGCCGCGGCTGGCCGAGGGGGAGCCGGCCGCGCTGTTCCAGCCGGCGATGGTCAGCGACCGCACCGACGGCCAGATCGCCCACCTCGACGGCCTCAGCCTCAGCCGCGCCTGGTGCTGGCGTCACCTTGCTTCGGCGGCGCCTCAGTCGCTGCGACCGAGTCTGGAAGGCGCCGCTGAGGCGCATCTCGAGGCGGCCTTGCCGCACCTGGCCGATCACTACATGGGCGAACACTGGCTCGCGAGCTTCGCTCTGCTGGCGCTGGACGAGTAGCCGCGATAGCTGGAGCGCGTCAGGAGGCGAGCATGAGGCCGACACCGCAGATGGATCGACGGCGGCTGCTCGGCGGCGCGGGCGCGCTGGGTCTGGCCGGGCTGGGTGGCTGCGCGACCCAAAGCGCGGGCGCGGCGGGGCCTATGCGGGCAGCGTCGTCCATCTACCCGCCGCTGGCGCCGATCCGGGCGAGCCTCGACCGGGTATTCGACGTCACTGTCTGCCTACGCCCGTTCCGCGCCGCCGGCCCGAGGCTGGAGACGGAGCGGGTCGGTGACAGGGTGGTGGTGCACAACTACGGCCATGGCGGCAGCGGCTGGTCGCTGTCGTGGGGCTCGGCGGCGATCGCGGTGCGAATGGCGATGGCGTCCAGCCCGACCGAGATCGCGGTGCTGGGCTGCGGCGCGCTCGGCCTCACCTCTGCCCTCGTGGCCCAGCGCGCCGGGGCCAAAGTCACCATCTACGCCCGCGACTTCCTGCCGGAGACCCGCTCGTCGCGAGCGACCGGCAGCTTCACCCCCGACTCCCGTATCGCGCTCACCGACAAGGTGGCGCCAAGCTTCGCGGCGCAATGGGAGGAGATGGCCCGGACCACCTTCAAGACCTTCCGCAGCTACCTCGGGTTGCCAGGCGCGCCGGTCGAGTGGGCCGATCACTACTTTCTCTCTGATGCCGCGCCGGGTTCCCGCACCGTCCCCGAGCCACCCGGGTCGCTCGACTTCGCGAGCTTTGGCGGCCTCATCCGCGACATCTATCCGCCGCCCACGCTCTTGCCGGCCGGATCGACGCCGTTCCCGAGCGCCTTCGTGCGTCGCTCCTCCCAGCTGATGTTCAACATCGCCGACTACGGCCACACGCTGATGACCGATTTCCTGCTGGCTGGCGGCCGGGTGGAGCGACGCGAGTTCCATGCGCCGTCGGAGCTCGCCGCGCTGAAGGAGAAGGTGATGATCAACTGCCCGGGCTATGCGGCGCGCGCGCTCTGGAAGGACGAGAGCATCGTGCCGGTGCGCGGCCAGATCGCCTGGCTGGTCCCGCAGCCGGAGGTGAACTACGGCGTTTTCTACAACGGCGTGAACACCGTCCCGCGTCGCGACGGGATCGTGCTGCAGATGCTCGACGGCGGCGACATGCGTGGCTATGGCGACGACCATGAGGTGGTCGACCAGGACGAGGCCAAAACCGCCGTCGGCCGCATCGCGTCGCTCTACGCCCGGTTCGGCGGCGCAGGGGCTTAGGGTCTGGCCGCACCGCCGGGCCTTGCGCGCCGCGCACTCGTCCCTACATCCGGCGCCGAACAGGCCGGCCGGTGTCCGGCAGCGGCCGACAGGAAACGTGGCATGATCGACCGCAGACCGTTCGCTGGGCTGGGCGGCGCTGACCACGGCTGGCTGAAGGCCAAGCACCACTTCTCGTTCGCCGATTACGTCGACCCCAGCCGCATGAACCACGGCGCGTTGCGGGTCTGGAACGACGACGAGATCGCGTCCAACTCGGGCTTTCCGCCGCATCCGCACGCCGACATGGAGATCATCACCTACGTCCGCGAAGGGGCGATCACCCACAAGGACAGCCTCGGCAACGAGGGCCGCACCGAGGCCGGCGACGTGCAGGTGATGAGCGCCGGAAGCGGCATCCGCCACGCGGAGTACAATCTCGAACCGGTCGCGACCAAGCTCTTCCAGATCTGGATCCAGCCCGACCGCAGCGGCGGCCAGCCGACCTGGGGCGCCAAGCCGTTCCCGAAAGACGAGCGCTCGGGTCGGCTGGTGGTGCTGGCCAGCGGCGTCGAGGGCGACGCCGACGCGCTGCCGATCCGCACCAACGCCCGGGTGCTGGGCGCAACGCTGAAGGCCGGCGAGCGCGTTGAGTATGAACTCGGCGGCGGGCGGCACGCGTACCTGGTCCCGGCCAAAGGCGCGGTCGAGGTCAACGGCGTGCGCATCGACGCCCGCGACGGCGTCGCGATCACGAACGAGACCGCGCTGATCATCACCGCGGACGAAGACGCCGAGTTCGTGCTGGTGGACGCAGCTTAGGCGCGACGAAGAACCTCCCCTCCCCCTTGCGGGGAGGGGTCGGGGGTGGGGGTGCAAGCGCGGTGATGGGGCTTGCTTGCAAAGGGAATGCAATTCGGACGGGGCCGCGAACGACTCAAATCGAGCCGACACCCCCATCCCCAACCCTTCCCCGCAAGGGGGAAGGGAGCAGTGCGAGAGCGCGTCAGTCTAAGCCTGCACCGCCTTGCGGACGCCCGGATATGGGTCCTCGACCACGCGGCTCTCGAGGTTGAACACCATCGTCGCCCGGTGCTCGGCGTCGTAGGCGGGCCAGTCGGGGAGGGCGGGGGTGGCGGGGTTGCCGGTGCGGGCGAAGGCGAGCCAGGCTTCGGACATCTGGTCGGCCATCGCCTGCGGGTCGCCTCGGCCCATGAAGCTGCGCGCCTTCTCGACGTTGTCGAACACCAGCGGGATCTCGACGGCATGCGGGCTGCGCAGCTTGCCGCGCGCCGCCGTGGTCTCCCACTCCAGCAGGTACATGTAGACCGGCCCGGCGCCTTGCGCGGCCTTGCGTTCGGCCAGCGTGATCGAGCCGCCCCACATGCCCGTCGCTGTCTGCACCGCGGCGGTCAGGTGGCTGGGCGAATAGTCGGGGAACGCCTCGCGCACTGCGGCGAGCAAGGGCTCGGCCTTGTCGCCGGCTGAGCGCTTCACCCGCTTCAGCATCTCCTCTTCGGTGTAGTCGCCGAAGTTGGGGTCGGCGAACAGGAACAGCGTCGCCTCGTCCTTGTTGGTGCCGATCAGGACCGGGATGTCCTTGGACATTTCCGGCGCGTCGGGGTGGAACGGGTCGCGCGGCAGGGCGACGCCGTCGACGCAGGGGCTGAAACCGCCGACCACGCCGCCGGTGGAGACCTTCGCGGCGGCGGCCTGGATCGTCGCGGCGGGCAGGGCCTGCAGCTTGTCGATCTCGCCGGTCACGAGTCCCAGTTCGTCGAACAGCGCCTGGGCGTTCTTGGCCGCGGCCGAGCCGCTGACCGCACGCAGGCCGGGTCCGCTCTGGATGATCGCGCGGTGGAACAGGCCTTGGGCGCCTGGCATCGCCAGCAGCAGCGAGACCTTCATGCCGCCGCCGCTCTCGCCGTAGATGGTCACGTTGGCCGGATCGCCGCCGAACGCCGCGATGTTGTCGCGCACCCACTCCAGCACCAGCACGATGTCGAGCATGCCGGCTTCGCCCGACGAGGCGTGGCCGCCAAGCTCGGCCAGCGAGAGGTAGCCGAAGACGTTGAGCCGGTGGTTGACGCTGACGCTGACCACGTCGCCGCGCAGGACCAGCGCCTCGCCGTCATACATCGCCGCGCCGCCCGAACCGTTGGCGTAGCCGCCCCCGTGCAGCCAGACCATCACCGGGCGCTTGCCGGTGAGGGCCGGAGTCCAGACGTTGATGAAGAGGCAGTCTTCGTCGGTGCCGGGTTGGCCGGGCGCCGGCGGATCGCCCGCGCTCTTGCCGCCGGTGGTCTCGCCCGGCGGGGTGCCGACCTGGATCGCCGGGGCGCCGAGGGTGAGGGCGTCGGCGGGTTCGGTCCATGGCGCGGGCTTCTGCGGCGGGGCGAAGCGAAGTTTGCCAACCGGCGGCGCGGCGTACCGCAGGCCCTTGAAGATGTTGAGCCCGCGGTCGCGATAGCCGCGAACGGGGCCGTTGGTGGTGGTGACGGCGTCGGTTCGTTCGAGGTCGCGCACGGCGTCCAGGGCGTCGCTCATATCGTCTCTCTCCCATCAATTGGCGGCCGCCTTCTTTGCGAGTGGGCGGCTCGAAATCGCTTGAATTAAAGGCGAGCGGTATCCCGCCAGCAAGACCGGGCAGGGCGCAAGTCAGTTTTCCGTGGGGAGCGCCTAGGTGGACGGCAGGTCCGTCGTCAGCGCGGGGCGCAGGCGGGCGTAGGCGCCGGCGTGGGGGTCGCTCGCGGGGGCGCCGCCGAACGGGGTGGTCATCGGGTCGAGCTTCACGCCGGCGAGGCTGACCTCGAAGTGCAGGTGCGGGCCGGTGGCGAGGCCGGTGTGGCCGACGAAGCCGATCACCTCGCCGCGGTTCACCGGCGCGCCCTCGGCGACGCCTGGCGCGAAAGCCGAGAGGTGGGCGTAACCGGTGGCCCAGCCGCCGGCGTGGCGGATGCGAATCAGATTGCCGTAGCCGCCGCCGTTCCCGGCCTGGGTGACGACACCGTCGGCCGCGGCCAGCACCGGCGCGCCCTCGCGGGCGGCGAAGTCGACGCCCTGGTGCATGCGGGTGAAGCCAAGGATCGGGTGGCGGCGCATCCCGTAGCTGGAGGTCACGCGCAGGAAATCGAGCGGCGCGCCTGGCCGGTTCTCGTCGACGGTCAGCGGCGCGTCGGCCGCGGCCAGCGGGTCGATCGACGGCGGCGCGGGGCCGAGCGGGACGGTGTCCTCGGGCACATAGTCGGCCGGGGCGACATCGCCTGCCATCGTCGCAGCGGCCGAGGCCGGCTCGGCGCTGGTCAGCCGCCAGCCGAGGCCAAGCACCAGGAACCCCGCCGCGGCGATGGCGAGCCGGGGCAGGCGGCGCGGCGGGCGCGCAGGAGCGGATCGGTAAGTCGACAGTCTCACCCACGCAGGGTCGCCGGGCAGGGTTAACAGGCCGTGTGACAGTCCCTCATTGCATGGGCAGGCGGCCCCCCTCGCCTAGAGCGCGGCCGCCAGGCGGTCGGCGGGGCGGCAGAGGAAGACGCCTTTCGGGGTGACCACGATCGGCCGCTCGACCAGCACCGGGTGGGCGACCATCGCCTTCAGGATCGCCGCGTCGGTGGCGCTGGCGTCGGTGAGGCCAAGCTCCTGCGCGATGGCTTCCTTCTTCCGCAGCATGTCCCGCGCGGTGACGCCCATCTTGCCGAAGAGTTCGCCGAGCTGACCCGCGGTCCAGCCGGCCTTCAGGTATTCCACCACCTGCGGCTCTTGCCCCCCCTCGTGCAGCGCCTGCAGCACCGTCCGCGACGTGCCGCACTTCGGGTTGTGGTAGATCGTGACCGCCACGCGGACCTCTTCGGCTACTTGTTGATGCCGATGAACGGCAACGGGCCGCCGCCGCCACTATAGACCGGCAGGACGCCGTTCCACTTCTCGATCGCCCGCAGCTGCACGATCTCCGGGTTGGCGTGGATCGAGTCGGCGATCAGCTTGTTGGCCTCGCTATCGCCCTTCGCGGCCTCGATCTTGGCCTGGGCGTTGGCGGTGGCGGTGGCGACATTGGCCTGAGCTGCCAGCGCCGCCTGCTCGTTGGCGATGCGCTGGTTGATCTGGTCGCGCACGGCGTCCGGCATGCGGATGGTGCCGGCGTAGAACAGCTTCTCGATGTTGAGGCCGTAGGGCTGGAAGTAGGCGGCAACGTCGGCCTGCACCGTCTGCAGCAGCAGCTGCTTCTTCGGCCCGTAAATCTCCTCGACGCCCAGCGCCGAGGCGCGGTTGTTGAGCGAGTCGCGGATCGCGTTGCGGATCTGGCCGCTGACCAGGCCCGCCGCGTCGGTGCGGAACTTGGAATAGAGCTTCGGCGCCAGCGCCGCGTTCACCGAATAGCTGACCGCGATGTCGCTCTCGATGTTGAGGCCGTTCTTGTCCTGGAAGGTGAATTCCTCGTTGTCGTTGCCGCCTTCAGTGGCGCTCTTCGAGTAGGTGTAGGTCTGGGTGAACACCGGGTACTCGATGATCTGGGTGCCGAACGGGGTGAAATAGGTGCCGACGCCGAGCGCGACCGGCTCGACCCCGGCGCCGGAGCCATATTGGTTCACCTTGATGCCGACATGGCCGGGCCGGACCTGACCGCACGCGGCCAGCGCCAGCGCCATCAGCACGATCAGCGCGCGTTTCATCAGTCTGCCTTTATGAGATGGATCCCGGCGCGATGCAGGCGCCGGTAGCTGCGGCGGATCGAGACCACCGTCCAGCCGATGATGCCCAAGGTGACGAAGCCCAGCGCGACCGCAACCAGCAGCAGCCCCGTGTCGTGGGCGTTGATCAGATCGGGGATGGCGATCCGCACCAGGACGAAAACGAGGACGGCGGCGATCGCGATCTTCGCGCCGGTCCATAGCGCGAAGCTGTTTCTGGCAGGGCCCAACGCCCCCTCCGACTCGCAACTCAAGGTGAGCCAAACGTAGCTATTGGAGGCGGTCACCGCCAGAGGCGCACGAAAGTGTCATCGGGGGGCCCGGCGCCGGAAGTCGCGAATCGATCGCCGCCGCTTCGGCTCAGTGCGAGTCAGTCTGCCCCGGACTGGGCGGCGGTGGCCCCGCTGGCGCGGACGTTGATGGCGTGGACGCGCCGCTCGCCTTCGGGCCATCGTCGCACCCTGCGATGACGCAGCCGGCGACCGACTTGCCGTAGCCTAGCACCGCTGCGGGCAGATAGACGCCCGACGAGGTGGCGGGCGGCGGATCGACGGCATAGGTCGGCTGGTTCGAGTTCGGATCGTTCGGCTGGACCGTGTTCGAATCGGCGGCTTTGGGCGTGGCGGACCGGTCCCACGGTGGAGGCTGCGCCGGCTTGGCCGTACTGTCGGACTGGTTGGATTGGGTCTGGCCGACGGCCATACCGGCGGCGGCTAGTCCGACGCCAAAGGCGAAGGCCATCAGGCGCGTCATTCGGATCATTGCTCGCCTCCGAGTGGCCGCTACCGAAGGGGCTCCTCGAGCGATCACCTTTCCGGATATAGGCGCCGGCAACGGAGGTGTCAGCGGCCGCGGGACCGTTCGGGCGACAGATTCCAACCTGCTAGGCGTCTCGCGATCTTGGTCAGCCCACCTGTTGCGGGTCAGGCTGCGGCGGACGTCTCGACTTGTCGGCGCCGGCTCATCCGCAGGCTGGAGCCAACCAGACCAACGCCCAGGCAGAGCATCGCCCACTCCGCAGGTTCGGGCACACTGAACTGATCGCCGTTGCCGTCGGGGCTCGCCTGGAAACCGATCAACTGAGACTGCGTGCCGCCCTGAGCGACCAGCCCCCATACCGGCGGCCCGTTGTCGAGCGCCGTGATCGTCAGATCCTGCTCAATATCCAATTCGGTATCATGATCGCTGGAGGAGACACCAATGCCATATTCGAGGCCCCAGATCGCCGCCTGCGCCGCGATAGCGCCGTCCTCGTCGTGGTTGACGCGGGCGATCTCACCCATCCCAGCGAGCTGGGCCATCTTGTCCAGGACGTCGTCGTGAATGCCGGTGTTGCCGAAATTCAGCGTTTCGAGCTTGTAGGAGAGATGCTGACCCCCGCCGACGTAGACCACGTCGTCCAGGTCATCGCAGAAGACGGTCCAGCTTACCGGCTGGCCACTGGACACCAGGGTCCCCGAAAAGAAGATCGGGGTCGTCCATGGATTGCCGTGACCATCGACCGTCACGTCGCCGCGATCAAGGTATGCGGTTCCGACGGTCGTGATGTCGACCAACTGGCTTGCCCACACAGGTGCGGCTGCTGCGAGGCTCAACAACCCCGCCGAGAATGTAGTAATCAACAACTTCGAGATAGTCATTTCGATAGCCCCAACAAGATCGCTTCCCGGAATACCAAGCAAGAAGCGCAGTCCCCGGACTATCGGTGACCAAGAACTGTCATCCGGTCGAGTCATTTCTTGTGAGAGGCGAGCGCTCGACACGCTCGACCGCGTTCGTCGACACGAAGCGGAATCCGCTTTCCCGCCTCGCTCGTGTCGTCGAAACTGCCGCCAGCCCGCCAGCCCGCCAGCCCGCCAGCCCGCCAGCCCGCCAGCCCGCCAGCCCGCCAGCCCGCCAGCCAGGCGTAAGCCAGTTTCGTGGCCGGCCTGAGGGCTACGTCACGGCCGCGACGGTCCTGCGGGCTTCATGGCGACGGACCGCCGTTCAATTCGTCGATGCTCGTCGCGTCAATGCGCGCTCACAAGCCGTTTCAAGCAACTGCGGCCCGCGAGGGGCGGCCCGCGCGGAGCGCCAAGCCGAGTCCAAGGACGCCGACCAGCATCAACGCCCAGGTAGTGGGCTCCGGGACCGCGGCCGTGTTGAAATCGCCGAATGTGTGGGTGTCGAAGAAGATCGCCGTGTCGACAGTTGGCGCATTGCCGCCCGTCAACGGAGATGTCCCGGTTGTGCGAGCGTCGAAATTTAGGTCGAAACTATAGTCCGTGCCGGCGGCGAGTGTCCCGCCTGGCATAAAGACGCTGGTCGTCCCCGAGTCGAGGCCATCTGTGGAGAAGACGCTTTCACCGGTCGTATTGTCCGTCACGCTGAGGAAGATAAGGGCACCGTTCGGGGTCGGGTTTTGATCGAAGGAATTGAAGTTGAACGTGAAGCCTGAGCCCGCATTCAGGCCCTGCAGCAGATTGTAGGACGCCGCCGTCAGGGTCGGAACTGAGAGCGAGGGAGCTGCGGCCGCATAGTCGATCGACGCGCTCTCCGTCGGCAAGGCTCCCGTGGCCGCAAATGCGTAGGTCCCGAAGGGATAGGCAGCGTTTAAGTCAGCAAGGCTCCCATTCGAATCGCCGAACTCTAACCTCGGAAACAGCGGATCGCTCACTGGGGTCAGCGCCAGCGGCGAACCCGGGCCCGGATAGCTGACAGACCCCGCGTTGAAATCGCTGGCAGAATCGAGGAACGCGCGCGCCGCAAAGAAACCGCCCGTCGATGTGACGGTCGTGGGACCCATCTGCTGGTAGGTTGGATTTATACCGATATCGATTTCGTTGACGTCAGCCTTCGCTGCGCCGGCCACTCCCACTAAGCAGGCGATCGAAAGCGCCCCACCAGCAATTGCCTGAAACCGCATTTCACACTCTCCTTGGTGTCACGCCAGTATGCGAGGGTCCGTATTCGAGTAGCTCGCCAATGAGTTCGGAACCAATGTATGAGCGTCCAGCGACATCGTGGGCGCTTTGATGTATACGATGTGAACATATCGCGGATGCTCACGGTGTCAACATTGGCGTGAAGCCCTATCACCACGGCGATCTTCGCGCGGCGCTGATCGCGGCCGGGCTGCGCCTACTGGCAGAGCGGGCCGGGGGAGATCTCTCCTTGCGCGAAGTGGCGCGCGCCGTCGGCGTGAGCGCGAATGCGGTCTACCGGCACTTCCCGGATAAGCGGGCGCTCATGGCGGCTCTCGCCCTCGAAGGGCTGACTCAGCTCGGCGCCGCACAGCGCGCCGCGGCGGAGACGGCCGGTGGCGGCGTCGCTGGATTTAACGCGACGGGCCGCGAATACATCCGGTTCGCCATGCAGAACCCGGCGCTATTTCGCCTGATATTCTCCAGTTCGGAAGAGCCAAGCCTGGTGTCCCATTCGGACGGCGAAAGCTCCGATGCGATGAGGTTCTTGCGCGCGAATGCGGCTCAGTTCGCTCCGCCGGGC
>DASXOP010000033.1:0-44121 GCA_036494265.1 Caulobacteraceae bacterium | reverse complement strand
CGCCGCCTTCGCCAAGGGGCGCGGCATCGGCGATTGCGGCTCGTCGACGACCTGGGTGTGGGACGGTAGGGCCTTCCAGTTGCTCACCGAAGACGAGATGACCGAGTGCCGCGGCGCGATCTCCGACGACTGGCCCCACGTCTACGTGGCGCTGCGGAAGTAGACGTTGGGCGACTCCTGCTAGGGCCACCCCCATGTCGATCGCCCTGCGTCTTGGGCTCTACTACGCGTCGCTGTTCATCGGGAACGGGGCCAGCGGGCCTTATGCGGGCGTCTGGTTCAAAGCGCATGGCCTGTCGGGCGCGGCGATCGGGTTGATCCTGGCGGCGCCGTCGCTGGGCCGGGTAATCACCGGGCCGTCGCTGGCGGTCTGGGCTGACGGATATTCGCTGCGTCGCACCCCAATCGCGCTGCTTGGGATCGGCGTTGCCGCCGCGTTCCTCTGTCTCGCGCTCAGCCGCGGGTTCTGGGCCTGGCTCGGACTCTGGTTCGTCAGCCAGAGCCTCTTCGGCGCCTGCAGCCCGCTCGCCGACGTCATCGCGCTGCGGCGTGCGCGGACCGAGGGGTTCAACTACGGCTTTCCGCGCGGGATCGGGTCTGCCGCCTACATCTTCGCCAACGTGACGATGGGCGTCGTGCTGGGTGTCACCGCGCCCAACGCGCTGCTGGTCTGGGTGGTCGCGGCTGGGGTGGCCTCGGCCATCGCCGCCCAGTGGCTGCTGCCGCCCGACCCGGTGCACGAGAGCGGCGAGTATGTCGCGGGGCGAGAGCGGTGGAAGGGGCTGGGCGCCTTGGTTCGCGACCCGGTGTTCGTGCTGGCGATCGTCTCGACCGGCCTGATCCAGGCCTCGCACGGGTTCTACTACGGCTTCTCGGCGCTGACCTGGAAGGCAGCCGGGCTGCCGTCGGGGCTGGTCGGCGTGCTTTGGGGCGTCGGCGTCGCCGCCGAGGTCGGGTTCCTCTGGTTCATGGAGCCATGGCGGCGGCGGATCGGGCCGGAGCGGCTGGTGGTGCTGGGGGGCATCGGCGCGGTGGTGCGCTGGACGTGCCTTGCCGCCTCGCCACCGCTCTGGCTGTTGATCCCGTTGCAGACCCTGCACGCGTTCAGCTTCACCGCCACCTTCATGGGCTCGCTGCAACTGATGGAGCGCTTGGCGCCAGACAGAAGCGCGTCGCTCGCCCAGACGCTGAACTCGGTGCTGTCGGGCGGCCTCCTGATCGGCCTGGCGACAATGGCGTCGGGGCGGCTCTTCGACGCAGCCGGCGCCCACGGCTATCTGGCGATGAGCCTGGTCGCGCTCTTGGGGCTCGTTGGCGCGCTCTGCCTGCCCGCGCTGCAGCGCCACCGCGTCCTCATCGCCCGGCGCGAAACGGCTTGACGGATCGAGCGACGCGCGCGACCTCTGATCACGAATGCGTGTTCAAGCCGCCCCAGCACTGCCTGAGCCGCCGGCCTGGCTGCCGCGCGCCTGGCCCTGGGCGCGGGCGATCATCCTGCTCGCAGCCATCGCTTACCTGGCGAACGCGGCCTGGAGCCAGGTGGACGGGATCCTCCGCTTCCAGCCGCTCGGCATCGACTTCATGCCGATGTGGGCCGCCGCACACGAGGCCTTCGTCCATCCGAAGCGGATCTACGACTTCACCGGCCTGACCCGGTTCGAGCACCCGCTGCTCGCGCACTTCCATGGGATGCGGCCGTTCGTCTATCCGCCGCCCGCGCTCTTGCTGTTCGCGCCGTTCGGGCAGGCGCCGTTCGTGGTCGCCAACGCGGTGTGGACCAGCGTTGGCCTGGTCGCACTCCTGGCGGCGCTGGCCACGCGGCTGAAGGCGCAGCGCGTCCTCATCCTGCTGGCGGTGGTGCTGTCGCCCGCTTCCGTGCTGGTGCTCCTGACCGGGCAGGTGACGTTCCTGATCGCGGCGCTCGGGGTCACCGGCCTGCTCTGCTTGAAGGACCGGCCGATCCTGGCGGGCGTGCTCTTTGGCCTGGCCGGCGTGATCAAGCCGCAGGCGATGATCCTGCTGCCGGTGGCGCTGATCGCGCTCGGGCAGTGGCGGGCGCTCGCCGCGGCCGCGGCGGCGGCTATCGCAGCGGCGGCGCTCTCGGTGCTGGTGTTCGGCCTCCAGGCGTGGACCGAGTGGCTGGCCGCCGTGCCGGTGTTCGAGCGGATGGTGATGGACTCGCCGAGCATGGAACGCGGCATGATCACGCCCACCGCGCTTGGCGTGAACATCCATCTCGATCCCGCCGCGCTGATCGTCTGGCGACTGGGATTCGCCGTGGGGGCGGTCGCGATGGTCTGGCGGGTGTTCCGCGGCACGGAGGACCCGGCGCGGCGGCTGACCGCGCTCTTCGGCGGCGGGCTCTTCATTACGCCCTACGCGATGCACTACGACGCCGCGCTGCTGGCGCCGGCGGCGGCGCTGATTTTGACCCGTCGCTCGCAGCCGGGCGCCTGGATCATGGCGATGTTCGCCGGCGCCTTGCTCTGCTGCGCGGCGATCCCCCATTGGGGCGCTGCGGCGGTGACGGCGTTCGTCCTGCTCGTGGCGCTCACGCCGCAGAGGGCGTCCGCCGGCGAACCGCGTCCGCCCCAGCCGGTGTCTCAGCCCGAGCCTGAGCCGGGTGCAGCGGTCCAGCGGCAAAGGTTGCGCGAACCGGCGGACGCGCGTTGAACGTAGGCGCCCCGAACGGGCGTCGATTCGAAGGTGATTGATGGACGGGAGCACGGCGCGGCCGTCCGGCGACCAAGTCGATGTCAGCTTCGTCCTGCCATGCCTGAACGAGGCGCAGTGCCTCGAGCCGTGCATCGGCATGATCCGCGACGCCCTGGCCCAGCTAGAGGCCAAGCACGGCCTCGCCGGCGAGATCGTGGTCGCCGACAACGGCAGCACCGACGGCAGCCAGGCGCTGGCGACCAGCCTCGGCGCGCGAGTGGTCCCGATCAGCGAGCGCGGTTACGGCGCAGCGCTGCGCGGCGGCTTCAGGGCGGCGCGCGGGCGCTATCTGGTCATGGGCGACGCCGACGGCTCGTATAATTTCCGCGAGGCGGTGCCGATGATCGAGGCGCTCCAGGGCGGTGCCGACCTCTGCATGGGCTCGCGCTTCAAGGGCGGCATCAAGCCGGGCGCGATGCCGTGGAAGAACCGCTACATCGGCAATCCGATCCTGACCGGCATCCTCAACGTGCTGTTCGGCACGCGCATCGGCGACGCCCACTGCGGCCTGCGCGCCCTGACCCACGACTGTTTCGACCGCCTCGGCCTCACTGGCGCCGGGATGGAGTTCGCCAGCGAGATGGTGATCAAGGCCGCGCTGAAGGGCGAACGGATCGCCGAGCGGCCCGCCACGCTCTCGCCGGACCTGCGCGACCGGCCGCCCCACCTGCGCCCCTGGCGCGACGGCTGGCGGCACCTGCGCTACCTCTTCATGCTGAGCCCGTTCTGGCTCTTCGCGGTGCCGGCCCTGGCGATGGGTTCCGCCGCGGCGACGATCCTCGGGGTGGCCGGCTGGTCCTACCTGTTCCGACCAGGGGCAGAGATCTTCTTCGGCGACTACTGGGTGGTGCTGGCCGCCGGGATGCTGGGCCTGAGCCACATCGCCGGCATCCTCGCGGTCGCCACCCATGTGCACGGCGTGCGCGAAGGCTACCGTCCGGCGTGGACGACCTGGATCACGCGCTGGGTGACGCTGGAGTCCATGATCGGCCTCGGGTTAGGCGCCGGGGTGTTGGGGCTCAGCGTCCTGGCGGCGGTGCTGTTCTTCTGGCAGGCCCGGCACTTCGAGCGGGCCCACAACGTCTACCCAGCGGTGCTCGGGACGTTGCTGGTCACGCTCGGCGCCCAGAACATCCTCGGCGGCTTCCTGCTGGCGATCGTCAACGGCAACGAAGCGCGGTTCCTCGAAAACCCCCAGAGCCCATAGCGACGTCCCTGGAGGCCGCGCCGAAAGTCGGCGGCTGCTACTTCACGCCTTCGGCGAAGAAGACGTCCAGATATTTGAGCCAGAAGATCGGGAGCAGCCACGCCCTTCGCGGCCACGACGCACCCGGCAGGCTTCGCCGAAGCCGGACATCTCAACGTCTCTAACGCGGTAGCTTGTAGACGTGCGGGTTCTGGTAGGCGCCGGGCAACACCTTCAGCAGTGTCGTGCGCGCCAGGTTATCAGCTTGCATCGCGAAGTCGCCCACGCCCGCGGTCTCGCCGCGAAATGAGGTAGCGTGGAAGTAGTCGGCGCGCTCGGGCGAGAAGGGCGAGAAATAGTAGTTGGAGACGCAGCAACGGGCGTCATCGTGCTGGATCGCATTGACCGAGTGCCATGACGATTTGTTGGTGATCATCAACACCAGGCGATTGAAGAGGCTGGGGATTGTCCGCGCCGCTTTAAGAGGGCCGTGATCCCACAGCTGCAGTGAGCCGCCCCAGTCCTCGCGCCAGTCGGGCGTCACATAATAGAGCAGGTTCAGCACCCGGTAGCGCTGCCGCTTGCTGTCGTGAGAGTTGTCGAGGTGCGGCCGCAAGTATCCGCCGCGGGTCATCACGCTGATGCCACCCGCGTAGAGCTGGGCGTCCGGCTCCAGCTGCTCCAGGTGCGTGATCCGCCCGACGAGCTCGACGACGCGCGGGTCCTGAAACGCGAAGACGATCTCCTCAAGCAGCGGATCGTGATCGTTCATCTGAGCCGCTATGTACTTGTTTTCCTTAATTGATCGCTTTAAGACCATCCGATCGGTCTTCGGAAAGCGGTCGTGGATGGCCCGGGCGAGCGGCTCAGGGAGGAGGTCGTCTATGTGGCACGAACTGACCCGGCCGACGGCGTTGAAATCCTCAGATGCAGCGCTTACCGCCTCCGACAGGCGGGTGCAGATCAAGGTCGCGATCTCTTGCCGATTCACTGAACGCCATCTCCCGACTCAAGGTGATCGGCCAAGAACACCAAGCAATAGTTAGGAAAGTCGATCATCTCGGTTTCCGCCCGCCGAAACCCCGGCAGGACGATTGCGTCCGCCTCGATCTGGGTGACGCCACGGTCCCCGGTCACATAGAGGTCGCCCCACAGCGCCAGGAGGGCGCGCAGGTTTCCGGGCTCGATATCCTTGATCACGATCTTGCGGCATCCGGTACGCGCGGCAGTTTCCGAGAGTGAGTGAAAGAAGGCGGCGCGCTCGGCAAGCGGAACGTGGTGGATCACGTCCGTCAGGGTGATCAGGTCGAACCGTCCGTCGACGCGATCGATGGGGGTCGCCGGCCTCAGGGTCGTGCGTGATGCGTTGGCGGGGCTGATGACGCTGCCGACGATGGGCGCGACGTCTATCAAGGTCAGCTGCACATCAGAACGCAGGCTCAAGAGCAGGTTCGCCGCGTAGCCATCGCCGCCGCCCACATCCAGCACGTTGGCGCCCTGCGGCGTGTGCTCGGAGACGAAGGCGACCACCTTGCTCATGTCGACGAAAATGCGCCGGTAAGCCTCCCCGGCAATGTGAAAGTTGCGCCCGAGAACTCGGCGCGCGAATTGTCCGGGAGTCATGGGGCCGCTGCACGCCGAAAGGTGACGAACCGCAGGAAGACGAAGCTGAAAGCGGTGGTCACGACGAGGTTGCACGCGAACGCCAAGGTGGGATCGAGCCTAAGGTATCCGATCAGCACGGCATAGACGCTCCACCCAATCAACAGCTGCAGCACCGCGGTCAGCAGGTAAAAGCCGAAGTCGCGCTTGCGCTTCTCGGGCCCGACGATCCCGAAGGTGAAGCGGCGGTTGGTGGCGAAGCCGATCAGCAGGCTTACGGCCCAGCCGGCGCCGCTCGCGAGCAGATATTGAACGCCGGCTTTTAGAAGGCCGATGAAAATAAGGTAGGAGACAGCGGTTGTGAGCAGGCCGGTCACAATGAAACGTGCGAACCGGCTCATATCAGTACCCCGCCTGATAGAAGCGCGCGATCAGATCGGCCATCGGACGCGGCCAAGCCCGGCGGAACATGGCCAGGTCTTCTCGTCTACGGGTTCCATCCTTCAACAGCCGCGACGTCTCCGTCATCTGGTTGTGCCGCCGGCCGACCAACCGGCCAGGCGCGCGCCGAAATGTCGCCCCCGACGTCATTTGTCGCCACCAGGCGTCCCAATCCAGGTTGCTGGCGAAGTCGGCCGAGAAGCTGAAGTCGCCGAGCTGCGACAGGTCATAGGTGACCGACGAGCAGGGCAGTGGATTGCCGAACGACAGGAATGCCCTCAGTCGCCATCCCGACGCGGAACGCGATGCGCCGAGTGTGATCGCTTCGATCAGGTGTTTGACCCGGCTGATCTTCGAACTGATCGCCGCGCCGGCGTCATCGATTTCCTGATAGCCGCTGAAGCAGAGCGCTCCAGCGCCGTCGCCGAAGGCCGCGAGCGTCTCGGCGAGAAACGTTGGCGCATAAGTGTCGTCCTGGTGAGCCAGCGTAACATAACGCGCGCCGGTCGCCCGCAAACCGAAGTTCCAGTCGTTGGCGATCGTGCCACGCACCGGGTTAGCGCATATCGGGACGCCGGCCCGCAGCGCCGCGCCAGCGATGAATTCCGACGGTGTCGACGTGGCGATGACGATGCGGCTGGTCACCGTCTGCGCCGCCAGCGACGCCAGGCAGCCCTCCAGAAACGGGGAGTTTCCGTAAGCGAGCACAGCGAAAGCGTGGTCCGGGGCGTGGGCTACCGTCATGGTCGGCGGCCGGTCAAGGCATCGCCGCGCCGCACTTCAGTGACGCCATCAGAGCACGCAGCTGCACCACGTTCTGAGACGGCACGGAGGCGGCTGTGTCGATGCCGGCGGCGGCGGCATTGGGTCCGCCGAACACCTCGACGTCACCGCCCGCGCAGACTTGCCGCACCATGCCTTCATCCATCGAGTAAAGCAGCATCTCCTTCGGTCCCGGCCCCTCGAGGAAGGGGCCATTTCGCATGACCGCGCCTGGGTTGAAGCCCTGCGGACCCTCGTGGTCGACGATCACGACCCTGGCGCGGGCGGATCGGATTGCTGCGTCGGCAACTGAATAGGGGTGGACGTAGCTCCACGCCTGCCAGGCGCGGATAGGTGTCAGCACGATTAGCGAAGCGAGACACGATACAACCAGAGCCGCATGGGCATTGGTTTGAGCCGCCTGCGACAGCGGATCTGTTACCCGCGTCCAGGCGAACGCGGCCAGCAAACATAAGGAACCCAACAAGCCGTGCGCGTAGCGGTAGCCCCAGCCGTGAGTCTGGGTGGGCTCGAGGATCAGCATCGCCACCAACGTCAGCACAACGCCCAGCCAAAGCGAGCGCATGTGTCCCTTGGCGACCAATGCCGAGAGACCACCAATGAGAGCCAACGGAGCCGTCACCGGGTTTTGCCAAGTCACCAGGCGCATCAGGGACTCGCCCATTGCGCCGAGATTGTCGAAGCGCACCTGGTGCAGAATATCGATCAACCGCTCGAACAGCCACGCATGGCCGAGACTGCCGGCATCCTCCGCGGTCTCGCCCAGAATGCTCATCTCGATCTGCCAGAGTTCGGTCCAGAAGACACCGATCGCCGCGTAGGCGACGGTATAGACCGCCGCTAGCGTCCAGCGGCGATCCAACCACAGCTGCAGCACGAACGGGGCCGCGAAGAGCGGGTGAAAGGCGAGCTGGTGCAGGCCGCAGGCGAAGAAGCCGACCACGATGGCCGCCGCGTGCCCCGCCCTTCCGCCGCGCAGAAAGAGCCACAGCCAGGCGAGGTTGAAGGCTAGGTGCCCCGGCATCGCGTAAGCGGTCGCCGACATCACCAGCAACTGCGCCGACGTGCCGAGCAGCGCGGCGGCGACGAGCGCCATCGCCGGCCTCTCCGGCCAAAGGCGCCGCGCCACGGCGAACACGGCGACGATGGAAAAGGCGCTCAGCAGCGGATTCACCAGCCACTCCAGCCCGACAAGGCGCCCCAGCGCCCGCATGGCCGCGTTCACCGGCAGATAGCCGGATACCCAGTAGTCGTCGTCCGGAACGGGGAGGGTGAACATCGGCTGAAGCGCCGGCGAGAATGGCCGCCACGCGGGGTCGATGGGCGCCATGAGATGTCCGCTCGCGAAAATGCGCGCGTCGAAGTTGGCCATGAATTCGTCGAGCGAGAAGTTGTAGCCGTGGAAGAGAACCGGGCCGCCGATTGCGCCGAACGCGAGGCAGAGAGCCGCTAGCGCCATGACAATCACCCGTGGCGACAGCTTCGGCCAAGGCCGGGCGAGGCCGCGCTGCAACGGCGCCCAGCCGCAGAGGGAGACGAACGCCACCATGGCCACCAGCACCGGCAGATCGTGCCGCCAGAAGAAATACGCTTCGGAAACGCGGTCGGACGGCCGCGCGGCATAGGTCGCGCCGATCAAGAGGACGGCGCAGATCCTGAGCCAGTTCCTGGTGAGCACCCCAAAGGGCGGTAGGAGCGCGAAGCGCCGCTTCGGTGGGTCGGCGGCCGCGTCGACCGTCATGCAAGACTCCTCGACTCACCAGCGAAGCGGCAAGTCTAACCTTAGGGTCGGTCGAACGGACCAGGGGCTAGTATCTCTCGATGGTGCGGTTGCTTGGCTGCGACTGGGGGGCATGGTCAAGTCCCGCGGGTGAGCGAGTCGGCGCCCCTGCAGCCACCTGGGAAAGCCCGTCCGACGTGGGCGTGGCTCGCGGTCTCCCTGGCGGGGACTTCGGCCCTCCTGGCGCCGTTCGCCCTTGTCGACGTCCCACCCGTACTCGATTACCCGAACCACCTCGCGCGTTTCTTCATTCTGGCGCACCCGGACGATCCGATCCTGTCGCGGATGTACGCAGTGCATTGGGCGGTCATCCCCAACATCGGCATGGACCTCGTGGCTCAGGCGCTGCTGCGCGTGATGCCGATCTATCCGGTTGGAAGTCTCATCCTGGCCCTCAGCCTGCTATCGCCGATCGTAGGCGTGCTGATCTACGCCCGCGCCGCATTCGGGCGGTGGACGTGGTGGTCGCTAGGCGCCGGCGTCCTTGCCTACAACGGCATCTTCTTCATGGGGTTCATGAATTTCCTGCTGAGCCTCGGCGTCGCCCTGGCCGGAGCGGCGGCTTGGCGGGTCATGCGACGGCGTGGACTCGAAATCCGTGCCGCGGTCGCCGGAGCAGCAGTCGGACTTCTCGCCTTCTTCTGCCACCTGTTCGGATTCGCCTTCTTCGCGCTGCTCATCGCCGCCCAGGAAGCCGAGGCGTTGTGGCTCATGCGGGGCGGTGGCCAGCAGACGCTGACGCGCGCCGGTAGGGTGAGCGTTTTGCTGGCCGCGGCCCTTGCGCCCGCCTTACTGCTCTACGTCGTCACGCGCCGATCGGCCCTATCTGGCGACCTTCTGGTTTGGCGTTGGCGCGCCAAGCTCGTCGAGTGGCTGACGCCCGGTATGATCTATGACCAGGCGACCACGATCGTGACGATGGCGGTCCTGACGGCGCTCGCGGTGCTCGTCTGGCGTGGATCTCAGCGCGCCGGGGGCGCGACATGGTCGATGGCCGCGCTGGCGATGCTCTACGTCGCCGCGCCCTTCGCCATCGCAGGCGGCACCTATGTCGATACCCGACTGCCGCTGATGGTGGCGCTGTTGCTCTTTGCAGGCGTGCTGCCGCGGCTCTCGTCCCGGATGGGCCAGGCGGCGGCGGCCGGGCTGACGTTGCTAGCGGTAGCGCGGGTCGCGGTGGTGGCGGCCAACTGGCACGGTCACGCGCAAGATCTGGCCGATCTGCGCAGCGGGCTCGCAAGTGTGCGGCCGGGCGCCAGAATACTGCCGGCGCAGACTGACTTCCCGGCAGGCGCGCCACCGAGCGCCGGGCGCGAACTTCCGAACTTCTCCCGGACGGACGACAACCTCGCCGCCATCGCCGTGATCGAGCGGCGAGCATTCTGGCCACTGCAGTTCGCCGACCCGACCCAGCAGCCGATGGTCGTCCGAGCGCCCTACGACGGACTCACACAGGCGCTGAGTTCCCCAACGCAGTGGTCGGATCTCGAAACCTATCCGCCCAATCCAGCGGCGCTAGTCAGACACCGCTACATCGCCAATTGGCGCAGCCGCTTCGACGACGTGCTGGTCGCCGGAGCGCCTCCGGCTCGAACGCCGCCCGGACTCACCCTGCTCCATGCCGGCGCCGCGGTGTCGCTTTATCGCATCGACCGCTGAGGGCGCCCCCCTTAGTCAGCGCCCCTTGTTCGGGTTGATCAGGTACTTCGAACCGGTGCCCTTCTTGTTGTAGGCGGCGATCACGTCGGGCTGCAGGGCTTCGGCGAGCGAGATCTCGGCGGTGTAGTGGCTGGCGAAGGTGGTCTTCAGCTCGTCGGCGACGCGCTGGCGCAGCCGCTGGGTCTCGGCCGGGCCGACCTTGATCAGGAACGGGGTCAGCAAGAAGCCGCCGAGGCCCCACGACATGCCGAAGGCACGGTTCAGCTCGGTTGGGCCGGTGTCGAGGCCGCCATAGATGTAGACCTGCTTGTAGGTGGTCGAGCCGTAACGGCTGTAAGCGCCGCCGGCGCGGGCGTTGGCCGCCACTTCCATGCCGGTGAGCAGCTGACCGGCCAGCTTGCCGCCGCCGATCGCATCGAAAGCGATAGTGGCGCCGCTCGCGGTCAGGGCGGCGATCAGGTCTTCCATGAAGGTGGGTGTCGAAGAGTCGACGACGTACTTGGCGCCCAGGCCCTTGAGCAACGCCGACTGCTCGACGCTGCGCACGATGTTCACCAGGTCGACGCCGTCCTTCAGGCAGATCTTCACCAGCATCTGGCCGAGGTTGGAGGCGGCCGCGGTGTGGATGAGGGCGGTGTGGCCCTCCAGTCGCATGGTCTCGACCATTGCCAGCGCGGTCAGCGGATTGACGAAGCACGAGGCTGCGTCCTTGGGCGTCGCGTCTGCGTGCACGACGAGGGCGTCAGCCGCCTTCACCGTGCGATACTGGGCGTACATCGCCCCACCGAGGATGCCGACAGTCTTGCCGACCAGCGCCTGCGCCTCGGGCGACGAGCCGGCCTCGACCACCACGCCGCCGCCTTCATTGCCGACCGGCATGGACTGGTCGAGGCGACCGGCCATCATCCGCATGATCTGCGGCGGGATCTTCGCCGTGGCGACCGCCTCGTCGCCCGCGCCGGTGACCTTCAGCGTCGAGAGGTCGGCCGGGCCGAGCAAAAGGCCGAGGTCGGACGGGTTGATCGGCGTCGCCTCGATCCGCACCAGGATCTCATCCGGCCCCGGCGAGGGGATCGGCACCTGCGCCAGCGACACCTCCAGCTCGCCGCTGGCCTTCACCAGCGAGCGCAGCTGCAGCCCAATGCCTGGGTTTCCGTCCGCCATCGTCTTCGTCCCTGCTGTCTTTCAGATGCTGTAGTCGTCGCCGCGCTGGTCCATCATCGTCACGATCAGCTCCGCCGCCTCGGCTGGCGAGAGCGTGGTCGTGTTGACGACGATCTCAGGGTTTTCCGGTGGCTCGTAGGGGCTGTCGATGCCGGTGAAGTTCTTCAGCTCGCCGGCGCGCGCCTTCTTGTAGAGCCCCTTCACGTCGCGCTCTTCGGCCACGGCGAGAGGGGTGTCGACATAGACTTCCAGGAATTCGCCCTCCGGCATCATGTCGCGCGCCAGCCGCCGCTCGGCGCGGAACGGGCTTATGAACGAGACCAGCACGATCAGGCCCGCGTCGGCCATCAGCTTGGCTACCTCGGCGACGCGGCGGATGTTCTCCACCCGGTCGGCGTCGGTGAAGCCGAGGTCGCGGTTGAGGCCGTGGCGCACATTGTCGCCGTCCAAGATGTAGGTGTGCCGGCCCGATGCCTGCAGTTTCTTCTCAACCAGGTTGGCGATGGTCGACTTGCCGGAGCCGGAAAGGCCGGTGAACCAGAGCACGGCTGGCTGCTGGCCCTTGGCCGCGGCGCGGGTCGCCTTGGAGACGTCGAGCGCCTGCCAGTGGATGTTCTGCGCGCGGCGCAGCGCGAAGGTGATCATCCCGGCGCCGACGGTGCCGTTGGTGATCCGGTCGATCAGGATAAAGCCGCCGGTGTCGTGGTTCTCCGTGTACGGATCGAACGCCACCGGCTGGTCGAGGCTGATGTTGCAGACCGCGATCTCGTTCAGCTCTAGCTGCTTGGCGGCCAGGTGCTCGAGCGTGTTGACGTTGATCTTGTACTTCGGCTCGGTGATTGTCGCCGAGACAGTCTTGGCGCCGATCTTCAGCCAGTAGGGCCGGCCGGGCAGCATTGGCTCTTCGCCCATCCAGACGATGGTGGTCTCGAACTGGTCGGCGGCTTCGGCCGGGCTGTCAGCCGACGCGATGACGTCGCCGCGCGAGCAGTCGACCTCGTCCTCCAGCGTGAAGGTGACCGACTGGCCCGCGACGGCGAGCGGCAGGTCGCCACCCTTGGTGACTATCCGCGCGATCCGGCTCTCGCGGCCGGACGGCAGGATGCGCACCCGGTCGCCGGGCCGGGCGCTGCCCGACGCGATCTCGCCGGCGAACCCGCGAAAGTCGAGGTTGGGCCGGTTCACCCACTGCACCGGCAGGCGCAGCGGCCCTGCCTGCAGCCGGGTCTCGTCGATCGCGACGGTCTCCAGGTGCTGCATCAGCGTCGGGCCGGCGTACCAGGGCGTGGCGTCGCTGGCCGACGTGATGTTGTCGCCCTTCAGGCCAGAGATCGGGATCGCCAGGATCTCACTGAGGCCGATCTCGGCGGCGAAGGTGCGATAGTCGTCGACGATCTGGTCGAACACGGCGCGGTCGTAGCCGACCAGGTCCATCTTGTTCACCGCTAGCACGATGTGGCGGATGCCGATCAGGCTGACCAGGAACGAGTGACGACGGGTTTGGGTTAGGACGCCTTTGCGCGCGTCGATCAGGATCACCGCGAGGTCGGCGGTCGAGGCGCCGGTGACCATGTTGCGCGTGTACTGCTCGTGGCCAGGCGTATCGGCGACGATGAATTTGCGCTTGTCGGTCGAGAAGAACCGGTAGGCGACGTCGATGGTGATGCCCTGCTCGCGCTCGGCGGCGAGGCCATCGACCAGCAGCGCGAAATCGATCTCGCCGCCTTGGGTGCCGACCTTCTTAGAGTCGGCTTCCAGTGCTGCCAGCTGATCCTCGAAGATCATCTTGGAATCGTAGAGCAGCCGCCCGATCAGGGTGGACTTGCCGTCGTCGACGCTGCCGCAGGTGATGAACCGCAACAGCGACTTGCGCTGGTGGGATTCCAGGTAGGCGTCGATGTCGGTGGCGATCAGATCGCTGACGTGGCTCATGCCCGGCCCTCCTCGCACCCGGCCCAAACACCCCTCACCGCACCTCTCCCCAACCTTCGGTCGGGGAGAGGGATACTGCGAGCGCGGGGTAGCGGAGGGACGGTGAAGCCGCCGCTCAGCCATCCGTAGCCCTCTCTCCGTTGAAGACGGGGAGAGGTGAGGTGAGGGGTGTTTTCGCGACAGCCACCCATCAGAAATACCCCTCGCGCTTTTTCTTCTCCATCGAGGCGGACTGGTCGTGGTCGATCACGCGGCCCTGGCGCTCGGAGGTGGTGGCGAGCAACATCTCCTGGATGATCTGCGGCAGCGTCTCTGCGTCGCTCTCCACCGCGCCGGTCAGGGGATAGCAGCCCTGGGTGCGGAAGCGGATCTTGCGCATCTGCGGGGTCTCGCCGGGCAGGAGCCGCATGCGCTCGTCATCGACCATGATCAGTTGACCGTCGCGTTCCACCACCGGGCGCTCGGCGGCGAAGTAGAGCGGCACGATCGGGATGTTTTCCAGGTGGATGTATTGCCAGATGTCGAGTTCGGTCCAGTTCGAGATCGGAAACACACGAAAGCTTTCGCCAGGTCGCTTCCTCGCATTGTAGAGCTTCCAAAGTTCCGGCCGCTGGTTCTTCGGGTCCCAGACGTGCTGGGCGGTGCGGTGCGAGAAGATGCGCTCCTTGGCGCGGCTCTTCTCCTCGTCGCGCCGGGCGCCGCCGAAGGCTGCGTCGAAGCCGTACTTGTCCAGCGCCTGCTTCAGCCCTTGCGTCTTCCACATATCGGTGTGGAGCGGGCCGTGATCGAACGGGTTGATGCCGCGGGCAATGGCTTCGGGGTTCTGGTGCACCAGGAGCTCGAAGCCGAGTTCTTTCGGCATCCGCTCGCGCATCTTGTACATCTCCTGGAACTTCCAGGTGGTGTCGACGTGCAGTAGCGGGAACGGCGGCTTGGCCGGATAGAAGGCCTTGGCCGCCAGGTGCAGCATCACCGACGAGTCTTTGCCGATCGAATAGAGCATGACCGGCTTCTCGCACTCGGCCACCACCTCGCGCATGATGTGGATGCTTTCGGATTCCAAGCGCTGCAGGTGGGTCAGTACGGTCGGTGACAGTGGGGCCACAGCCGCTTGTGGCGCGCCGGCGGACTGAAGATCGGCGCGCAAAGTCGTTGATGACATGTAAGCTTGTTCCGGCCTTGCCTGCATTGCTCCGCCAGCCGCGTCTCGTCGCAGCCGGCCGGCCAGCCCTATGCGTCGTGAGTTAAGCGACCGACCGGGCTTGCGCAAGACGTGGCTTGGAAACCAGCCGCGGCGCTCGTCCAGACGGCAGGGGAACCGGCTTTGCCGGCGGGGCGGGCCGGGGTATTGAAATATTGGCGCAAAAGCGGATCGCTGATCCAAGGGGATCGGCTTCAGGCGCACGAAGGTTGTTGTCGGCACACGAATGGCCAGGTCCAATCCCCTGAGTTTCACCTCCGCGACCCCCGACGGCCCGCCGCCACCCCGCCAGCCCGGCGAGGCGCCCGCGGCCACGCCGCAAACGTCAGCGCCCGCCACGGCCGCAGCACCTGCGACCGCTGCGCCGGCCCCTGCGGTTCAGAACCGTCCGGCTCCGGCTGTGCGTCCCGCGCTCACGCCCGCGCTGCCGCCGGATCAGGTGCTCACCCGGCTCGCCGAGCCGCGCGTCGGCGCGGGCCGCGTCTGGATGCTCGCGACCATCGCCAGCATCGTTTGGGCCGGCGCGGTCGCGGCGTTCGCCTTCGGCTACGCCTCGAAGAACAGCGCGTTCGCCGCCTCGACGCTCAATATCGCCTTCCTGGTCCTGCTGGCGGCCGCGCCCATCGGGTTGATCTTCGCCGGCGCCTACGTCGTTGCCCAAGCCCGCGCGCTGGCGGCCGAGGCGCGGCGGACCAAGCGCCTGACCGACCAACTGATCGGGCCGACCGCGCTGGCGGCCGCCCAGGCCGGCGGCGTGGTCGAGGCGATGCAGGGCCAGATCGCCATGGCCACTGAGGTCGCCAACCAGGCCCGCGACCACCTTGCCGCGCTGCGCCAGGCGCTGGCGGTCGAGACCGAAAAGCTCGCCGAGGCCACCGCCCACGCCTCGCGCACCGCCATCGGCCTAGTCGAGACGCTGAGCAAGGAACGCGGCGAACTGAACACGCTGGCGCTCACGCTCGACGCCCGCTCGGCGGCCGTGAACGACGCCATCAATCGCCAGGCCCACATGGTCGCCGAGGCGTCCGATCTCGCCGAGACCCAGCTGCGCGAGGCCGAGGCCGCTCTCGCCGCCCGCGCCGCCGACCTGGCCGCCGCCGCCGGCGAAGCGGTCGATGCTTCGCGGGTCGCCACCGAGGATCTCGGTCGTCAGGTCGGCCGGCTGGAGACCGCCAGCATCGGCGTCGGCGACCAGTTGCAGGCGTTGGAGGACGGGCTGACCGAGCAGCGCGCGGCGCTGGTCACCGTCGCCCACGCGCTGCGCGCCGAGCAGGAAGACTTCGCCTCGCTCACCGAGAGCCGCACGGCCGCGCTCTCGGAGTTCCTCTCCAGCGCTCGCACCGACGTCGCCGAGCTCAATCAGGCGACGAGCGTGGGCGCTTCGGCGCTCAGCGAACTCATCGGCGAAGCGCGCGGCAAGTTTCGCGAACTGGCCGAGGCCGCCAGCGGCGAGCGCGACGCGTTCGCCAAGTCGGCCGAAGGCACGCTGAAGGACCTCTCCGAAGCCGGGGCGCGGGAGCGCGAGCATCTGGAAGCGGCCATGCGCTCGACGATCGAGGCGCTGAGCGCCGCGGCGGTCGAGGCGCGCGAGGCGGCGGACGTGCATGCCGAGGCGGCGCGGGCCCGGGTCGATCTGCTCAACGAAGCGGCCTTCACCGCCGGCCAGAAAGCCGACCAGGTGTTCGAGTCCCGCCTCGACCAGGCGCGCGGCTTGATCGAGCACTCGGCCAAGCTGGTCGAAGACGCCGGCGCCGAGGCCGCGAGCCGGCTGGAAGCCCAGATCACCACCGCTCGCGAGACGATGGCCGCGCTTCATACGACCATGGACGAAGTCTCCGCCCGCGCCGCGCGGCTGCCGGAAGAGACCGGCGCCCAGGCGGCCGGAATCAAGGCGGTGATGGAGCAGGGGCTGGGCGACCTGCTGGCGTCTGCCCGCCGCGCCGCCGAAGAGACTCAGGCGATCGACGCCGCGTTCCAGGAACGGGTCAAGCGCAACTACGAAATGCTCAGCGAAGCAGTGCAGCTGATGGGCATCGTCGCGCAGGGCGGGCAGGGCGCGTCGGTGCTGCAGCGCCCGTCGGCCGCCGAGCGCTCCCGCACCCGCATCGCCGCTCTGCCGAGCCGCCAGCCGGCGCCGGAAGCGGGCGCCGCCCCGCCACCCGTCACCGCGACCCCGGCAACCGCTCCGCCGCCTGCCGCACCATCAGAGCCCGCGCCGGTCGCCGACGCCACGCTGCGCGGTCGCCTCAGACTCACTCCGACGGCCACGGACGACGAGTTCAAAGCCGCGTTCGACGCCGCGGGCGGTCAGACTCCACCAGCGGCGGCCGAGGAGCCGGCGTGGACCTGGAAGGAGCTACTCACCACCCTCGATGGTCCCGGTGGCGCCGGGTCGTCCGGCGACGCGGCGGCGCCGATCGACGAGGCGCGGCTGGGCGATGTGCTGTTCGGCGAGATCGAGGCGATGGGCATCGATCCGGCCGCGCTCCTGCCCAAAGGACGGATCGAGGAGATCGGCGCGGCGATCCAGACCGGCGATGCGCTGGGGGCCCGCGAGGTGGTCCGCACCTTGGCCCCGGCCGCGATCCGCCGCATCGCTCGGCGGCTGATCTCCGATGGTGGCTTCCGCTCGCGGGTGCAGACCATGCTCGCGCGCTTCGCCGAGGCGATCACGGCGGCGGCCCAGGCCGACCGCCAAGGCTTCCAATGCGCCGCCCTGCTAGCCACCAACCCCGGCCGCGCCTACCTCCTGCTCGACGCGGCGTCAGGTCAGCCCGGGTAGTGGAGTAAGAGAAGGGATTTAACCGCGGAGAGCGCAGAGAGCGCGGAGCGATCACTCGTACCGGCGACAGTCCGTCTGCTTCTCTGCTTCTCTGCGTTCTCAGCGGTAAATGTCTTAGAACTGCCTGCGGCGGCTCCCTGCTGACGGCTAGCTCGCGGCTCTGAACTTCAGCGGCATCGACTTCGGGCCGGAGATGAAGTTCGAGGGGAGCCACTCGACGTCGCCGGCGAGTTCGAAGTCGGTCATCCGGGTCAGCACCTCGCGGAACATCGCGTCGATCTCGATGCGGGCGATGTGCTGGCCGAGGCAGACGTGCGGGCCGGCGCCGAAGGCGAGGTGGCTCTCCGGCGGCCGCGCGATGTCGAGGGTGTCGGGGTGCTCCATCCGGCCCGCGTCGCGGTTGGCCGAGCCGAAGTACATCACCACTTTGTCGCCTTCGCGGATCTGCTTGCCGCCGAGCTCGGCGTCCTTCCGGGCGGTGCGGCGCATGTAGATCACCGGGCTGGTCCAGCGCAGCAGCTCTTCCTGAGCGCCGGCGAGCCGGCCATCGAGGTCGGCTTTGAGCCAGGCCAGCTGGTCCGGCCGCTCCATCAGCGCCAGGAGCCCTCCGGCTAGCAGGTTGCGCGTGGTGTCGCCACCGGCATCGATCAGCAGCAGGAAGAACAGCAGGAACTCAGGATCGGCCAGCCGCCGGCCGCCGACCTCGCAGGCGAGCAGTTTGGTGGCGAGATCGTCGCCCGGCCGAGCGCGCTTCTCGGCGATCAGCCCCATCCCGTACTGGAACATCTGGCCGACCGCTGCAGCGCCCGCGCCGGGCGCCTGGGCCTCCGGCGCCATGTGGATCGCCTCGGTCAGCTTGTAGAGTTCGCGGCCGTCGTCCAGCGGCATGCCCATCAGCTCGGCGATCACGTAGGAGGGCATCTCGCCGGCGACATCGTCGACGAAGTCGCACTCGCCCCTCTTGGCCACCGCATCGACGATCTGGCGGGCCAGCGCCGCGATCCGTTCGCCGCGCAGGCGGGCCGAGGGCAAGGTGAACTCGCCGCGGATCAGCTTGCGGAACCCCGCATGCTCGGGCGGGTCCATCATCAGCATCATCTTGTACGGACCCATGCCGCCGTTGCCGCCGCCAGGGGCGTCGGCGATCATGATCGTCGGCTCGCTGGAGTAGGTCTGGAAGTCGCGATCGACGGTCCAGATGTCCTCGTAGCGGGTCACCGCCCAGAATCCGCGTCCGCCGGGCTCGTCGTGCCAGTGCACCGGGTCGTTTTCGCGCAGCCAGCGATACTGGTCGTGCGGCTGACCGGCGGCGAAGCTCGAGGGGGAGAGGAGATCGATATGCATGGGCGCGACCTTTCCGCGCATCTTTAGCCCTGCCGCCCAGGTCGCCGCCACTGTCACGCGAGGTCAACGAACTGCGGTTTGCCACTCCGCCAACTGATCGCTGATCACCACCAAGTATGGTTGAGACGTTTTGACCAAGCCCAAGATGTCGCCAGGAGGCATAAGGGATTGGTGACGGGAGGAAGAGACCTTGGGAGCTCTCGGCCAAATCGATCTGCCGCGGCGGCTCTCGCCGGTGCTGCCGCACTGGGCGGGCGAACTCATCGCGGCGATGCTGTGCCTGGTCGCTGCGGCGGTCGTACGCTTGGCGCTCTATGCGCTGGCGCCCGGCGTCGCGCCGTTCGTGCTGCTCTTTCCCGCCACGCTGATCGCGAGCCTGATCGGCGGCTGGCGCGCCGGTATGCTCACCTTGAGCGTCTCAGAACTCTTCGCCTGGTACTTCGTCGTCCTGCCGCGCGGCTTCATCTGGAAGGGAGAAGCCCAGCCGGCCAACCTGCTGATCATTCTGTTCACCGGCCTGATCATGGTGGGGGCGGTCGAGGCCTTCCGGCGGGTGGCGTGGCGCGAGGCGAGCGCCGGCGAAACCAAGGTCGCCGAGCGCGACCTGCTGCTGCGCGAACTCGAACACCGGATGAAGAACAACTTCCAGACCGTCTCGGCGTTGCTCGAGATGCAGATGCGGCGCTCGAAGGACGAGCCGGTGCGCGAGGCGCTGAACCAGGCGCTGGGCCGGGTCGTCAGCATCTCGAACGCCCACCGCAATCTCTACGCCGACGCCGCCAGCCGGTCGGTCGACATGGCGATCTACCTCAACAACCTTTGCTCCGACCTCGCCGACGCCCTGTTCCTGGGCCAACTGGTGCGGCTGGTCTGCGAGGTCGACGGCGGCGAGCTCGATCGCGACCGCGCGGTCGCCGTGGGGCTGATCGTCAACGAGCTGGTCACCAACGCGGCGAAGCATGCGTTCTCGGAGGGTCGGCCGGGGCAGATCAAAGTCGCCTTCCACCGCCAGACCGGCGGCTATCGCCTGACTGTCGAAGACGACGGCCGCGGGTTGCCCCTCGACTTCGGCAGCCGCCGCCAAGGCATGGGCCGCGGCCTGGTGGAGGCGTTCACCCGCCAGGCCGGCGGCTCGCTGACCGTCGGCGGCGGCCCCGGCGCGAAGTTCGAGGTCGATCTGGCCGCCTGAGCGGCCATCTCCATCACCGCAACGCTGTCATCCCGGCCGCAGCGAAGCGACGAACCGGGATCTCCTCAGCACGAGATCGAGCGAGGAGGTCCCGGTTCCCTTCGCAACGGGTGTGAGTGCTACTGCTGCGGCACCCGGTCGAAGAAGCCGGTCACCGACTTCAGGTGGTCGTTCTCGATCAAGGCGAAATCGGTGCCCTGGATGGGGGCGTCGCCGCCTTGCGGGCCCAGCTCCCAGGTCAGCCGCACGTAGTCGCCGAAGCCGTCGGCCTTGCCGAGCTGGGTGAAGCTGAAATCGGGGAAGCGGGTCTGGATGCCGCCGATCACCGCGTCGATCTCGTCGATGCCGTCGCCCTTGGCGACCGGATCGACGAACGAGGCGTCGCGGGTCCAGAGCGCGCCGATCAGGCTCTTGCGGCGGGCGCCGTCGCGTTCGTTCCAAATTGCGAGGTAGCGCTGGGCGATGGTTTCGGGGTCGAGCATGGGAGGAAGCTCCTGGTCTGAGGCGCCTGGCGTCTCCAGGCCTCGCATGCTCGACCAAGGGCGTCGGCGGGTCGATTACGCGAGAGGTAAGCGCGGCGCGTCAGACCGAGGCGGCGGCGTCGCCGATCAAATCGCGCATCCAAGCCATCGGCGGCTCGGCCAGACGGTCCTTGCGATAGAGCAGGGCGACGTGAACCGGCGGCGTCTCGTAGGGTGGTTCGATCAGACCGAGCCGACCGCTCTGCACCGAGAGGAGCGCGATGCGGCGTGGAATCAACGCGGCCATCTCCGAGCGGGCGACGATAGTCATCGCCGAGAAGGTGTCCGGCGCGACGACGCCGACGTGGCGGCGCAGGCCCCGCTTGGCCAGCTCGCTCTCGAAGGCGCCGAGATCCTCCCAACTGGACCGCAGGCTGATCGCCGGCCGCCCCATCGCCTCGCGGCGTCCGGCGACGACGACATGCGGCACGCTGACCAGGCTCTCCAGCGTCGCCGGCTCTTGCAGCAGCGGATGGCCTGTCCGGACCACCCAGGTCAACGCCTCGATCACCAGCCGCTCGCGGGCAAAGCGCTCCGGCGCGGAATCGAAGCCGGCGATCACGAAGTCGACCTGGCCGCTGTCGAGCTGTTCCACCATGTCCGGTGGGTTCTCGCTGATCTGCAGCAAGAGGCCCGGCGCCTTGGCCTGCACCTCGGCGACGACCGCCGGGATCAGCACGGCGCAGGCGTAGGCGCCGGCGACGATGTTGAACTGATGGTCGCTGGTCGCCGGCTCGAAGTCGGCCGGGGTGAGCGCGCTCTGCAACTGGGACAGCGCGGCGTGCAGGCTGGGGCCGATTTCCAGCGCTTTGCGCGTCGGCTGCATGCCCTGGCGGTCGCGCTGGAAGAGCTCGTCGCCGAGGTGATAGCGCAGACGGCTGAGCGCATGGCTGACCGCCGACGGGGTCAGCCCGAGGCGGGCGCCGGCCCGCGTCACGCTGCGTTCTTCCAGCAGGACGTCGAACACGCGCAGCAGATTGAGGTCGAGGCTGGCCAAGTGCATGGCGTTCATCTGAGCGCTGACGACATATCATTTGGATCATGCACGCACGCCGCTTACGTGCAAGGGGTCAGGCGGTGATTCCGCGCCGGATGCGCAAGGCGCCCGGTGCGGCGTTCGTTCGTGTTATAGTAGTGAAACGTAGGAGTAGGCCGGCGTGGCGCGCGACCAGGCGACGACCCAGGACGAAGCCGAGGCGGCGACGGTCGCCCCGCGGCGCAGTCTGATGAGCCGATATCGCTGGCCGCTGATGATCGGTGGCCCGCTGCTGCTGATCGCTATCGCCGGCTATTTCGTGCTGACCGGCGGCCGCACCCAATCGACCGACGACGCGTACGTGCAGGCCGCCCGGATCCCGGTGAGCGCCAGCGTCGGCGGCCGCGTGATCGATCTCCGGGTCAAAGAGAACCAGCTGGTCCACAAAGGCGACGTGCTCTTCACCCTGGATGTCCGCGATTTCTCTGCCACCCAGGAGCAGGCGACGGCGCAGCTGTCCGCCGCGCGGCTGCAGGTGCAGGCGTTGCAGGCCAACTACGCCCAGCAGCAGTCGGCGCTGCAGATGGCGCAGCAGACCGCGGCGTTTTCCGACACCGAGGCGGCGCGGCAGAAATCGCTGATGCAGGTCGGCGTCTCGTCGCGCGACCAGGTCGATACCGCTGTCCACAATCAGCAGATGGCCCACCAGGCGATCGCGACCGCGCAGCAGCAGGTCGCCCAGGCGCTGGCCAACCTCGGCGGCGCCGGCAAGTCGGCCGACAGCAATCCGGCGGTGCAGCAGGCGCAGGCCGCGCTCGACCGGGCGCGCCTCAACGTGGGCTATGGCACCGTCGTCGCGCCGCAGGACGGGATCGTGACCCGGGTCGATCAGCTGCAGGTCGGCAGCTACGTCAATCCGGCGCAGACGCTGTTCTGGCTGGTCGCAGGCGAGCCATGGGTTGAGGCCAACTTCAAGGAAGACCAGCTGGCCAAGATGCAGCTGGGCCAGACCGGCAAGATTCACGTCGATGCCTGCGCGGGGCAGGACTTCGACGGCCACGTGGCCAGCTTCAGCCCTGGCGCGGGGCAGGCGTTCTCGCCGTTGCCGGCTCAGAACGCGACCGGCAACTGGGTCAAAGTCGTGCAGCGGCTGCCGGTGCGCATCGCCTTCGACAAGCCGCCGCCCGGCCATTGCGGCGCGGCGGGGCTCAGCGCCACGGTAACGGTCGACGTGCGTAGTTCGGGGTCTGGGGCTAACCGCGGCGCAGGCGCCGCCCAGCCCTAAGGCGTCCGATGGCCAGCCCGCAGGACTTCGCCAACCGCGTTCCCATCACTGTCGGCCTGATGCTGGCGACGGTGATGAACTCGCTGGATTCGACGATCGCCAACGTCGCCCTGCCGCACATGGCCGGCAGCGTCTCGGCCTCGCAGGATCAGATCACCTGGGTGCTGACGTCCTACATCATCGCTGCGGCGATCATGACGCCGCTGGCGGGCTGGCTCTCGACCCGGATCGGGCGAAAGCAGATGTTCCTGATCTCGATCGCCGGCTTCACCATCGCCTCGATGCTGTGCGGCATCTCCAGCAGCCTGGTCGAGATCGTGCTCTTCCGGCTGCTGCAGGGCGTCTTCGGGGCGGCGCTGATCCCGCTCTCGCAGGCGGTGGTGCTGGATATCTATCCGCCCAGCCAGGTCGGTCAGGTGATGGCGCTCTGGGGCGCTGGCGCGATCCTGGGGCCGATCTTCGGACCGCTGCTCGGCGGCTGGCTGACCGACAATTTCTCCTGGCGCTGGGTCTTCTTCATCAACCTGCCGATCGGCATCCTCGCCTTCAGCGCGGTCTGGTTCTTCATGGGCAAGGACCGCGGGGAAGGGGCGCGGCCGTTCGACTTCCTGGGCTTCGGCGCCCTGGTGATCTTCATCGGCGCGCTGCAGCTGATGCTCGACCGCGGCCCCACGGTGGACTGGTTCTCGTCGAGCGAGATCTGGATCGACGCCTTCCTGGCCGCGCTCGGCTTCTACGTCTTCCTGGTCCAGACGCTGACCGCCAAGCACCCGTTCTTCGACCGGGCGCTGGCGCTCGACCGCAACTTCGTGACCTGCAACCTGTTCGGCTTCTTCATCGGCCTCTTCCTGTTCTCGACCATGGCGCTGCTGCCGCCGGTGATGCAGGGGCTGATGGGCTACTCGGTGTTCGGCGCCGGACTGGTGATGATGCCGCGCGGCGTCGGCTCGTTCCTGGCGATGTTCGTGGTCGGCCGCCTGGTCGGCAAGGTCGATACGCGGCTGATCCTGGCCGTGGGCCTCAGCCTCTGCAGCTTCGCGCTCTGGCAGATGACCCACTTCAGCCTGACCATGGATGCGATGCCGTTCGCCACCACCGGCATTATCCAGGGGCTGGGCATCGGGCTCCTCTTCGTGCCGCTCAGCGTCACCGCATTCGCCACCTTGCCGCCCGCCCTGCGATCGGAAGGCACCTCGGTGTACACCTTGGTCCGCAACCTGGGCTCCAGTGTCGGCATCTCGATGATGGAGGCGATCAACACCCAGCAGAGCGCCGTGGCGCACGCGGACATGGCCGGCCATCTCTCGCCAGGAAATCCGGTCCAGGCCGGCATCCTGCCGTCGCTCAGCGACGGGGGCGCGGCGCTGGCCTCGCTCAACGGCGAGATCACCCGCCAGGCCGGGATGGTCGGCCTGATCGACGTGTTCAAGCTGATGCTGCTGCTGACCTTCGCCGTGTTTCCCCTGCTTTTCATCATGCGCAAGCCGAGGGCCGCCGCCGGCGCCTCGGCGGAGGTCGCCGTTGACTAAGACCAGACTCCTCGCCGCCGCGGCGTTCACGGTCACGGCGCTGACCGGCTGCAAGGCCGTCGGTCCCGATTTCCAGTCGCCGGCGCCGCCGACGACCGCCGGCTATCTGATGAAGGGCGATGCGCCGAGCACGCTGGCCGCGCTCAGCCCCGAGGCGCGGGTCGCCGGTCCGTGGTGGAAGTCGTTCGGCTCGGCCGACCTCGACCGAGTGATGGACCAAGCGCTCGCCGGCAACCTCACCGTCGCCGCCGCTGACGATTCACTGGCGCGGTTGAGGGCGGAAGCGGATTCGGCCCGCGGCGCCCGTAAGCCGCAGGTCGACTTCCAGGGCAGCTTGACTGGCGAGCGGATCAACATCGCCTCGCTAGGTTTCGCCGGCTTCCCCAACCCCACTTTGGGTCTCTACTCGGTCGGCGGTGTCGTCAGTTACGACGCCGACCTCTTCGGCGGCCTCAGGCGTGGCGCCGAGGCGGCGGAGGCCAAGGCAGACGCCCAGGCTCGCCAGGCCGACGCGGCCTACCTCACCCTCACCGGCCAGACCACCATGGCCGCGCTGCAGATCGCCACCACCCGCGCCGAGATCGCCGCGGCCGAGCAGGCGGTCGACGACGATCGGCGCACGGTCGACCTGGTGCGCCAGGCGGAAGGCGCCGGCGGCGAGGCGCCCTCGGCGACGGTCAGCGTCAGGGCCCAGCTCGCCCAGGACGAAGCGGTGCTGCCGCCACTGCGCCAGCAGCTTTCCCAGGCTCGCCACGCGCTGGCACAGCTGGTCGGCCAGGCGCCGGCGGACTGGACCGCCCCGGACTTCGAGCTCGCGGGCTTCAGTGCGCCGACCCAGATCCCGGTCAGCCTGCCCTCGAGCCTGGTGCGGCACCGGCCCGACATCCTGGCGGCCGAGGACAACGTCCACGCCGCGACCGCCCAGGTCGGTGTCGCGACCGCGGCGCTCTATCCGGATCTCAGGCTCTCCGGCAACTTCATCCAGACCGCGATCCCGCCGGCCAATCTGCTCACCTACGGCGTCAGCGGCTGGCAGGTGGTGTCGGGGCTGTCGGCGCCGCTGTTCAACGGCGGCCGGCTGAAGGCCAACCAGCGCGCGGCGCAGGCCGAAGCGAACATGGCGCTGGCGCAGTACCACGGCGCGGTGGTGAGCGCGTTCACCCAGGTCGCCGACGTGATGGAAGCGATCACCCAGGACGACGCCGAGATCGCCGACCTGGCTCAAGCCGAGAAGGTGGCAGCCGACGCGGTGCGTGACGACCAGAACGCCTTCCGCCTCGGCGGCGGCGCCTTGCTGCCGATCCTCGACGACGAGCGCCGCCTCCAGGTCGCCCGCCGCAGCCGCGTCGCCTGGCAAGGCAAACGCCTCGCCGACATCGCCCAACTCTTCGTCGCCACCGCCGCCGACTGGCGAGAGGTGAAGAGCTAGGTCAAGGCCCTGGGCAGAGCGCGCCGCAGGCGCTCTCAGGTTCACCACGGAGGCACGGAGGAGTAAGGGGAGGCAGCGCTGCCGAGCACCGGCTCCGTGTCCTCTGTGTGACCTCCGTCCTCCGTGGTTGAGAGCGGCGCCTGCGGCGCGAGTTACTTGTTCGCCAGTTCGTCCGCACGCCAGCCGCCGCCTAGCGCTACCAGCAGGTCCACTGTCGTTGTCAGCCGGCTGGCTTCGAGGGCCAGTTCAGCGTTGTGGGCGGAGTAGTCCTGCGCCTGGGCCACCACCACGCTGGTGTAGTCGACGGTGCCAGCGCGGTACTCGTTCAGGACGATCCGCAAGTCCTGGTCGGCGGAGTTGACCGCGCCTTGCAGCTCCGGCTGTTCCTCGGCCAGCACGCGCTGGGCGGCGAGGTTGTCCTCGACCTGGCCGAACGCGCTCAGCACCGCCTGCCGATAATTGGCCACCGCCTGGTCATAGCCCGCTCGCGCCGACTGCACCTGGGCGTGGGTCAGGCCGCCGTTGAAAATGGTCTCGGCGGCCGAGGCGCCGGCGTTCCAGAAGAAGGTCTGGGGGGCGAAGAGCTGGCCAATCGCCTGCGCCTCGCTGCCGCCCGAGGCGCTGATGGTGATGTTGGGGTAGTAGCCAGCGGTGGCGACCCCGATCTGGGCGCTGGCCGACGCGGCCTGACGTTCCGCCGCGGCGACGTCCGGCCGGCGCTGCAGCAGGGTCGATGGCACGCCGGGCGGAATCTCCACCGGCTTCAAGGTCCAGTCGGTGGCGACGATCGTCACTGCGGCCGGCGGGCGGCCGGTCAGGATCGCGATCGCGTGCTCCATCTGCGCGCGTCGCTGGCCGAGATCGATGTCGGCTGCCTTGGCGTTGTGCAGCTGGGTCTCGGCCGCATCCACGTCGCTGAGAGCCGAAGTCCCGGCCTTGTACTTGTTGCGCGTGATCTCGAGCGAGTCCGCGTAGGCCTTCACCGTCTCGTCGTCGAAGCGCTTCTGCTGGTCGAGCTGGCGCAGGCTGATGTAGTCGGCGGCGAGTTCCAGCTGAGCGGAGAGGCGGGTGTTGACCAGGTCGGCCGCGCTGCCTTGGGCGCTGGCCTTCGCGCCTTCGATGCCTCGCCGCACCTTGCCCCAGATGTCGGGCTCCCAGGTGGCGCCCAGCTGGACGTTGTAATCCTGCACGATGTTGGCGCGCGTCCCGCCGCCGAGCACCGCGCCGCCAGCGCCGACGACACTGCCGCCGCCCGCCGAGTGCGACGCGGTCGCCTGGCCGTTGGCCGTGAAGGAGGGCCAGAGGGCTGCGCGCTGCTCGGAGACGAGCGCCCGCGCCTGGCGATAGGCCGCCTCGGCCGCAGCGAGGGACTGGTTCGAGGTGGCGACCTGCTGCTCCAGGTCATTCAGCACCGGATCGCCGAAGATGGTCCACCAGTCGGCGCGGTCGGTGGCGTCGGCCGCGGGATTGGCGGCGGTCCAACCGGCGATCTCCTTGTAGGCCTGCGGTGTCGGCGCCTCCGGCCGGTGATAGTTGGGGCCGACCTCGCAAGCGCAGAGCGCGCTGGCGGCGAGGAGGAGCGGGACGAGGCGGAAACGGGACATGGGCATGGACACTCGGGGTTCTACTCCGCCGGCAACGGCTGCGCAGCCGGCCCTGGCCGGTGCGAGCGCCGCCGACGGCGGAAGCTGTCGAGATAGAGGTAGACGACGGGGGTGGTCAAAAGGGTGACGGCCTGGCTGACCAAGAGGCCGCCGATGATGGTGATGCCGAGCGGCTGGCGCAGCTCGGCGCCTTCTCCCCAGCCCACCGCCAGCGGCACGGCGCCCAGGATGGCGGCGAAGGTGGTCATCATGATCGGCCGGAAGCGGGTCAGCGCCGCGGTGCGGATCGCCTCGCGGGGGCTGAGGCCGTGCTCGCGTTCGGCCACCAGCGCGAAGTCGATCATCATGATCGCGTTCTTCTTCACGATGCCGATCAGCAGGATCACCCCGATCAGGGCGATGATCGAGAACTCGATGTGGAAGACGATCAGCGCGATGAACGCGCCGACGCCGGCCGAGGGCAGGGTAGAGAGCACCGTCAGCGGGTGGATGTAGCTCTCGTAGAGGATGCCCAGCACCAGGTAGATCGCGATCAGCGCCGCCAGGATCAGCGGCGGCCAGGTGTTCAGCGACTGCTGAAAGCTGAGGGCCGTACCAGCGTACGCGCCATGGATGGTCGGCGGCATGGCGATCGAAGCCGCCGACTTGGCGATCGCCGTGGTGGCGTCGCTAAGCGACGCGCCCTCGGCCAGATTGAACGAGATCGTCGTCGCCGCCTGGGTATCCTGGTGGTTGACCGAGGTGGGGGTCGAGCCGTCGGCCCACTGCGCAAACGCCGAGAGCGGGACCTCCGCCTCGCTGGTGCTGGAGACGGCGACCCCGGTCGACGCGGCTCTGGCCGGCGGGGCGGCCGGGCCGCCGACGGCGGCGGCCGAGGTTGCCGCGCCGGCGGCGGGCGCCGAGGTGATCGCGCCGAAGCCGCCGGTCCCGGCGGTGACCACCTTGCTGGCGGCGGTGACGTTGGAGACGGGCGCGGTGTAGAGACCGCCCGACGCGCTGGCCTGCGCGGTGGTCAGCGTCGTGGCGTTGGCGACCGGCGTTGCTATACCGATCGGCGACTGGCCGCGCGCGGCAGCGGCGCCGGCCGGGGTCGCCGCGGCGCGGCCGGACGAGACGTAGATGTGCCGCAACACGGTCGGGTCCTGACCGAACGCCGGGTCCATCTCCATGATCACATGGTACTGGTTGACCGCCTCGTAGATGGTCGAGACCTGGCGCTGGCCGAAGGCGTCGTAGAGCGTGTTGTCGACCGCCGTATTGGTCAGGCCGTGGCCCGACGCCTTGTCGGTATCGATGGTGACGAAGCTCTGCAGGCCGTGGTCCTGCTGGTCGCTGTTGACGTCCTCGAGCTCCCACTGGTTGTTCATCGCCGCCGTCAGCTTGGTCGCCCAGGTGCGCAGGTTCTGCAGGTTGTCGGCTTCGAGCGTGTACTGGTAGCTGGCGTTCGACTGGCGACCACCAATCCGCAGGTCCTGCACCGGCGCGAGGAACAGGCTGGCGCCTTGCACCCGGCCCAGCTTCGGCCGCAGCCGCGCGATCACGGCGTCGGCGCTGTCGCTGCGCTGCGACTTCGGCTTCAGCGCGACGGTCATGAACGCGCTGGCCGCGCCGCGACCGCCGACGAAGGCCACCACCGTGTTCACGTCGGGGTCGCCCGCGATGATGCCGATGAACTGCTTCAGGCGCTTCTGGGTGATCTGGAACGAGCTCGACTGGTCGGCGACCAGGCCGGCGATCATCTGGCCGGTGTCTTCCTCCGGGAAGAAGCCTTTCGGCACCACGCTGAAGAGGTAGACGTTGAGCGCGATGGTCGCGATCAAGACCACGATGATCACCGGGCCGGAGTCGAGCGCGAGATCCAACACCCGCTCGTAGAAGCCGCGCATACCCTCCAGCGTTCGCTCCGACATCCGCCCGAACCAGCTCTTCTCAGCGAGGGGTTTGGACTTGCCGACGAGGTAGGCGGCCAGCATGGGCGTGGTGGTCAGCGAGATCGCCAGCGAGATCAGGATCGCCGCCGAGAGGGTGATCGCGAATTCGCGGAAGAGCCGCCCGACGATCCCACCCATGAGGAGGATTGGCAGGAAGACCGCGATCAGTGAGATGCTGATCGAGAGCACGGTGAAGCCTACTTCCTGCGCGCCCTGGATGGCGGCCTCGAAGCGGTTCATGCCCGCCTCGACGTGGCGGGTGACGTTCTCGAGCACCACGATCGCGTCGTCGACAACGAAGCCGGTGGAGATGGTCAGCGCCATCAGCGAGAGGTTGTCGAGCGAGAAGCCCAGCAGCAGCATCACCCCCAGCGTGCCGAGCAGCGACACGGTGACGGCAACGCTCGGGATCAGGATTGCCCGGCCGTTCATCAGGAAGAACGCCACCACGCCGACCACCAGCACGATGGAGATCAGCACGGTGCGCTCGACGTCGTTCAGCGACGAGCGGATGGTGACGGTGCGGTCGACCGCGACGCTCATGTTGATGTCCTGCGGCAGCGCGGACTGAACGGCGGGCAGGCGCTTCTTCACCTGGTCGACGGTGGAGATGATGTTGGCGCCGGGCTGGCGGCTGATGGTGACGATGACCGCCGACGAGGTAGTGACCTTGCCCTTCGGCTTGCTGACGAAGACGCCGAGGTTGTGCACGTCCTCGACCCCGTCGATCACCTGGGCGATGTCGGAGAGCCGAACCGCCGAGCCGTTGCGGTAGGCGACCAGCAGCGGGGCGTAGTCGGAGGCCTTGGTGCCGGCGTCGTTGGTGTAGATCTGCAGCCGCATCGCGCCGTCGTCGATCACGCCCTTGGGCCGGTTGGCGTTGGCCGAGGCGAGAGCGGCGCGCACGTCCTCGAGCCCGATGCCGTATCTGGCCAGCGCCAGCGGGTTCAGCTCGACTCGCACCGCTGGCAGCGAGGCCCCGCCGACCGTGACATCGCCGACGCCGCGCACCTGGCTTAGCTGCTGCTGAACGATGTTCGAGGCTGCGTCGTAGATCTGGCCGGGCGTGCGGGTCGCCGAGGTCAGCGCCAGCACCATGATCGGCGCGTCGGCGGGGTTGATCTTGCGGTAGGTGGGGTTGCTCTTCAGCGTCGCCGGCAGGTCGACCCGGGCGGCGTTGATCGCCGCCTGGACGTCGCGGGCGGCGCCGTCGATGTCGCGGTCGAGGCCGAACTGCAGGGTGATGTTGCTGGTCCCGACCCGGCTGGATGAGGTCATCTCGCTGACGTCGGAAATCAGGCCGAGGTGGCGCTCCAGCGGAGTCGCGACGCTGGTCGCCATCGTCTCGGGGCTGGCGCCCGGCAGCTGGGCCGAGACCGAGATGGTCGGAAAGTCGACCTGCGGCAGCGGCGAGACCGGCAGGCTGAAGAACGCCCCGACCCCGGCCAGCGCGACGCCGATGGTCAAGAGAATTGTGCCGATCGGGCGGCGGATGAAGGGCGCGGAGAGGTTCATCGCGCGCCGCCAGGCGCAGGGCCCACGTCCGGCGCGGCCTCGTCGAGGCGCGGGTCGGACTCGCCCTTGCGCAGGTTGGCGCCCGTGCCAAAGCGGCGGCCCAGGCGGTCGAACCAAAGGTAGATCACCGGCGTCGTGAAGAGCGTCAGCGCCTGGCTGACGATCAGGCCGCCGAAGATGCTGATGCCTAGCGGTCGGCGCAGCTCCGAGCCCTCGCCCCAGCCCAGCATCAGCGGCAGGGCGGCGAAGAGCGCGGCCAGCGTGGTCATGATGATCGGCCGGAAGCGCAGCAGCGCCGCCTGGCGGATCGCCTCCAGCGGCGCCTTGCCCTCGTCGCGCTCGGCGTCGAGAGCGAAGTCGATCATCATGATAGCGTTCTTCTTCACGATCCCGATCAGGAGGATGATCCCGATGATGCCGATCACCCCGAGGTCGGAGCCGGCGATCATCAGCGCCAGCAGCGCGCCCACACCCGCCGAGGGCAGGGTGGAAAGGATCGTGATCGGGTGGATGTAGCTCTCGTAGAGCACGCCCAGCACGATGTAGACGCAGACGATCGCCGCCAGGATCAGCCAGAGCTCGTTCGAGAGCGAAGCCTGGTAGGCGTCCGCGGCGCCCAGGAAGGTGGTGGTGACCACGGCGGGCACCGCGAGCTTGGCCTCGTCGGCGCGGATCGCGCTCACCGCGTCGCCGAGCGAGACGCCAGGCGCGGTGTCGAACGAGATGTTGGCGGCCGGGAACTGGGCGACGTGATTGATCTGCAGCGGCGCCAGTTGCTGCTGGACCTTGGCGATCGAGCCCAGCGGCGTCGGCGCGCCATTGCCGGCGCTCATGTAGAGATTGCCCAGCCCCTGCGGCGTGTCGATGTCGCCAGGCGCGGCGCCCATGATCACCCGGTACTGGTCGGTCTCCGTGAAGATGGTCGAGATGATGCGCTGGCCGAACGCGTCATAGAGCGCCTCGTCGACGGTCGACGGCGTGATCGCTAGCCGCGCGGCGGTGTCGCGATCGATACTAACGAAGGCCGAAAGTCCTTCGTCCTGCACGTCCGCCGCGACGTTGCGGAGTTTTGGGTCCTTGGCCAGCGCCGCGACGATATTCGCCGACCAGATGTTGATCGTGGGCTGGTCAGGGCCTTCGAGCGAGAACTGGTACTGGGTGCGACTGATGTTGGCGTCGATGGTCAGGTCCTGCACTGGCTGCAGGTAGAGGGTCATCCCCGGCACGTTGCCGGCCAGCTTGCGCAGCCGGTCGAGCGCGTCGGCCTGGGAGCTGGTCCGCTCGCCCAGCGGCTTCAGATTGATCAGGAACCGGCCGGTGTTGCCGGTGGTGTTGGTGCCGTCGACGCCGATGTAGCCAGTCAGGCTGGCGACATCCGGGTCCTTCAGCAGCTCGGCCGCCACCTGCTGCTGCAGCGTGCCCATGCGGGTGTAGGACACCGACTGGCCGGCGACGGTCACGCCTTGCACCAACCCCGTGTCCTGGGTCGGGAAGAGGCCCTTGGGGATCACAAGGTAGAGGATCACGGTGACCGCCAGCGTGCCCAGCGCGACCAGCAAGGTCGCGGTCTGGCGCGCCAGCACCCAGTCCAGCGCGACGCCATAGCGCTCGATCACATCGTCGACGAACTTGGTGGCGCGCTTGGCGAAGCCGCTCTCGTGGCCTTCCTTTGGCGGCCGTAGCCAAAGCGCCGACAGGGTCGGGGTGAGGGTCAGCGAGATGAAGGCGGAGATCACGATGGTTACCGCCAGGGTGACGGCGAACTGGCGGAAGAGCCGGCCGACGACGTCGCCCATGAAGAGCAGCGGGATCAGCACCGCGATCAGCGAGACGGTCAGCGAAATGATCGTGAAGCCGATCTGCTCGGCGCCCTTCAGCGCCGCCTGCATCGGGCTCTCGCCGGCCTCGATGTAGCGCGAGATATTCTCGATCATGACGATGGCGTCGTCGACCACGAAGCCGGTGGCGATGGTCAGCGACATCAGGGTCAGGTTGTTGAGCGAGTAGCCCAGCAGATACATCACCCCGAACGTGCCGACGATCGAGAGCGGCGCGGCGACGCCGGCGATGAAGGTCGCCGGCAGCGAGCGCAGGAAGAGGAAAATCACCGCCACCACCAGCACGATCGCCAGCACCAGCTCGAACTCGACGTCGTTGACCGAGGCGCGGATGCCGGTGGTGCGGTCAGTGACGACTGTGACGTCCAGGCCGGCGGGCATGCCGGAGGTCAGGTCGGGCAGGGCGGCCTTGATCTTGTCGACCGTGGTGATGACGTTGGCGCCCGGCTGGCGCTGGATGTTGAGCACGATGGCTTGCTTGAGCGCCGCGCCGGCGTCCTTGGTCGCGGCGACGTCGTAGAACGCGCCAAGCTTCTCGTTCTCGGCCCCGGAGACGATGGTGGCGACGTCCTTCAGCCGCACCGCGTCGCCGTTCTTGTAGGCGATGATCTGGTTGGCGTAGTCGGGCGCGGCCAGCAGCTGGTCGTTGGCGTTGATGGCGTAGGCGCGGGTCGGCCCGTCGAACGAGCCCTTCGCCTGGTTAGCGTTTGACGCCGCGATGACCCCGCGCAGCGTCTCCAGGGTCATGCCGTAGGAGGCCAGCGCTCGGGTGTTGACCTGGATGCGCACCGCCGGCCGCTCGCCGCCGGCGATGGTGACGAGGCCGACGCCAGGTATCTGCGAGATCTTCTGCCCCAGCTGCTGCTCGGCCAGCCCCTGCACGTCGGTCAGCTGCATGGTCTTGGAGCTGAGCGCCAAGGTCATGATCGGCGCGTCGGCGGGGTTGACCTTGGCGTAGACCGGCGGCGCCGGCAGGTCGACCGGCAGCAGGTTGCCCGCCGCGTTGATCGCCGCCTGCACCTCTTGCTCGGCGACGTCGAGCGAGAGGTCGAGGTTGAACTGCAGGGTGATCACCGACGAGCCGCCGGAGGAGACCGACGACATCCGGTTGAGGTCTGCCATCTGACCGAACTGCCGCTCCAGCGGGGCAGTGACGGTCTGCGCCATCACCTCCGGGCTGCCACCGGGATAGGAGGTCTGCACCTGGATCGTCGGGTAGTCGACTTCCGGCAGCGCTGACAGCGACAGGAAGTGGAACGCGACCAGGCCCGCCAGCAGGATCGCCGTCATCAGCAGCGTGGTCGCCACTGGACGCTGGATGAACGGGCGGGACGGGCTCATCGGCGGATGGGCGCGAGGCCGCCGTTAGGTGCGTGGGCCGCCGTCAACCGCCGCCCCCGCCGCCGCCGCCGCCTCGTCCGCCGCCACCACCGCCTTGGCCGGCCGCACCGCCTTTGCGATGATGTCCGCCAGCGCCGCCGCCGGCCCCAGCGCCCGCGCCGCCTTGGCCGCGCGGCAAGGTAACGGGGGCGCCGTCGCGCAGCCGGTCGCCGCCGTCGGTGATCACGACCTGGCCGGCTTTCAGCCCGGAAACGATCGAGCTGGTTTCGCCGCTTGCCGGACCGACCTTGACCACCGCCGATTGCACCGTGTTGTCCGACTGCAGCACCCAGACGAAGTCGCCTTGCGGGCCGTGACGGACCGCGGTGGTCGGCACGATCACTTGGTTCTTCAGAGTGTCGACGAGCACACTGACGTTGACGAACTGGTTCGGGAACAGCGCGCCGGCGGGGTTGCCGAACTGGGCCTTGCCCTTGACCGTGCCGGTGGTGGTGTCGACCACGTTGTCGATGGTGGCGAGGCTGCCGGTGGCGAGCGTCGTGCCGCCGCTCCGGTCGGTGGCGGTGACCACGAGGCCGGCGCCGAAGTTGGGATGTTTGACGATCGACGGGATCGCGTCCTCGGGCGCCGCGAAGATCACGTCGATCGGGTCGATCTGGGTGACCACCGCGATCGGGGTCGCGCCGTTGGCCGAGACCTGATTGCCAGCGTCGATCTGCCGAAGCCCGACCCGTCCGCTGACCGGCGCGACGATGCGGCTCCAGTCGAGGTTGAGCCTGGCGATGGCGACCGCACCTTTGTCGGAGGCGACCAGCGCCTCGTCCTGGCGCACCAGCGCGGCCTGGGTGTCGACGGTCTGGCCGGCGATCGAGTTCTCGCTCTGCAGGGTCTTGTACCGCTTCAGGTCGAGCTGGGCGTTGGTCAGCAGCGCCTGGTCATGCTCCAGCGAGCCCTGCGCCTGGGTCAGCGCCGCCTGGAACGGCGCGGGGTCGACCTGGGCCAGCACATCGCCCTTGCGCACCAGCTGGCCCTCAGCGAAGCGCACCTGGTTGAGCTGGCCGGTTACCCGAGAGATCACCGAGACGGTCGCCTCAGGCGTCACCGTGCCCAGCGCCGTGACCGTGATCGGTACGTCGCCCAAAGTTGCCGTCGCCGTGCCGACAGTGATCGTCGGACGCCCGCCGCGGCCGAACGCACTGGAGGGTCCATTGCTCCCCACGCACTTGGTCAGCAGGAAGGCCAAGCCGACAGCGACCGCCACGACGAGCACGATGCCTACGAGGGTGCGCCAGCCCCACCGTCGCCTCGGTCGAGGCGCAGAGCCGGCAGGGGGCTGGATGGTTTGGCTCATCCCGTCTCCGAAAGGACCGATTGCCTGGAAGTGGCGCGTGCTATCGCCGTAACAGCGTCATGCCGGTCAAGTCTGGAGTTCCATTCCATCGTCATGATGACCGCACGCTTCGATCCGGAAACATGCCGCAATGTGGCGAAACGCGGGCGGCGCCGAACGGTTCCGCTTGTTCGCCGGTCAACCCGTTTGCACAGCCGTGGCGGCCAGCAATCGCTCGATGGTGCGCGCCACCCCGTCTTCGTCGTTGGAGGGCGCGATCTCGTCGGCCGCCGCCAGCACCGCAGGGTGCGCATTGGCGACCGCCACGCCCAGGCCCGCAAACGCCAGCATCGGCAGGTCGTTCGGCATGTCCCCGAACGCGACGACGTCGGCGGGCGGGATTCCTAGCTCTTCGCATAGCCGGGCAAGGCCGCTGGCCTTGGAGACGCCGACAGCGCCGATCTCCACGAATGGACCGCCAGAGTGGGTGACGAACGCGCGCTCGCCGACGTGGGCGCCGATCCAGGCAGCCAGCGCGTCTGGGTCCTGATCCGGATGGTGCACGATCAGTTTGGTGAGCTCGGCCTCGCATAGCCACTGAACATCGCCGACTGGCGACAGGTGCTCCGGAACATCATCCTCGAAGATGCGCGGGAACGTCGGCTCGTAGCCAATCCGGTGTCCGTGCTCGGTCGCGAAGACCACTTGTGGCTCCAGACTGCGGAGGGCAAGGCTGAGCTCCAGGGCCAAGCCGCCGCCGAGCCGCTCGTGGTGGAGGACTTCATCGCGGGCCACGTCATAGAGGATGGCGCCGTTGGAACAGACCACTGGTCCCGTCAGTCCAGCTTCCTCGGCCAGATCACGCACCACCCGCGGCGGACGCGCAGTGACGAAGACCACGGGAGCGCCGTCGTTCTGGGCGGCCTGGATCGCCGCGCGGGATCGCGGCGAGATCGTTCCGTCCGAGCGCAGCAGCGTCCCGTCGAGGTCCGTGGCGAAGAGCGTTCGACGTGGTGGCGACCCCATCAGTTCAGCGCCGCGCCCAGCCGCCAGGACCGGTAGCGTCGCAGACTGCGGCCGATCAGCGACGACGAGCGCTGAGCGCCGAAGTCGCGGATCAGGCGCTTGAGGCTGGGCTCGTCGACCAGCGCCGCGGCCTTGCGGTAGCTGAACCACTCGAACACGCGTTGGCCCTGTTCCTTCCAGGTCTCGAAGCGGTCCTCGACGTGGAACGGGAACACGATCACTTGCACTGGCGTGCTCTGCTTGGCGCTCAAGCGCTTGAGGTAGCGGTAGGAGCCCAGCGGCTGGTGTTCCACCGTGCCGATGATGCCGGCCTCCTCGGCGGCCTCGACGGCGGCGGCTTCCTCGGGCTTCAGACCGGTCATCGGCCAGCCTTTCGGGATCACCCAGCGCTTGGTGCCCCGCGAGGTGATCAGCAGGATCTGCACCTGCCGGCCCTCCAGCCGATAGGCGAGGGCGGCGTACTGGATGCCGACGCTCTTGTCCGCCTTCACGCTCTTGACCGCGTTCATGGGAAGAAGCTCCCGCAGGCCTGGTAGAGCACCCCCGCGATCAGCCCCGCCATCGGCATGGTGATGATCCAGGCGACGACGATGCGGCGCGCCACGCCCCAGCGCACCGCGGACGTTCGCCGCGCCGCGCCGACGCCGACGATCGCGCCGGTGATCGTGTGCGTGGTCGAGACCGGCACGCCGAGGTAGGTCGCCGTGAACAGGGTGATCGCCCCGCCGGTCTCGGCGCAGAAGCCCTGCATCGGGCTGAGTCGGGTGATTTTCGAGCCCATGGTGTGCACGATACGCCATCCGCCGAACAACGTCCCCAGCGCCATGGCTGTCTGGCACGACAGCACCACCCATAGTGGCACGATGAACGCACCATGGTGGCCGCCGTGGGCGTAAAGCAGCACGGCGATGATCCCCATCGTCTTCTGGGCATCGTTGCCGCCGTGACCGAGCGAATAGAGCGAGGCGGAAACGAACTGCAGCGATCTGAACGTGCGATCGACGGTCGCAGGGCGGCTACGCACGAAGAGCCAGGAGACGATCAGCACCAGCAGCAGCGCCATGACGAAGCCGAACGCCGGCGAGACGACGATGCCGGCGGCTGTCTTGCTCACCCCGTCCCAGACGATCGCCTTCAAACCCGCCTTGGCGAACCCCGCGCCGACCAGCCCGCCGACCAGGGCGTGCGAGGAGGAGGAGGGGATGCCGGCCAGCCAGGTGACGATGTTCCAGGCGATCGCGCCCATCAGCGCGCCGAAAATCAGCCGGTCGGTGATCAGGTCGGTCGAGACGATCCCGGCGCCGATGGTCTTGGCGACATGCAAGCCGAAGAAGAGGAAGGCGATGAAGTTGAAGGCCGCCGCCCAGGCGACCGCATATCTCGGCCTCAGCACCCGGGTCGAGACGATCGTCGCGATCGAATTGGCGGCGTCGTGCAGCCCATTCAGGAAATCGAACGCGAGCGCGACTGCGACCAGGAAAATCAGCGTCGGCGTCACGGCTAGAGGTGCTCGATCAGGATGCCGCTGATGCCGTTGGAAACGTCCTCGAAGCGGTCGATCACCTTCTCCAGGTGGTCGAGGATGTCGGCGCCGACGATGAAGTCCATCGGACGGTCCTGGCTGCGGCCGAACAGCGACTTCATGCCCGCGTCATAGACCTCGTCCGAGCGGTTCTCGATCCGGGTGACGGCTTCGGCGATGGCGTTGAGGCGAGCGGCGTTGCGGCGCATGTCGCGCAGCAATTCGGTGGCCTCCAGAGTCAGGTACGAGGCTTGGATCGCCAGGTCGCCCAGTTCGCGCATCTCGGACTGGAATTCCGAGACCTCGAACAGCGTGATCGACTTGGCGGTCTTCTGCATCTGGTCGATCGCGTCATCGAGCGAGGTGGTCAGCTCGCGGATGTCGCTGCGATCGAACGGGGTGATGAAGGTACGGCGGATAGCCAGGAAGACGCTGCGGGTGATCTCATCGGCGGCCTCTTCGTGACGGACGATCGCCGCACAGGCGGCCGGCACCGCGGCGCCGCCGTTCAGCAGATCGCGGAGCGCCTCGGCGCCTTGGACCAGCAGCCGGGCGTGGGCCTCGAACTGGTCGAAGAAGCTGTCCTCGTGAGGCAGCAGCGCCTGGAACCACCGCATGACGATCTCCGTATTTCCGGCAGGCTAGATCGAGTCGGCCGGAGGGTCCCGACGCTGCGACCATCATACGTCTTAGGCTCCAAAACAATCCGGACACGGACGTATTACGGGTTGCGATCGTAGGGAGGCAAGACCACATAGGACGTTCGCGCTGCGGCGCTTTGCGCCGCGAGTGCGTGATCTCGCGATAGGAGGTCCAGTCCGATCCACCCGACCCTCATCCTCATCGACCTGGCCGGATTCGTGGCGCTGCTGCTGTGGGGCGTGCACATGGTGCAGAGCGGCGTGCAACGGGCCTTCGGCGCTCGGTTGCGGGTATTGCTCGGGCGCGCGCTGAAGGGTCGGCTTAGCGCCGCCTTGGCTGGTCTTGGCGTCACCACTGTCTTGCAAAGCAGCACGGCGACCGGATTGATGGTCACCGGCTTCGTGGGCGGCGGTCTGGTCGGTCTAGCGCCGGCGCTGGCGGTTATGCTAGGCGCCAATATCGGCACCACGCTGATCGTGCAGCTCCTGTCGTTCAACATTTACGTTGTCGCGCCAGCGTCGGTGCTGGCGGGCCTCGTCGTGTTCCGGCGAGAGGGCGCCAGCTATCGCGACTTCGGACGGGTGTTCATCGGCCTCGGCCTGATCCTGATCGCCCTGCACGAATTCAGCAGCCTGCTGCAGCCGGTCCTGACCACTCCGCTGGTGCGGCAGGCCCTGAGCCAACTCTCCGGACACATCATTTTCATCGTTCTCGCTACCGCAATGCTGGCCTGGGCTGCGCACTCCAGCGCGGCGGTGGTGCTGCTCGGCATGTCGCTGGCGGCGCAGGGCGTGATCCCGGCGCCGACAGCCCTGGCGTTCGTGCTCGGGGCCAATCTCGGATCGTCGATCAATCCGGTGCTCGAAGCCGCGTCGGGAGCGGGCGGCGACGCCAGGCGACTGCCGCTCGGCAATCTCCTAGTCCGCGCCGTTGGCGTGCTCGCCATACTTGCGGGTTTCCACGAGATCGCTGCGCTCGTCTCGCGGCTTGAGCCGACCCCAGCCAGGGCTGTCGCCGACTTCCATACCGCGTTCAATCTGGCCCTGGCGCTGCTCGTCTTCCCGTGGGTCGGCGCCTATGCCGCGCTGCTCGAGCGCCTGATCCCGTCCGCGCCGGTCACGGCCGATCCAGCGCGCCCACTTTACCTCGATCCGGCGGCGCGGGACCCCGCGGTGGCGCTCGGCGGGGCGGCGCGGGAGGCATTGCGGATGGCCGACGTGCTCGAAGCGATGCTGCGCGGATTCCGCGCGGCGTTGGAGACGGTCGACCGGCGCGAAGTTGCCGACATCCAACGAGCCGACGATGTGCTCGACAAACTCAATCACGCCATCAAGGCCTACGTCGCCAGCCTCGATCAGGAGCGACTGACCGGCGGAGATCATCGACGCTCCACCCGGATATTGGCCTTCGCGACCAGCCTGGAGCAGGCCGGAGATGTGGTCGACAAAGGACTGCTTCGCCTCGTGGGCAAGCTGGCGAAGCGCGACCTGGTTTTCTCGGCCGAGAACCAGGCTGCCTTGCTTACGCTGACCGAGCGGTTGATCGCGAACGTCCGCGCCGCCGCCGCCCTCTTCGTCAGCAGCGAGGAGCGCGGCGCTCGCCTCCTGGTCCGCGAGAAAGAGGCGTTCCGCGAGTTCGAGGCGGAAGCCAGCACCCGGCACTTCGCTGAGCTCCGATCCGGCGCGCTGCCCACGGTGGAGACAAGCGCGCTCTTCCTCGATGCGCTCGGCGATCTGAAGCGGGTCAACGCTTACCTCGTTGAGGCCGCCGCCTATCCCGTGCTGGAAGCACGTGGCGACCTTTTGCCGACCCGTTTGCGGGACGTCGCTACAGCCGTGGACTGATCCTTGGCGGACCTTGCGGAACCCTTTGGCGATGCTGAACGAAGGGCCATAAGGACTGGCCATGGGGGTTCAACGGGCCTAAAACCGACTCAACCAGCCCCGCTTTTGGATGCGAGCCCGACCCGACACCGGTGACGCTGCACCCACTTCGCGGCGCTGACAGGGGAGTTCAGGAAAGGACGATTGGGTTGGAGCCTACGAACACCGAGGCGCCAGAGTACTTCCACAAGGTCGTCGATTGTCAGTGGGCATGCCCGGCGCACACGCCGGTGCCAGAGTACATCCGGTTGATCGCCGAAGGGCGCTATTCCGATGCCTACATGATCAATTGGAAGTCGAACGTCTTTCCGGGGATTCTCGGTCGGACGTGCGATCGGCCGTGCGAGCCCGCCTGCCGGCGTGGCCGCGTGGAAGCCGAGCCGGTGGCGATCTGCCGCCTGAAGCGCGTGGCAGCCGACAACAAGACCGACATCACCGAGCGCCTGCCGTCACCGGCCAAGCTCAGCAACGGCAAGCGCATCGCCCTGGTCGGGGCCGGCCCGGCTTCGCTGACCGTGGCCCGCGACCTCGCGCCGATGGGCTACGAGCTGACCCTGATCGACTCCGACCCGCAGCCGGGCGGCATGATCCGCAGCCAGATTCCGCGCTTCCGCCTGCCGGAGTCGGTGATCGACGAGGAGGTCGGCTACATCACCGGCCTCGGCATGACCCTGCGCCAGGGCGAGCGCGTCGACAGCCTGAAGGCGCTGCTGGCGGAGGGCTACGACGCCATCTTCGTCGGCTCCGGCGCGCCCCGCGGCCGCGAACTCGACATCCCTGGCCGCCAGGAAGCCAAGGCCAATATCCACATCGGCATCGACTGGCTCTCCAGCGTCTCGTTCGGCCACGTCGACAAGATCGGCAAGCGCGTGATCGTGCTCGGCGGCGGCAACACCGCGATGGACTGCTGCCGCACCTCGCGCCGACTCGGCGGTGAGGACGTCAAGGTGGTCGTCCGCTCCGGCTTCGAGGAAATGAAGGCGTCTCCCTGGGAGAAGGAAGACGCGATGCACGAGGACATCCCAATCCTCAACTTCCTCGTGCCCAAGGAATTCACCCACGAAAATGGCCGCCTTACGGGTGTTATTTTTGAGAAGGTGGCCGCCAGTTACGATGACAAGGGCCGGCGCAGTTTGTCGCCCACAGGCGAGCCTGACGCCCACTACGAGTGCGATGACGTGCTGGTCGCGGTCGGCCAGGAGAACGCCTTCCCCTGGATCGAGCGCGACATCGGGCTCGAGTTCGACAAGTGGGACATGCCGGTGGTCAACGAGATCACCATGGCCTCGACCAACCCGAAGGTCTTCTTCGGCGGCGACAGCGCGTTCGGTCCGAAGAACATCATCTGGGCGGTGGCGCACGGTCACGAGGCCGCGGTCTCGATCCACAAGCTGCTGCAGGGTGAAGATCCTGCCGAACGGCCCGCGCCCGGCGTGACCCTCGTCTCGCAGAAGATGGGCATCCACGAGTGGAGCTACGACAACGACATATCCAACGACCTTCGCTACCGGGTGCCGCAGCGAGACAAGGCCGAGGCGCTCGGCAACGTGCGGCTGGAGGTCGAGCTCGGCTTCGACAAGCACGTCGGCTACGCCGAAGCCCAGCGCTGCCTCAACTGCGACGCCGAGACCGTGTTCGCGACGCCCCTCTGCATCGAGTGCGACGCCTGCGTCGATATCTGCCCAGTGGACTGCATCACGTTCACGGACAACGGCGAGGAAGCCGACCTGCGGCAAAGGCTGAAGGCGCCGGCGCTGAACCTGACTCAGGACCTCTACGTCTCCCAGACGCTCCCCACCGGCCGCGTCATGGTCAAGGACGAGGACGTCTGCCTGCACTGCGGCCTCTGCGCCGAGCGCTGTCCGACTGGCGCGTGGGACATGCGCAAGTTCCTGCTGAACATTACCCAGGCTGAGGGAGTACCCCCGCTGCCTGAACGGATCGCCGCCGAATGAGCCTCGCCGCCGTCAACGACTTCGTCGTCAAGTTCGCCAATGTGAACGGTTCGGGCTCGGCCAGCGCCAACGGGATGTTCGCCAAGTCGATCCTGCGGATGGGCGTGCCGGTGGCGGCGCGCAATATCTTCCCGTCCAACATCCAGGGCCTGCCGACCTGGTACGAAGTGCGGATCAGCGAGGCGGGCCACCTTGGCCGGCGCGGGGGCGTCGACCTAATGGTGGCGATGAACCCGCAGACCTGGGACCAGGATGTCGCCTCGATCGAACCGGGCGGCTATCTGTTCTATGATTCCACCAAGCCGCTCCCACCGTCGAAATTCCGCAACGATATCGAGGTGTTGGGGCTGCCGCTGACCGCTATCTGCAACGCGGCCTACTCCGATCCGCGCCAGCGCCAGCTGTTCAAGAACATCATCTATCTCGGCGCCGTCAGCCATCTGATCGGCACCGAGCCGGAGGTGCTGGAGACGCTGGTGCGCGAGGAGTTCGGCTCTAAGGCCCAGCTGATCGACGCCAATCTCAAGGCGCTAGCCATGGGTCGCGACGGCGCCATCGAGCACCTGAACCCCATCGGCCTGCGCATGCGCCGCTCCAACGCGGTCGGTGACCGGATCTACGTCGAAGGCAACACCGCCGCGGCGCTGGGAGCGGTCTACGGCGGGGCCACGGTCTGCGCCTGGTATCCGATCACGCCCTCGACCTCGCTGGCCGAGGCGTTCATGGCCCACTGCGCCAAGCTGCGCACCGACCCGGCCACCGGCGAAGCGCGCTACGCGATCATTCAGGCCGAGGACGAGATCGCCTCGATCGGCATCGTCGTCGGCGCCGGCTGGAACGGCGCGCGAGCGTTCACCTGCACCTCGGGGCCCGGCATCTCGCTGATGCAGGAGTTCGTCGGCCTTTCGTACTTCGCCGAGATCCCGGCGGTGATCTTCGACGTGCAGCGCGGTGGTCCCTCCACCGGCATGCCGACCCGCACCCAGCAGTCGGACATCCTGCTCGCCGCCTACGCCAGCCACGGCGACACCAAACACCCGCTGCTGTTCCCGGAAGACCCGGCCGAGTGCTTCGAGTTCGGCGCGCTGGCGTTCGATCTCTCCGACCGGCTGCAGTCGACTGTGTTCGTGATGCTCGACCTCGACATCGGCATGAACGAGTGGCTCTGCCGCCCCTTCCAGTGGGACGACACCCGCCAACTCGACCACGGCAAGGTGATGACCTACGCGGAGCTTGAGGCCGGCAAGGATTTCGGCCGCTACCTCGACGTCGACGGCGACGGGATCGCCTACCGCACCCTGCCGGGCGTTCACCCCGACCGCGGCGCCTACTTCACTCGCGGCACCTCGCGTGACCCCTACGCCCGCTACAGCGAGGAGGGCCCGGTCTACGTCGCCAACATGCAGCGGCTGTTGGAGAAGTTCGAGACCGCCAAGACGCTGATCCCGGCGCCCGTGGCGCGGCCCGCCAAGCGCCGCACGCCGCACGGGGTGATCTACTTCGGCTCGACCACGCCGGCGATGCACGAAGCATTGGAAGCGCTGGAAGGGCAGGGGGTGCTGGTCGATGGCCTGCGGGTCCGCGGCTTCCCGTTCAGCGACGAGGTGATCGACTTCATCGCCGCCCACGAGACGGTGTTCGTGGTCGAACAGAACCGCGACGCTCAGCTGCGCACCTTGGTCATGGTCGAGGGCAACGTCGATCCGGCCAAGCTGGTGCCCGTGTTGGGCTACGACGGCTCGCCGATCACCGCCCGTTTCATCACCGACGAAATCTCCCGTCGCCTGCGCGGCCATGCTCGCACCGCAGCGCCTTTGGTAGCCGAATGATGAGGCGGACGGCCCAAAACGAGTTCCCTGCCCCCTTGCGGGGCGGGGCTAGGGGTGGGGGTGTTAGCTCGGTGCTCCCGGGATTGTCCGATCGTCGCCAATCCACCAGCAACGAGCTAACACCCCCGTCCCCAACCCTTCCCCGCGAGGGGGAAGGGAGCATCCGCAGCCCTTCGAGGTCAGCAGG
>DASXOP010000032.1:0-36015 GCA_036494265.1 Caulobacteraceae bacterium | reverse complement strand
AAGGCGGCGATGGTGCGGGTCTTGGGGTCGTACTCGGCGTTGAACAGCTGATCGTCCGTGGCCTGCTTCGAGCCCGGCGCTTCCGGGAACTTCACCCGCTTCAGATTGTGGCCGTGCTCGTCGCCGATGAAGAAGATGCTGACCTCGTTGTAGGCGCCCGACGTGCACATCGGGCCCCAGAGCACGACGCCCGGCGCCAGCCGCGCGACGGTGTCGTTCACATCCGCCGACGAACCGTCGGTGTCGCACTCGGGGTCGAGCTTGGCCATCGAGCGCGGCGCGTGCGCCGGCAGCCCCTTCTGGTCGACGGGCGGCGCGGCGACGATCACCGGCGTCGGTCGCGGCGGCGGCACGGCGGAAGCGGCGCCCGAGCTAGGCTTGCCGAGCGCGGTGACAGTGCCGACCCGTCCCTGCTGCACGTCGAGCCAGAGTAGGATTGCCGCGCTGCCGGAGAGCGAAATCGATGTCACCGGCTTGCCGCCCGACGCAACGTCGATGGCATCGCCGTTGCGCACGGCCCGGATGAGAGCCGCCCCCGCTGCCGGGCCGAGCTTGGTCCGCGCGCCGGATTCGCTGCCCGTGGCCTGCAACGGCCCGATGCCGGGGATGGCGTGGTCATCCACAGCTATCGTCCAGGTCGTCGAGGGCTGAGTGTCGCCGACGTCGAACACGATCTGCACAGCGGGCGCCGCCCCGCCGCCAGCATCACGGTGGATGATCAGATAGCCGGGGTTCTCATCGCCCTCCGCGGAGAAGCCGAACGCCGTGCAGGCGCCGAGGTTGTCGCAGGCGGCGGTCCAGTCCTTGACCGTCTTGCCGGCCGCGTGGGCGCTGGCGGCGAAGAGGATCGCCGCCAGACTCGCCAGCCCTGCAAAGGCCCGCCCCCGCCGCATATCAGGCCGCGCCGGCCCATTCCTTCGGCACCGGCCAGGCGCGCTGGTTGGCCATAATGCCAGACCGGCGCGCCTTCTCCTCGTCACTGATCGTCGCCGGGTCTTCGCGGAACTCCGGCCCCATCGCCATCGCCTTGGCTACCGCAGGCCTGGCTTCCATCATCGCCAGCCACCGCTTCACGTTCGGAAACTCTTCGATGTCGAGGCCGCGCATCTTCCAGCTGACGCTCCACGGGTAGCAGATCATGTCGGCGATCGTGTATTCGCCCGCCGCCAGGAATTCCTTGTTGTGGAGGCCGAGGTTCATCACGCCGTAGAGGCGGTGCACCTCGTTGTCGAAGCGCTTTAGCGCGTACTTCAGGTCGCCGTTGTCAGGGTTCTGCGCGGCGCGGTGGAAGTTGCCATGCTCGCCCATCTTCGGGCCCTGGTTGCCGGTCTGCCAGTAGCACCACTGGGCGACCTCATACTTCTTCGCCGGGTCCTGCGGCCAGAACTTGCCGGCCTTCTCGGCGATGTACATCATGATCGCGCCAGATTCGAAGATCGAGATCGGGGCGCCGCCCCCCAGCGGCTCGTGGTCGATGATCGCTGGCATCCGGTTGTTGGGGGCGATCTTCAGGTAGTCGGGGGTGAACTGGTCGCCGCGGCCGATGTTGGTTGGCGTGATCTTGTAAGGGAGGCCACACTCCTCGAGCAGGATGATGACTTTCTTCCCGTTGCCGGTCGGCCAGAAAAATACTTCGATCATCGAATCTCTCCGCTTGAAATTGTCGCCGCGCGGCGGCCAGCGTCCCCGCCCGGGCGGCGCGAACAATAGGCTTGCGACGGCTGGCGGCAAGGCGGGGCGGCGCCAGAAAACGACGGGACGACGGCATGGATGAAGCGGAACTGACGACCTGCGACCCGGCGCCGAAGCCGATCCCGATCTCGGCGCGCGGCAAGCATCTTGTGGTCGACATCCACTGCCACATGGGCTCGACCGCCGCGGAGGCGATCGTCCGCGCAGCGCCGCGCCCGGATCCAGCGCCCGCGCCGCCGCCCGCCGTCAGCGCCCTGACCCGCGAGATCAACCGGGCGCAGAACACGAACGTCGCCCAGCGGCTGAACGGCATCGACGCGCGGCTGGCGGACATGGACCGCCTGGGCATCGACATGCAGGTCGTCTCGCCCTCCCCGGGCCAGTACTACTATGCCGTGGATCCTGAGGTCGGCCGCGCCGCGGCGCGCACGATCAACGACCGCATCGCCGAGGCGGTCGCCAGCCGCCCCGACCGGCTGGCTGGCATGGGCACGGTGCCGATGCAGGCGCCGGAACTCGCGGTAGCCGAGCTGCGCCGCTGCGCGATGCAGCTGGGACTGCGCGGCATCGAGATCTGCACCAACGTCAACGGCCAGGACCTGTCCGACCCGGCTTTCCGTCCGGTTTTCGCGGCGGCCGAGGCGCTGGGGATGGTGGTGTTCATCCACCCGATGGGCTTCGCCCACGAGCGTTTCGCCGAGCATTACTTCACCAACGTGATCGGCAACCCGCTGGAGTCGACGCTAGCCGTCGGCCACCTGATCTTCGGCGGGGTGCTGGACGCGCATCCTGGCTTGAAGGTCTGCGTCGCACACGGCGGCGGCTATCTGCCGGCCTATTTCGGGCGGATGGATCACGTCTACCGGGCCCGCGCCGACGGCCATGAGCATATCCGCCGTCCGCCCTCGTCGTATTTGCGCCAGATCTGGCTCGACACCCTGGTGCACGACCGCGCCCAGCGCGACTTCCTGATCGCCACCCACGGCCCCGACCGCCTCTGCCTCGGCTCCGACTATCCCTTCGACATGGGCGAACCCGACCCGGTCGGCTTCCACGACGGCCTGGCGGAGGACGTGAAAGCGAAGATCCTGGGGCTGAACGCAGTGGAGCTGCTCGGGTTGAGGGTGACGAGCTAGCTCCTCATGATATCCGGGCAATCGTCAGCCCGTTTCCGGGTGTATTGTATCGGCGCGCCGAGAACGCCCAGCGCTTGGGAGGCGGCGGGAGGCTGAAACATGCGCCAAGCTACTCTTCTCGTTTCGATGTTCGCGCTGGTCGCCGAACTCGGCGGCGTGAGCCCCGCTCAGGCGCAGCAGCCGCGAGGCTCGTTCGAGCAGTCGTGCCGGGACATCGGCGTCTCGGGCAGTCTGCTCAGCGCCGACTGCAACGATGTGCGCGGGCAACCGCACGCCACCACGATCGCCTACCGCCAATGCCGAGGCGACATCGGCAACAACAACGGTATCCTCACCTGCAACGGCGCGATCGGAACCGAGGGCCAGCCGGGCTACGGCCAGCGGGGACCGCAGGGCCGCGTAGGGCCCCAGACCTCCGGCGGATGCTACCCGGGTGAGCGTTCGTACGACTGCCAGCAACGCCTCAGCGTTCAGCGGCGGACGCACCACAACTACGTCTGGCAAAACGGCCAGTACGAGGATCAAAGCGCCAACGGCGCCGCCGTCGCCGCCGGGATCTTCGGCTTCATCCTGAACGCGGCCATCGTCGGGTCGACGAGCGATCGCGACTACTACAACGCCCACCGAGGCGACCCAGCCTGGCGCACCCGCTGCCGCAGCGCCTATCCAAGTTTCGATTACAATTCCGGTACTTACATGGGGTCCGACAACAACCGGCACTATTGCACCCGCTAACGGGCCGAGGGTCGACGGCCGAACAGGGTGGTCTGAGCCCGCCTCTACCCCGCCAGCCGCAGCCGCCGTCCCGCGGCCATGCGGACGTAGAGGTCGAGGATGGTGCGGTTGGTAGATGCGTCGGAGGCGGCTTCGACGGCTTCGTGCAGCGTGATCAACAGCCGGCGCAGGCGGGCGTTGGCGGCGTCGAGGGCGGTGAGGGTGAGATCGGTGTCCGTCTCGGCGGCGACCGGCGCCAAGTCCAGCTCGACGTAGCGGGGCGCAGCGCCCTGGAAGACTGCGCGGATGTCGGCGTTCTCGGCCAGCGCGGCGGCGGCGGCGTGGTCGGCTTCGCGGGCGGCGAGACCGGCCAGCGCGCCAATCAGGCCCATGCGGCTGGCGAAATAGTCCGGCCCGGCGTCCGGCGAGGGCGGGACCGAGAGGGCGGCGGCGGTGCCGGCCATGACTTCACGGACGCTGGGGGTCATCCCGCCACCTCGATCAGTTTCGCGGCCAGGATCTCGTCCTGCTGGCGGGCGGTGACCCAGCCGGAGAAGCCCAGGATCGGCTCGACATAGCCGCCGACGCGATATTCCTTGGCCGACGAAATCCAGATTGCCTGGCCCTTCACCGACGCGAACAGCTCCCACCAGACGAACGCGGCTGGGTCGAGCTTGAGGCCGCTGGCTTCCTCCCAGACCCGGATCGCCTCGGCCTTGGGCAGCATGCCGGCGACGGTGTCGTCGGTGGCGCCGTGGCGCCAGAGCGGGTCCATCGCCCAGCCGAGGTCTTCCAGCGGATCGCCGAGGTGGACCATTTCCCAGTCGAGCACGGCGATCATCTTGCCCTCGCCGTCGTGCAGGAAGTTGCCCGAGCGGTAGTCGCCGTGGACCACCGAGATCTTCTGCGCCGGCGGCGGCGGGTTGCGGCGCAGCCAGCGGATCGCGGCGCGGACGATCGGCTGCGGGTGCAGCTCGTCTTCCTCGATCACGCCGGCCCAGTACTCCAGCTCGCGCTTCCAGCAGCCGTCCAGCGGCGGCGCTTCGCAGGCTTCGGCGATCGGCAGCGTCGCGGGATCGGCGCGAGCGATGCGGCCGAGGGCGCCGAAGAAGTCGAGCCCGAGCTGGGCTTCGTGCGGGGCGTAGGCGTTCGGCTGGAACGGACTGGCGGTGCGGCCGCCGTCGACGCGGGCCATGATGAAGAACGGCCGCTCGAGCTCGGCGCCTTCCTCCTCAAGGATCAGTGGTTCGGGTGCGGCGATGCCTTGGCCATGGAACGACTTCAGCGCGAGGAACTCGGACCTGCGATCCGTCTCGATCAGGCTGCCCCGCGGATCGCGGCGCGCGATCAAGAGCCGGCGCCCGGACGGCATGACCGCGTCGAACCGGTAGGTCTCGCGGCTGGCGCCGCCAGAGATGCGGGCGAGGCCCTCGATCGTCACCGGCTCGCCCCAGCTGCGCGACAGGTAGGTCGCCAGCTGCGCCGCGAGGGAACCGCTCAAGGCGCGAAATCCAGCATCTGCTTGAAGCCGGACGGCGCATGCGCGCCAAGCGCCAGCTGCTCCAGCACGCCGCGGCCGACCAGCGGGGGGCCGCCGTCGTGGCTGTAGGTCACCTTGCTCAGCGCCTGGACGTGCAGGTGGTGGGGCATGCGAACGTCGACGTCGGCTAGCTTCAGGTCCTCGCGCTCGACCGCCAGCTGGCCCTTGTTGCCGCCGTGGCCCCAGCTCGGGTGGCCGTAGCCGAGGCCGAGCATGAAGAACTCGTACTGCGGCTCGAAGGTGATCTGGCGCACGCCGCCGGCTTCCTTCAGCGTCACCACCGCCTTCTTGGCGTGGCGGGTGCCGCTCTTCCAGTCGATGTCGATCGAGCAGTCCTTGATCTCGTGCAGGGCGTCTGTGTTGGCCCCATCGCGGGCCCAGACCGCACGCCGGTTCCAGGGCTCGCCGGAGCCCTCGTCGTTGGTGTGGAAGAAGAACGAGCCTTCGTTGAAGTTGCTGGGCGACCAGATCCAGAAGAACTGCGGCGCCTGCGGTGGCGCGCCTTCTTGCATGTCGCGGGCGCCGATCGGGCGGATGCCCCACGAGCGGTCGCGAGTGCCCATGAAGCCGTCGACCGACTGGCGCTTGCCGTCGCGCTCGACCCAGCCGGTGTAGCGGCCGTTCTGGGTGAGGCGGGTGTAGTCCATGAAGGTGCGCGGGCCGTTGCGGCGGATGAAGCGCGGCTCCTCGATCGGAAAGGCGCGGCCCTCGAACACGATCTCGGCCTTGATCCCTTTGTCGGGCGCGTTGACCGTGAGCTTCAGCTTCTGCAGCGGCTCCAGCACCTCGATCGAGATCGGGCCCACGTTCAGGTCCATCCGCTCCATGCCCAGCCAGCGGCTGGCGTGCAGCGAGGTCTGCACCCCTTCGTCGACCAGGCAGAAGGCGGCGTCGGCGATGTTGAGGTGCGGATAGACGCCGAACGCGGCGGCGAAGAAGAGCTCGCCCTCCATGCCGTAGCCGTTGAAAAAGTAGCGGTCGTAGTAGTTGCGGTCGGTGCCGGCGTAGGCGATCGGCTCGCTGGTCTGGTGGATCGGAAAGTCGTCGCCGCGGGACAGCGCCATGGTCGGTTCCTCACCAAAGGCCTCGTTCTGATGCGAGGCTTGTGACAGCCGACGGCGACGCGCCGTAAGCTGGGCGTGGATGGTGAGCTTAACGGAGGGGCAGTCAATGCGCTGGACGCGGCGGACGTGGATGACTTTGGCGGCGCTGAGCGGGTTTCTATCGGTCGCGTTCGGGGCCTTCGCCGCCCACTGGATCAAGGATCCGAAGATGGCCGAAGTGATGCGCACCGGGGCGACCTACGAGTTCATGCACGCGGTGGCGACGATGGCCTGCGCCACGTTCATGCAGGTCGGTGCGCAGCGGGCGCGGATCGCCCCTGGCTTCTTCCTGACCGGCTCCCTGCTCTTCTCCGGCTCACTCTACGCGCTGGCGCTGGGTGCGCCGCGCATCGTGGGCATCCTGACGCCGTTCGGCGGCGTGCTCTTCCTTGGCGGCTGGCTGGTGCTGGCCTGGGCGGCGCTGCAGGTGGATCAGCCAGCGGCGGCGTGAACCCTGGTTGGCTTGGCGATGCCGTAGAGCGCCGCCGACGAGGCGACGATCATGAACAGGATCAGTCCCGCCAGCGGCCGCGCCGTGCCGTCGTGCAGGTAGCCGGCGACCGTGGAGACGATCGTGCCCATGGCGAAGGTCGAGGCCCCGGTGATCGACGAGATCGACCCGGCGCGAGCCGGATCGACGTTCATCGCCGCGGCCTGGGTGTTGGGGCCGACGAGGCCGAACGAACCGAGGGTGATGTAGAGCGGGATGATCACCCCCAGCATGCCGCCGAGCCCGCTGACGGCGTCGAACACCAGGACCAGCGCCGAGGCGATCGAGGCGAGGCGGGCGCGAGCCAGCACCGTCTCGGGCGTATGCCAGCGCAGCAGGTGGGCGTTGACCTGGCTCATGCCGATGAATCCGGCCGCGTTGGCCCCGAACCACCAACCGAAGTTGGCCGGGGTCACGCCATAGACCTCGATCAACAGGTACGATGACAGCGAGATCCAGGAGAAGAAGGCGCCCGAGTTGAACGCGCCGGACAGCGTGTATCCGATCACCCGCGGGTGGCTTAGCAGGTAGCGGAAGGTGCGGATGGGGCTCTCGCCGCGAGCGTCGGCGCGCATCTCGTGGCTGCGGCTCTCCTTCAGGCAGAAGATCGTCGCCAGCAGGACGGCGAGCGCGACCGAAGCCTGGAACACGAAGATCAGTCGCCAGTCGCCGACCAGCAGCAGATAGCCGCCGAACAGCGGCGCGATGATCGGCGCGAGCCCCAGCACCAGGATCAGCAGCGAAAGCACCCGCGCCGCCATCTGGTGCCCGAAGCGGTCGCGCACCGAGGCCCTGGCCACCACTTGCCCGGCGCTGCCGCCCAGCGCTTGCAGGAACCGCGCGCCGACCAGCAGCCAGATACTCGGCGCGAGCGCACAGAGCGCCGCGCCAACGAGGTAGAGGGAGACGCCGAGGATCAGCGGCAGCCGCCGCCCGATCCGATCGGAGAGCGGCCCCCAGACCAGCTGGCCGATGCCAAGCCCCGCGAAGAACGCCGCCAGGGTTACGCTGACTTCGCCCGGCGCGGCGTGCAGGCTCTTGGAGATCGCTGGCAGGCTCGGCAGATACATGTCGATCGCCAGCGGCCCGAGCGCGGTCAGGCTGCCGAGCAGCAACACCAGCTGCCAGGGCGCCTTCTCGGTCAGCGGTGTGCGGGGGGAGACGGACATGGGGCGGTCCGTCTAACGGGATTTGCGCGCCACGCCAAAGGCTGGAAGCGGCCCGCCAGCTTTGCGACGGCGCGGATGCCGCTTAACCTTGCGCATGCTCTATCTTGTCGGCGGGTGCGCACGCAGCGGCAAATCCACCTTGGCTGGACGACTTTGCAGTCGCCATGGCGTGCCGTGGTTTCCGCTCGACGCGCTGAAAATGGGGCTTCACCTCGGCGCGTCGGGCGTTGGCGTTCATCCGGAACACGATGACCTCGAGACCGCGGACCGCATGTGGCCGATCGTCAAGGGCCTGATCGAGAACCTGATCTTCGATGGACGCGACTACCTGGTCGAAGGCGTGAACCTGCGGCCGGCGACGGTCGCCGCTTTCATCGCGGAGACCGACACCGAAGTTCGCGCCTGCTTCCTCGGCTATCCGGACGTGCCGCTGCAGGCCAAGCTGGCCCATGTCGCTGGCGCCGCCGGTCAGCCCAACGACTGGCTGAACCGGATGGTACCGACCTATGTCGCCGCCTATCTCGAGGGCTGCATCGCTGTCAGCCGCGAGCTGCGCGATCAGTGCCAGGCGCTGAAGCTGCCGTTTTTCGACACTGGCGCCGACTACGAGGGCGCCTTGACGGCGGCGGAGCACGTGCTGATCGGAGGCGAACATGGGTGACATCGCCATCGTCGGCGTGGCCAACCACACTGGTTGGGCGCACTTCGTGACTGTCGCGTTCGCCGACGAAGAGGTGGTGGTGATCGACCGCCGGCGCGTGCAACTGCTCGACGAGTCGCTGCCGAACCAGCCCTACGCACCTCAAGCCGGCGATCTGCTGCGACCCGACGCGCAAGCCCTGGTGGCCGAGGTCCGCCGCTCGGCCGGGGCCTACGCCCGCACGGCGCTCGCCACCCTGGCGGCTGAACTCGAACCGGCGCACGTCTTGGCGGCGGTCGCCATGCGCGGTTCGACGTTCGGGGTCTTGCCCGCGGACGTTTCTGAGGTGCTGGACTACCGGCCGTTCAAATACGCCGCCGACGGGATGCTCTATCTGGAGGTGCTGCACGAGGCGGCCGAAGCGCTGGGGTTCGTCGTCGCACGGCATGCCAAGGGCCACGAGTTCGAATTGGCCGGCGCGCGTCTCGGCATGGACGCCAACGACGTCGAGGCATGGCTCAAAGAGTTCGGCGTCCGGCTGGGCCCGCCATGGACCCAGGAACATTTGCGCGCCGCGGCCGCCGCGATCGCGATGCTACCGGACGTCTAAGCGCTTCTCATCCGGTCCAAGGTACATCCGCCGCTTCGCGCGGCAGCTTGGCGCGGTAGCGGGGGACGTGGGTGGCGAACTCGTGCTGGGCGCGTTCCCGCTCGCGCTCCAACGTCCAGGGCAGCGGCTCTGGCCGGAGCGCCGCCTCGGGCAGTTCCCAGAGGTGAACGTGCCAACCGGTGGCGACGCTGAGCAGGTGCTGGGTGGGGACCAGGGTGTGGGTTAGCACGAGGCGCACGCCGATCTTCTCCGGGTCTTCCTGGGTGAGCGCCCAGCGCACGACTTGGTGGCGGCCGTCGGGCGTCGGTGTCGCCCAGGCCAGCAGGCGCGGCGGGTCCAGCGCGACGATGAAGCCCTTCTCCGTGTGGCCGCTCGTCTCCCAGCGGAACTCGACTTCGCCGTCGATCCTGAGGTCGATCCTGGCCTGCGCGAACCAGTCGGCGAGCCGCACGGGGTCGGTCAGCGCCGCCCAGACCTTCTCGATCGGCAGCATGAAGAAGCGTTCGAAGCGCAGCGTGTAGACGCCCGGCCCGACTTCCGTCGCCACGCCGTCGAGATCGTGATGCCTGAGCGCCGGCGGCGTGTCCGATCCCGGCACGTGCGGGCCGAAGTGCCGGCGATAACGAGCCTCGATCGCCACGTGATGATCGGAGCCGAAGTCGGCCTTTTTGCCCTCGACGATGGCGCAGGTCAGATCGTCCAGGAACGCGTGCCACCCGGCCGACCCGCCGAGCAGCCACCATGCGGTGAGGCCGACCTGGCTGAAGGTGATCCGGCACCCCTGCCCGTCCGCCGCCAGCGCCCAGCGGATGTTGCCGAAGCCCCAGTCGTAGGCGAGCAGATGCGGCGGATCGTAGTCGGTGATGACGCCGCGCAGGGCATTGTCGCCTTCGCCCGGAAACGAGACCTGGTAGCGGCCGCCCACCCGCAAGTCCAACTCCGCCGGCTCGCCCATCCAGTCCGCCAGTCGCTCGGGGATGGTCAACGCCGCCCAGGCTTTCTCGATTGGCCGCGGGATCAGGCGCTCGATGCGGATTTCCCAGCGGTCGTCGCCGACCCGGCGGATCGAGCCGTCCTCGGGCAGTTCGCCCGCGATCCAGCCATCCAGAGTTCTGCTCGCCACCATCGTCACTGCTCCCGCATCAAGTGGTCGACCAGGGCGTCGAGTTTGCCGACCCAGAAGCGCCGGTAGGGTTCGAGCCAAGCGTCCAGCTCCGCCAGTTTCTCCGGCGCCAGCCGATAGACCCGGCGCTGGGCGTCCTTCCGCACGCTGACCAGCCCCGCCTCGCGCAGCACCCGCAGATGCTTGGAGACGCCGGGCTGGCTGATCGTCAGCGCCTCGACGATCTCGCCAGCCGTCCGCTCGCGGTCGCCCACCAGCTCGATAATGCGGCGTCGGTTGGGTTCGGCGAGGGCCTCGTAGACGTTCATGGGAGTAATATGCTGATATGGCTATATAACCGTCAAGCGATTTTATGACCACCCGTCGCTACGGGTGGCGTGGCGTCAGCCTTGCCGAGGCGCTTCGGCCTGCGCCAAGGTTCGCCCGCACAGAGGGAAAGCCATGTCCGCGCTCGAGACGATGATGCCGCCGCCGCAGTACGCCGACCTCGGCGAGGTGCGGCTGGCCTATTACGAGGCCGGGCCGAAGCGCGGCGTGCCGGTGGTGTTCTGCCACGGGTTCCCGGAGCTGGCGTTCTCGTGGCGCCATCAGCTGAAGGCGCTGGCCGACGCCGGCCGCTGGGCAATCGCGCCCGACCAGCGTGGCTACGGCCTGACCTCCCGCCCCGAGAGGGTCGAGGACTACGACATCCCCCACCTCTGCGGCGACATGGTGAAACTGCTCGACCATCTCGGCGTGGAGAAGGCGGTGTTCTGCGGCCACGACTGGGGCGGCTTCGTGGTCTGGCAGATGGCGCTGCTGCATCCGGACCGCACCGCCGGCGTGATCGGCCTCAACACCCCGTTCAGTCCGCGCGGTCCCAGCGATCCGATCCAGGTGATGCGCGAGCGGCTGGGCGAAGACATGTACATCGTCAACTTCCAGAAGCCGGGCGAAGCCGACGCCGCGCTGGCCAAGGACGTCGGCAAGACCATGGACTTCTTCCTGCGCCGCCCACCGGCCGGAACCGCGGAAGTCGGCGCGGGCTTCGCCACCGAGCGCGAGCCGGGCGATCCTTCCGCCTTCCCGCTGATCCAGATCCTGCAGATGTGGGACCCGGCGTTCGATCCGCGCGAGCGCTTCCTCACCGACGACGAGCTGGCGGCGTTCGTCGAGACCTTTACCCGCACCGGCTTCACCGGCGGCATCAACTGGTACCGCAACTTCACCCGCAACTGGCGCCTCGGCGAGGGTGTGGAGCAGACCGTGAGAGTCCCGTCGCTGATGGTGATGGCCGAGCTCGATGCGGTGCTTCCACCCTCCGCCGCCGACGGCATGGAGAAGTTCATCCCCGACCTGGAAAAGGCGCTGATCAAGGGCAGCGGCCACTGGACGCAGCAGGAGAAGCCGGAAGAGACGTCGCGCGTGATCCTCGACTGGCTTGCGAAGCGCTTTCCGGTCTAGAAGCTTCCCCCATGGAACGCAGCACTCCCGCGCCTGCCGCCATGTCCGCCGCCGGCCGGCGCGGCCTCTACCCGGAGGTCGAACCGTTCTCGGCTGGCTGGCTGCCGACCGGCGGTCTGCATGAGATCTACTACGAGGAGTGCGGCTCGCCGAAGGGCAAGCCCTGCGTGGTGCTGCACGGCGGCCCGGGCGGCGCGATCAACACCACCATGCGCCGCTTCTTCGACCCGACCCGCTGGCGCGCGGTGCTGTTCGACCAGCGCGGCTGCGGCAAGAGCCGGCCCAACGCCTCGCTGCAGGACAACACCACCTGGTCGCTGGTCGAGGACATCGAGCGACTGCGCAAGCGCCTCGGCATCCAGAAGTGGAGCGTGTTCGGCGGCTCGTGGGGCTCCACCCTGGCCCTCGCCTACGCGATCATGCACCCCGACCGGGTCGAGAACCTGGTGCTGCGGGGCGTCTTCCTGCTCACCCAGCGCGAACTCAACTGGTTCTACCAGGACGGCGCCTCGATGCTGTTCCCCGACGCCTGGGAGCGCTTCTGCGCGCCGATCCCGATGGCAGAGCGCGGCGACATGATCGGCGCTTACCACAAGCGCCTGACCCACACCGATCGTCGGGTGCAGGCCGAGGCAGCCGCCGCCTGGAGCCAGTGGGAGGGCGACACCATCAGCCTGCGCGGTCCGGAAGCGCGGCCAGCGAAGTTCAACGAGGTCGACTTCGCCATCGCCTTCGCCCGCATCGAGTGCCACTTCTTCGCCAACCGCGGCTTCTTCGAGGAAGACGGCTGGCTGCTGAAGAACATCGGCGCCATCGCCAAGATCCCCGGATGGATCGTGCAGGGCCGATTCGACGTGGTGACGCCGCTGGAAAGCGCCTGGACGCTGAAGAAAGCCTGGCCCGCCTCACGCTTCGACATCATCTGGGACGCCGGCCACGCCTCCACCGAACCTGGCATCATCGACGCCCTGGTTCGGGCAACCGACCAGGCGCTGCTCTAACTAGCCGCCGGCTGAGAGCATCACGATACGGGCGACGCCGTCGGCTTCCTGGGTCACCGGGCCGCACCAATCGACCGGCTTCGCGCCAGGTGCCACTGCCAAGCCTTCCGCGATCAGCGTGCGGGCGGGATCGGACCCGTCGAGCATGACCTGCGCTTTGGTCCGACCGAACTCGTCGACACCGCCGGTCGGCGTCACGCTCACGGACTTGGCGCCCGCGGCAAGTTCGAGCAGGCGCAACCGAGCCTGGCGAGCCGCGACCGCCTCGGCCACGCACTGGGCGTAGGGCGCGGCTTGCGGCGCGACCTCATCGGCCAGCCGCAGACGCTGGCCGTTCACCACCAACGCGTCGGCATGGACCACCATGATTTGCGGAGCCGATGCCGTCACGGCCGGTGCTTGCGCGAACAGCGAGGTGGGATGGGCCGCAGCGATCAAGATAATCACCACGGCAACGGCCAGCGAAACGAGGCCAATCACGACTTTGAACATCACACTTAGGTCTCAGAACTAGGCCGCCGCCAAACGCGCGTGGCCGCCCCTATGTCGCGATTGTTTTCCGCAGCGTAAGGGGGTGCGGCGAATAGTTTTAGTGCCCTGTGACGGTCCTACTCAGAGAAACTGCCGACCGGGAGCGGTGGTCCCCAACCAGCAGCATCGACTGACCGTCTAGACATCGTCGTCAGCCCAGGGGATCAGCGCTCGGAGCAGCCGGGTGCGCGGCTCATCGCCGGCTTGCTCGCTGCGCCAGAGCGCCTCGGCCGCCGTTGCTCGTTGCTCGGCGCCCAGCTGCGCCCACCGCAGGCCGGGCGACAGCACGAGGTCGTAGCGCCAGTTGGGTGGCCACAACAGGTAGCCGAGGATCGAGAGCTTGCCCTCGGCGAACTCCAGAACATGTTGGAGCTCGTGCTGGAGCGTGGCCATCTGCCGAGTCCCGCTGAGGTCCGGTGGCGCATCTGGCCACCAGATCGTGGATCCCACGGCCATGATTGGCGCCGACCCGAACCGCAGGGCGGCGAGATACGACGCCGGGTGGGCGTTCGGCCGGATGCGCGGCTGAGCGCCGGCGTCCTGAAGCGCTTGTCGCAGTCCGGCGCTCACTTGCGCCCGCTCCGAGGCGGTTAGAAGCCGGCCGCCGTCCCGACTACCCATCGCGCAGAGCCTGACTTGACTTCGGTGTCAAAGAGAACATATCATGAACTTGTTCTGAGGGGGATCGGATGCGCACGCTGGTACGAGCGGGTCGAATAGGCGTTCTTGTTCGGCTGGAGAGCCGTCGAGGGACCCAGTTCCTAGTAGCTGGCCCCGAACCCGACGACCGGCGACTCTTCTATGACGCCACCGCCGCGGCGAGGTCGTTCGAGCAGGTCGAGCGTGGGTTGCGCCGCCCTGCGGAGCGCCGCCTGAAACGCCGCTCTGTCGTCCGCAGGGTCGCGACGCTGTTCCCGCGTCGCATGACCCAGGCCTTAGCGCCGCCCGTGTAGGGCCAACGGCGGCGGGATCTGCCCGAGATCTTGCGGCGTAGCTTGGCTCCGGGGCTACCCTCTGCGCTGGTCCAATCCTTGATCAGCGCGATGAGGGCGGTCCGATCATGATCCGAAGCGATGCAACGGGTCGCCGTTCCCAATCATTTCATCTCCGACAGCCACGGACGCCCGGCGCGGCACTTCGCGCGAGGGGCCCCCGAGCCTCGGAGACGACCCATGTCCACCACCCATATCTTCACGTCGCAGGCCTCCAGACTGGCGCTCGTCGCCGCTCTGGCCGGTCTGGCGCTCGCCGGGTGCAAGCAGAACCCGGCCCCCTCGGCGACCACCACCGCCAATGCGCCCTCGCCGCTCGCCGCCTTGCCGCTGGCGATGACCGCGACCCCAGCGCCGGAGCCGGCCCCGCTCGCCAGCGCCCTGCCCGCCGCGCCGCCGGCCCGCTTCGCCCAGCTCGCTGACTCCCGCGCCGAATACGCCTTCGCCGACAGGGCCGAGGCGATGAACGTCGGCTTCGCTGACGCGCCGCCCGACTACACCTTCGACTACGGCGAAGGTCAGCGGCCATGGGTGTGGCGCGCGGACGACCGCTCGACCCGGATCGCCGAGCCGCTGCCTGGGGGCGGCGACCGATATTATTACTACGAGGCCGGCGCCGAGGCGCCTTATCTCGTCCGCGACGACGACTACAGCTACGCCTACGACAACGGGGTGCTGGTCGCGGTCTACGACGCTGGCGGCCGTCTGCTTGCGCCGGACTACGCCCAGCGCCGGGCAGACATCGCCGGCCGGGAATTCGCCCGCGCCCAGGCCATGCTGGCGGCGTCGGAGCATCAGCAGCGAGTCGCCGTGGCCCAGGCCAACTGGGCTGCGCGCCGCAGCCGCATCGACGCGGAGCGCGCCCAATGGTCGGCGACGGAGGCGCAGGACGCCGAGTGGCGCGACTACCACGACGCTCACGCCGACCAGGAGCGCGACTACTGGGCCGCGGAGCGCTACCGCCGCGAAGCCGAGGCCGCACGCTTCTCGCAGGCGAACAACGACACCGCCCGCGCCCAACACGAATGGCAGGCCGCCGCGGCGGCGCAGGCCCTAGCCAACGCCAGTCCGGCCCGCGGCCCCGCCGGACTCTTCGGCGGGGGTCACTCTCCAGGCCCGCCACCCTTGAACGGCAGCGTCGAGGCCGAGCACCGGCAGGCCATCCAGCAGGCGCAGCAACAGCAGCAGGCCGCGGCTGACTCCGCGCGTCTGGCCGCGCAGCAAGCTGCGGCGGCGGCCAACGCGAACGCGCAGGCCCAGCAGGCCGCCGCTCACCAGGCTCAGCTTGCCAACGCTCAGGCGCTGCGAAACCAACAGGCGCAAGCCCAGCTCGCTCTCGCCCACGCCGATACCGCGCACGAAGCGCAGCAGGCCGCCGCTCACCAGGCTCAGTTTGCCAACGCTCAGGCGCTGCGAGACCGTCAGGCGCAGGCCCAGCTCGCGCTCGCCCACGCCGACGCCGCGCACAGGGCCCAGCACGCCGCCGCCAACAACGCCGCGCAGCATCAGGCCGAGATCGACGCGGCGCACCGCGCACAGCTGGCGAACGCGCAGGCCGCGCATGATCAGGCCGCGGCGGCCCAGATCTCTTCCGCGCACGCCGACGCAGCGCACCACGCCCGGCTGGAAGCCGACGCTCGCCAGGCTCAGGCGCAAGCCGCCGCCGGGCATGCGGCCCAGGCCAACGCCAATGTGCAGGTACAGGCGCATCAGGCCGCGATCCTGCAGGCGCAGCAGCACGAGGCCGCCGCCAAGACGTCTCAGAACGAGGCCGCGGCTTTCGCTCACAACGCCCAGGTCCGCCAAAGCCAGGCCGCAGCGGCCGCTGCGAAGGCGCAAGCCGATGCCAAAAAAGCCCACGACGAGCACTCAGCGTCCGACGGCCACTCTGCTCAGTAGGACTTACGGCAGCAGCACGACGACTCGAGCAGAAGGACGCGATCCGCTCGGAGCGCGAGGACGGCGTCTTGCGCTATCGCGCCCTGATCGACCGTTCGGCTTTTGTCGAAAGCGAGGTGCAGGCCCTGATCGACCGCCTCTTCGGCGGCGACGCGGCGGCGCTGGCGGCGTTCCTCGCCGCTCGCCTAAGCGGCTAGCTCAAGGTCGGCGAGCTGGCGGGCGAATCGGCGGGCCATGGCGATGTTCTTTTCGGCGAGATTGCCCGCAACGTCTGACGACGTGACCGGCTCGCCCATGATCACCCCGCAGTCGCCGCAAGACAGGAGGATGCCCCGCCCGACCAAGCTGGCGATCCGCGCCTCCGCCACCTCGGACGGCAGCTTCAGCGACTCGGCGATGCCCTGAGGGGTGACCGGAGCCATCTGGTCGGCCGGAATCGGCGCTTCGCTGCCCTCGTGGCGGGCCTTGAGGTGGCCAATATTACTCGCCGAGACGACAAGCACGATGACGAAGTCCAGGATGTCCAATCCGGTGTCCGCCATTCCTTCGGACAGCAGGCAGGCGACATATTCGATGGAAAGGCGTGCGATCGCCCTGCGTTCACGATGCTCAGGCAACGGATCACGAGCCTCCGGCGAACGGCGCTGGACCTTGGACGATGGTCCAGACGACACAGCAGACTAGCGCCCGAATTATTGATTAATCGATGACGCCGCCGGGCTCGACGGCGGGGCTAAAGCACCGAGCCCTTGCCGCTGGAGATTTCGGCGTAGCGCTGGACGCGGACGGCCATGATCAGCGCGAAGCCGAGCATCATGCTCATCATCACCGTGCCTCCCCAGGAGAGCAGCGGCATCGGCACACCGACGACGGGGGCGAGCCCCATCACCATGGCGCCGTTCATGAGCACGCAGAAGGTCAGGGTCGCGGTGACGCCGGCGGCGGCGAGGCGGCCGAAGTGACTGTGGGCGATCGAGGCGATCCGCAGCGACATGAAGATCACCGCCGCGTAGAGCAGCAGGATCGCGACACAGCCGACGAAGCCGAACTCCTCGGCCAGCGAAGCGAACATGAAGTCGGTCTGCTTCTCGGGCAGGAAGTTGAGCTGGCTCTGGGTGCCGAGGCCGAAGCCTTTGCCCAGCAAGCCCCCTGAACCCAGCGCGATCTTCGACTGCACGATGTGGTAGCCGGCGCCCGACTTCTCGGCTTCGGGGTTCATGAAGCTGACCAGGCGCGTGTACTGGTAGGGCTTCAGCACCAGGTGCAGGAACGGCACCACCGCCCCGGCCAGCAGCGCGCCGACGCCGACCACGCGCAGGTCGAGCCCGCCCAGGATCATGATCGCAAAGCCGGTGGCGCAAATCAGCAATGCGGTCCCGAGGTCCGGCTCCTTCATCACCAGCGCGGCGGGGATGGCGATCAGCGCGGCCGGGATCAGCAGCCAGAACGACAGTTTGGCGTTCTTGGCCGAGAGCCCGTGGTAAAATCTGGCCATCGCCAGCACGAGCCCGATCTTCATCAGCTCCGAGGGCTGGAAGTCGTGGATCGGGCCGAGGTTCAGCCATCGTTGCGCGCCCAGCGATGAGTGACCGTGCGCGGCCACCAGCACAAGCAGCATCAGGCTGAGGCCGTAGACCGGATAGGCGATGGCGAACCAGATCTGCAGATCGACCATCGAGAGCACGATCATCAGCACGAACCAGAAGCCGAAGCGGATCAGGTGCTGCGCCGCCCACGGCTCCCACTTGCCGCCGGCGACCGAGTAGAGCATCGCGCCGCCGGCTGCCGTGATGGCGACGATCGCGGCGCAGAAAGTCCAGTCGACCTGAGTCAGGCGGACGACGAGCCGCTGCTTCTCGCCCGGCCGCGTGAGTGCGCCGGCGGTCATGTGGTTGTCGGCGCCGTCGCCGGCGCCGCGGCCGCGTTGGTGGCGCCAGTGGCCGGCGCGGCGGGGTCGCCGGGAACTGCGGATACGGGCGCCGGCGCGGAAGGCGTCGGCTCGGGCTGCTCGATCCGGCCCCTAACCTCAGGGTCTTTCAGGAGCGCGACACGCAGGAGTTCACGCGCTTTCGGCGCCGAGGCGTCGGCCCCGAAGCCGCCGTGCTCGGTCAGCACCGCCACGGCGTAGCGCGGGTCGTCGGCGGGGGCGAAGGCGATGAACCAGGCGTGGTCGCGCTGGTCCCAGGCGCCGGCCGAGCCGTGTGCGCCGCGACCGCCGCCATAGCCGTGCGCCTGCGCCGTGCCAGTCTTGCCGGCCATCGTGATCGGGCCGAGGTGAAGCTCGGCGACGCCGCTGGCGGCGGTGCCGCTGGTGACCACCGCGATCATCGCCTCATGCAGGAAGTCCAGGTGTTCCTTGGCGAAGGGCAGCGCGGGCGCCTCGGCGCCGGAAGGCTGCGCCTGGCCGCCGATCGAGCGCACGATCCTGGGCTGCAACGCCTTGTTCGCATTGGCGATCCGCGAACACATGACGCAGAGCTGCAGCGGATTGACCAGCACCGCGCCCTGGCCGATCCCTATGCTGCAGGTCTCGCCGGGGTGCCAGACCGGATCTTTCGGCCGCGCCTTGGCCACCCACGCTTCAGTCGGGATCAGGCCCGGCCGTTGCTCATTCTTGTTGAAGCCAACGTCGTAGTATTGGCCCAGCCCCATGGCCGTGGCGGTCTTGGCGATCGGGTCGGGGCCGCCGATCTTCAGCGCCAGCTGGTAGAAGTAGATGTCGCACGACTTGGCGATGCCCATCTTCATGTCCAGCGTGCCGTGGGCGGAGTCGCAGTGCCAGGTGCGTCCACCCCAGCTCCAGGAGCCGCCGCAGGTGAACTGCTGCGTGCGCGGTATGCCCTGCTCGAGCGCCGTCAGCGCGACCATGGTCTTGAACGTCGAGCCTGGCGGATAGTTGGCCAGGAGCGCCTTGTTGAGCAGCGGCTTGCGCTCGTAGGCGTTCAGCGCGTCGAACTCGGGCCGGGTCATGCCTTTGACGAAGCGGTTGGCGTCGAAGCTGGGCGAGGAGAAGAAGCAGAGCACGTCGCCGGTGCGGCAATCCATCATCACCGCTGCGCCGCTGTCGGCGCCGAACACCTCCAGCGCGCGGTTCTGGATGTCGGCGTCGAGGGTCAGCTGCAGCACCGAGCCAGGGATGGACGCGATGTCGCCGCCGGGGTCTTCGCGCACCACGCGGCCCTTGACGTCGACCTCGACCTTCTTCGCGCCCGGCTTGCCGCGCATGGCCAGATCGAAGGTCTTCTCCAGCCCCGCCTTGCCGATGCGCATGCCTGGATTGAGCAGGATCGGGTCGGCGTTGGGGCCGTCCTTGCTGACGTCGCTGTGCGACACCTTGCCGACGTAACCGATCACGTGGGCGAAGGCGCCGGAGTAGGGATAAACGCGGATGTCGCCCATGTCGGCGGTGACGCCGCCGAGCTCGGGCGCGCGGACGTTTATGCGGGAGAACTCCTCCCAGGTGAGATCCTCCATCACCGTCACCGGCGCGCGGCGCGGCGCGTCGTTGAGGTCCTCGATCAGGCGGGCGCGGTGGGCGTCGTCGAGCGGCACCAGCTTCTGCAGCCGCGCCAGCAGGTCCTCGACATCGGTGTTCTCATCGCGGCTGACGTAGAGCCGAAAGTCCGGCCGATTGGTCGCCAGCACGACGCCGTTGCGATCGAGGATCACGCCGCGCGGCGGCGGCTGCAGACGCGACTGGAACTCGTTGTTGAGCGACAAAGTCTTGTATTTGTTGGACTCGACCAACTGCAGGTAGCCGAGCCGGGTGCCCAGCGCCGCCAGGCCGACGCCGGCCACACCCGCCATCAGGAACGCGCGGCGATGGAACACCGCCTGCCGCTCGTTGACCTCGTTGAAGTAGATCTTGGGGTTACTCATCGGAACCGCACATCAGCATCTTCATACCGCCCGATCAGGCGGTGCGCGAACGGGAAGAGGATCAAGGTCGCGATGTACTGCGCGGCCAGCGCGACCAGGTTCGGCGCGACCCCGGTCACCGTCGCCATCAGCGCATAGCCGACTGCGAAGGCGAGGCCGATCGCGGCGGCGTAGGACGCCCCCATGACGATGAAGTCCTGGCTCATGATCAGCCGGCGCACCGCCAGCACGGCGGCGTAGGTCGAGAGCAGGCAAAGCGGCCACAGCCCCTGCGGCCCGCCCCAGAACACGTCGAGGAAGAGGCCCAGCGTCAGCAGCGCGAACGGCGGCAGCACCGAGGGGCGGATCAGCGCCCAGGCGAACGCCATCGAGAGCGGAAACACTGGCTGCGGGACGGAGAGCCCGAAGATGCGCAGCGGCACATCGAAGATCACGGTGGCGATCATGCAGACGAAGAGCGGCGCGCCAAGCCAGCCGATCGGGTTCAGCCCCTTCGCCGCGCCGAACCCGGTGCCGGCCCCCGCCCCGGTCATTGGGTGTCGGCCGCGACATGCGCCGGCTTGTGCGCCGGGGTGGGCTTTGTCCCAGGCTTGGCGGGCGCCGCACCTGCCTTCTGTGCGCCGGGCTTGGTGGTCGAGGTGGCCGCGGCCTTCTGGGCGCCGGGTTTGGTCGCGGCGCCGGTTGCGAGCTTGGCGACGGCCGAGGGCTTCGCCCCGGGCTTGGCAACCGAGCCGCTCGGCGGCTTGACCGCGGTTGGGGCGATGATTGACTGGACCGGCTCCTCGGTCATCGCCGTCGGCAGGTCCTTCGGCGTCAGCGCCTGCTCCTTCACCAGCTGCGAGAAGTCGGTGAAGAGCACGATCTGCACATAGTCGATCGGCGCGGCGTCGCTATCCAGCGCCACGTGCCAGTCGCCGTCGAGGCCGCGCACGACCGTGCCGACCGGCAGACCACGCGGGAAGACGCCGCCGTCGCCCGAGGTCAGCACTCGGTCGCCTTCCTTCAGGCCCAGCGACGAGCGCAGATAGTCGAGCTTGGGCGAGCCGCCGCCGTCGCCGGAAAGGATCGCCCGGCCGTTGGTGCGCACCAGCAGCACCGGCGTGCGGCTCTCGGCGTCAGTCAACAGCAGCACCCGGCTCACATGATCGGAGACCCCGACCACGCGGCCGATCAGGCCGTGCTCGGAGACTACCGGATTGCCCTCGGTGACCCCCTTGTCGCGCCCAGCGTCGGCGAGGCGGGTGTTGGCGAACGGACCGTGCGAGTCAGCGATGGTCTCGGCGGCGATGTGCGGCAGCGGCGGGTCGGTGCGGATGCCGAGCACGGCGCGCAGCCGCGCGTTCTCGATCTGCATCGCGTCCAGCTGTTCTTGCGCCGATCTGGCCTGCGCCAGCTCGACCTTCAGACGGCGGTTCTCGGAGACGGCGAAGAAGTAGCCCTTCACGTAGTCGACGCCGCCACCGGCCCAGCGCACCGGCGCGGAGACCACCCCGCCCACCGGCGCAGCGACCACGTCGACCGCGCGGCGCGCGGCGTCGTAGGCCCCGGCCTTCATCGGATCGCGCTGATGGCTGAACAGCAAAGCTGCAGCGATAATCACGGCGATAACCAGCGCCGCCGCCGCTGACCAGGTCAGCGGAACCCTGATATCGCCTAGTGGACCTTCCCTAAGGGACAAAAAGCGTCTCCCGGAGCCCCCGCCCCGTGATTCGACAGTCTAAATCTAGGCGAATGTCGATTCCAGCACGCCCTTGGTCCATTTGGGGTGCTCAAGCACTTTGCCGCAGCCCAGCGCCACGCAGGACAGCGGATCATCGGCCACGGTAACCGGCAAGCCGGTGTGATCGCGGATTTCCAGGTCGAGTCCGCGCAGCAGCGCGCCGCCGCCGGTGAGCATGATGCCCTTGTCGGCGATATCGGCGGCCAGCTCCGGCGGCGTCGCTTCCAGCGCCACTTTCACCGCTTCGATGATCTGCGCCACTGGCTCGGCGACCGCGTCGGCGGCCTGCTTCTCGGAGATGCGGACCTCGCGCGGCACGCCTTGCATCAGGTCACGGCCCTTCACGTCGATGGCGAGGCCGTGGCCGTCCTCCGGGGTCCGCGCGGTGCCGATTTCCTTCTTGATCCGCTCGGCCGTGGTCTCGCCGATCAGCAGGTTATGGTGGCGGCGCATGTAGCTGATGATCGCTTCGTCCATGCGGTCGCCGCCGACCCGCTCGGAGCGGGTGTAGACGATGCCGGAGAGCGAGAGCACGGCGACCTCGGTGGTGCCGCCGCCGATATCGACCACCATCGAGCCGGTCGGTTCGTGGATCGGCAGCCCGGCGCCGATCGCGGCGGCCATAGGCTCGTCGATCAGGCCCACGCGGCGCGCGCCGGCGTTGAGGCAACTGTCGTTGATCGCCCGCCGCTCGACCGCCGTCGCGCCTGACGGCACGCAGACGATGACCTTCGGGTTCGTGAAGCCGCGCCGGTTATGCACCTTGCGGATGAAGTGCTTGATCATCTCCTCGGCGACTTCGAAGTCGGCGATGACGCCGTCGCGCATGGGGCGGATCGCCTCCATGTGGCCGGGCGTACGGCCCAGCATCATCTTGGCTTCGATACCGACGGCGTGAACCTGCTTTCGCCCGCCCACGTTGCGTAGGGCGACCACGGACGGTTCGTTCAGCACGATGCCCTTGCCCTTCATGTAGATGAGGGTGTTGGCCGTGCCGAGGTCGATGGCAATGTCGTTGGAGATCATGCCGAAGAGGGACGAGAACATTCAGGGCTCTGAAGGAAAAGAAGGCTGAAGAACGCACATGAGTCGTCCCTCAAGCCCAGGGCCATGATCACTGCGTCCCCTCAGACAGCAGCGCCACTTCAGGACCTCATGGTCTTGTCGGACGCGCCGGGTGTGCCTGTGTTGAATCTGGATTGCAAGGCCGCATTCCGACGCGGGTTTTGGCGGCCGATCGGCCCTGTCAGCCAAGCGCGGCAAGGGCGACGCCAACAGCCGTCGCCACGCCCGCGGCCCACTGCCAGGCAGTCAGCCGTTCAGCGAACATCCGCCGGCCCGCAATCGCGGCCATCGGCATTTCCACCATCCCCACCGCACGCACGGGTCCGGCCGGCGCGAAGCCGATCGCGGTGAACCAGCCGAACGACGCGACCGCCCCGCAAAGTCCTGCGCCCAGCGACTGTCGCCAGCCGACGATCACGGCTTTCAGCGCCTGCGGCCGCCGCCAAGCCAGCGCGACGGTAAGTACGAAGGACTGCAGCGCCTGGGCGACGCAGACGCTGGTGACGGCGGCCAGCACATGGTGCGAGGCGTCCAGTGCGAACTCGGCATGGCGGAAGGCGTTCAGCGAAAACCCGAAGCAGAGGCCCGAGATCAGTCCGAACAGCGCGCCGGAGAGCGGCTGCGGGCCGGTCGCGCCTTTGGGCCAGGTCAGGACGGCCAGTCCGAGGGTGGTGATCGCCACCCCGATCCAGGCCGGACCGGTCAGGTTGTCATGGAAGATCGCCAGGCCGATCACCGCCGAGAGCGGCAAGGAGCTCTGCTGCAGCGCCGTGCCGATCGCGAACCCTGCCCGGCGCATCGCCACCAGCAGAGCTGCCGAGGCCAACAGCTGGCTCATCGCGCCGGTCGAGACCGCTAGCCAGAACGTCAGGCTGAAGGTCGGACGCGCGCCGGGCGAGAGCGCCGCCACCGCCGCCCAGATGGCGAGCGAGAACGGCAGCCCGAACAGGAACCGCACCAGCGTCGCGCCCCACGGCCCGGCGTCGCCCATCAGCCCGCGCTGGAGAGCGTTGCGCGCCACCTGAAAGCCGGCCGCGCCGATGGTGATTGGAATCCAGAGCATGTCGATGGCCGGACCGGCCCCTCACCTCACCTCTCCCCACTCTGTGGTGGGGAGAGGGCTACGGACAGTTCAGCGGCGGCGTCACCATCGCTAAGCCGCCGCCATCTATCAGGAGTCCTCTCCCCGCAATTGGCGGGGAGAGGTGAGGTGAGGGGTTCCTGACGCTTTCGCTTAGAACCCGCTGGCCACGATCGGGGCCGGGGCGCTCTTTTCCTTGCGGGCGGAGAGGTTGTTGAGCGCGTTGACGTAGGCCATCGCGCTGGCGGTGAGCGTGTCGGTGTCAGCGGCCTGCCCGGTCGCGATGCGGCCATCCTCTTCCAGCCGCACCGAGACCTGCGCCTGGGCGTCGGTGCCCTCGGTGACCGCGTGCACCTGGAACAGCCGCAGCACCGCCGCGTGCGGCGCCACCTCCTGGATCGCGTTGAACACCGCGTCGACCGGACCGTCACCGGTGGCGGTCGCCGAGCGCTCGGCGCCATCGACCACCAGGGTCAGGTGCGCCTCCTGCGGACCCTCGGTGCCGGCGATCACGCGCAACATCTTGACCTGGATGCGGTCGTGGCCGCGCGCCAGCGCGTCGTCGACGAGGGCGATGATGTCGTCGTCAAAGACGTGCTTCTTCTTGTCGGCGAGATCCTTGAACCGGCCGAAAGCTTCGTTGAGCGCGTTCTGGCCGAGGTCATAACCCAGCGCCTTCAGCTTTTCGCGGAAAGCGTGGCGGCCGGAGTGCTTGCCCATCACCAGGTTGGAGCCGCCCTGTCCCACATCCTCGGGCCGCATGATCTCGTAGGTCTCGGCGCTCTTCAGCATGCCGTCCTGGTGGATGCCGGCCTCGTGGGCGAACGCGTTCTTGCCGACGATGGCCTTGTTGAACTGCACCGGAAAGCCGGTGATCGCCGAGACGTAGCGGCTGGCGCGGGTGATGTGGCGGGTGTCGATCCGGGTCGGGAACGGCAGCTTGTCGCCGCGCACCCGGAGCGCCATCACCACTTCCTCGAGCGCGGCGTTGCCCGCCCGCTCGCCGATGCCGTTGACCGCCAGCTCCACCTGCCGCGCGCCGGCCTGCACCGCCGAGAGGCTGTTGGCGACCGCGAGGCCCAGGTCATTGTGGCAGTGGGCGGAGAAGATCACCCCGTCGGCGCCCGGCACCCGCGCGATCAGATCGGCGAAGAGCTCGGCGTATTCAGAGGGATAGGTGTAACCCACAGTGTCCGGCAGGTTGATCGTGGCGGCGCCGGCTTTGATCGCCGCCTCGACGCAGCGGGCGAGGAAGTCGCGCTCGGTGCGGGTGGCGTCCTGCGCGGACCACTCGACGTCGCCGCAGAGGTTACGGGCATGGGTGACCGAGCCGGTCACCGCATTCAGCACGTCGTCCTGGCTCATGCGCAGGATGAAGTCGCGGTGCTGCGGGCTGGTGGAAATGAAGGTATGGATGCGACCTTGCTTGGCCGGCTTGATGGCTTCGGCGCAGCGCTCGATGTCGCCGATGCCGGCGCGGGCGAGGCCGCAAACGGTGCTCTCGGTGACGATCTTGGCGATCTCGCGCACGGCCTCGAAGTCGCCGTTCGAGGCGATCGGGAAGCCGGCCTCGATCACATCGACCCCCATCTCCTCGAGGATCTTGGCGAGTTCCAGCTTCTCGTCGAACGACATCGACGCGCCGGGCGACTGCTCGCCGTCGCGCATGGTGGTGTCGAAGATGATGACGCGGTTCTTGTCGGTATCGGACACCGACTCGGTGGTCTCGGAAGTCATTGGATTTTCAGTCTCTTCGCGAATTTGGCGCTAGGCCTGGGTCTGGGCGGCGGGTGAAATTTCCCCTGAGCGCCCGGCCCGCGAAGAACGCGCGCCTAGGAGTGCGCCCAGGGGCGGCTAAGCCCCAGCGCGAGAAGAAGCAGGTTGTCGCGGCGATTGCGCATGATCACGCAGACCTAGCTTGATCCGCCGCGAGCGGCAAGGCCCATAGGGCCGGCGAGCACGCGGCCCACCGTCGCGATAGGATGGAAGGCAACCTCATGAGCACCTCAGAACCGGCCAACGTATGGCCCGATCTGCCCTTCGCCCAGTTGCTCCCGACGGCCGAGACGCTGCGGCTGTTCAGCCAGATCGTGGGCAAGGTGCGGATGGCGCGCACGCCGTGGATCAATCACTCCTGGCACGTGACGCTGAGGGTCTCGGCGCGCGGGCTGCTGACGCCCCTCATGCCGGGCGCTGGCGGCGGTCTCTCGCTCGAGTTCGACTTCGTCGACCACCAACTGGTGATCCGGACCACGGAAGGCGGAGAGCGACGGATCGCGCTGGGCGGCCAGAGCGTGGCGCTGTTCTACGCCGAGACCATGGCGGCGCTGCAGGACCTTGGCGCGGCCACCGAGATCGACCCGATTCCAAGCGAACGGCCGAACCCGATCGCCTTTCCGGATGACACAGCGCCCGCAGCTTACGATCCAGCGATGGCGGCGGCGTTCTGGCGGGCGCTGGTTCAGATCGAGCGCGTGTTTCTGCGTTTCCGGTCCGCTTTCATCGGCAAGAACAGCCCGATCCAACTGTTCTGGGGCAGCTTCGACCTGGCCGTGACGCGGTTCTCCGGCCGTCACGCGCCGCTCCACCCGGGCGGCGTGCCGTACATGCCCGACGCCGTCGCCCAGGAAGCCTATTCGCACGAGGAGTCCAGCGCCGGGTTCTGGCCGGGCGGCGGCGGCGTGCAGACGCCGGCGTTCTACAGCTACGCCTACCCCGCACCCGAAGGGTTCTCCGCCGCGAAGGTGCTGCCGGCGGCGGCCCACTACGACACGGCGCTGGGCGAGTTCCTGCTCCCCTACGATGCCGTGCGCACCGCCCCAGACCCGGACGCGGCGCTGCTCGCCTTTCTACAGAGCACCTACGAGGCTGCCGCCAACCTCGCCGGCTGGGACCGCGCTGCGCTCGAGTGCGAGGAAGGCGTCATAGGCCGACCGCGCGCGGTCCCACATTCCGCCTAGGCTGCCGCGAAACCTCTGACGCGGAGCGCGGAGCGATCGAACGTCAAGGTTCGCTCGCAGCCCGCCGTTGCGGCGATCGCGGCGATCAGGCCGTCGGCGAAGTCGGCGCCTTGCTCTCGCGTCGCAACGGCGGCCCGGTAGACTGCGGTTGCGTGCTCGATGACCAGCCGGTCGGCCGCCAACAACTCCTCCATAAGGGCGGCAACCTTCAACCAACTGAACCCGTAGGATCTGCGCAGAACCCATGCCAGCTCAGCGAGAACCACGGTACTCACGAAGCCTGGGTATTCTGGCGTCAGTTCCTGCTCGAGGATGACCACCGAGCGTGGCGATTGCACCGGATCGTCCATGGTCGCGTAGCGAACCAGGACGTTCGTATCGAGGCCGATCAAGAGCGCGGCTCACCCGCCGCCTCGGCGCCGATCGCCTCGTTCATCTCTTCGATTGTCACCGGCGGACGCCCGGTGCTCAACGACCCCTTGATACGGCTGATCGGTATAACCGGCAGCAGGGCGACCCGGCCGTCAGATCCGATGAAAAATCGGACTTTGTCGCCTGTCTTCAAGCCGAGTTGCTCGCGGATCGCCTTCGGGATGGTTGTCTGACCCTTGGCGGTGATCGTCGCATCCATGCGCCTGCCCTTACTTTCAGGGAAATGTAATGCGATTTTGAACGGCGTCAATGGAACAAAAGCGCCGACCCCGGTCCGCCGTCGAACTGCCCAGAGAGACGATGGGGCAGTCGTGGGGACCGGCGCTGGCGGCGGGGGGCGAGGTCGGGATCGTGCGGGATCCGTCTACCCACCCGTCGCACCCGTGTGGTCCACGGGGATCAGCGGGCCGCCAGCTGGCGGTTGGCCGGGCTGCGGCCGGTCGCATCCGCCAGCATCGGCATACCGAGCCTGGTCGCGGCGCGGTCGACCGAACGGTCGACGCAGGCCTGGAAGTCCACGCCCGTCTGCGCCAGCGGACTGACGCCGCCGCAGACGTCGTCGGCGGCGAGGCGGACGCGGAAGGCCAGGCGTTTCACGCCGGCGGCGGTGGCGACGTCGAGATCGCCGAACTTGACCGTCTCCCGGACGACGCTGTCGCCGTTGACGTCGACCGCGCGAACGGTCTGGGCGTGGGCGCCGGCGGCGATGGCGAGCGATGCAAACGCCGCGACGAGGGCTGTCTTGAACATGGTGTTGTCTCCTGACTGGGTTTGTCGCCTTCGCGATGATGTCAGGATGACCGCTACCCGCCCGGCCCGCCGTGACGGCGGTCACCAGCCTCGCGTGAACCGCGGATAACGGCGCCGCTCCGGCCGCGTTCAGGCAGCGCGGCGCATTCTCCCGTCATCGCGAGTGGGAAGGGACGGTCCCTCAAGAGCTCGCAGAAGGAGAATTGACCATGAAGAAGTTTTTCGTGAGCGCCGCGGCCCTGCTGATGGCCGCCGCCCCCCTCGCCGCTTCGGCCCAGCCGATGGGCTTCGGCCACTCTAACGGCGGCCGCCAGCTTCTGGCCGTGCAGCACAACAACGGCTTCCGCGGCGGCGACAACAACGGCTGGCGCGACGATCGCGGCGGCGCGGCTCTGGCCTTCGGGCTCTTCGGCCTGATCGCCGGGGCGGCTTTGGCCAGCAGCCACGACGCCGCCTACGACCAACCCGCGGCTTATGGCTACGACTACGGCCAATGCGGTTGGCAGACCGAAGCGGTCCGCGGACCCTACGGCCGGGTGACTTACCAGCAGGTCCAGCTCTGCAACTAATCTAAGTTGTCCAGGCTAGACGGCGGCGGCCGCGTCTTTCCCCAGGCGTGGCCGCCGAACTGTGTCTGGGTCAGCCCGCGCTCGGAGGATCGCCCATCGCCGCCGCCTCGCGCCGCCGCAGCCACCGACGCGCCAGCCACGCCGAGCTGACCCAGATCGCCACCGCCAATCCCAGCAGGGCGAACTGCGTCCAGCCACCACCGTTGAACGCCGCGGTCACAGTGCCGCCGGCGAAGGCGGTCAGCAGGATCTTCGGCAGGATGCCGATGGCGGTCCCGAGCGCGAAGTCGCGGCGGCTGACGCTGGCGGTCCCCGCCGCCATGTTGACGACGATGAAGGGCGCGGCCGGCACGAGCCGAATGATCAGGCTGGCCATGAACCCATTGCGGCCGATCAGCGCCATGAACCGCTCGACGCCGGGGCTCTTAAGATCGCGGATCAGCCCGCCGCCAAAGACCCGCCCAAGCTCGAACCCAATCAGCGCCGAGACGAAGGTGCCGATCCAGCTGTAGAGCGACCCCGTCCACGGTCCGAACACCACCGCCGCCGCGGCGATGAGCACCACCTGCGGCGCGCCGAGGAAGGCCAGGATCGCGAACGCCGCCACCGCGATCGGTAGCGCCCAGGGTCCTTTCGCCAGCGCCAGCCAGTGCTCGACCCCGGCCTTGCCGGTCAGCCCCAGCGCCGGCGCCCCCAGCAGGAAGACGCACCCCACCCCGCCGAACAGCACGAACGACACGGCGAGCGACCGCCACGCCTTGGCGTCCATGTTGGTTACGAAGTCGATCAGCCGGCGCACGGGCGGGGCTTATAGGCGGCGTCGCCCAGGCGGCCTACCCGTTCGCGGGCACGTTGCCCTGGCTCCTCGGAATGTCGGCCAGGGCCAGGCTGGCTTCGGCGGCGTCGAAGGCGGCGAGGATGCGTTCGAAGCGGGCGGCGACGTTCGCTTTCGAGCCGGGGTGGGTGAAAATGTAGAGCTCGTTCGCCTTCACTGCCTCGACCACGCGGCGGCCGACCGGCGCAACGTCGATGCCCGAGAGCACCGGCGAGGGCGGCGCGCCAGCCGGCGGAGGGCTGCGCTCGTCGGGGCCGTAGGCGGCCGGGCGATTGCGGCGGCTCTCGTTGATCCGGGTCTTCACATAGCCGGGGCAAAGTACGGAAACGCCGATGTTTTTCGCCGCCAACTGCTGCGCCCAGCCCTCGCTCATCGCCACCACCGCGAACTTGGTGGCGCAGTAGGGCTCCATCCCGGGGGGGCTGACCATGCCGGCGAGCGAGGCGGTGTTGACGAAGTGGCCGCCTTCCCCGTGCGCCTCGATCAGGGGCGCGAACACCTCGACGCCGTAGACGACGCCCTTGAGGTTCACGTCGATCACCCAGTCCCAGTCGCTGGGCGCGACGACGCCGAGTGGGCCGCCCGCGCCGACGCCGGCGTTGTTGCAGACCACATGCACCTTGCCGAACGCGGCGATGGTGGCCTCAGCGGCGGCGCGCACGGCCTCGCGGCTGGCGACGTCGACGATGACCCCCTCGGCCTTGATCTGCTGTTCGCGCAGGCCGGTCAGAGCGCGCTCCAGCGCCGCCGCCTCGATGTCGGCGAGCATCACCGACATGCCCTCGCGGCCGAACGCTTCGGCCATCGATAGCCCGATGCCGCTGGCGCCGCCGGTGATGAAGGCGACCTTGCCGTTGAGCTCTTCCATGCGCCGTCTCCCTGTTCGAATTACTTGAAGGCGAAGGTGTTGAAGGCGTCGAGGCGCTTCAGCTCGCCAGACGCGGTCTCGAAGCGGCGATGCGCCGGGTTCCAGTCGAACGACGCGCTGAACGTCTGGGCGTGCGTCTTCGGCGGCGTATCGGAGCAACCGTCTTCGTGGGTCCGCTTGAAGGCGGCGCGTACAGAGACGGTGATCTTCGAGTACGGGCGCCCCGGGTCCGGCGTCGCGGCGAAGTGGGCGTCCTCGATGTTTTCCCAGCTGCACATCCGCACCGAGGTCACCGGGATGATCTGGATCAGCCGCAGGCGGTCGCCCGCGGTCTGGATCAGCACGTAGCCGCCCATGCTGAGGTCGGCGTCGTCGTGCTCGCTGTAGGTGACCAGCGCGTCGTCGCCGGGGCCGAGCGCCAGCGGGCCGCGCTCTGCGAACACCGTGTCCTTGTCGACGCCCACGTTCGCGGCGTCGAGCAGCCTGGGCCGGGCCTCGTCGGTGATGAGCATCAAGAGCGCCAGGCCCTCGACGCGTCCTGGAACCTCGCCGAGGTCGGCGAGCACCGCGATGCGCCGCTTGCCGCCGATCTTGATCCGCTGCGCCTCGATCTCGCCGAGCGTCACCGGATCGGGCATGCCATCGCCGTCGTACTCACGGCCGCCGAGGTGGCGCGGCATAGCCTTCAGGCGCCCGTAGATCGCGTCATCCCCAGCGCTCGGCGCCAGGCTTGGCACGGCAAGTTTCACCAGGTCGAGGTAGGTCATTCCCCGGTGGCCAGCCACAGGGTCGCCGGCTTTGAAGAACGGCGCGGCGGCGGCGGCGGGGTTCGCCGCCAACATCGCGACGGCGACACAGATCGCGATCAATCGGCGCCCTTGCATCGCTGCGGCCTGAAACGTCGCCTTCCCCACCCGCTCATGTTGCTCCAAGGGAGCGCCCCGCGTAAACAGCCGGCCGTTTGCCGCAAGGAGAGAGATCATGTTCGCCGAATCGGCCGCCCTGGCCCGCATCAAGCCTTCCGCCACCTTGGCGGCGGATGCGAAAGGGCGCGACCTGAAAGCGGCGGGCAAGGACGTGATCTCGCTGGCTGCGGGCGAGCCCGACTTCGACACGCCGGACAACATCAAGGAAGCCGCGATCAAGGCCATCCGCGACGGCAAGACCAAGTACACCAACGTCGACGGGATCCCCGAACTGAAGGCGGCGATCTGCGCCAAGTTCGGCCGCGAGAACGGCCTGACCTACAGGCCCTCGCAGGTGAACGTGTCGCCGGGCGGCAAGCCGGTGATCTACAACGCCATGGTCGCCAGCCTGAATCCCGGCGACGAAGTGGTGATCCCGCGCCCCTACTGGGTCAGCTACCCGGACATGGTGCTGCTGGCCGGCGGCGAGCCGCGGTTCGTGCCGACCAGCACCGAGACCGGCTTCAAGGTCCAGGCCGCCGACCTGGAAGCGGCGATCACGCCGAAGACCCGCTGGCTGATCCTCAACTCGCCGTCCAACCCCTCCGGCGCGGCCTACACCAAGGCCGAACTCCGGGCGCTGGCCGACGTGCTGCTGCGTCACCCGCAGGTCTGGATCCTGACCGACGACATGTACGAGCACCTGGTCTTTGGCGATTTCGAGTTCTGGACCATCGCCCAGGTCGAGCCGGCGCTCTACGACCGCACGCTGACCATGAATGGGGTCTCCAAGGCCTACGCCATGACCGGCTGGCGGATCGGCTACGCCGCCGGACCAGAGCCGCTGATCAAGGCGATGGCCAAGGTCATGAGCCAGACCACCTCCAACCCGTCGTCGATTTCGCAGTGGGCGGCGGTCGAGGCGCTGAACGGGCCGCAGGACTTCATCAAGCCGAACGCGAAGCTGTTCGAGGACCGCCGCGACCTGGTGGTCTCGATGCTGAACCAGGCCAGCGGTATGCGCTGCCCGACGCCGGAAGGCGCGTTCTACGTCTATCCATCGGTCGCCGGCCTGATCGGCAAGACCGCGCCCAGCGGCAAACCGATCGGCTCAGACGAGGACTTCGCCGTGGAGCTGCTGGAGACCGAGGGTGTCTCGGTGGTGTTCGGCGCGGCCTTCGGCCTCTCGCCCCACTTCCGCATCAGCTACGCGACCTCGAACGCGGTGCTGGAGGACGCCTGCACCCGGATCCAGCGCTTCTGCGGCCAAGTGCGGTAGCGCTCCTGTCGCATCCCTCCCCTCCTGGGGAGGGTGGCGTCGCACAGCGACGACAGGTGGGGGTGTCTGACGCGTCAACGCTAGTTCTGCGAGAGGGGCGCGGCGTCGTACAGCCCCACCCGACCGCTGCGCGGTCTGCCCTCCCCAAGAGGGGCAGGGCTGTTAGGCGGGGCGTTACGGCACGAGCGCTGCCGCGGCCTTCGCTTGCGCCAGCCTTGCCGGAAACGTCGTCGCCATCCGTGACTTCACCAGCGCCAGGATCTCCGGAGGGGCGATCTCTGGGCGGCCGGCGTTGAAGGGCGGGGCCGGGGCGTATTCGAGGTTCAGCTGCAGCGCCTGGGCGAAGGTCTCGTCGGCGAGCTCGGCCGCGACGGTCAGCGCGAAGTCGATGCCGGCGGTGACGCCGCCGCCGGTGATGATGTTCCCGTCCCTGGCTACGCGAGACTCGTCCGGGATCACCCCGAATAGCGGCAGCATCTCGCGCCAGGCCCAGTGGCAGGCGGCGCGGCGGCCCTTCAGCAGCCCGGTGGCGGCCAGGATGATCGAGCCGGTGCAGACCGAGGTGAGGTACTTCGCCCCCGCCGCCAGCCGCCGCGCCTCAGCCATGAACGCCGGATCGCCGGCCACCTCGGTCGCCGCGAAGCCGCCGGGGAAGAAGATCAGGTCGCAGCGCTCGATGTCGGCCATGCGCTTCGTGCCCGCGAAGGTGAGGCCGCCGTCCGACTCGATCGGCCCGCCTGGCTCGGAGGCGACGATCGTCTCTGCGCCCGGGATGCGGCTGAACACCGTGTGCGGGGCGGTGAAGTCGAGCTGGGTCATGCCTGGGTAGATCGCCGTGACGATCACGAACGGGGCGTCGGCCATGATTGCGGTTCCTCTATTTGACGCAGCCTCTATGCCCGGCCTAGCTTGCGGCTGAAATGACAATCTTCCCTCGTTTAGCGCCATGCCGCATCGCCTCGGCCTGCTGATCTTCCCGCAGTTCCAGCTGCTCGACGCCGCCGGCCCGATCGGCGCGTTCGAGATCGCCGGTCGCTATGGCAACGGCGCCTACACGATCGAGGTGCTGGCCGCGGAAGCCGGCCAGGTGCGCAGCTCGTCCGGCGTCACCATGGGCGCGGTGGCGGCCGACCCGACGCAGGGGTTCGACACGCTGATGGTCGCCGGCGGCGATGGCACGCGGGCGGCGTCGTACGACCCGGCTATGCTGGACTTCATCCGCGCCGCCGCACCGCGGGCAGGCCGCATCGCCAGCGTCTGCTCGGGCGCCTTCCTGCTGGCCGCCGCCGGGCTGCTGGAGGGGCGGCGGGTCACCACCCACTGGTCGCGCACGGACGACTTCGCCCGCCGCTTCCCGACCAGCCGGCTCGAGCCCGACCGCATCTTCGTCCGCGACGGACCGGTCTGGACCTCGGCCGGGATCACCGCCGGGATCGACCTTTCGCTGGCGATGATCGCCCACGACCTCGGCGAGGAGATCGCCAAGAAGACCGCCCAGCAGCTGGTGGTCTATCGCCGCCGGCCCGGCGGCCAGTCGCAGTTCTCCGCCTTGCTGGAGCTGGAGCGGCCGGATACCCGCTTTGGGGCCGTGCTCGGCTGGGCGCGGGAGCGGTTGGCCGAGCCGCTCGGCGTCGAGCGCCTCGCCGACCGCGCCGCGATGAGCCCGCGCCACTTCGCCCGCTCGTTCACCGCCGAGACCGGGGTGACGCCGGCCAAGGCGATCGAGCGGCTGCGGGTCGAGGCCGCCCGCGAGCGGATCGAGGCCGGCGGCGATCCGATCGACCGCATCGCCGCCCTGGTCGGATTCGGCGACCCGGAGCGGATGCGCCGCGCCTTCCTGCGCGCTTTCGGCCAGCCTCCGCAGGCGTTGCGGCGGGCGGCGATGCGGGCCTGATACCAAGGTCTGGATGACATTCGGGCCGGATGGATTTCCCCCGTTCGTGCTCTACAACGAGCGGTCGAAATATCTTCTCCACGCGAGGCCTACGCCGTGAAACTCCATACAGTCGTCGTCGTGCTCATCGCGCTGGCGGCATGCTCGAAACCCGCAGCCGACAACGGCTCGTCGCCGGCGGCGCCCGGCGGCGCAAGCGGAGCGGTCGCGAGCACGTCGCAACCGGCAGGCAGCGCCTGCGATCGCAAGCTGCTGACAGCGGCCGATCTATCGGCGGTGATGACTGGCCCGATCACCGTCGGCCCCCTCCCCGGCGACCCGCAGTCATGCAAGTTCGAATCGAGCGGTGAGACCTTCGGCGTCACGGTTTCGTTGCGGCCGGGACAGGGAGACCTCACCGTGCGCACGGTCCTGTCCGGCGGCGAAAATGTCGCCGCCACGCCGCTTGCCGGTGTCGGCGACAAGGCCGCGTGGACGCCGGAACTGCATGAGATAAACGCGACGAAGAACAATCTGCTGTGCGACATCCAGGCGCCTGGCGACAGCGGCGCGACGCAGCAAGCGCTCGGCGCCCTCTGCAACAAGATATTCGCGGCTGCCGGCGCTTAGGACGCGCGGCGCGGACCCACTGAATCGTACCCGCGGCCACGAATTCAACATTCGGATCAAGCCGTCGGCGGCGCGCCGGGCGTCACGATGGCAGAGGCCTTGGCGATCAGCTTGCCGTCGGATTTGCGGGTGAGTTCGCACTCGACGTGGCAGTTGCTGCGGCTCTGGTTCACCACCCGGCCTTCCATGTGCAGCGTGCCGTCGTCGGGGTGCACCGGACGGAAGTAGGAGACGCGCAGGTCCGATGTCACGGCGCTCGAGCCGTCCGGCAGCACGGTCAGCGCCGTATAGCAGGCCATGTCATCGGCCAGCGCGGCGATGTGGCCGCCGAACAGGAACCCGCGCGAATTCAGCAGCCTGCGGTCGATCTCCCAGTCGTACCAGGTGCGCCCCGTCTCGTAGCCGTCGGGAACCGGCAGCTCCAGGAACTCGCCGCACGGCGCGCGCAGTTGCTCGCCGGCCAACATCCGATCGAGCCGCGTGATCCCGTGTCCCATGAAACCTCTAAAGTGGCGCTTGGCTCTTGCGGCCGTCTTGCGCGCCCCAATCTATCTTAGGCGAACGACGTCCGCGCTAATCCATGCGGGCTGCGGCGCCAAGATGACGGCGATTTAATGATGTCGTGACACCAAAATGGTGTCAGATGCCGCCATGGACATCACGCCGCTGATCGCCTCTCTCCGTGAGGACCTGACCCGGGCCGCCGAAGTCGGCGGGCTGGAGGTGCAGGTCGCCGCCGAGCGGCTCCTGCTGGCGCTGGAGCCGGCTCTGCGGCTCACGCTGATGGACGCGCTCTCCCAAGCGGCGAGCGACATCGAAGAGAACCGCCCGTAACCACCTTGAAAAAAGACCAGCGGGAGGGTGTCGCCACTGGACTCGAGGTCGCGCACTCGACCGATCACGATGTAGTGGTCGCCCGCCTCGTGGATGACTTCAAGGTCACAGTCGATCCAGGCGAGTACGCCGTCAAGGATCGGCGACCCGGAGCTTGCCGGCCGCCACGACAACTCGGCGAACTTGTCGCCACCGCTGACCGCGAACGCGCGACAGACGATTTCCTGGTCGCCGCCCAGGATGTTGACGCAG
>DASXOP010000031.1:0-4599 GCA_036494265.1 Caulobacteraceae bacterium | reverse complement strand
GGCGCAGAAGGCCCAAAGGCCATATCCCCAGGTGGTCATGGGCGCTCCATAGCCCTCCCTCCCTTTCATGGGGAGTGTAGGACGTCGCGGAGCGACGGCCGGGTGGGAATGTCCGACGCGTCAATGAACGTTCTGATAGCGTCCGCGCGCTGCATCTGACTCCCCCACCCGACCGCTTCGCGGTCTGCCTTCCTCATGAAGGGGAGGGAGGGGCTCAGGCGAGGTCGCGGGCCAACTCGGCGCGGGTCTCATCCGATAGCTGCGCCATGTGCGCGTAGCGGGGGTGGTCGCAGCCGAAGATCAGGCGCGCGCCAGGCGTCTTCACCGCCGCGACCTGCGCCGGGGTCAGCGGGAAATGGAGGAAGTGCACGGACGAGGTCTTGCCGTCGTCGCGGGTGCGCTCGATGTCGCCTTCCTGCACCGCGGCGGAACGTTCGCCGCCCACCTCAAGATAGAAGTGGTCCTCGACACCGCCCAGTTCGGCCAGCACGCGGGCGCGGCGGTCTGGATCGTCGATCTCGAACATCACCGTGGCGGTCAGCTCGGCGCCCTGCGGGATCATCGGGTTGTAAGCGGCCAACTCGTCGGCCAGTTGCGCGGCCCCGCCCTTCTCGATCAGCAGCATCTCCTGCACCTGGAAGAGCATGGTCTCGAAGCTCTCGAAATAAGCGGTGCACCAGGGGCCGAGCGGCACGCGGCGAAGGCGTTTCGCCGGCAACAACGCGGCGCGACGCGCCTTGCGCTCGGCGCCGAAGACAGCGTCGGGCTTGATGTCGGCGGCGGTGATCTGGCGTTGGGCTGGCGACATGGAATGACCTCCTAGAGCCCGTAGGCGCGGGCCAGCACTTCGATCGGGTGGGCTTCGCGCGGCGGCGCGGCGCCCTCGGCCAGGTCGGCGCTGACCAGTTCGCCCAGGTGCTTGCAGGCCAGCGGGCAGTCCGAGCACAGCGTCTCGTTGGCTTTGCCAGCGACCTGCCTTGCGGCGGGCTTGCCCACCTTTACGGCGATGGCGTGCGTGCCCTTCATCACCCCGAAGGTCCCGCCGTGGCCCGAGCAGCGCTCCACCACATCGATCTTGGTGTCCGGAATCAGCCGCAGCATCTCCGCCGACTTGGCGCCCATGTTCTGCGCCCGGGCGTGACAGGCGCTGTGCACGGTGACGCCGCCGGCGACGGGACTCAGGCCCTCGGCGAGGCCATGCGCCTTGGCGAGCTGCACCACGTATTCGCAGATGTCGCGGGTGGCGCCGGACAGCGCTTTCACCGCCTCGCTTTCAGGCAGGATCAGCGGCCACTCGAACTTCATCATCAGGCCGCAGCTGGCGGTGAGCGTCACCACATCCCAGCCATCGGCGATCCAGGGGCCGAGTTCAGCGGCGACTTTCGTTGCGCGGTTGGCCACCTCGGCGAGATCGCCGGCTTCCAGCTGCGGCATGCCGCAACAGACCGGGTAGACCAGCTTGGCATCGACGCCTTGCCTTGCCAGCACCGCCAGCGCCGCCTCGGCGGTGGAGGGCTGGTTGTACTCGGCGAAGCAGGTCGCATAGACGACCGCCTTGCGCTTGCCGAACGCCGGGCCGGCGGGATCGGGGGCCGGCGCATTGCGGGCGCGGTCCATCGCGGTCTTCGAGTGGTATTTCGGCAGCCGCGCATTGCGGTCGATGCCGAGCGTCGCTGCCATCGCCGGTCGGGTCAGGTTGTTGCCCTTGGCGCTGGCCCAGTTGGCGAGGCCGGCGACGGGCTTGGCCAGCTTGCCGTTACGATCGGTCTCGCCCAGCTGTTCGCGGACCACTTCGCCGCCCTCGGCCTTGCGCTTCGCGGCGCGATGGCGAAGCAGCAGGTGGGGGAAATCCACCGCCCACTCGTGCGGCGGCACGTAGGGGCATTTGGTCATGAAGCACATGTCGCAGAGCGTGCAGGCTTCAGTGACCTTGCCGTAGTCGGCCTTGTCGACACCGTCGATCTCGCCGGTCGGCCCATTGTCGATCAGGTCGAACAGGCGCGGGAACGAGTCGCAGAGATTGAAGCAGCGCCGGCAGCCGTGACAGATCTCGAACACCCGCTCCATCTCGGCCTCGACCTTGCCGAGGTCGTAGAAATCGTCGTCGCGCCACGCCAGCGGATGCCGGAACGGCGCTTCAAGCGAACCTTCTTTGGGTGGGGTGTCGGGCATGATTTCCAATCCCTTCTCCCCTTGCGGGAGAAGGTGTCAGCGAAGCTGACGGATGAGGGGTCGCGCGAATCTGCGGGTTTGCCTGGCCGGCGCTACCGGCAGGCGTATCGTCGACCCCTCATCCGACCCCTTCGGGGCCACCTTCTCCCGCAAGGGGAGAAGGTAGCGGGTTCAGCGCTAGTCCAGCGTATCCAGCGCGCGCTGGAAGCGGCCGGCGTGGGACTTCTCAGCCTTGGCCAGGGTCTCGAACCAGTCGGCGATCTCCTCGAAGCCTTCGTCGCGCGCGGTGCGGGCCATGCCGGGGTACATGTCGGTGTACTCGTGGGTCTCGCCGGCGATGGCGGCCTTGAGATTGCTGCCGGTGGGGCCGATCGGCAGGCCGGTGGCCGGGTCGCCGACTTCCTCGAGGAACTCGAGGTGGCCGTGAGCGTGGCCGGTCTCACCCTCGGCGGTGGAGCGGAACACGACGGCGACGTCGTTGTAGCCTTCCACGTCGGCCTTCTGCGCGAAATAGAGATAGCGACGGTTCGCCTGGCTCTCGCCAGCGAAGGCGTCCTTCAGGTTCTGCATCGTCTTGCTGGAAGCGAGCGGCATGTCGGATCCTCGTGGGTGGTTGCGACCCATGCCTTAGACCCGGCGGACCTCATGGGTCCAATCGATTGATCTCATGCCGCCGATAGAGCGCGTCAATGCACCTACGTCGCGGCGCGCCGCTGGTCGAGTTCACCGCGGATGCGGGCGTGGCCGGCGCGGTCGAGGCGGTAGCCGAAGAGGATGCAGATGGCGATGATCGTGCAGATCGCCGCGCCCGGTCCATAGACCAGCCCAAGGTTGCGGATCGTGTCCGGCGGAATGTGCGCGGCAGCGCCGGCAGCCGCCGAGCCTGCGGGGAATCCGATCAGCTTCAGCGCGATGCCGGCGATGAAAGCGCCGATGCCGCTGGAGGCCTTGGCCGAGGTGGTGATGCCGGCGAAGTAGAGGCCTTCGCGCCGCGCGAAGAACATGTGCTCATGCTCGTCGGCCGCGTCGGCCATCATCGACTGGAAGCCAATCAGCGCGATCGCCGAGCCGCAGATCGCCACGGCCGTGGCCACGCAGAGAACAACGATCCCCGCACTGAGCGGGATGAGCCCCGTGAGCCGCAGGGTCACGGGCAGCCCTTGACCGGCGGCGATCAAGCCCAAGCCAATCATCGCCGCCGTGCGCTTCTCGACCCGCCTGGCGATCGCGCCGGCGACGAACACGCCAAAGAGCCCGCCGGGCAAGGCCACCAGCCCCAGCGGCAGCAGCTGACGGCCGAACAGATGCCAGAAATAGGAATTGGCGTAGAGCGTCAGCGCGCCGGCGACGCCGGCGGAGACGAAGAAAATCCAGCAGGTGATGAAGAGCCAGCGGAACGAGCGATTGCGGAAGCACTCGACCAGCTCGACCGGGAAATCCGCGAGGCTGCGGCGCTGGTCTGTCGGCGCCTGATGCAGACGACCCCGCGCCCCCAGCGTGCCCAATGTGCTGACCAGGCCGCCGACCAGCGCGATCGCGGCGGCGCACCAGGCAAGCCCGGTGTACCCCGGCCGGTAGTACTGACCGTGTGGTCCGCCCAGGAACACAACCGACGACAGGATGGCCATGACCAGGCCCACGGCCAGGCTGAAAACGACCCGCGAGGCGACAATGGTCGAGCGTTCGGCGTAGTCGTCGGAAAGTTCCGCGCCCAGGCCGGTGTAGGGGACGATGAAGAACGACAGCGCGATGCGGGCGGCGAACAGGATCACCAGCGCGAATACGAACAGGGCGCCGCCGCTGAGCCCCGCCGGGGCCGAGAACAGCAGCCCGATCGCGAGAGCGATTGGGACCAGCGCCAGCAGCATGAAAGGATGACGCCGGCCATGCCGCGATCGGCTGTTGTCGGAGATCGAGCCCACCAGCGGGTCGCAGCACGCGTCGACCACCAGGGTCAGGCCGGCGATCAGCCCGGCCTCCGGCGCGGAGAGGCCGCAAAGCGCGCTGAGATAGAAGAGCAGCAGCGCCAGGACCGGCGTCGTGGCGTTCTCCACCAGCGCGCCCGCGCCGTAGAAGGCCAGCGTGCCGAAACCGAGCTTGGCGCGTGGCGCCGTCACAATGTCGGCCGGCGGCGCAGGGCCGCTGACAAGCGTGTCGAATTCAGCGAGTTCGGTCATAGGTCGGCGCTGCCGGCCTCCAGATTGTCTCTCGTCCCCACGCCATGCATAGGGGCGCCCGATACCCGGCGCCAGCCCCGAATACGTTGACTTTACGTAAGATTCAGGCGGCGCGCCGCTCTACCGAAGCCTGGAATGCGGCGAACAGCCGCTGCATCGCCGGACCCTTGTAGGGATAGAGGTCGGGCGGATCCATGTCGTGGACGATCATGGCGGTGTCGGCTTCGAACAGCAGCAGCCGGCCCTGGCG
>DASXOP010000030.1:0-3698 GCA_036494265.1 Caulobacteraceae bacterium | reverse complement strand
AGCAGCGATTCGTTGTTGCGCAGGACCGAGATGTCGTCGCCTGCGCCGACGGTGGGCACGGCTTCGTCGCCGGGCATCATGAGGAAGGTGAGCTTGCCGCTCCCTGGTCCGCTGGTGAGGCGCAGGTTCACCTGCTTGCAGCCGGGATGGGTCTCGACCGGACAGGTGCGTGGAAAGACGGCGAGGACGGTGGCTTGTTGGGCCGCCGAGGCGTCCACGGCACCGCGGAAGTGAGGTCGTCCACCGGGCCACAGCAACGCCAGCCCGATGGCGGTTAGCAGGAACATGCCGGCGAGCACGAGGATCACCGCTCGCCCGGCGCGGCTGTGCCACAGCCTTCGCTGTCGCGACCACGCGGATGCGAAGCGGCCGGACTCGCGGACGGCGGCCAGGTCCTGCGGGCGGCCACGGGATCGAAGCGCCACGGCGGTGGCAGGCTACTGTCGCGCTCGGCAGAACGACGCGGGTTCCATCGGTTCGACGCGTCCGGGCCGCCTTTTCACGGGTAATCTGGTCGTATGTGCTCGGCCTGTGCCGCTACCGCGATCGCAGCCGCCTCCGGGACGCGCACTTGGCTGCGCGCCCAGGGCTGGGCGTGGCTCACCCCGCGGCGCCTGCGGGCGATCACCATCACGCTCGCCGTGGTGGCCTTGCTTGTCTCCTCGGTCCGCTTCAGCGGGTCATCCGCTCCGCCAGCGCCGCATCCTGCTGCGCCAGCCGTCGCGACGAGTCGTTAGCGCGCGCACGCGAAGCGCCTAGCCGGTCCCGAACTCGCCTTGGCGTCCGCTTCAACCCAGGCGATAATGAGAATCAGTCTTATTCTCATGTATGCTGCGCGTCGATGAGGTTCACGAGCAAGGAGGGTTGGGGCATGGTGGCGCGCCGACGCAGGTGGCGGACGCTGGTGCCGGTGGCGCTGTGCTTGCTGCTGGCTGGTTGCGGGGCGGCGGGCTCGGCGTCGAGCGGTGGTGCTTCGGGCAGGCTGCAGGTGGTTGCTGCGGAGAACTTCTGGGGCAGCATCGCGGCGCAGCTCGGCGGCGACAAGGTGCAGGTGACCAGCATCATCACGAACCCGGCGACCGACCCGCATGACTACGAGCCGACTCCGGGTGACGCCCGTACGTTGGCCGGCGCCCGCGTCGCGATCGTGAACGGGATCGGGTACGACGCCTGGGCGGACAAGCTGCTGGCGGCCAACCCGGTGAGCGGCCGCGCGGTGCTGAACGTCGGTGATCTCGTCGGCATCAAGACGGGAGGCAACCCGCACCGCTGGTACTCGCCACCCAACGTCCAGCAGGTGATCAACGCCATTACCCAGGACTACAAGCGGCTCGAGCCCAAGCAAGCCAGCTACTTCGACGCCCAGCGGCAGAGCTTCGAAACGCGTGGGCTGGCGCGTTACAAGGGTCTGATCGCTTCGATCCGCCGGCGGTACGCGGGCGTCCCGGTGGGCGCGTCGGAGAGCATCTTCGCACCGCTCGCGCAGAGCCTCGGCCTGCGCCTGCTGACACCGAGCGGCTTCCTTGACGCGATCAGCGAGGGCACCGACCCCACCGCCGGCGACAAGACCACGGCCGACGAGCAGATCGCCAACCGCCAGATCAAGGTGTGGGTCTACAACAGCCAGAACGCGACGCCCGACGTGAAGCGGCTGAACGAGCAGGCCCACGCGCGCGGCATCCCGATTGCCACGGTCACGGAGACGCTGACACCGGCGACGGCGAGCTTCGAGGACTGGCAGGCGCGCCAGTTGCAAGCGATCGCGGCGGCGCTCGCCATGGCCACCGGACGCTGAACTAGGGTGGGCGCCGAAGTGCGCGGCGCAGGAACGTCGGTGGCGCTGGCGAAGCGCGAGGTGTGACACCGCCGCGTCTCCCTGACAGCCCGTCGGGTTCCTCCGACGCGCTCGAACCCGGCGGCGCCGACTGGTCGGGCATCCGGGGCGTGGAACGGCGGCCGCGGCGACGACTCCGCAAGCCGCCCCGCCAGCCTCGGACGCGCCGCCCCCGTCGCCGGGATGGCGCTCGACCTCACCCGGCGGAGGGTCGACGTGGTTGGTGCGGTGCTGTGCGTGCTGGGTCTGGGCGGTGCCGTGTTCGCCCTGATCGAGCAGCCGCGCCTGGGCTGGTCGAACCCGGCGGTGAGCGCCTCCCTGATCGGCGGCGTGCTCACGTTCGCAGGCTTCCTGATCTACGAATCGCGCGCGACCGACCCGATGCTGCGGCTCGACCTGTTCAAGAGCCGAAACTTCGCGGTCGGGAACGTCGAGACGCTGGCGCTCTACGGCGGCCTTTCGGCGTTGTTCTTCTTCCTCGTCCTGTACCTGCAACAGGTCGCGGGATACTCACCGCTCAAGGCAGGGCTGGCGTTGTTGCCCGAAAGCCTGATCATGTTCGCGCTGTCTTCGAGGTTCGGCGCTCTAGCCGACCGCCTCGGTCCGCGCTTGTTCATGGGCGGCGGCCCACTGATCGCCGGCGCGGGAATGCTCATGCTGCTCAGCTTCGGGGTCCGGGTCGACTACCTGACCCAGGTACTCCCGGGAATCCTCGTCTTCTCGCTGGGCCTATCGATCACCGTCGCGCCGCTGACCGCCGCAATCCTCGCCGGCGTCGACCAGCGCGAGGCGGGAATCGGATCCGCCGTGAACAACGCGGTCGCCCGCGTAGCGGGACTGATCGCGACGGTCGCGGTCGGTGCCTTGGTGGCGGCGCAGTTCAGCTCATCACTTGATCACAGGCTTGCCGGCGAGCCGCTCACCCCGCGCGGGCGCGCAGCCATCGCACAAGCCAAGCAGCTGACACTCGGCCGGCCTTCGGTCGCCGGCCTCCCGGCCCACGAAGCGGCGGCGATCACAGTCGCATCGGGCCAGTCCTCGCTCCAGGCGTTCCGCGTCGGCATCGGCGTCGCCGGCGCGCTCGTCATCATCGGCGGCGTCGTCGGCGCTGCGGGCATTCGCAACCCCCGCCGCATAGTCCGTGCCGGCCAGTGCTCTGGCGGGCAGCTCGCCGGTGCCCCGCTCGATGCCGCAGGGCTACACGCCTCCCAAGCAGCCTAGCTACTGGCCAATGGTCCCGCCATTGTGCGCCGAAGTGCGTCTCGGTGCCGGAGGGCCACCGTCGTTCCCGGGCGGAGGCGATCGGCCGAAAGGCTCTTGCGCGGCCGTCTAGCAGCCGGTTAGTGTCACGCATGCTGACCGTATCGAGTGGAAGGAATGAGGAAATGGCAGACAGCGCCATAGCGAGCCCTCTGACCAGCGAGGCGGTCCAACCCTTACGTGACCGGGTGCGCGGTCGCGTTCTCGGCGCCGCGGATGAGGGCTACGACGAGGCGCGCATGGTCCACAACGGCATCTTCGACCGGCGGCCGCTGGCCATCTTGAAGGCCGAGCAGGTCGGCGACGTCATCGGTGGCGTGAACTTCGCCCGCGAGAACGGACTGGATCTGTCGGTGCGCGGCGGCGGGCACAGCGGACCCGGGTTCGGGACGAACGACAGGGGCTTGGTCATCGACATGTCGGAGATGCGCACGGTACGTGTGGATCCAAGGAACAAGACTGCTCGTGCCGATGCCGGAGCGACGTGGGGCGACTTCAACTACGCAACTCACGCCTTCGGTCTGGCGACGACCGGCGGGATCATCTCGACCACGGGCATCTCCGGTCTCACACTCGGAGGAGGCATCGGCTATCTCTCCCGCGG
>DASXOP010000029.1:0-8177 GCA_036494265.1 Caulobacteraceae bacterium | reverse complement strand
ACGTTGATCGATCCGCTCGACGGACCGGCGTGGGCGGATGCGATCGAAGCGGCGGCCGGCGCGAGGCGGCCGGGGCCGGTCTATTCAGCCCCTACCTGGGCTGAACATTTCAGCCTACTCGACGATGCTCTTCCGTATTTGGGAATGCCGAAACAACGCTGACCGCGTCGCGATCAGCGCCCAGCAGACGGCGCGCCGCCTCTTGCACCGCAAGCTGGCGGCCACGCGGCGTCGCGTACGCCCCGTTTACCTGGGTGGTGGCCATCTGAACGTTTCGGAAGGCGGTGTACAACGAAGCGTCGGGCGTCTGCGCGGACTGCCAGAAACTGTCTAGACCGCCCTGGTGGGTCAGGCCAGGCATGTCGTAGATCGCCCGGCCAAGCACAGCCGTGGGGCAGCCGAACTCGACAGCTGCAAGACCGGCGGTGGAATTGACGCAAACCGCCCCTCTGATCGCCGGCAACAGTTCGTGAAGCTTGCCGTGATCGACATAGTGGACTCTGCCGGCGACCCCCTCGCGCCTGGCCAGCTTTGCCAGCACCCGCTCATGCGGATCGAGGCCGTGGTCGAGCGGATGCGGTCTGACCAGCAGAAAGGCGTTCTCGTCGGCGTGAGCGGCGAAACTGCTCACCACCTTGCCGAGGAAACCCTCGGTGTCCTCGAAATCTGAGTGACGCCAGAGTTGGCTGTCGCCTGGCCGTTGAAGCAGGACGAGGTAAAGCGTCTGGCCGGAGGCGATCAGGGCCTCTTGGCGCAGCTGCTGCTTCGCGCTGGCGAGGTGCTGGGTCGCAAACCGCCACACGTGCCCCATCGCCTGCAAGAAAGCGGGATGGTGATAGGGGGCGCGGTAGCGGGGAAAGATCGGCAGGCCGAAATACATTGCCGTGTGGTAGCGCGTGATCCGGCCGACGGCCGAGGGCGTGGTTCGTCCGACCTTCTCGGCGGCGCCCGCCGATGCATGATCAGCGCGGTCACGGTACCACTGAGGATCGCGCGGCAACCTGGAGTTAGCGTTGACGCCACCCTCTTCCAGCGTGACCCAGTCCGGTCGGAAATAGCCTTGCTCGAACACATGGAGCCGAAGCCCGAGCGCCTCGCCCAACTTAAGCGCTGTCACCGAATAGGGGCTGGAGTCGCCGTAAGTTACGACGTCGGTGATTACGCGCTCGCGGATCAGCGCCTCAAGCCAGTCGCGCCATCCGCGCCCAGGTCCGAAATAGAACGCCGTGTCGCGTACGCCCCAGTCGATCAGGTCGCCGCCGTTGACGACAACTCGGGTGCAGGCAGACCCAGATCGGATGAGTTGATCACCGAGCATACGCGCGAACGGTCCGAAGGGAGCCGAAATGAATAGAAAGTGACGCGATTGGGCGGCGAAGTCGCTGGCTGGGCTGCCAGGCATGCGCGGCCGATCAACCAACGGGCTGGCGCGCAAACTGCCGATGACGCCGTCGGTCATAAGACCCCCGATTGCCGCGTGCCCAAAACCACTAAATCGCGCGGACGTCGAGATGTCTCGGCGGCCAACCAGCGTTTGTCAACCGAGTGTGGCCGCGGCACCCAAGGACGTTTTCGGTTATGTCTGTGACGAACTGATGACCTGCCGGTTGCATGAGCATTCGAGCCGGCGACGCGCCTCGCCAGGGCAAACAGCGCTCCGTTGCCGCACGATTGAGCGAATCTCTAGACAAATCGAGGCGCAGCGCTGGCGTCCGCGTACGGCCCGATCCGGATCGTGATCGCCCGGCCTAGGCCACAGGCGGTGCGGAGGTTTCGGCAGAAAGCGTGCCCGGCGCCGGACCGCGTGCGAAGGCGCGGTGTTGGACAATGTCGCGATCGCCCCTGGTCACCTGCCAGAGCGTCGCCGCACCGTCCCGCCAAAGGCTCAGATCGACCAGCGCGGTCCCGAGCCGGAGGTCCTTGAGCTTGAGGTCCGGCAACCAGTCGGGAAGCTGCGGATCGATGTAGAGCTTGCCCGCCGGCGCATCCGGCTGGAAGCCGACGATGGCCTGCAGCAGGCAGAAGCACGAGCCGGCGGCCCAAGCCTGAGGCACGTTCGCCCCCTTGTACTGCACCGGGAATGTGGTCGGCCCCTTCTGCAGGCCGGCGTAAAGCTCCGGCAAGCGGTGGGCCATGAAGTAGCCGGCGGCGCCGCTGATATCGCGCGCCACCTGGCAGGCTTCAGCATCGAACCCATAGCGGCGAAAACCAAGCGCAATCAGGCTGTTGTCGTGCGGCCAGACCGAGCCGTTCTGGTAGGAGTGCGGATTGTAGGCGGGGTGTTTGGCCGAGAGCGTGCGGATGCCCCAGCCGCTGGACATGTCCGGTTCCAGGAGACGCTTCACCACCCGCGCCGCCCGATCCTGCGGCACGATGCCGGACCAGAGCAAGTGACCGGGGTTGGAGGCGACGCTGAGCACGGGGCGCTTCTCGCCGTCGAGGCAGAAGGCGTAGAAGCCCGACGCCTCATCCCAGAAAGCTTCGTTGAATTTCTCGAACAGCCGGCTTGCCTTGACCCGCAACGCCTTGGCGCGGTCCGGCTCGCCCACGGCGTCGAAGATCTCCGCCATGCGCTGCCAGGCGTCGTAGACGTAGCCCTGCAGCTCGCAGAGCGCCTTGGGACCTTTCACCAGCGAGCCGTCTGGATAGACCAGCGCCTCGCCGGCGTCCTTCCAGCCCATGTTCTCGTAGCCGTCCTTCGAGCGCGTCTGGTATTCCTGGAAGCCGTCGCCATCGCGGTCGCCGCAGTCGTCGATCCAGGTCAGGCATCGCTCTGCGGTCGGCAGGTGCGCCTCCAGCAGCGCCGTGTCGCCGGTGCAGCGCCAGGCGTTGTGCAGCACGATCAGATAGAGCGGCGTGGCGTCGGCGGTGCCGTAATAAGGCGTGTGCGGAATGAGCCGGAAGTGGGCGAGCTCGCCGGTGCGCAGCTCGTGCATGATCTTGCCGGGCTCGGCGTCGCGGTAGTCGTCGCGTTCGGTCGCCTGCCAGCGGCCGAGCACATCTAGGGCGCCGCGGGCGAAGTCGGGATAGACCATCGCGTTCTGGAACGAGACGATAAGGCTGTCGCGGCCGAAGAGACCGACAAACCAGGGCACGCCGCCGGCCGGCACGAACTCAAGATGGTCGGTGCCGCTGATCGGCAACCGCAGCGAGGCCATGTCGTCCACTGCCTGGCTGTAGAAGCGGTAGAACTCCTCGTTGCTGCTGGTGAGCTTCAGCGCGCCTTCCTGCCACTGAGCGAGGCGTCGCGAAGCCTTCGAGGTCAAGGCGCGGTCGATGCACGCCTTTGGCGCCTGAACCAGGGTCTCGCCGTCGAACACGTCGTAGTGCAGGCAGGCGTGCCAGCTTTCGCCCGGCTCGAGCTGGACCGCGAAGCTGATCCGGCCGTTGGCGTAGACTGGGCGCGAGCCGGCCTTGCGCACAGTGATCGTCAGCTCGCGGCGGAAGTCTTCGTTCACGTAGCTGGCGTGCAGGCGGCGGCGGCGCGGCTGCCACTCGCCGACGATCCGGCCGCGGCGGACGATGTGGCCAGACTTGACCTCGAACAGATCGGCGAAGTCGCTGCGCGCGGCGATCTCGAGGTTGAACTCGACGGCGCGCAGGCCGTGGTTCACCAGGTCGAGATCTTCGTGCAGGCCGCCGGCCAGGTTGCGGCCGATGCTGAGCCCAAGCGTGCCGGCCGGTATCTCGCCCTGTTCGCTCTCGATGCTGGGGTTGGTGAGCACGATGCGCGCAGCGTAGTAGGCGATGTTGCCGGCGTTCAGCAGTTGCCACGGCTGGCCGTCGGCGAAGATGCGCCAGCTGGAGATCATCCGCGTGTCGGCGAGATAGAAGCCCTGATCGGTGGGCCAGGCGATCTGGCCGTCCTGCTCGGTGACCAGAAAGCCGTTGCCCTGGTTGAGAACGAGCTTCTGCGGGCCGACGGCGATTTCCAGGGGCATGAACGCTCGCTTTCAACGTGGAACGCCCGGCCCGAGGCGCGCGCAGGGGCAACGGCCAAGCTCGCGCCTTGTTCCAGACCAAAGAGAATGGCCGAGGCGGCATGAAGGATGCACAAGACCCCTCGCCTCCCCGCAACGACCCGAGTCCGATGAGCGCCACCGTCTCCACCTATCTGCCGCAGTCCCAGACCTGGACCTTCTTCGAAGGCGACTGGCACGAGGGCAACGTCGCGATCATGGGTCCGCGCACCCACGGCGGCTGGCTGGGCTCGACCGTATTCGACGGCGCACGGGTGTTCGATGGCCTGGCGCCCGACCTCGATATGCACCTGGCGCGGGTCAACGAGTCGGCGAGGCGCTTTCGTCTGAAGCCGCTGGTCTCCGAGGAGGCCTGGATGGGACTGACGCGCGACGGGGTGAAGAAGTTCGCGCCCGGCGCGGCGATCTATGTGCGGCCGATGTACTGGGCCGATGTCGGGCTGGGCGGCGGGGTGAAGTTCGACCCGGATAGCACGCGCTGGTGCCTCTGCCTCTACGAGGCGCCGCTGCCAGGCGCGCGGGACCTCGCCATCACCCTCTCGCCCTTCCGCCGTCCGACCATCGAGACCGCGCCGGTCGACGCCAAGGCCGGCTGCCTCTACCCGAACAACGCCCGCGCCCTCTTCGAGGCGGCCGAGCGCGGCTTCGACAACTGCCTCCTGACCGACATGCTGGGCAACGTCGCCGAGTTGGCCAATTCGAACGTGTTCATGGTCAAGGACGGCGTCGTGCTGACGCCGGCCCCCAACGGCACGTTCCTGGATGGCATCACCCGCCGGCGGACGATCGGCCTGCTTCGCGGGGCCGGCGAGACCGTGATCGAAGCCTCGCTGCGCTATTCGGACTTCCAGGGCGCCGACGAGATCTTCTCGTCTGGCAACTTCGCCAAGATCAGCGCGATCACCCGCATCGACGATCGCCCGCTGCAGCCAGGCCCAATCTGCCGCCGAGCGAGCGAGCTTTACCGAGACTGGGCCGCGGCCAGCGCGTTCGCTTAGAGGACCGCCTGCAGCGCCAGCAGGCCGCCGGCGGCGGTGAACGCCAGTGCGGCGGCCGCGGTATGGGGGCGGGGCCGGTAGCGCTCGTAGAGCGCGATAGCGAACACGCCAGTCATCGCCAGCGCCGGCCAAGGCGAGGCCGTCGCGGCGAACATCATCGGACCGCAGCTACCGAGGCAAGCGACGGCGATACGCGCGCCGTAGACGAAACACGACCCGTCAGCACCGATACCAGTCGGATGCAGCGGCCGGGTGCGGTGGCAGGCCCGCAGCGCCCAGCGCTTGGCGGGCGTCAGCTGCCACGCGGCGGCGAAAAGGAACGCGCCCGCCGCCACCATCGGACGGGCAAGAGCGGCGAGGGTCATCAGAGGGAGCGAGATGGCGAGGATCGCCAGCGTCCAGAGGCCCAGATAGCCGGTCAGCCAGGCGCCGATCGACCGGCCGCGGCGCCAGGGAAAGCTGCGCACGGCGACGTAGCGCAAGCTCGCCATCGTCAGCGGCAGCATCATCGCTACCGACATCGCCAGGGCCATCAACGCGTAGCCCAGCAGCTCCGGGGCTAACAGCCCGGCGCGCCACTCGGCGGCGAGGCGGCCTACCCAGCCCGTACCGGTGCAGAGTCCCGCCAGGTCGCCGTGACCAGCCGCGAGAAGCCAAGCCCATCCCGTGAGGCTGGCCGCGATCACGCCCCAGGGCCAGGGCGGCGCATGTCGATCCGCAAAGCCCAGCCGCGCCGCGAACTGGCTCAGATCGGCCCGTGTCCGCTGCGTCAGCGCCTCCACCTACGCCTCAGCGGTAGTAGAGGCTGATGCGGCCGACGGTCAGCTTCGAGGCCGGGTCGGGCGGGCGTTTGGCGACGAGAAAGACCTGCACCGCCTGGCCGTTCCACCGCCCGGTCAGCTGCAAGTGGGCGACGACGTCGGTGACGTTGAGCACGAAGTTCTTGCCTGTGCCGCCGCTGGCCGCGGCGCTACGGCTCATTTCCTTGACCCCGAACATCGGCAGCGAGCCGGCGTAGAGGTTCTCGTCGGGCGCCGTGGCGTCCGGCAGGTTGAGATAGACGTAGCGGGTCTCCAGCGCACCTTCGCCCGTGACGTTCTCGATGTTGAGGTAGGCCTGCCGGGGTCCGCCGGCGGCGGCGAGGTTCATCCGCGGCGCTTGAGGCTGGATGGGCAGCTCGACCGAGACCTGGGCGGGTGAGAGATCGATGCCGGTGTCCGACGCACCGGCCATCTGCGGCGCTTGAGCGGGCGGTTCGGCGCTCACCGGGGCCGCCGCCAGCTGCAGCCGGGCGGCGTGGAAGGCGACCTGCGGCGGAGTGTCGACATTCTCGTACCTGTAGCTGAAGGGCGAGGTCGCCGTATCGAGCACGCTCGCCGGGGCGAAGCTCTTCGAGGCGCCGGTCTCGTCGTGGAACCTGTAGGGGAATCCCTGCCCTCCCGGGTTCAGCCACTTGGCGTCGGTCGGGTTGGCGTGGTTCTGCGCGGCGGCCCAGACCGACCAGAGCCGGTCGATGTTGCAGTGGTGCAGCCAGAACAGCGGGTCGAGCCCCGCGGTCTCGAACGTGCCCATCCAGCCGCCGAGGTCGCCGTGCACATTGTCGTGCGGCGTCTTCTCGACCCCGCCGCTGACATCGAGCCCATCCTCGCCGTGGCTGAACGCGGTGACACCGCCGCCGAAGCTGGAGGCCGAGGCATGGTCGTAGAAATGCTGCGCGGTCAGGCACTTCAGCCGCACATCCATCGGGCCGATGCCGAAGTCCGCAGCCTGGCCCTTCGGCGTGTCGACCAGATTGTAGTTGTTGCGCGAGACCCCCTGGAACAGAGCGTTGGGCGAGCCGTCCGGCAAGGTGTCGGTGACGAACTCCGGCCGCACGTAAAGCGCGACATCGGCGTTCTCTTGGGTGTCGCTATAGTTCCAGTAGGGCAATGCCCAGTCGGCCGGGCCGCCGAGATCGACCACCGCTTTGCGAACGATCCGCTCGAAATAGCCGAGGTAGCCGCGGTGCCAGGGCAGGAAGAACCAGCCGTGGTGCTGGCATTGTCGCCAGTAGGTGTCCGAGTCACCCGGTTCCTGATCGCCCGGCTGCAGCAGGTTCTGCAGCTCCGGCATGCCCTCGTCGTAGCCATGGATCGCGGCCTGATAACGCCAGCCGGTGGGGTCCTGCATTTTGCGCTGGAACATCGCGCCCATCGCCTTGGCGTACCAGAGCAAGGTCGGATCCCAGGCATCGAGGCTCCAGAGATCCTCGCGGGTGTAGATCCCGCCATCGACCGGAATGACCATGTTCGCCCTCCCCGTCGCCCGCCTGATGGCGCTCAGCGACGCTTCAACGAACGGTAGTTGTCGAACAAAGTTCTGCCTAGGCGTTTCCTCGCCGATGGCGCGCCACGCACGCTCTTATGATCGAGCCAGCGCCTGGGCCCGGATGCCGCTGAGCGTCTGGGTGGGACTGATGCCGTCCGCGTCGAACTTCACATGCAGGATCGACGGCAGCCCGGAGGCGACCGCGGCCTCGAACGCCGGGCCGAACTCGTCGGTGCGCTCAACCTTGGCGCCGAAGCCGCCGAAGGCGCGGGCGTAGGCGGCGAAGTCCGGGTTCTTCAGATCGGTGGCGACAACCCGGCCGGGGTAGTCGCGCTCCTGGTGCATGCGGATGGTGCCGTAGATCCCGTTGTCGCAGACCAGCACGACGATCGGCAGGTCGTATTGCACCGCGGTGGCGAACTCCTGGCCGTTCATCAGGAAGTCGCCGTCGCCGCTCACCGCAACCACGCGGCGCCCGGGGTGCAGCCGCTGCATGGCGACGGCGGCCGGCACGCCGTAGCCCATCGAGCCGGAGTTCGGCCCGAGGTGCCCGCCGAAGCGGCGGGCCCGGTAGAAGCGGTTGACCCAGGCGGCGAAGTTGCCGGCCCCGTTGGTGAGCATCGCGTCGGCCGGCAGCTGCTCGCGCAGCCAGATGATGATCGCCGCGAGGTTGACGGCGCCCGGCTGCGGCGTCGGCGCTTCCGACCAGGCGAGGTACTCGGCATGCGCCGCGGCGGCCGCGCCGCGCCAGGTGGGATGGGTCGGGGGCTCGAGCGCCTCGAGCGCAGCGCCGAAGCGGCCGGGCGTGGCGCAGATGCCGAGATGCGGCGTCCACACCCGGCCGAGCTCGGCCGGATCGGGCAGCACGTGGACGAGCCGCGCCCGGGGGACC
>DASXOP010000028.1:0-4031 GCA_036494265.1 Caulobacteraceae bacterium | reverse complement strand
CTTGTCGAGATGAGTCTGGGGAGCTGCTCGTTCATCCTGCAGGACTACTATCAGCGCGAGTGGGCCGAGAACTCGGTGCTCCACCTCTACGTTTCCGACCTGGCGCCCTGGTGGGCGCGGATCGAGCCGGTCGCCACGCGGCATAGCGTCCGCTTTCGCGCCCCGCACCGGTCGGATTGGGGCGCGACCATCGCCGACCTCATCGATCCGGCCGGCGTCCTTTGGACGCTGCATGAGACGAAGAGCTGAGACGATGGTGGAACCAGGCGATGCGTCGGCGGTTAGCGGTAGCGACGTCAAGGGTTCAGAGCGTGTGACCGAAGCCGACCATCCGATCCGCGCCGCCCTCAATGATGCATCGGTCTACGAACGGCTGGTCCGCTCGGTGGTCGACTACGCGATCTTCATGCTCGATCCCGAAGGTCTCGTGATCAACTGGAACGCCGGCGCCGAGCGGATCAAGGGCTATCACACCCACGAGATCGTGGGCCGCCACTTCTCAACCTTCTACACGCCGGAGGACATCGCCATGGGCGTGCCCAAGACGGCGCTGGAGACCGCCCGGCGAGAGGGCAGTTTCGTCGCCGAGGGCTGGCGCCTGCGCAAGGATGGGACGCGCTTCTGGGCCAGCGTGGTGATCGACGCGGTCAGGGACGAGAACGGCGAACTGATCGGCTTCGCCAAGGTGACGCGCGACCTCACCGAGCGCCGCCAGGCCCAACTGGAACTCGAACGCGCCCAGCAGGAACTGTTCCAATCGCAGAAGATGGAAGCAGTCGGCCAGCTCACCGGCGGCCTCGCCCACGACTTCAACAATCTGCTCGCCGGCGTCACCGGGAGCCTGGAGATGCTGCGCACACGGATCGCCCAGGGCCGGCTCAACGACGCCGAGCGCTACATCACCGCGGGGCTGGGCGCCGCGCAGCGCGCCGCCAACCTGACCCACCGGCTGCTGGCCTTCGCACGCCGTCAGACGCTGGAGCCCAAGGCCGTCGACGCCAACAAGCTGCTGGCCGGCATGGAAGACCTGATGCGGCGCACCACCGGACCGTCGGTCGTGCTGGAGACGGTGATGGCCGTAGGCCTATGGCCCAGCTTCGTCGATCCCAACCAGCTTGAGAACGCGCTCCTAAATCTGGCCATCAACGCGCGCGACGCCATGCCCGACGGCGGCCGGTTGACCATCGAGACCGCCAACGCCTGGGTGGACGACGTCGCCGCTCGCGAACGCGAGATGACGCCTGGCCAATACGTCGCTCTGTGCGTCACCGACACCGGCGTCGGCATGACGCCCGAAGTGGCCGCGCGAGCCTTCGACCCTTTCTTCACCACCAAGCAGCCGGGCAAAGGCACGGGCCTCGGGCTGGCCATGATCTACGGCTTCGCCAAGCAGTCCGGCGGTCAGGTCCGCATCTACAGCGAGGTCGGCAGCGGCACGACGGTGAAGCTTTATCTGCCCCGCCATCGCGGGCCGGCGGACGAGGCCTACGAACCGGCCGAGCGTCTCGACACGCGCAAGGCGCAGCAGGGCGAGACCATCCTGATTGTCGACGACGAACCGACCGTGCGCATGCTGATCGCCGATACGCTGGCCGAACTCGGCTACCAGGCGATCGAGGCGGGCGACGCGGCTTCCGGACTGAGGGTGCTGGAGTCCGACGCCCGCATCGATCTGTTGATCACCGATGTCGGCCTGCCCGGCTCGATGAACGGCAAACAGATGACCGACCTCGCGCGCCAAACCCGTCCCGACCTGAAGGTCCTGTTCGTCACCGGCTATGCCGAGAACGCGACGATCTCCAGTAGCGAGGTCGGCATGCACGTCCTCTCCAAGCCGTTCGCGATGGACAAGCTGGCCGCGCGCATCAAGACCATCATCGACGACGGCTGACCGGAGGCGCTCCCCTGACAGCCAGGCCTTACCTAAGGTTGGGACTTGGCGTAGCGTCCACCTCAGTCTGCACGAGTCGCAAGATGCCCGACCCAGTCGAGACGATGTCGGTCCCTTCAGGCGCCTTCAGGGCCCTGTGGTGGTTCTACGAGAACAGCAAGGACGCCTTCCTGCTGATGCGCGGCGAGGCGGTCGAGCGCATCAATCCGGCCTGGGCGCGGATGACCGGTTTCGGCGCGGCGCAGAGCGATCACCAGCCAGTCTGGCGCTTCATCCATCCCGAGGATGTCGAGGCGGTGCAGGCGCGCTACCGCGCGCTGACTTTCGGGGCGCGGTTCGATTGTGAGTTCCGCCTGGCGACCAGTAGCGGCGCGCCTCTGTGGGCCCGGGCCGACTTCATCAACGGCGCCGAGGACTGGATCCTCGCCATTGTGCGCGACATCTCCGCCGAGCGGGCGCTGCGCGAGAGCGAACGGCGCTTCCGCGGCCTGGTCAACGCCACCTCCGACGTCGTTTATCGCATGAGCCCGGACTGGCGCGAGATGCGCGCGCTCGACGGCCGCGGCTTCATCGCCGACACCGAGACGCCCAGCATCGCCTGGATCGACGAATACCTCTTGCCGGAAGACCACCCGGCCATTCTCGAAGCGATCCGCGACGCCATTGAGCGGGAGGACCTGTTCCAGCTCGAACACCGCGTGCGCCGCGTCGACGGCTCCACCGGGTGGACCCTGTCGCGGGCGATGCCGATCCGCGGCGAGGGGGGCCAGATCATCGAATGGTTCGGCACCGCCAGCGACGTCACCGAGCGGCGCCAGGCCGAGGAGCACCTGGAGCTGGTCGCGCACGAGCTCAGCCACCGGGTGAAGAACAACCTGGCCATGATCGCCGCGGCGGCGACGCAGACCTTCCGTAACGCCTCCGACCTGGACGACGCCCAGGAAACCCTGATGGCGCGGATCGAGGCGCTGGCGCGGGCCAGCGACCTCTTGACGGGCGACGCCAAGAGCGGCCCTGCCTTGCGCGGCGTGGTCGCCGAAGCCATCCAGCCGCACTGCGGCGACGCGGCGCGCTGCCTGGTGACGGGCCCCGACGTCGACCTGCCGGTGCGCGCCGCGCACGCTTTTTCGCTGGCCTTTCACGAACTAGCCACCAATGCGGTCAAACATGGCGCATGGTCGAGCGAGACCGGACGCGTCGAAGTCGCCTGGACCGCCGAGCGGGCGCCCGGCGGGCAGCACGTGCGCCTCTCCTGGCGCGAACGCGGCGGGCCGCCGGTGACGCCGCCCAAACGCCGCGGTTTCGGCTCGCGCCTGGTGGAGCGCCTGCTCGCCGGCGACCTGCACGGAAAGGTCGAATATCACTTCGAACGGCCGGGCTTCGAGTGCCTGGTCGACGTGCCTCTGGCCTGATGGAGGGCTGAGCGGTGCGTGTGTTCCTGGTCGAAGACGAGGCGATGATCGCCCTCTACATGGAAGACCTGGTCGCCGACCTCGGCCACGAGATCGCCGCCACCGCCATGCGGCTCGGCGAGGCGCTGGAACTGGCCGAGCAGTCCGACTTCGACGTCGCCATCCTCGACATCAACCTCGCCGGCACGATGTCCTTCCCGGTGGCCGATCTGCTCACGGCTCGCGGCGTGCCCTACCTCTTCGCCACCGGCTACGGCTCGGCCGGCATCGGGCCGCCCTACAACGAGCACGTGGTGGTCCACAAACCGGTCCGCGCCGCCGACCTCGGCCGCGCCATCACCACCGCGACGCTGTAAGGGCGCTGGCAGCCCGAAGAGGACTCGAACCTCCGACCTTCGGTTTAGGAAACCGCTGCTCTATCCTGCTGAGCTATCGGGCCAGGCGCGGGTGGGATGTAGCGGCTCGCGGGGGCGCAATCCAGCGGCCGCGCCGAACCGCCCGCCCCGCCGCCGCGTTCAGGGCGTGTTCAGGCCGGGGCGGCGATGCGCTATGGCGGGGCGGCGCGAACAACGACAAGAGGCAGCCATGAACGGACGACTTGGGCGATGGGCGGCGGCGGGCGCCGCGGCGATGGCGCTGCTGGCGATCGGGCTGGCGCCAGGGGCGCATGCTCAGGCGGGCGATCCGGCCGCGGCTCAGATCGCTGCCTTCGACGACGCGCTGCTGGC
>DASXOP010000027.1:0-36071 GCA_036494265.1 Caulobacteraceae bacterium | reverse complement strand
GCCCGAGGCGCGCCGTGGAGGCCACTCACCGCATGACCGAATAACCTTCGCACGCAGCTGTCCTTGCGGACCCTGTGGACGACCCCGTCGTCCACAAGTCCACAAGCCAAACCCAACATGGTTGCTCCCCCGCATCGGCCTTCGGCCTCGCAGGGGAGGAGCGAGAGTCTTGCTCCTCCACCGTGAAGCGTAGCGAAACGGGGGAGGTGGCAGCGGCCCGAACTTGTTCGGGGCGATGACGGAGGGGGCGCAATCCGCGCGAGTGCCCTATCTCAGCTCGATCCCCGGCATTTCGCCCGTCGCGCGCCACTCGGCCAGCAGGTCGAAGAACCGGAGCGGGCCGGCGCCGTACATGTCGGAGAAGAAGCCGCTGCGGTTATCACGGGCGCCTTCGCTGTTGTAATAGCCGGGCGTGCACTCGGTGTAGAAGCGCTGGCCCATCCGGGCGAGGCTGCGGACTTCCTGCACATAGGCGTCTTCGCCCTCGGCGGTCGGCTCCAGCGCCGCCGCGCCCCGACGCCGGGCCTCGCTGACCAGGTAGGTCACGTGATCGGACTGTTCGCGCAGCGCCTGCGGCACGCTGATGGTGATCGCGGTCTGGGTGAAGCCGAGGAAGAAGCAGTTCGGGAAGCCGTGACTGGTGAGGCCGTGCAGGGTGCGCAGGCCCTCGCCCCAGTGCTCGGACAGCGTCTGGCCGCCGCGCCCGACGATGTCGTAGCCCGCCCGCCGCGTGTACGAGGTGCCGACCTCGAAGCCGGTGGCGAAGATCAGGCAGTCGAGCTCGTACTCGCGTCCGTTCGCCACCACGCCGTGCTCGGTCAGCCGTTCGACCCCGTTGCCGCCCGTGTCGACCAGGGTGACGTTCGGCCGGTTATAGGTCTGCAGGTATTCGTCGTGGAAACAGGGCCGCTTGCAGAACTGGCGGTACCAGGGCTTCAGCGACGCGGCGGTGGCCGGGTCGTGAACCAGCTGGTCCACCCGCGCCCGCACCTGGTTCATCTTGCGATAGTCGGCCAGCGCCATCACCTCGCCGCGCTCCTGGCCGGTCAGGCGTCGGCCCAGCTTCTCGGCGATGTGCTTGGCCGCCGTGCCGGTGACATTGCGGAAGATGTCGGTCCAGCCGTCGTGGACCAGATCGACGTCCTGATCGCCGCCGGCGACGAGGATGTTGAAATTGTCCTGCCGCCGGCGCTGCCAGCCCGGCTCGAGCGACGCCGCCCAGGCCGGGTCGGTCTCGGCGTTATTGCGCACGTCGACCGACGATGGGGTGCGCTGGAAGACGTAAAGTTCCTTCGCCCATTCGCCCAGGTGCGGCACGCACTGGATCGCTGTCGCGCCGGTGCCGATGATGCCGACCCGCTTGTCCTTCAGCCCGGTGAGGCCGCCGGACGAGTCTCCGCCGGTGTAGCGGTAGTCCCAGCGGCTCGTGTGGAAGGTGTGGCCCTGGAACTCGTTGATGCCGGGAATGCCGGGCAGCTTCGGCCGGCTGAGCGGGCCGTTGGCCATGGCGACGTACTGGGCGGTGAAGCGGTCACCGCGGGTGGTCGAGACGATCCAGTGCTTGGCGGTCTCGTCCCACACCAGGCCGGTGACGCCGGTCTGCAGCAGCGCGTCGTCGTAGAGCCGGTAGTGCCGGGCGATGGCGCGGCTGTGCTCGAGGATTTCCGGCGCGAACGAGTACTTGTGCTTGGGCATGCAGCCGAGCTCTTCGAGCAGCGGCAGGTAGCAGTAGCTCTCCACGTCGCACATCGCGCCGGGGTAGCGGTTCCAGTACCAGGTGCCGCCGAAATCACCGGCGTTCTCGACCACCCGCAGCTTCTCGAAGCCGGCCTCGCGGAGCCGCGCGCCCATCAGGAGCCCACCGAAGCCGCCGCCGATGATCGCGAAGTCGACGTGGTCGAATACCGGCGCGCGGGTAAAGCCTGGCTCGACGTAGGGGTCGTCGACGTAATGCGAGAACTCGGCCTTCACCTCGACATACTGGCCGATGCCGTCCTCACGCAGCCGCTTGTCGCGCTCGGCGAGGTATTTGGCGTGCAGCGCGTCGGGGTCGAAATCCAGTTCGCCAACGATCTCGGCGATCTCGGGCGCGATATCCATGGCGTCGTTCCTCGCGGCGCTTCTGGCAGAGCGCCTGGCGGCAGATTGTACGGCTGGGCCGCGCTGGGCAAGGCGCTTGACGAGCCGGGCGGCGGCGGCGCGCAATGCCGCCGAACCCTGGGGAGGCGTCAATGATCTTCGAGCAGGTGGCCATGGGCGGCTGCCAGTCCTACGTGATCGGCTGCGAGGCCACGCTCTCCGGCGCGATCGTCGACCCCGAGGCCAGCCAGATCGACCGCTACATGGCGCTGGCGTCGAAGGCTGGGCTGCACATCCGCTACGTCATCGACACCCATACCCACGCCGATCATTTCTCCGCCGCCAAGCGGCTCGCCGAACAGCTGCACGTGCCGGCCGTCGGGCATGTCGCTAGCCCCGCGCCCTACGTGACGCTGCGCCTCGACGACGACGACATGCTGATCGTTGGCAATCTGCGGCTTCGCGCCCTGCACACGCCCGGCCATACCGCGGACTCGATGTGCCTGGTGGCGGAGGATCGCGTGTTCACCGGCGACACGCTGCTGATCGGCGGCACCGGCCGCACCGACCTGCCGAGCGGCGATCCGAACCAGTTGTTCGACAGCCTGTTCGGCAAACTGCTCACCCTGGATCCGGGCCTGATGGTGTTCCCCTCGCACGACTACAAAGGCCGCAGCCACACCACCATCGCCGCCGAGCTCTCGGACAATCCGCGCCTGCAGAAGCGCGAACGCGGCGAGTTCGTGCAGATGATGCGGGAGCTGAACCTGGCGGCGCCGACCCATCTGACCGAGGCCCTGCGCACCAACATGAGCGGCGGCAAGACCGTCAGCCAGCTACTCGCCGAGGCCGCTGCCGAGGCGCCGTTCATGGCGCTGAGCGACCTCGATCGTCGACTCTCGGGCGGACAGAACGACTTGATCGTGCTCGACGTTCGCGAGGAGAGCGCGTTCCAGGCCGGTCACATCCCCGGCGCGCACCATCTGCCCCGCGGTCAGATCGAGCTGCGGGTCAACGACGCCCTGCCCGACCCCACCTTGCGCATCGTCACCTGCTGCGAGTTCGGCAAGATCTCGACGCTGGCCGCGCAGACCCTGCGGCAGCTCGGGTTCCCGCGGGTGGCGGCGCTCGACGGCGGCATGAAGGCCTGGCGCGAAGCCGGGTACCGCCTGGAGGCCTGAGCCGCGCCGGCCCCGCTCAGCCAAACACGAAGTGGCTGGCGAGGTCCTTGCGGATATCCTGCATGTGATTGAAGTATTGCAGGAAACCGCCGTTGTAGTTGCCGTCCTGGCGGCGGTTGAACTCGCCCTCGAAGTTGTAATAGCCAGGCGTGCAGTCGGCGTTGCGGCTGGTCTTGCCGCGGTGCGCGATCACCTCCTGCACCCACCACTCCTCGGTCTGCGGACTGACATCGATCTCGTCGGCGCCGCGTTCGCGGGCCAGCTTGATGCACTCGGCGATGTGGTCGCCCTGGGTCTGCAGCATGAAGGTGAGGTTGAACTGGAACGAGGCCTGGTAGCCGCCCATGATGAACAGGTTCGGGTAGCCGTGGGTGTGGACGCCAAAGAGGGTGCGCATGCCGTCGGCATAGGTCTCGTTGATCTCCTTGCCGTCGCGTCCGCGGATCTCGTTGTAGATGCCGGTCTTCTGCACCTCGAACCCGGTGGCGTAGATCAGGAGGTCGACCGGGTGGGTCTGGCCCTCAAACACTGGCCCCTGCGCGTCGATCTCGGTGATCCCCTGCCCCTTGGTGTCGACCAGCCGCACGCTCGGCAGATTGTAGGTCGGCAGGTAGTCGTCGTCGAAGCAGGGGCGCTTGCACATGAACATGTACCAGGGCTTCAGCGCCGCCGCGGTGGCCGGGTCCTGGACGATCTCGTCGATGCGGGCGTGGATGCGCATCATGTGATCGATGTTCGAGTTCTCCTGGCGGCGGATCTTGTCCTCGCGGGACAGCGCGTCGAGCTCGGCCTTGGCCGAGGCGTCGCTCTCGCGGCCACGGATGTGCTTCATCCGTCGCGCCTGCTGCCAGCCGGGCTGTAGCCGCGCCGCCCATTCCGGATCGGTCGGCCGGTCACCGCGGATGTCGATGCCCGAGGGCGTGCGCTGGAAAACGTAGAGCTGCTTGGCCGCCTTCCCGAGCCTGGGGATCGCCTGCACCGCCGAGGCCCCGGTGCCGATGATGCCGACGACCTTGTCCGAGAGGTGCTCCAGGTCGGCGCCGGTGTAGGCGTAGTCCCAGCGCGAGGTGTGGAACGAATGGCCGGCGAAACGCTCCATGCCGGCGATCTTGGAGAGCTTGGGCTTGGAGAGCGTGCCGTTGGCGCAGATCACGAACTTGGCGCGCATCGCATCGCCGCGGTCGGTCTCGACCAGCCAGTGCTTGCCGGCGGCATCCCAGGTGGTGCGGGTCACCGTGGTGCGGAAGACGGCGAGATCGTAGAGGTCGTAGCGGTGCGCGATCGCCTGGCAGTGGGCGAAGATTTCCGGCCCCTTGGCGTAGAACCGCGACGGCACGTAGTTCATCTCGTCGAGCAGCGGCAGGTAGTCGTAGGCAGGCACGTCGCAGGCCGCGCCGGGGTAGCGGTTCCAGTACCAGGTGCCGCCGACGTCGGAGCCGCGCTCGACGATGCGGATGCTGGTGACGCCGCGCTCCCGGAGCCTGGCCGCGGTCAGCAGAGCCGAGAAGCCGCCGCCGATGAACAGCACCTCGACCTCGTCGGCGATCGCATCGCGATCCGGCGCCGGCTCGGCGTGGGGGTCGATGGCGTACTTGGCCAGCGCGCCCGAGAAGTCCGAGGTGTACTGGCTGGTCCCCTGCGGGCGGTACTTCAGCCGCAAGTCGCGGGCGTCGGCGAACCGGGCCTTGATGCTGTCATAGTAAGTCTGATCGTCGTCGATGACCGCCACGTTCCGCTCCCAATCTTCTGTTTTCGGCCACGTTGCGACTTCAAACGATCGTTCGCAAGCGTCCAGCACGCGCTCACCGCTATCTGCGCACCCGGCGATGTCCTAAGCCTCGCCGCTCGCAACAGAGGGCAAGGCGCACATGCTGACGGTTCATCACCTTGGTATCTCGCAATCGGAGCGGATCGTCTGGCTCTGCGAGGAGCTGGAGCTCGACTACCAGCTCAAGCGCTACGACCGTCGCGCCGACAACCGCCTCGCCCCCGGCGACTACAAGGCGCTGCACCCGATGGGCATCGCCCCGGTCATCACCGACGGCGACCTGGTGCTGGGCGAGAGCGGCGCGATCTGCGACTACATCTGCGGCCGGTATGGCGGCGGACGGCTCTCGCCCGGCGCGGACGATCCCGAGTTCGCCGACCACCTGTTCTGGTTCCACTGGTCGAACGGCACGTTCATGACCACGCTGATGATGCAGCTGGTGCTGGCCGGCGCCGGCGAGGGCAATCCGGCGTCGGGGTTCGTGGGCGACCGCAGCCGCCGGGGCTGGGCGATGGTCGAGGCGCGGCTCGGGGAGACCCCGTTCTTCGGCGGCCGCAACCTGACCACGGCCGACATCATGATGGTCTATTGCCTGACCACGAGCCGCGCCTTCCGCAACCTGCCGATCGACGACTATCCCAACCTGAAGGCCTACCTCGCCCGCATCGGCCAACGCCCCGCCTATCAGCGCGCCATGGCCAAGGCCGAACCCGGCATGAACCCGATGCCGGCCTAGCCGCCCCTCACCGCGGCCATGGTCGGATGGCCTGGAAACCGCCGTCGATCGCCAGCATCGCGCCAGTGACCCAGCGGGATTCGTCGCTGGCGAAGAAGACGGCGGCGTGGGCGACGTCCCAGCCGGTGCCCTCGGTCTGCAGCGGCACAGCCTGGCGCCGCCGCTCGCGCCCTTCCTCGCCGAGGGCGGCGACCAGCGGGGTGTAGACGGTGCCAACGACCAGGCAGTTGGCGCGGATGCCTTCGGCGGCGTGGTCGGCGGCGACCGACAGGGTGAGCGCCTGCAGCCCGCCCTTGGTCGCGGTGTAGGCGACCGCACCCGGCGTGCCGGAGAGGCCGACGACCCCAGCGGTGGAGGAGACGTTGATAATCGCCCCGCCGCCACTCTCTCGCATCCGCGGGATGGCGGCGCGGCAGCAGAGCATTGCCGAAGTCAGGTTGGTCTCGATCAGCCGGCTCCAGTCGTCCAGCGACTGGGTGACCGTATTTCCGCCCGCGCCGACGCCGACGTTGTTGTGCAGGATGTCGAGCCGGCCGTAACGCTCGACCGCGAAGGCGGCCATGGCCTCGGTGTCTGCCGGATCGGTGACGTCGGCGGCGAACGCCGACGCCTCGCCACCCTCCGCGCGGATGGTTTGCGCCAACGCCTCGGCGCGGTCGGCGCCGCGGTTGACCAGCACCACCTTGGCCCCTTCGCGAGCGAACAGGATGGCTGTGGCCGTGCCGTTGCCGATCCCCTCCCCCCGCGCCGCCGCGCCGGTGACGATCGCGACCTTGCCGGCGAGGCGGTTCATGGCGCGGGCCTGGGTGGCAGGCCCAAGCCTCGCTCGAGGGTCAGATTGTCGGTGTAGTCGCGCAGATGAGCGATGGCGCCGTCCCGGACCCGCATCACCACCACGGTGGAGGCGACGAATTGCAGGTGCGTGCTGGTGTTCTCGAGGGTGAGGTCAAACTCAGCCACGGTCGTCTCGCCCTCTGCCATCCGGTGGACGATGAGGTTGCTCGCGGCCCTGACCGTCGCCGGCATCGAGTCCCAGGCGGCGCGGTATCGGGCGCGAATTCGCTCACGGCCATGCAAGGTCGTCTTGTCGGTGTGGGTGAACGGAAACTCATGCACGGCGTCCTCGGCGTAGAGCTCAGCCAGGTCATCGGCTGAACCCGCCACGATCGCCTGGGTGAAGCGCTGGAGGATGTCTTCGGGGGTCATGGCGCCTCTACCCGCTCTTCCCCGCGAAAGCGGGGACCCAGGTGTTTTGTCCGAGGATGCGATCGTTACAGAAAAAGCCTGGGCCCCCGCTTCCGCGGGGGAGAGCGGAGATGGGCAGGCGAGACTGGTTCTAGAGCGCCTTTTCCACCGCCTCGACCACGGTCGGGTCCTGTGGCGCAGTGCGGGGGCCGAAGGCGGCGATGGCTTCGCCGTCGGCGCCGATCAGGATCTTGTGGAAGTTCCACACCGGCACCGCGGGCGTCCCCAGCTTCTCTTCGGCCCAGGCGTAGAACGGATGGCGTTCGCCGTCCTTCACGTCGACCTTGCCGGTCATCGGGAAATCGACCCCAAACGTGGTGGCGCAGAAATCCTGAATCTCCGCTTCGGTGCCCGGCTCCTGGCCGGCGAACTGGTTGCAGGGCACGCCCAGCACCACCAGCCCCTTGTCGCGATAGTCGCGGTACAGCGCTTCCATGCCTTCATACTGCGGGGTCAGTCCGCACTTGGAGGCGACGTTCACCACCAGCACCGGCTTGCCCTTGAATGAGGCGAGCGGCAGGTCCGCGCCATCAATGCTCTTGAACGAGAAATCATAGGCGTTGGACATCGAAGTCTCCTGAAAATGGCGGGTTCAAACGAGGCCCTGTTGGACCATAGCGGCTTCGACCGCCAGCGCCAGATCGAGCGCGCGGGCGCCGTCCTCGACTGTGGCCAGGGGGGCTGGGCGCTCGCCGCGGACAGCGGCGACGAAGGCGCCGATGCTGGCGCCGAGGCCGTCCTTGGCCGCGGGCTTGGCCTCGAAGTCGGCGTCGAGGGCAAATGGGGTGGTGTTCCTGAAGGTGTGGGTCAGGAAGTCGACGCGAACCTCGCCGGACGGATAGACGATCCGCATGGTCCGTTCGCGGGCGTCGTGAATACGCGAGGCGCGGAATCGGGCGATGAAACCGTCCTCGAACTCCACTTCGGCGTCGACCACGTCCAGCGTGCGGTTGGTCACCGCGGCGCCATCGACCTCAACCGTCAGCGGGGCTGACGACGCGAGCGCCAGGGCGAGGTCGATGTCGTGGATCATCAGGTCGAGCACCACGGAGACGTCGAGGTTGCGCGGGCTTGGCGGGCCGACCCGCACCGCCTCCAGCAGCGTCGGCCGCTCTGGAATGTCGAAAAGGCCTAAGGCGCTCAGCGCCGAGCGCTCGAGGAACCCGCACGCGGCGACGAGCCCCCTCGCCTTCGCCAGCCGCACGATCTGGTCGGCGTCCTCGGGCGAGGTCGCCACCGGCTTCTCGACATAGACCGGCTTGCCCGCCTCCAGCGCCGCGATGACCGCTTCGGCATGGGCGGTGGCGGGGGTCGCGACGGAGACGATGTCGACTGAAGCTAAGAGCTCCGCCTCGCTGGCGAAGACGCGGCCGCCGAAGCGGGTGCAGAGCGCCTCAGCGTGGACGGCGTGGTGGTCGTAGACACCGGCCAAGGTCACGCCCGGCAACGCGGCGTACTTGCCGGCGTGGTAGCCTCCGAAGACGCCCGCGCCGATGACGCCGGCGCGCAGGACCTCACTCATCTCGTTCCTTCGTCATTGGCCGCAGCCAACCCCCAAGGCCCGCGCCTAGCACCCTGGGGCGAGCGCCGCCACCCACGGAGGCTTGCCAACCGCCGGGGAAGCCGCGCCAAAGAAGGTCAACCAACGAGGAACCACCATGACCCAGTCCCGCGAGATCCGGCTGAAGAGCCGCCCCAACGGCATGCCAACAGCCGACAACTTCGAGCTGGCCACGGTCGACCTGCCAGATCCCGGTCCCGGCCAGGTGCAGGTGAAGAACAGCTGGATGACGGTCGATCCCTACATGCGCGGCCGGATGAACGACGCCGAGAGCTACGTTCCGCCGTTCCAGCTCGGCGAGGCGATGCAGGGCGGCGCGGTCGGCACGGTTACCACCTCGAACGATCCGTCGCTGAAGGCCGGCGACCTGGTGCAGAGCTTCTTCGGCTGGCGCGAGGGATTCAACGCGCCGGCGGCGGCCGTGCAGAAGCTGGAGACTCAAGGGCTGCCGCCGCAGGCATTCCTCGGCTTGGCCGGCATGCCGGGCCTCACCGCCTACGCCGGGCTGCTGCGCGTCGCCGAGCTCAAGGACGGCGACGTGGTGTTCGTCTCCGGCGCGGCCGGGGCGGTGGGCTCGGTTGTCTGCCAGATCGCCAAGATCAAAGGCCACACCGTGATCGGCACGGCCGGCGGCCCGGACAAGGTGGCGTTCCTGAAGGAGATCGGCGTCGACCACGCGATCGACTACCGCGCCGAGAAGGACCTGACCGCGGCAGTCGCCAGAGCCGCACCGGGCGGCATCGACGTCTATTTCGACAACGTAGGCGGCTCGCACCTGGAAGCGGCGCTGATGACCGCCAAGCCGTTCGCCCGCTTCGCGCTTTGCGGCATGATCGCCAGCTACAACGACACCGACCTGGGCGCCGGCGTGCGCGGCATGATGATGACCGTCGGCAAGCAGCTGACCCTGCGCGGCTTCATCGTCTCCAGCCACAACGACATGCAGGCGGCTTTCGTGAAGGACCTCGCCGGCTGGGTCGCCGCTGGCAAAATCAAGCAGATCGAGACGGTCCGCGAAGGTCTGGAGAACGCGCCCGCCGCCTTCCTCGGCCTCTTCAAGGGCGAGAACCTCGGCAAGATGCTGGTGAAGCTTAGCTAACGGAACTCGGCCGATAAGGGCGGGATCGGTCCGATCTCGCCTAGGCGCCTCCCCAGCCTAAGGTCTAGATGGCGGCGATTTCTCGGAGCGCCCCGTGGCCCGCCTGTTCAACGCCTATGTCATCGTCGACTGGAGCGCGGCCTCGAAGCCGACGACCGGTGCGGATTCGATTTGGGTCGGCGTGCTGAAGCGCGACGTGCGCTTCCGGATGTCGTTCGAGTCGCACAATCCGGCCACCCGCGGCGAGGCCGAGAAGCTGATCGCTGGCGTTCTGGAAGACCGCGCCAAGCGTAGCGAGCGCACGCTGATCGGCTTCGACTTCAACCTCGGCTTTCCGCGCGGCCTCGCCGCCGGGCTGAAGCTGCCGGCGGAGGTGCCGCCGTGGCTGGCGGTCTGGAACCAGATCGACCGGATGGTGAAGGACAAGGCCGACAACACCAACAACCGCTTCGGGGTCGGCTCGGAGATCAACCGGCGGCTCACCGGCGGGCCGTTCCCGTTCTGGGGGGTGCCGCCGAAGGACGCGCTGACCACGCTACAGCCGAAGAAGCAACGCGCTCACGGCCCGGACGACATCCCCGAGTTCCGCCACGCCGAGCTCGCCGCCAAGGGCGCGAGCCCAGTCTGGAAGCTCTACTACCAGGGCGCGGTCGGCGGGCAGGCGATCCTCGGCATCCCGATGGTGCGCCGGCTGAAGCTGGCGCGGGGCGAAGCGATGAAGGTCTGGCCGTTCGAGACCGGCTGGAAGGCGCTCATCGAGGCTGACCTCGCCGGCGTCGATGTGGTGGCCGCGGAGGTCTATCCGTCGCTACTGGAGATCAAGCCGCTGCCCGGCGAAGCCAAGGACCTGGCCCAGGTCCGCACCACCGCCGAGCACTTCGCCAAACTCGACGAGGCCGGCCGGCTGGGCGAAGCGTTCGGCCACGCCAAGGACATCGCCGCCGACGTGGTGGCCACCGCCGAGCGCGAAGAAGGTTGGGTGCTGGGGGCTTAGTCTCGTCGGCTGAGCATCCAGAAGCGGCCGAGCAGCAGGCCGGCGGAGACGTAGCCGGAGATGATCGCGGCGGCGACGATTCCGGTCAGGCCCCAGCCCATCGGGATCGCGAGCACATAGGCCAGCGGCAGCATCACCGCGATGTAGCTGGCAAGGTGGGTCATGCTGGGGACCAGCACGTCGCCCCGCGAACGCAGCGCCTGCGCCGCCACCACCTGCAGCGCATCGGGCAGATAGAACACCCCTGTGAGAATCAGCGCAGCGACGGTCAGGGCGATCACCGCGGTGTCAGAGGTGTAGAGCGGCACGATGGTGGTCGCGCTTAGCCAGATGGCGACGCCGATCGCGATCCCGAACGCTGCGGTCACCGCGAAGGCGACGCCCGCGGCCTGGCGCAGTTCGCCAGGTCGGCTGGCGCCATACGCTCGCCCTACGAGCACGCCGGCCGCGGTCGAGAGGCCGAGCGGGACCATGAACACCAGCGCCATCACGTTCAGCGTCACCGCCCAGGCCGCCACCACCATTGGGCCGATCCAGCCGGCGATCACGCTCATCGCCGAGAAGGCGGTGATCTCGAAGAAGCTGGACGCGGCGGCGCCGTAACCGATCCGCCGCTGCTCGATCTCGGCCGGCCGCGAGCGCGCCGGCTTCTTGAACACGCCCAGCCGCCGCGCGTCCGGCATGCGGGCGATGTAGGCGAGCGTACCGAGGGTGAGGAAGACGCGGCAGGCCGACGTCGCCACCGCCGCGCCAGCTGCGCCCATCGCATGCAGCCCGAACCCGCCTGGCACCAGCACGAGGTCGATGCCCAGGTTGAGCGCATTGGCGATCCACATCAGCACCATCGGCGGCGTCACCCGGCCAAGTCCCTCCAGCCACGACGAGGCGGCCGACGACATAGCGAAGGCCGGCATGGAGAGCGCCAGGATCACCAGCGGCGCGCTCGCCCCGGCGGCAAGGTTGCCCTTCATGCCGAGCGAGGCCGGCAGCGGCGGACCGCCCAGGCTCATCGCCACAGCAGCCGCCATGCCGACCCAGAAGCCATAGACCAATCCGCGCCGAAGCACCGCGCCGGCGAGCTCGGGCTTACCCTCCCCGATCATCCGCGAGGCCATCACCTGCACGCCGGAGAGCAACCCCATCGCCGCGCCGAGCACGACGCTGGCGCCCGCCCAGCCGAGCGCCAGGAAGCCCAGCTGCTCGGCCGAGTAGCGGCCGGTGACGATGGTGTCGGTGAGCCCCATGGTCATCACGCCGAGGCGCGAGCCGACCACCGGCGCGGCGAGCTTCACCAGCCGGACCAGGTCGTCCTTGATCGAATGGGTCGACGGCGCCGCAGGCGAGGCCGCCACCGCGGTCTCGCCGCTCATCGTCTCACCGCTGTTCTGGTCACGTCGCCCGGCAAACCCTCGGTCAAACGCGGCGGCGGGCGACGAACAGCGAGGTGGTCATGTTGCGAACCACACGGTCGTTGAACGGCGGCTCGCTGGCGACGCGGCCGAGCGTGGCCAGCAATTCCGAACGGTCAGCGCGGGCGTTGACGTTGGAATAGGTCGCGTAGAGCGCGACAACCTGATCGGCGGTCAGCACCAGCGGCCATCGGCTGGTTCGATGCTCAATCGCATCGAACGCGCTGGTCCGCTCAAGCGCCCCAATACGACGCGCTGCGTCCAGGCCAAACTCGATCGTGCCTTTCCGGCCCGCCGACGGGCTGGTCCGCGCCCCTTCGAAGAGCACGGTCGTCGCGTCGTGGAAGGGGTCGGGCTGGCTGTCGTCGCCGAAGATGTTCCACACCGCCGCCCACCAGCCGCCCGGTCTCAGCAGCCGGGCGATCTTAGCTAGCGCGGCGTCTTCGTCGAGCCAGTGAAAGGCCGTGGCGCTAAGGCCGAGGTCGAACGCGCCTTCGGGCAGGGTCACGTCCTCGAACGTGGCGCCCATCACCTCCAGAGCAGGCCCGCCAGACTCGGCGCGCAGAAAGGCGGCGAGCCGCGTATCTGGCTCGACCGCGGTGACCCGGGCGCCAGCCGCCAGCAGTCGTCGCGTCGCTGTGCCGGTTCCAGCGCCGATCTCGAACGTCGCCACGCCTGGCCCGAGGCCGCAACTCAAAGCGAGCGTGTCCCAGACCCAGCCGGGATATTCCGGCCGCGAGCGATCGTAGTTGGCGGGATCGTCGCCGAACGCCTGCCGCCCGAAATCTCTCGGGATTTCAATCGGCTCAGACATGGACACTCTCGAGCGCTTGCGCCCCCTCCACCACCGGCTGCGCCGGCGGTCCCCCTCCCCCGTTTCGCTGCGCTACACGGTGGAGGAGCAATGTGTTCGCTCCTCCCATGCGAGGCCGCAGGCCGATGCGGGGGAAGTGGCGCGGCGCGCTACCAGCGCGTCGTGACGGAGGGGGCGCGAGAACGTGCAGGGCTCCCTCCGATCACTCCGCCGCCTGCAGGCCGCCCATCCGGTCGGCTTTCAGCTTCTCGGCGACCAGGAAGGCCAGCTCCAGCGCCTGTTCGCCGTTGAGGCGGGGGTCGCAGTGGGTGTGGTAGCGGTCGCCGAGGTCGCCTTCGGAGAGGGCGCGGGCGCCGCCGAGGCACTCGGTGACGTTCTGGCCGGTCATCTCGAGGTGCACCCCCCCGGGGTGCACGCCCTCGGCGTCGGCGATCTCGATGAAGCTCTTCACTTCGGAGAGGATGCGGTCGAACGGGCGGGTCTTGTAGCCGTTGTTGGCCACGAGGGTGTTGCCGTGCATCGGGTCGATCGCCCAGACCACCCGGCGGCCCTCGCGGCGCGTCGCGTTCATCAGCGCCGGCAGCCGCGCGCCGATCTTGTCGGACCCGAACCGGCCATACAGGGTCAGCTTACCGGGCTCGTCCTCGGGGTTGAGCGCATCCACCAGCCGGAGCAGCTCGTCCGCCTCCAGCGTCGGACCGACCTTGAGGCCGACCGGGTTCTTCACGCCCTTGCAGAACTCGACGTGGGCGCCGTCGAGCTGGCGGGTGCGTTCGCCGATCCAGATCAGGTGGGCCGAACAGTCGTACCAGTCGCCCGAGGTGGAATCGACGCGGGTCAGGGCCTCTTCGTAGCCGAGCAGCAGCGCCTCGTGGCAGGTGAAGAACTCGACCCGGTGCAGATCGGGCTGGGTCTCGGGCGTCACCCCGATCGCGGCCATGAAGGTCAGCGTCTCGGAGATCTTGTCGGCCAGCTCGCGGTAGCGGGCGCCCTGCGGCGAGCCTTCGACGAAGCCCAGCACCCAGCGGTGGATGTTGTAGAGATCGGCGTAGCCGCCGCCGGCGAAGGCGCGCAGCAGGTTGAGCGTCGAGGACGACTGCCCGTAGGCCTTCAGCAGGCGCTCCGGGTCGGGCCGGCGGGCCTCCTCGGTGAACTCCATGCCGTTGATGTTGTCGCCGCGGTAGGAGGGCAAGGTCACCCCGTCGATGGTCTCGGTCGAGGCCGAGCGCGGCTTGGCGAACTGGCCGGCCATGCGGCCCACCTTCACCACCGGCTTGCCGCCGGCGAAGGTCAGGATCACCGCCATCTGCAGGATCAGGCGAAACATGTCGCGGATGTTGTCGGCGGAGAACTCCTTGAAGCTCTCGGCGCAATCGCCGCCTTGCAGCAGGAACGCCTTGCCGTCCGAGACCTGGCCCAGCAGCGTCTTCAGCCGCCGCGCCTCGCCGGCGAAGACCAGCGGCGGCATGCGGCGAAGCTCAGCCTCGACGCGCGACAATGCCGCCATGTCCGGGTAGTCGTCCGGCACATGCTTGGCGGTGCGAGTTCTCCAAGACGCGGGCGTCCAGCGATCAGTCATAACGAGCCTGCTGCGAAGGGCGCGGTTTCTAGCTTAGTTGGGTGGCGAAGGCTAGATTTTGATGGGCGCTCCCGAGGGAGCGGGATGCGGCGGCGATTCAAGATTGGACAACGAACCTCACGAAAAGCACGAACGGCTCCCCTACGGCCCCGAGATCACTCGGATTCAGTCCGGCAACCTCCCCTTCCCGGGTCATCCGTGAAGACGCGAAGCGGCTATCCGGTACCTCCTCGGCGCCATCGAGTCAGGAGGTCCCGGATCGGCGCCGCTTCGCGGCTTGTCCGGGATGACATCGTTGGGGGGCTGGGACGCGTTCGTGTGGTTTGTGAGGTTCGTGGTCAAGAAAACGGCCCCGCCGTAACTCCAACCTCTCCGGAGAAGTCGCATGCAAAGCTTTGACGCGATCTATCAGCGGGCGACGGCTCGGAAGGGCGGGGCCGCGGCGCTGGAGGCGCTGATCGGGGAGCATGCGCCGAAGAGCGCCGCGGAACTCGCGGCCACCCCGGATCATCGCTGGCTGGCGGAGATGTCGCGCTCGGTGTTCCAGGCCGGGTTCAACTGGCGGGTCATCGACAACAAGTGGCCGGGGTTCGAGACGGCTTTCCACGGCTTCGATCCGCCGCTGAACGCGGCGATGTCGGAGGAGGAGTTCGACGCGCACCTGAAGGATACCGGCATCGTCCGCAACGGCCAGAAGATCGCCTCGGTGCGCTTGAACGCCCAGTTCCTGGTCGACCTGGCCCGGGAGCACGGCAGCGCCGCCAAGTTCTTCGCCGAGTGGCCGGACGCCAACCTGATCGGGCTGTTGGAGGTGATGAAGAAGTGCGCCAACCGCTGCGCCGGCGAGACCGCGATGCGACTGCTGCGGCGGATGGGCAAGCCGGCGTTCATCACCACGCGGGACGTCTCGGCGGCGCTGGTTGAGGCCGGGGTGCTGGCCGCGCCGCCGAAGAACCGCAAGGATCTCGCCGCGGTGCAGGACGCGTTCAACGCCTGGAGCGACGCGACGGGCCGTGATTTCAACGCCATCAGCCGCGTGCTCGCGCTCAGCACCGGCCCCAGCTACGAGCCAGGCGCCATCTAGTGATCGCGGGTTGATCGCCGGGCCAGTTGCCGGTTTCGCGTTAGCAACTTAACGTAACATCGGAGCAATCGACGGAGACGGCCATGGTCGAGGCCCTTTTGCGCGACGGGTTCGGCTACCACGCGGCCGAGAGCGATCGGTACGCCGCCGAGTTGGAAGCCGCGGCCGAGGCCGGCGTGCCCGCCGCCCACCTCGCGCAGTTCCTGAAGGACGCCACCCACACGATCGGCGAACACCTCGGCGATTGGCGCAGAGCCACCAAGATCGCCGAGCAGGTGCTGGAAGGCCGCTCGCCGACCAAGGACAGCGCCAAGGCCTGGGCGCATCTGGCGATCGCGCGGATGATGAGCGGCGATGTCGCCCGCGCCGCCGCCGCCGAACTGACCTACCTCTCCGCCGCGGATGGCGACTTCGAAGCCGCGCTGATCGAGGGCCGGTTCATGCTGGTGGCGACGCTGGTCGGCTGCAAGCGCGCGGCGGACGCCTCGGCGATCTACGTCGCCGCGCTCGAGCTCGCTCGCAAGCTCGGCGACGCGGCCCCAAGCCGAGCGATGGCGGTGGCCAGCAACAATCTCGCTTCCGAGCTGCTGGAAGTCTCGACCCGCACGGCTGAGGAGGCCGCACTGATGCGGCTCTGCGCCGACACAGCGCACGAGTTCTGGCTGAGGTGCGGGACCTGGCAGCACGACGAGCGGGCGCGCTATCTCAAGGCGCTGGTCGCCAATGCGCTTGGCGAGCCCGACGCCGCGCTGGGTCACGTCGAGACGGCGCTGCAGATCATCGCCGCCAACGGCGAGGCGCCGGTCGACGTCAACTTCCTACACCTGACCCGCGCCCACGCTTTGCGCCTAGCCGGCGACGAAGCCGCCAGCGTAGATGAACTGGCGATTTCCGACACGGTCGCGGCCGGGTGGACCAACCCCGGCCTCACCGCCTGGTATGCCGAGGAACGCGTCCGGGTGATCGGCGCGCCGCCGCCGAGCGCCGTCGCGTAAGGGCCGAGAAGGCTCCCCGACGTCACCCATTTTCTCTGGCTTGCAGCGGTTGCGCCCGCCTCTCTGCGGGGGCATGGACGTCTGAAAGCGCGCCGCCAGATGCGCGTTTCTTCAGGGAGCGTCAGCCATGGCCGAAGCGATCCTCGAGCCCGATCTGCCGATCGTCGATCCGCACCATCACCTGTGGGACCGCACCGGCGGCCGGCCTGCGCCACCAACGCCGGTGCTGCCGCCCGAGACGCACGGCTTCACCAAGGTCACGGTCCGTAGTCCGCGCTACCTGATGGAAGAGTTGCTGGCCGACCTGCGCGGCGGCCACAACGTCAAGGCCACCGTCTTCGTGCAGTGCGGGGCGATGTACCGCGCCGATGGGCCGGCGCATCTGAAGCCGGTGGGCGAGACCGACTTCGTCAACGGGGTCGCGGCGATGAGCGCCAGCGGGGTCTACGGCGACATCCGCGCCTGCGCCGGCATCGTCGGCCACGCCGACTGCACCTCGGGCGAAGCGGCCGTCGACCAGACGCTCGAAGCCCACATGCAGGTCACCAACCGGTTCAAGGGCATCCGCCACAGCTGCTCGTCGGATCCGGACCCGAACGTGCTGGGTCCCCTCGCCCGCCAGACGCCCGGGCTCTATGTCTCCGACGCATTCCGCCAGGGCTACGCGCGGCTCGCCAAGTACGGCCTGTCGTTCGACGCCTGGCTCTTGGAGCCGCAGCTGCCGGAACTGCTCGACCTCGTGCGCCGCCATCCGGATATTCCAGTTGTGGTCGATCACGTCGGCACGCCGCTGGGCCTCGGGTCCTACGAAGGCAAGCGCGAGGAGCGGTTCGGGGTCTGGCGCGAGAACATCAAGAAGCTCGCCGAGCTGCCGCATGTGAACGTCAAGCTTGGCGGCCTCGCCATGGCGTTCTGTAACTTCCCGTCCTTCCTGGCCGACCCGCCGGCGCCCTCGACCCAGCTGGCGGCCGAGTGGAAACCGTATCTGGAGACCTGCATCGAGGCGTTCGGCGCCGATCGCTGCATGTTCGAGAGCAATTTCCCGGTCGATCTCGGCTCTTGCGATTACCCGACGCTCTGGAACGCCTTCAAGGTGTTCGCCAAGGACTACTCGGCCGCCGAGAAGGCCGACCTCTTCGCCGGGACCGCGACGCGGGTCTACCGGCTCGACCTGCCCAACTGATCAGACGACCAAAGGAACATCCCATGGCCATCGACTTCGAAATCCCACCGGACGCCAAGGCCATCCGCGAACGTGTGCGTCAGTGGGTGCATGACGAATGCATCCCGGCCGAGAAGCGGCTGGTCGACGGCGCGGACTACAAGACCGTGCTCGGCGAACTGCGCACCAAGGCGCGCGCCCAGGGTCTCTGGTGCCCCTTCATCCCGAAGGAGTACGGCGGCATGGAGCTGGGCCCGCTCGCCAACGCGCTGGTGCAGATGGAGCTGGGCGAGAGCTATCTCGGCGCGCTGTCGATGAACACCCAAGGCCCCGACGACGCCACCATGCTGACCCTGCTGCAGAACGGCACCGAGTTCCAGAAGGAGAAATTCCTCAAGCCGCTGCTGAACGGCGAGAAGCGCATCTGCTACTCGATGACCGAGCGCGCCGCCGGCGCCGACGCCACCGGCATGCAGACGCGGGCGGTGAAGGACGGCAACGAGAACTATGTGCTGAACGGCGAGAAGTGGTTCTCGTCAGCGGCCTCATCGGCCGACATCGCCCTCGTCATGGCCAAGACCGACCCGGACGCGCCGCGCCACCAGCAGTTCTCGACCTTCCTGGTCGAGCTGCCGAACCCCGGCTACAAGATCAAGCGCGACATCCAGACCATGGCCGCCGAAGGCCCGCTCAGCCACATCATGGGCGGCGGCCACGCCGAGATCGAAATCAAGGACCTGGTGGTGCCGGCCGAGAACCTGCTCGGCGGCGAAGGCCAGGGCTTCAACATGGGCCAACACAGGCTCGCCTACGGCCGCCTCCGCCACGGCATGCACAACGTCGCCATGGCCCAGCGGGCGCTCGACATGGCGTTGGCCCACATCACCAAGCGCAAGACCTTCGGCCAGCTGGTGAGCGATCGCCAGGCGGTGCAGTTCATGATCGCCGAGTGCGCAAGCCAGCTTTACATCGCCCGGCTGATGCTGCTGCACATCGCCTACAAGGCGGAGAAGAAGCTGGATATCCGCCAGGAGAACGGCATCGCCAAGGTCTACCTGGCGAACATGGTCCACCACGTGGTCGACACAGCGATCCAGCTGCACGGGGCGCTGGGCTACTCGATGGATACGCCGCTGGCCCGCTGGTACACCGCGATCCGCTCGCAGCGCCTGGTCGACGGTCCGGACGAGGTCCACCGCTGGACCACCGGCCGCAACGTGATCAAAGCTTTCCTGGCCGACGGCACCAGCGCCGCGGCGGTGGGCGGGGACTTGCTGTAGCAATCCAATCCCCTCGACCTGCCTCCCGGTGCTCACCGGGATGGCGGGTCCTGGTCGGACCTCGTCTCAACTGAATACAGCGCCACCTCGCAGTGTTTCAGTCCAAACTCTCTGAGCGAATTCACCGCTTTTGCTGACGCGACGAGTTCCCCGCTAGGTGAAAGCACGAAATCGTTCACCCCCGGCGAGCCAACGACTTTCATCCAAGAGAAGACGGGAGCTCAGCGCCAGGGTGCCGGTCCTCGAACTCCCCGGATTTCGTGACCGAGACCTTGCCGAATTCGATCCCAGACACCGATGACTCAATCAGGCTTGTCACGCAGCGGATCGGTCACAACGAAATTGCTCACCGCTTCGAGCAACGGATCTCCTAGCCACACGTCAAATTCATAGTTGAATTCGACGAGCTTTGGCGGTCTGCTCTGCAGATCGCCGACGGTATCAGGTCCGAACCCACCTGCCACTTTCGGCCGCAACGTAAAATGGGCCATCGACTATTGCCCTCCGCCGACAGGTGGCTTGAACAACTGTCCGTGCTCTAGATCAACTCAGTCGCCCTGAAGCAGTTTTCTAACGGGCTGAAGCGCTCCAGTCCTCGTAGTAACCGGGCGCGAAGGCGAGCACGCTTTCGATTGCGGCGCCAGGATCGTCCTCCGCGAGCGGCGCGTACACGCTTACGCCGAGTTGGCGAGCAATAGCGCCATCTCCTTCTACTTCAAGGTTGCTGTCCAGTGCCCGCAGCCTTACGCATGCCGCATCGAAGCTCTCTCCAAGTAGTTCCAGCGCGTAGATCGTCGGCCTGGCCGGCTTCACAAATTCTAAAGCCTCAAGCCGATCGGTGGAATCATAGTAGAAGAATGTTCCCAGGCGTTCAAAGTAGTCGCATGGCAACGTTGCTTGTGGTGACCGCTTGAACGACGAGCACTCAAGCCCAGCCATTCTTCTGACGTCTTCTCGGAACAGCCCAAATTTAACATCTCCCACACCTTCCAACGGCGAGATCTCAAATTTCATCACCAAAGGCCTCTCGTCGCAGGCCAGGCCCGCGCCGCCCTTGTCCACCAGCCTGAATGTCCGTGCTCGCTCGAGAATCATGTGAGGGCCTTCACAGAGGAACGAGCCAGGACATAGTTCATGGTTTGTTCTTTTTGTCAAGTTAATTCTGCCGCTCACTCCCGCACACCCGTCCGCCTCCTGCCTGCGTCCCGGTTTCACCGGGATGAGCCGGGTTAGGGGTGGTGTGTTGGCGGGCGGACGTGAGTCTAGACCGTCTCGTCGCGGGCGCCCTGGACTTTGTCGATCAGGCCCCAGGCCAAGGCTTCTTCGGCGCTCATGAAATTGTCGCGGTCGAGGGCGGCGCGGACCTCTTCGACCGTGCGGCCGCAGTGCTTGGCGTAGAGCTCGTTGATCTTGACCTGGGTCTCGAGGATGTCCTTGGCGTGGCGCTCGATGTCAGAGACCTTGCCCTGGAAGCCGCCGGAGCCCTGGTGGATCATGATCCGGGCGTTAGGGAGCGAGATACGCATGCCCGGCTCGCCGGCCATCAGCAGGAACGAGCCCATCGAGGCGGCAAAGCCCATGCAGGTCGTGGCGACCGGGGCCTTGATGTACTGCATGGTGTCGTAGATCGCGAAGCCCGACGTGACCACGCCGCCGGGCGAGTTGATGTACATCGAGATCGGCTTCTTCGGATTTTCCGACTCCAGGAACAGCAGCTGGGCGCAGACCAGGGCGGACATGCCGTCCTCCACTGGGCCGTTGACGAAGACGATCCGTTCACGGAGCAATCGCGAGAAGATGTCGAACGCGCGCTCGCCGCGGCTCGACTCCTCGACCACCATCGGCACCAGGTTCATCTGCATCGGGCTCATGCCGCCATCCTCCAGCTGGAGGCGGTGGCGACGACCGTTCGGGCCGGCCGCAGCACCACCACGTTGGGCGCGAACATCCGGTGGACGATGGTCAGGTGCGTCCCGGCCCCCTCCCCTTCGCTGATCTCGAAGCTGACGAGGCCGTCGCCTTCGCGGGTCGGCCAGACCAGATCGAGCCGGGAGCCTGGTTCGGCGCGGGTCACTTCGCTAGGGCCCGCCTCGGGTTCGCCCAGCCAGGCTTCGCGGATCTCGGGCGTCGAGATCGCCCGCCAGACTTGCTCGAGTGGCGCTTCGAGGTCGCATTCGAAGACCAGCGTCTCCCCGTCGCCCGGTGCGTCCGTCGCGTCGCTCATTGGTCCATCTCCTTCAGGACGTCTTTCAGACGCTCGATCCGCTCCGGCCAGAAGGCGCGGTAACGCGAGAGCCAATCGATCAGCGGCGCGAGGCCGGTGGGCTCGATGCGGTAGTAGACCTTGCGCCCCTCGCGCCGCTCGCCGACCAGGCCGGCCGCCTTCAGCGCGGCGAGATGCTGCGAGACCGCCGGCTGCGAGATCGGCAGCCCCGACCCCAACTCCGAAACGCTACGCTCGCCGCCGGTGAGCCGCTCATAGACGGCTCGCCGGGTCGGATCGCCCAGAGCGCGGAAGACCTCGGTCTCGAACATGTGGAAAGGATAAGCGCACACTTATGAGTCACGCAAGCGCTTCTTTTCGGCGGTTGAGCCAGAGGCCGAAGCCGAGGAAGATCGATCGGCGATGTGGGAGGCGGGCTTGGACAGGATCGGACGGAGCTGGCGAGCCGCCGCGCTGAGCATCCCCGCGCTGCTGGCCGCCTGCACAGTCGGTCCGAACTACCACCACCCCGCCCTCCCGACCGCCGACGGTTACGGCGCCGCCGCTGCGCCGCTACCGACCGGCGATCCCACACTGGTCGCCGGCGCGGACGTGCCGGCCGAGTGGTGGGCGGTATTCCACAACGCCGATCTCGACGCGCTGGTGGCGCTGGCGCTGAAGAACAACTCCACCATCGACGCCGCCAGGGCAGCGCTGCGGGCGGCCAAGGAGCAGGTGATCGCACAGCGGGGCGCGGCGATGCCGCAGGTGACCGGCAGCTTGCAGCCTACGCGGCAGAAGTTCGCCAACACCCTGGCCAGCCCGCTCTCCAACAATGAGGAACTCTACAGCCTGACCACGACCCAGGTCGCCGTGGTCTATTCACCGGACATCTTCGGCGGCAACCGGCGCGCGGTGGAGTCGCTACAGGCGCTGGCCGACCAGCAGCGCTACGAGCTGGAGGCGGCGCGGCTGACGCTGGCCTCGAACGTGGTGGTCGCGGCGATCCAGGACGCGCTGCTGCGGGACGAGATCGAAGAGACACGGGCGATCATCGAGGCTCAGCGGCGCGCGCTGGACTCGTTCGAGACGCAGGCGAAGCTGGGCCAGGCGTCGAGCGCCGACGTCGCCGGCCAGCAGGCGGCGCTGGAGTCGGCGCGTTCCGCGCTGCCGCCGCTGGAGAAACAGTTCCGCCTCAATCGCGACCTGCTGGCCGCCCTCGTCGGCCGCACGCCTGGCGAGCCGGTCGAGGTGCGCTTTGACCTGCACGCGCTCACCCTGCCCGACCAGTTGCCGCTCAGCCTACCGGCGCAGCTGGTCGAGCACCGGCCCGATATCCGTATCGCCGAGGAACAACTGCACGTCGCCAGCGCCCAGATCGGGGTCGCCAAGGCCGCGCGGCTGCCCAACATCGAGCTCGCCGCGAGCGCGGGCAGTGCGGCGTTGGGTCTGGTCCCGGCGTTCGGCCCAGCGACCGACTTCTGGAGTCTCGCCGCCACGCTCGCCCAGCCGATCTACGACGGCGGCCAGCTGCTGCACCACCAGCGCGCCGCCGAGGCAGCCTACGACCAAGCCACCGCGCAATACCGCGGCGCGGTCGTGGCCGCGTTCCAGAACACGGCCGACACGCTCTATGCCCTCCGCACCGACGGCGACGCGCTCGACGTCGCCAAGCGGGCCGATGCGGTGTCGCAGAAGAGCCTGGCGATCGCTCAGCGGCAGCTGAGCGCTGGCCAGGGGACCAGCCTCGCGGTCCTGAGCGCCGACGTCACCGAGCGCCAGTCGCGTCTCGCGCTGCTGCAGGCCGAGGCCACCCGCTACGACGACGTCGCGGCGCTGTTCCAGGCGCTGGGCGGCGGCTGGTGGAACGACAGCACGCCGGCGCTGGCGGTTACGAAGTAGCCGTTGGCGCGTGGCCGTGCCGGCGGGCGCGGCGGGCGAAGGCAGGGCGCCAGAACGCCAGGATCATTGCCGGGACCAGGAAGAGGCTGGCCAGCGTGCCGGTGACCAGCCCGCCCAGGATCACGATCGCCATCGGCCCCAGCAGCTCGCGCCCGGCGTCGCCGGCCTGCAGGGCGAACGGCGCGAGGCTCAAGGCCACCAGAAGCGAGGTCATCAGGAGCGGGGTCAGACGTTCCCGGGTCACCCGGATCACCGTCTCGGGCGTCCACGGCGCCTGGTGCGACAGGATCAGTTCCTCCAACCGGCTGAACAGCAGGATCGCGCCGCGCATCGAGAGGCCAAAGAGCGCCACGAAGCCGACGATCGCGCCCACCGACAGGACGCTGCCCACCAGGAACACCGCAATCGCCGCGCCGACGAACGAGAAGAGGCTCGAAGCCATGATCAGCGCGCCGGTGCGGGCGTCGAACGCGATCGCCAGCAGCGCGACGATGCCGAAGAGTACGAAGGTATAGTCGATGATCAGATCGCGCTGCGCCGCCGCCACCACCTGGTCGGCGCCGCCGATCTCGACGAACGCACCGGGCGGCAGGGCGACATGGGCCAGCGCCCGCCGCGCCGCGCCTTCGAAGCGTTCGGGGTCGGCTGGGTCGGCGGTGATCAACAGGCGCCGCAGGCCGTCGTCGTGGGCGATCATGGCGCGACCGTCGGTCAGGTAGACATTGGCCACGGACTTCAGCGGCACGGAGATGCCGGAGGTCGAGCGCAGCAGCAGGTCGCCCACGGCCTCGGGGTCGCGCCGCAGCGTCGCCTGGGCGCTGACCGCGAGATCGACCACCCGGCCGCCTTCGTAGATCCGCGCCACCCGCTCGCCGGCGAAGGCGGCCTGCACCGTGTCGAGCACGTCGGCGGCGGAGAGGCCGTAGAGCGCCAGCCGCGAGAAGTTGAGGTCGACCCGGACCACCGGCGCCCGAGCCTGGTCCTCCACCCGAACATCGCGGGCGCCGGGCAGCCCGCCCAGAGTCGTGGCGATGCGGCCGGCGTCGGCGTCAAGCGCGTCGAGGTCCTGGCCGAACAGGCTGACCTGCACCGACGCCGCGGCCAGCAGGCCCTCATGGGCGGCATCGAAGCGCGAACGGACCACGGGCTGCAGGCCGGGGTGCAGCGCCAGATCGTTCTCCACCCGGTGGGCGACATCTGCCTGGCCGGCAGACCCGAGACCCGGCGCGAGGTCGAGGTCGAACGCCGCACGCTCCGGACCCCAGCTGTCGTCGCCAGTGGCGTCGCGGCCGATCCGCTGGGCGACCGAGGCGACGCCGGGCAGCGCCTTCAGTTCGGCGCTGATCCTGGCCCCGTAGTCGCGCATCACGTCGAGCGAGGTCGAGGGCGGCGCGGTGATCTCGGCGACGAGATGGCCGTCACGCACGCTCGGCAACAGCTCGGAGCGGCAGAAGACCAGCGCGCCGACCACCACGACGACGGCCGCCGCCCCGACGAGCACAACGAACGCCGGGGCGCCGGCGACCCTCGCCAGCATGGCCGCGTGTGCCGCCTTGATCCGGTGCACCAGCCGAGGTTCGGCCGGCGGGCCGTCGTGCTGGTGGAAGAGCAGGCCCAGCGCCGGGGTGACGATGCTGGCCACGATCAGCGAGGCGAGCGAGACGGTGATCACCGCCGCCGCCAGCGGCGCCAGCAAAGCGCCCTGCAACCCCTTCAGGGCCAGCAGCGGCGCCAGCACCACGATGGCGGCGACGGTCGCGTAGATCACCGGCCCGCGCACCTCCAGCGAGGCGTGAAGGACCGCTTCCAGGTCGGACGAGTGCTCGTGCTCGGCCTCGCGCAGCCGGGCCACGACGTTCTCGACCCCGATCACGGCGTCGTCGATGACAACACCCACCCCGACCGCCAGGCCGCCGAGCGTCATCGAGTTCAACGTCCAGCCGAACGCCTTCAGCACCACCAGCGAGGCCAGCAGCGAGAGCGGGATGCTGACCAGGGAGACGATCACCGCCTTGGCGTCGCGCAGGAACACGACCAGCGCCAGCGCGATCAGAGCGGCGGCCACACCCAAGTCGATCGCGATGCCGCGCATGGCCAGGATGGCGAAGCTGGCCGGACGGTCGAGGGTCTGAACGCTGACGCCCTGGGCGGCCAGGGTCGGCTGCAGCACGGCGAGCGCGCGCTCGGCGGCGTGGGTGGTGTCGAGGGTGTTCGAGCCGTACTGCCGGGCGACTTCGACCAGCACGCCCGGCTTGCCGTCGATCAGCGCGTCGCCGAACGCCGGCGCCGGCGCCTCGACTACGTCGGACACGTCGCCGATGCGCACCGGCGCACTGCCGGGGGTCTGGATCTGGCCGGCGGCGACATCGTCGGCGGTGAGCGCCTGGCCGTGCGGTTCGATCAGCACCCGCTGCCCATCGGTGTCGATGAACCCGGCGCCGGCGACGCTGGTGGCGCGCTTCACCGCGTTCAGGATGTCGAGGAAGCCGAGATCGCTGTCGGAGAGGTCGCCGGGCCGCGCCCTGACTTCGATCCGCCGGGTCTGCCCGCCATAGACCGCGACCCGGGCGACGCCGGCGGCGCCGAGCAGGCGCGGCCGCACGGTCCACTGCACCAGATCGCGCAGCGCCAGGGGGTCCAACTTGGTGCTGGTGAAGCCGAGCTTCAGCACATCGGCGCCCGGCGCAGTCAGGGAGGCCAGGCGGGGCGGCGCGACCCCGTCCGGCAGCGCGCCGGCCTGCGCAGCCAGGTTCTCGGCCAGCGCCTGGCGGGCCCGATAGGGGTCGGCGCCCGGGGCGAAGCTTACGGTGATCGTCGAGAGGCCCTGGGTCGACTCCGAGTGCACCTGGGCGACGCCGGCCGCGCCGATGAGCGCGCTCTCCAGCGGCTGGGTGACCTGGGTCTCGACCTGGTCGGCGACGAGGCCCGGCGCTTCGGTCTGGATGCTGGCTTCGGCCGGCGTCAGGTCGGGCAGCAGGTCGAACTTGGCATCGCGCAGGAAGAACACGCCCCAGGCCAGGAACCAGACGCAGGCCCAGGCGATCAGTCGGGGTCGCTCCAACGACCAGCGGACGACCTGGGCCAGCATGGCTCAGGGCGCCCCGGTACCGCTTTGCCCGCTCTGCTCGGCGGCGAACAGGGCCTGCGCCCCCTTGGTCACCACCTCGTCGCCGCCAGCGAAGCCCTGGGCGACGAAGAGACCATCGTCCTCGACCACCGGGTTTTGCACCAGACGGCGCTCGAACGACGCCGGGCCGCTGCGCACGTAGACCCAGTCGGAGCCGCGATAGCGGACCACCGAGGCGCGCGGCAGCACCACCCCGCTCTGTGGCGTGCTCGACTCGATGTGCGCGCTCTGGGTCAGGCCGACCGAGAGCAACATCGCCTGCGGGCCGGTCACCTCGACGATCAGGCCGGACGACTGCAGCCGGGGTTCGGCCGCCCGCGCTGGGCCGATCACCACGCCCCGCGCCGAGCCGTCGCCGACATCGACCTTGACGAACTTCGCGCCGGCCTGGCCGTCGTTGTTGTGGGTGTCGACGTGCACCAGCGCGGCCGAGCCAGCGGCCAGCGCATCGACCAGTCTGGTTCGCGCACCATCGCTGAGCCGCGCGACGCCGGGGCCCCAGGCGAGCGCCAGCTGCCGCCTCAGCAGCGACACCTTCAGCGCATCCTGACGGGCTTGGGATTCGGCCGCCTCGACATCCTTGGCGGCGATGCTGCCGTCGGCTGCGTGCAGCGCCTTCGAGCGCTTGGCCTGAGCGGCCGAGGCGGCGGCGGCGGCTTCGGCGGTGTCGAGATCGGAGTCGGTCTGCGCCAGCGGCGCCGGGTCGAGCACCTTGGCGAAGGCGTCGATCTCGGTGGTCTGGCGGCCGACGCTGAGGCGCTGGGTGGCGACGCCGAGCCGGCGCTGGATGTCGGGGCTGACCTGCACCCCGGCCGCAAAGGCCACGCCCGCCGCGAGGGTCAGGCTCAGCGCTACCGCAGGCCACGGGTTAAGCTTGGACATGCGGGCCCCACGCCGTCATCAGCAAGGCTGCGGCGCCCCCGCGATCACAGCCTCCACGGGTCTTACAGCCAGGCATGGAGTCTGGAAAGGCGAGGTCAGCCAGCCATCGAGAGTTCCGGCGGGATGTACTTTTCGCGCATCGTCACCAGCTCTTCGGCGGCTGTGGGGTGGACGGCGCAGGTCGAGTCCCACTGCGCCTTGGTGGCGCCCATCTTCAGCGCGATCGCCGCCATCTGGATCATCTCCGGCGCGTCAGGCCCGACGATGTGGCAGCCGAGCAGTTTGTCGGTCGCCGGGTCGACCACCAGCTTCATCAGCATCCGGTCCTGCGCGCCATAGAAGGTCGACTTCATCGGCCGGAACACCGCCCGGTAGATGTCGACCTTGCCATGCTGGTGGCGCGCGTCAGCCTCGGTGAGCCCAACCGAGCCGACGGGCGGCTGCGAGAAGACCGCGCTGGCGACCATCTCGTGGTCGAACGCGGTCGGGCGGTCATAGAACTCGGTCTCGGCGAAGGCCGCGCCTTCGCGGATCGCCACCGGGGTCAGCGCCAGCCGGTCGGTCACGTCGCCCACCGCCCAGATGTTGTCGACATTGGTCTTGGAGAACTCGTCGACGATCACCGCGCCCCGATCTCCCAGCGCCACGCCAGCCGTCTCCAGCCCGAGCCCCGCCGTGTGCGGGTCGCGCCCGGTGCAGTACATCACGAGGTCGGTTTCCAGCACATGGTCGCCGGTGACAGTGCTGCGGACGCCGGTCGCGGTCTTCTCCAGCTTGGCGTGCTCGCAGCCGAGCATCACCGTGATCCCGCGCCGCGTCATCTCGGTGGTGAGATGGGTGCGCACGTCGTTGTCGAAGCCGCGCAGGATGTTGGCGCCGCGGTACATCAGCGTGGTGTCGACGCCCAGCCCATTGAAGATGCCGGCGAACTCGACCGCGATATAGCCGCCGCCGACGATCAGGATCTTCTTCGGCAGCTGCGGCAGCTGGAACGCCTCGTTGGAAGTGATCGCGTGCTCGATACCCTCGATCTTCGGCATCACCGGCCAGGCCCCGGTGGCGATCAGCACCTTGTCGGCGGTGATCGGCTTGTCGCGGCCGGAGATCGCGATCGTGTGGGCGTCCTGCAGCACGGCGCGGGCGTGGAAGATGTCGGCGCCGGCGTTCTGCAGGTTGTTGACATAGATGCCCGAGAGCCGGGCGATCTCGATGTCCTTGGCGGCGATGAACGCCGGCCAGTCGAACGTCGCGGCCGACTTCGACCAGCCGAACCCTTCCGACGCCTTGAACGCCTGCGAGTATTCGCTGGCGTAGACCATGAACTTCTTCGGCACACAGCCGCGGATGACGCAGGTGCCGCCGACCCGATGCTCCTCAGCCAGCGCCACCTTGGCCCCCGACATCGCCGCCAGCCGCCCCGCCCTCACCCCGCCCGAGCCGGCGCCGATGACGAAGAGATCGTAGTCGTAGGCGCCAGCCATGAGGCCTCCAGCTTCAGCGATGCCTCTAGATAGGCGAGGCGCCCGCCGGGGGCCAGCGAGGGTCGCGCAATAGCTTCTGCTCCCTTTCCCCTTGCGGGGAAGGGTTGGGGATGGGGGTGTCAGCTCGATGCTGGCAGATAACGCTCAGTTCGGCTGCCGACTCGCGGGCGCCGAGCTTGCACCCCCACCCCTGACCCCTCCCCGCAAGGGGGAGGGGAAATGCGTGAGTTCGGCCAACGCGGATTCATCCGGCCGAATGTCTCAACGGGAGAGGTGATTCAGGTCCGCGACGGGATCACCACCTGCATGCTCTCGTAGCCCCTGACGAAGGTCGAGAAGGTGCGGCGGGGCTCGCCCAGCATGTCGATCCGCGGGAAGCGCTTCAGGATCTCTTCCCAGATGACCCTGAGCTGCAGCTCGGCCAGGCGGTTGCCGACGCAGCGGTGGATGCCGAAGCCGAACGACAGGTGCTGGCGGGCCCGCGGGCGGTCGATGATGTAGTCGTTGGGCCGCTCGATCACCTCGTCGTCGCGGTTGCCCGAGACGTACCACATCGCCACGAGGTCGCCCTTCTTGATCTTCTTGCCGCGGAACTCGAAGTCCTGCAGCGCGGTGCGTTTCATGTGCGCCAGCGGCGTCTGCCAGCGGATCGTCTCCGACACCATCGACGGGATCAGGTCCGGGTTGGCGCGCAGCTTGTCGTACTGGTCGGGGAACTTGTTCAGCGCATAGATGCTGCCCGAGATCGTGTTGCGGGTGGTGTCGTTGCCGCCGATGGTCAAGAGCACGACGTTGCCGAGGTATTCGAACTGGTTCATGCCGCGCGTCTCGGCGCCGTGGGCCAGCATCGAGATCATGTCGCCGGTCGGGTCGGCGTTGATCCGCTCGTTCCACAGGTTAATGAAGTAGCTGCCGTACTCGAACATCTCGGCGCGCTTCTGCTCCCAGCTGTCGACGAGGCCCTTGCCGGGCCGCGCCATCACCACGTCCGACCAACGGGTCAGGCGCCGGCGGTCGGTCTGCGGCATGCCGAACAGCGTCGCCAGCGTCATCGCCGTCAGCTCCATCGAGACCTTGTCGACCCAGTCGAACTCCTCGCCGATCGGCAGCTCGTCGAGGATCGCCGCGCAGCGTTCGCGGATCAGCGGCTCCATCACCGCGAGGTTCGCTGGCGAGACCGCCGGGCTGACCGTCTTGCGCTGCACGTCGTGCTTGGGCGGGTCCATGGCGATGAACATCGGCAGGCCGCCGTCGGGGTTGTCGGGGTTGGTGAACGGCCCGCTGGCGCTCGGCCCACCGCCCTCGTCGATCATCCGCTGGATCGCCGCGGCGCTCGGCGGCAGGGTGATGCCGCCCTCGGACGAGAACACCTCATGGTTGGTGTCGATGTCCATGATGTCGTTGTACTTGGTGATCGCCCAATGCGCCTCGAGGTCGCTTGCGGGCGTGTAGTGCACCGGGTCCTCGCGCCGCAGCCGGTCGAAATAGGGCCACATCGCATCGGCCTGGAACAGCTCCGGTTGGGCCGGATTGAGCTCGGCGAGCGGCACGGCGGACGCGTCAGCGGCGGCCTGGGCGGCGTCGATCTTGACCGCGATGTTCATGGCTTCACTCCTTTGTCGCCGCAACGCCGGCTGACCCCGGCGACGGCGCAATGTGAACATTGATAAGACGCAAGGTGCGCGACCCCGGCGCGATGGTCAATGCGAGCCGTGTCGTGGGATTTGCCCGGCTCGTCGGTTTCGCCCATCCTCGTGCCCGACAGAGGGCGTCCTCATGGCCAACCGCGTTCCAGTTCCGCCGGAAGCGATCAGAGTCGCGGCCGCACTGGTGTTCATGGCCGCCGCCTACTTCCTCTGGCAGCCCGGCAACACCTGGAGCCTGCTCAGCAAGTGGCTGCTGATCTTCTTCGCTGGGCTCGCCGCGGCATACAATCTGCTGATGTTGGCGGCGATGGGCATCGGTCTCTATCTGCGCCCTCGCGATCCAGCGAAGGCGTTCACCCCGCTTGGAGATGGCGGCCGCGCCTACGCAGCGCCTCGCTGGCACGATGCCCTGGTGGCCCTCGGCTGCCTCGTGACGGTGGCCACCTACGACATCCTGGCTTTCGACGCGCACCCTCCCCTGGCGGTCATGCTGACGGCGCTCGCGGGGTTCTGGGCCCTCTTTCACGCCGTCCAGGTGATATCGCCCTCGCGGCTTCGCCTCACCGAGGCCGGTTTCGAGGTGAATGGCGCGTTCGACAGGATCCGGCAGGTGGCTTGGCGCGATATCGAGCCCATCTTCGTGTTCGACGACAAACAGGGGTTTGTGTCCTACCGCTATCGCAAAGGTCGACGCCCGACAGATCTTGGCTGGTTTCAGCGATGGCGCGCCGGGCATAGCGACGTCGACGGGATGCTGCCCGGAGGGCTCGACCTCGAGTCCTGGGCGCTGCGCGATCTGATGAACGAGATGCGAGAGCATAGCCTCGCGGCCGCTGGCGTGAGGGACGACGTTGCGGGGTCGCCCACTTCCGCCAACGCCGCCGCCGTGGCAGCGCAACCCAAACATTCCCGCCCCGCTTACAGCCGGGCTCAGGCGCACCGGCTCTTCGTCCGGATCGGCGTGTTCACCATAGGCGGCCTCGTACTGATGCTGGGCATGGTCGGCGGCGCGTTCCTGGCGGGCAGCCTGGCGACCGGTTCCCTTGGCCCCGACCAGAGCCTCGGCGCAGCGGTGGCGATGGTCTCGATCATCTGGCTGATCTTCGTCCTGTCCGGGCAGAGCACGCTCTCTGTGACACCGCGCCGGGGGTTCGTTCTGGCGGGGATGGCGACCCACCCGGCGCTCTACTGGGCGACGGTCGCAACTTTCGCCGTGGCCGAGCTGGTGGGCGCGTGGCTCTACGTGTTCCGCCCGTTTTCACATTGAAGGCGGTTTCGGTCGCCGGCGGGGGAGGCGCTCATGTACTCCAGGGTCAGAACCTACATCCTGGCGATGGTCGCCGCGGCGATGGCCATGGTGCTGGCCAGCGTCGGCGGCGCGGCGATCCAGTCGGCGCTCTTCCCCTGGCCGCCGGGTACGGACATCAGCGTTCCGGCGACCACGGTGGCCGCCGTCGCCGCCATGCCCCTGATCGCCAAGCTGTTGCTGATCGTCGAATGGGCCGTCGGCGATCTGCTCGTGTTCGCCGTCGCGATCTGGGCCAACGGCTTCCGCAAATCGATCCTCTGGCTGGCCTGGTTGGTCCCGCTGATCGGCGTGGGTTCCAACTTCAGCGAATACCCCTACCCCGACTGGATGATCGTCGCCGGCGTCGCGGCCGTTCCGTTGGCCGGTGTGGCCGCTTGCTTCGTAATCCCGGGGCGCAGATAGCCGTTAGCCTTGACGACGGACATTACCGTGAGTAGCTGGGTTGTCGCATGTCGACCGCCCCTCTCCAGACCTCGTCGGACTCTGCCGCGCCACGGCCTCCGCCACACGGCGGGGACCGTAAATTACGGTGCATCTGCGGTCGGGTTGGCCCGCGGGACACGCGCCGCTCAGGCGTTCACCGTCACCACGCCGTCGTCGGTCCCGATCAGGGCGGTGTGGGCGAGGCCGAGGAAGAGGCCGTGGTCGACGACGCCGGTGATACTCTTCAGCGCGCCCTCGACGCCCGGCGGATCGAGGATCGCGCCGCAGGGGGCGTCGTAGATGTAGTTGCCACTATCGGTGACGAAGGGGCCGTTGTTGCGCAGCCGCAGCGTGGGCTGGGCGGCGACGCCGAAGTCGGCAAGGCCGCCGATGATCCGGCGCAGGGTGACGGTATGGCCGAACGGGACCACCTCGATCGGCAGCGGGAAGCGGCCGAGCAGCGCGACGCGCTTGGCGGCATCGGCGATCACCACGCAGCGGCGCGAGGCCTCCCACACCAGCTTCTCGCGCAGCAGCGCCCCACCGCCGCCCTTGATCAACGCCAGGCCCGGGCCGACTTCGTCCGCGCCGTCGACGGTGAGGTCGATGGTTCCGACCTGGTCGAGCTCGAGCAGCTGCAGCCCGACCGTCCGCGCCAAGCCTGCGCTGCCCAGCGAGGTGGCGACGCAGGCTCGGCCAGTAAGGCCCCCTGCCTTCAGTCGCCTGGCCAGGGCATCGATGAAGTAGGCGGCGGTCGAGCCTGTGCCGAGGCCAATCACATTGACGCTGTCGTCGACCAACTCGGCGGCGGCCTCACCGGCGAGGCGCTTGTGCTCGTCCGGGGTCACGACCTGGCGGCCTTTTCGGCGAGCTTGCGGGCGCGGAACTCGGCCGCCCGACCGGGTTTCTCCACTTGCTGACCGCGGGCGATGGCCAGCGCGTCGGCGGCGACGTCTCTGGTGATCACCGAGCCGGCGCCGATGTTGGCCCCCGCGCCAACGCTCACTGGCGCCACCAGCGCGGTGTTGGAGCCGATGAAGGCACCCTCGCCGACGTGGGTGTCGTATTTGTCGAAGCCGTCGTAGTTGCAGAAGATGGTTCCGGCGCCGATGTTGGCGCCCGCGCCGACCGAGCCGTCGCCGAGGTAGGTCAGGTGGTTGGCCTTGGCCCCCTTGCCCACCTTCACCTTCTTCACCTCGACGAAGTTGCCGATGTGGGCGTCCTCGCCGATGTCGGCGCCGGGGCGGAGCCGCGCGAAGGGGCCGACGATGGCGCCGGCGCGCACGATGGCGCCTTCCAGATGGCTGAAGCTGCGGATCACCGCGCCGGTCTCGACCGAGACCTGCGGGGCGAACACCACGTGCGGCTCGACCAAGACGCCGGGGCCGATCCAGGTGTCCCACGAGAGGAAGACGGTCTCCGGGGCGACCAGAGTGACGCCCGCCTCCATCATCTGCAGGCGCTTGTGGGTCTGGAACGCCGCCTCGGCTTCGGCCAGTTCCGCCTGGCTGTTGACGCCCTGGAACACCTCCTCTTTGGCGAACGCCGCGCGGACCTGTTTGCCCGCCTTGGCCGCCACGCCGACAACGTCGGTGAGGTAGTATTCGCCCTTGGCGTTGTTCGCCTCCACCTTGGACAAGAGGTCGAACAGCAGTGTGGCCGGCGCGGCCAGAACCCCGGAGTTGCAGGCGCTGACGGCCCGTTCCGCCGGGCTCGCATCGCGCTCCTCGACAATGCGGTCGAGCCGGTCGCCGTGGCTGACGATCAGCCGGCCATAGCCGTGCGGGTCGGCGGCGTGAAAGCCGAGCACCGCCACGTCGGCGCCGGCGGCGCGCAGGTCGAACAGCGGCGCGACCGCATCGGGGGTCAGAAGCGCGCTGTCGGCCAGCGTGACCACCACCTCGCCATCGAAGCCCGCCAGAGCCTCCTTGGCCGCCAGAACCGCGTGACCGGTGCCCAGCGGCGGGTCCTGCACGGCGATCGCCGCCTCGCCCAGCCGCGCGGCGACGTGGGCTCGCACCTGCGGCGCTCCAACGCCCAGCACCACCACGATACGCGTGCAGCCAAGCCCCTCGGCGACGTCGATCGCGTGATCGATCAGCGCGCGGCCGCCGACCTTGTGCAGCACCTTCGGCGTCGGCGATTTCATACGCGTGCCCTGGCCAGCCGCCAGAATGACCGCGGCGCGTTCTATGTCAGCCATGGGAATCGCACCTGCCTTGCCATCGTCCCGGCTTTAGCCGAAACGGCGCGTCCTTGGTATTCGCCAGGGGCATTCGGCGGAGCAGCTCTTGACGGACCTATCTGCCTTCGCGGGCGCCACCATCGCCCTCGACCTCGATGGGTGCCTGGTGGATACGGCGCCCGACCTGATCGGCACGCTAAACACGATCCTGGCCGAGCACGGACACGCCGGCCTGCCCTTGGCGTCGGCCCGCACGGTCGTGGGTCACGGGGCGCGGGCGATGATCTCGCTCGGCTTCGACGCGGTGGGCGAGACACTGGATCCAGGCAAGATGGACCGCCTGTTCGACCGCTTCATCGAGCTCTACATCGCCCGCATCGCCGACGAGAGCCGGCCCTATCCTGGCGTGGTCGAGGCCTTGGAGCGGTTGGCGGCGGCGGGCGCGAAGCTGGCGGTCTGCACCAACAAGCGCACCGACCTCTCGCTCAAACTGCTGGACGCGCTGGACCTGACGTCCCGCTTCGTCGTCATCATGGGACCGGACAAGGCCGGCTTCGCCAAGCCCGACCCACGCCACCTGATCGCCGCGATCGAGGCCGCGGGCGGCTCGGCGGAACGTTCAGTGATGGTCGGCGACAGCATCAGCGACGTCGGCGCTGCGGTGGCGGCGGGCGTGCCGGTGGTGGCCGTCAGCTACGGCTACAGCGACGTCCCCCCGGCGGAGCTCGGCGCAGACACGCTGATCGACAGCTTCGCCGAGCTGCCGGACGTGGCCGCGCGGCTGCTCACCCGTCAGGCCGCCGGGCGCAGCGAGGCTTCCAGCGAGGCGTAGTCCGGAAAGCCGGTCTTCTCGGCCACTTCGGACCAGCGCGTGTCGATCGCGGCCGCAACCCCGGCGTCCATCTCCTGCCGGTGCGAACCGACCTTGCCGGCCCTCACCTTGGCCGAGTCGCCCCCCGGCGGCAGATGGCAACGTACCTCCGAGACGCCCCGCATCATCGCGTCGTCGAACCGGTCCTTGTGCTCAAGCATGAACGCCAACGAGGAGCGCTCCAACGTCAGCGCGAGCAGCTCGTCATCGAGCGGGATGCCACAGAATGCGGCCAGGCGGCGCACCGCCCCTTCCGGATCGGCGCTCATGTGCTCGTAGGAGAGCAGCAGCACGCTCGGATTGTCGCGCTGCTCCCACCAGCTGATCAGGTGATGCCAGTAGGTGCGGTCGGCGGGCGACGCGAACTGCCCGGCCTGGAACTCCGCCAGGGAGACGGCGCCCGGCTCGAGGAACCAACCCTCCATGAACCGGTGCATCGACACCGCCTGATCTTTCGGGTCGCGCAGCGAGACGACGTAGCGCGCGCCCTTGGGAATGGCGTCGTAGGCCAGGTGGCTCTTGAACCCGCGCGGCTCGGCGCGCTGGGGCGCCTCGATGTCGATCCCGCACGCCCCAGAGGTCTCGATCCAGGGCACGACGCGCGAAATGTCGTCGAAGTCCATGTCGCCGCGGGTGCGCAGGGTGTGGAAGGTCTGTTGCAGCCAGGTGGTACCGCACTTGCTGAACGGCGAGATGACGATATCGGTCGGGCGCGGACGATAGGATGCGATCGACGCGCCGATTTCGGCGGGGTCGAACATCCGCCCGGCGAGCGGGCCCATCTCGTCCAGGCTGAGGGCCCGGCGGGGCGCGGCGTCGTCCATGGTTTCGTCCTTCGGAGCCGAGTTGCGGGGAAGATGTCTATCGATAGTAAAGCTGGACCCCGACCGCAATCGATCCGGCGACAGCCGAGCGCGCCCAGGGCAACGAATCGGGGTTAACGGGTTTGGGTGTTGAGGAGTGAGGCGAGGTAGTCTTCGCACCATCCGGCGAGCTTGCGCCTTGTTTTGAGGCTGTGTTTGTCGTTTGCGCCGCGCACGAGGTTGAGGGCGAAGT
>DASXOP010000026.1:0-99074 GCA_036494265.1 Caulobacteraceae bacterium | reverse complement strand
GCGGCCCGGACTTGTCCGGGGCGACGACGGAGGGGGCGCACGGCTTCGTTTACAATCGCCGCCGACGCCTTTATGGGCCGCGCCATGCTGAAGTTCGGCCAGGGTTGCCCGACGAATTCGAACGCCCACCCGCGGGGTGGGGGTCCGGTCGTGCGCGCCTTGGCGAGCTAAGCAGCGACCACCCCCAAAGCCCCGCCGCACCGGTCGGGCTCTGGCAATCATTCCAGCTCCCCGTCCGTCCGGCTCATCCCTGAGCGAGAGACGAACATGAGCGAACCTGCCAAGCCCTTCCCCGAGCATCTGAGGATGCCCGAAACCCCCGTGCTCGAAACCGAGCGCCTGGTGCTGCGGCCGATGTGCGAAAGCGACGTCCCCATCATCCAGCGCCGGTTCCCGAAATGGGAGATCGTCCGATATCTGCACGCCGAGGTGCCCTGGCCTTATCCCGAGGACGGCGCGGCGGTGAACATGGCGCAGTGCGTCGCCAAGATGGCTGGGCGCGAGCAGTGCTATTGGGCGATCACCCTGAAGGGCGGCGACGACGAGCTGATCGGCCGGATCGATCTCTGGGCCGACGACGGCGTGCGCCGCGATCAGCGCGGGTTCTGGCTCGATCCCGAGTTCTGGGGCCGCGGGCTGATGACCGAGGCGGCCGACCGGGTGACCGACTTCGCGCTGATCGAGCTAAGCTGGCCGCACCTGTGGCTCAGTAACGCCGAGGCCAACGTCGCCTCCCACCGGGTGAAGGAGAAACAGGGCGCCACGGTGATCGACCGAACGCCGCGCGCCTACGTCGGCGGCGAAGGCGTCAAGGTGACTTGGCTGCTGACTCGCGAAGCGTGGCTCGCACACAAAAACGCCCCTCCCCCGTGAGGGAGGGGTTTTGGGTAGCATGACAAAGCCGGCGGTGGCGGGACGAACCCGCCGCGGCCGCGACGCCGCTAGTGGCGGCGGCGGGGCTTGTCGCCGTCGGTGATGTCGGCGATGCGGCCGTCGATCAGTTCGCCGCCGGCGCTGGAGACGATCTCGCCGGCGTCGGAGACGCCCTTCTTCGCCTGATGGTGCGGGGCGTTGAGGTGTTCCTGAAAGTGGTCGACGTCCTTGTCAGCCGCTTCGGGTTTCTTTTCGTCAGACATGCGCTAGCTCCAATCGGTTGCCCCGAACAAAGCACGCCCAAACGGCCCTGTCACCCCGAACGCCGAAATGTCGGCGCCGCGCCCCATCAGAAGTATCAGGGTTTGACGCCGACTCGCGCATAAGTGTCCGCAACTGTCGGATCCAGGGCCTTGGCGGCCGCGATGTCGGCGTCGCCGCCTTTGGCGTCGCCCTGCTTCAGCTTGGCCAGCCCGCGGATGTAGAGCGACGGCGCCAACGTCTGGTCGACCGCCAGCGCGGCGTCGTAGTCGGCGATGGACTGATCGAATTGGCCCAGCCGGAAGTAGACGAACCCGCGACTGTCCAGCGTCGGCGGATCGCGCGGCGCCAGCTTCAGCGCGGCGTTGCAGTCGTCGAGGGCGGCCGGAAGGTCGCGATTCGCTTCGGCGCGAGTGAAGCAGCGGGCGTTCAGCATGGCCGCGTCGTTGGGCTTCAGCGCCACCGCCTGGTTGGCGTCGGCGATCGCGTGGTCGAAGTCGCCCTTCGAGACATAAGCGTCCGCGCGGTCGAGATAGCCGCCTGCGTCGGCCGGGGTCTTGGCCACCCGCTGGGTCAATTCCTGATCGGTCGCATGATACCAGCGCGGCGCGGTCAGATAGAGCGCGTCAAGCGACAGCGCCTTCAGCTGCGGCGCGGCGGCCTTGGCGTCGGCCGCGGAGATCTCCGAGACCAGCGAGCGGGTGGTCGCGACCATCGTGAAGACGCCGTGATCGATCGCGCCAGTCCGCGTGAACGAGCGGCCGGCGATCGCCTTGTCGATGTTGGGCTCGCTGACCGCGAAGCCGTCGCCGGCGTGCGGCAGCACGATCGTTTCGCTCCAGCGCTTCGACGCCGGGAACGGCACCGCGAACGGCGCGTCCTGGTGCGGACCCGGATCGCGGCTGAAGTCGGGATCCCAGCCCAGGCGGCTGAGGTCGGGTTCGTATTCGCGCGAGCCGTTGACGGAGGCGCCCCAGGCCATCTTGGCCGAACCGTCCATGGTCAGGCGCTCCTCGCCGGTGGCCTCGTCATAGGTCGCCCCAACCGAAGCGACATCGATCCAGTCGTACTGGCTGGCCCAGTACTTCTTCAGCGTCTGGTCGCGGTCGGTGGCGACGGCAGCGTCGAGGTTGAGCTTCATGGCCAGCGCCGCGTCGCCGCGCATGACGAACTCGACATGCGCCGGCGCGGCGGCGTCGAGCCCGGCCGAGGCGTCGAGATGGATCCGCAGGTCCGTCAATGGCTGCTGTGGCGCGGCCAGCGCAAGCTTCTCGAGCTTGGCGCCGGAAGCCTGAACCGGCAGCGCCCATCCGAACGCCGGCACGTCCAGCGCAGCCAGGCTGCGATCGCCGGTGCGGGTGCCATCCATCCAGTAGGTCTTGCCGGCGATCGTCGCGCGGATCAGCACGTGATCGAAGAAGAGCGTGGTCGGCAGCAGGCCCTCGAGCCCGTCGGCGCCGTGGCTGCTGACCAGCGCCGGCTCGGCCTGGATGCCCAAGCCGCGCAGCAGCGCCAGCAACAGCACGGTCTTGCCCTTGCAGTCGCCAAACCGCCGCGCCCACGTCCGGTCCGCCTGCGCCGGCACATAGCCGCCGTCGTTGATGCCGAGATAGACGTAGCGCACCTGGTCCTGCACCAGCTGCAGGGCGGCAGCGGCTTGCACCGCCGGGTCGCTCGACACCGCCTTGATCCTGGCGATCTCGGCCGGCAGCCCGGAGTCCACCTTCAGCGCCGCGGCCTGGTCGTAAAGCGGGGCCATGATCGCCGAGACCGCCGCCCAGTCGGCGAATTCGCTGGTCTCGATCAGGCCGACATTCTCGAACCTCGGCGGCGCGTCCTTCGGCGTCTTCGGCCGCACCGCGTCCTTCATGTCGATGACCAGCTCGGTCCCGTCCGCGCTCTTGGTCACCAGCGGCTGCGGCAGCCCTTCCATCTCCTGCCAGCGCATCGGCTTCGACGTCGGCCAGACTTCGCGAATGTGCAGCCGATCGACGTTCAACGGCATGAGGTCGCCGGTGAGGTACTGCGAGCGCCCTTGCAGCGCCGGATCGCGATGCTTCAGCGTGAAGGCGACATCGAGCACGTCACCGACCTGCAGCCCCTCCGGCTGCAGCGCCGCGGTCAGCACGCCGTCGAGCATGGCCAGTTCGAGCTTGGTCTCGCGGCGCAGGATCGTGAACGTCTCGCCTGCGCCCAGCACGTCGATCACCTGGGCGCCGCGGATGATGTGCACCTTGTGGACGGTCAGGCTGTCGGTGTCGGGGTTCCAGGGCAGCGCCAGGGTGCCAGCCGAAAGCCCCTGCGGCGTCTGGAACTTGATCGCGGTCTCGGAGTAGGCCTCGTCGCCGTCGGCGCCGAAGCGCATCTGCACGTCCTGCAACAGGATGCGGGCCGGCGCCCCGGCGCCTTCGCCAGGGGGCGGCGACGGGATCTCGACCGGCTTCACCCACGCTCCGGCCGGCGCGATCGTCACCGCCCCATCCGCCCACGCCGCCGTGGCCATGGGCGCCGCTGCGAACAGCGCGCCCAGCGCCAGCAAACCCTTGAACATTCAACGCATCCCCGAACTTCGGCGGACGATATCCTCGGGCGAGGCGATTGCAACCCGGCGTGGCCGGGCGCGGCCGTAGCCGCACCCCTGGACGAAACCGTGCGGTCGCTTCACTCTGCCCGCAGCTGACCGCCGGGGGACGATCCGCGTGGACCTTTCCGCCTACCTTGCTCGCATCGGCTTCGACGGCGACCCGGCGCCGCGCCCCGAGACCTTGGCCGAAGTGCAGCGGCGGCACCTGATGGCGATCCCTTACGAGAACCTCGACGTCATGCTCGGGCGCACGACGACCACCGATCCCGCGGAGGCGTTCGACAAGATGGTCGCGCGTCGCCGCGGTGGCTGGTGCTACGAGATGAACGGCGTGATGGGCTGGGCGCTGGCCGAGATGGGTTTCACCGTGACGCGCCTCGCCAGCGGCGTCTTTCGCTCCCAGTCGGGTGACGACGCCATTGGCAACCACCTGGTGCTGCGGGTGGATTTCGAAGAAGGCCCAATCCTGGCCGACGCGGGCCTCGCCGGTGGCGCGATCACGCCCTATCCGGTGCGCGAAGGTCAGTTCCAGGCGCGCGGTCTGGAGTACCGGCTGGAGGCGGTCGCCGACGACTGGTGGCGGTTCCACAACTCGCCGCAGGGCATGGCCCCGAACTTCGACTTCAAGCTCGACCGGACCGACGAGGCGGCGCTCAGCCGCACCTGCGTCAAGCTGCAGACCGAACCCGACTCGATGTTCGTGCAGAATCTGGTCTGCCACCGGTTCACGCCGGACGGCGAGGTGCAGCTGCGCGGCCGGGTGCTGCGGCGGATCACACGGCGCGGCACTGAAGAGCAGCTGCTGGAGTCCGCCGACCACCTGACCGGCGTGCTGGGCGACGAGTTCGGCATCGATGAGCCGGCCGCCGCCGGGCTGTGGCCCAAGGTGTGCGCCCGGCACGACGTCCTCTTCCCCGTCAACGGCTGAACCACCCCCTCCCACAAAGCTGTCGGGGATCGGCGACGAGCCGGCCGTAGCGAGTTCATGTTTGACCGCTTGACAACTGGAATTAAAAATATCAATTTCGAACTTAAGAAAATTAATCTTGGTCGCCCGATGCCCCCTTCCGACCCCAACGACTGGCAAGAACTGACCCGCCTCACTGGCGGCGCCGACTTCGTGGTCGAGCGCGTGCGTCTGGTCGGGCGGCAGATCGCGATCGAGGGGGCGTTCGCGCCGCCGCAGCTGGCCCGGCTCACCGGCGAAGACCAGGTGTTCGTCGCCGCCTTCCTGCGCAGCCACGGCTCGATCAAGGACATGGAGCAGATGTTCGGGGTCAGCTACCCGACCATCAAGGCGCGGCTGAACCGCATCGCCGCCAGCCTCGACTTCATCGACGAAAGCCCGGCCCCAGCGCGGTCCGAGCTGCGGACCGATGTGCTCGACCGCCTCGCCCGCGGCGAGATCACTGCCGAAGACGCGATCTCCGCTTTGGAGGACAGAGGATGAGCATGGCCGCCTTCCGCTCGGAGCTCCGCTTCGCCGTGCGCGACGCCAAGGACCCAGACCAGGTAGACGCGCCGCGCCCGCTGCCGGCGGCGCCGCGTCAGCGCCGAACGGTGATCCGGCTCTGGCTGCCGCTGACGCCGCTCTGGATCCTGCTGTCGCCGTTCGCGCTGATCCTGGCGCCGCTGATCTGGCTTGCGCCGCAGTGCCGTGGCGTGCCGCCCTATCGCACCGCCTTCGCGGTCGGCGCCGCCCTTTTCGCCCTCTCCGGGACCGTGGTCGACGTCGATGCCCCCGACGCCCAGGTCCGCATCCACATCTACTGACAGGAGTTCATCGCCATGAACGAAGACCGCAAGCGCATCCTGACCATGCTGGCCGACGGCAAGATCACCGCCGACGAGGCTGAGCGGCTGCTCGACGCCATGGGACGCGGGTCGGCGTCGCCGACGGTGATGTCGGGCGCCTCGCTCTCCAACAACGCGCCGAAATACTTCCGGGTCGAGGTGAACGCCAAGGAGCCCGGCGACAGCGAGACCAAGGTCAATGTCCGCGTGCCGATGCAGCTGCTGCGCGCCGGCGTCCGCCTCAGCGCCCTGATCCCACCGAAAGCGCGGGACGAGGTCAACGCCGCGATGGCCCGGGAGGGGATCCCGTTCGACATCAACCAGCTGAAGCCGGAGAACCTCGACGACCTGATCGAGCACCTGGCCGACTTCCGCGTCGACGTCGACAGCGACGACGCCAAGGTCAGGGTCTACTGCGAGTAGGCCCCTCCACCACTTCGTGGTCCCCCTCCCCCGTTGGGGGAGGAAAAGGGGCTCGCAGCTTCGATATCCTCCCCTGCGAACGCAGGGGAGGGGGACCACGAAGTGGTGGAGGGGCCCGCGCAGAGCGCTACTCGCCATCCCGCCACCGCAACGGCGGCGCCTGCGCATGCAGCGCCTCGAGCGCTGCCTTCAACGTCTCCATGAAGCCGTCGCGGTCACCGCGCCAGGCGATCGGTTCGCCGACCACCACGCAGCAAGTCAGCGGCACCGGCACCGCGCCACCCTTGGGCAGCACCCGGCCCGCGCCCTGGATCCACACCGGGGTCACCGGCGCCTCAGGCACGGCCTCGGCCAGGCGGGCGACGCCGGACCGGAGCGGGCCTATGTCGTCGCCGTCCGCGCCGCGGGTGCCTTCCGGGAAGATCACCAGGATGTCGCCCGCCGTCAGCGCGGCTCTAGCCGGCGCCAGCACGTCGGTTCCGTGCGCGGCGTGGCGCTCCACCGGAACGATGCCGATGATCTTGCGCGAGAACCAGCTGACGATCGGGTTGGCGAGGAAGTAGTCCGCCGCCGCCACCGGCCGCACCCGCCGCAGCGCCTGAGCCGGAAACAGCGCCAGTAGCAGCAGCGTGTCGACATGGCTGTTGTGATTGGCCGCGACGATCGCCGGTCCCTTTGTCGGCAGCCGCCCGGCGCCGATGACGTCAGCCCCGGTCAGCAGCCGCGCCAGCGGCCGGGCTATGAGGATTAGCAACAACAAGCGCAGCCAGCTCATCGGCCCATACGCCAACTATTCTGCCGCTCTCCCCCTTTCTCCGTCATCGCCGGCCGTCAGTGCCGGCGACCCATGCGCACCGAGGTTCGAGTGGACGCGCTCCCGCGCGCCCATGGCTGGCACGGTGTTCTTGGGTGGCCGGGACTGACGCCCGGCCATGACGGAAGTTGGGGAGCATGTCCTTTTTGCCCGATGGACAGCAGCGCATCGCTAGTAGGTCGCCAGCGAGAACAGCGCCAGCAGGTGGAAGTAGACCGGGGTGGTGAAGGTGAGGCTGTCGATGCGGTCGAGCACGCCGCCGTGGCCGGGGATGAAGTGCGAGGTGTCCTTCACCCCGATGTCGCGCTTGATCGCCGAGAAGGTGACGTCGCCGGCAAACCCGGCCACCGGCAGCCCCGCCGCCATCACCCAGAGCCCGATCCCCTTCAGCGGCGTGAAGATCGGCCCCGCGAGCAGGATCAGCAGCGCGGTCAACACCCAGCCACCGATGAAGCCCTCCCAGGTCTTGTTGGGGCTGACCTTGGGGGTGATCTTGTGGCGGCCGAAGAGTTTGCCGGTGATGTACTGGAAGACGTCGTTGGCCTCGGTCGCCACCAGCAACAGGAACACCAGCCCCACCGCCCCGGCCTGCGGCGCGTCCGAGCGCGGCACCAGCATCAGCAGCGGGATGAAGCCGATGTTGTAGACGCAAGTCACCGTCGCCCAGTGGAACACCGCGGTCGAGGTGAGATAGCCGCGGGTCTGGCCGATCACCGCCATCAGGAACGGCGTCGCCAGGAACACCCACACCGGTACGAAGACCAGGTAGAACATGTAGATCTTGAGGAAGACGAACAGGTAGCTGATCGGGATGGTCAGATAAGCCATCAGGATGATGGGCCGATCCTCGGACCTCGCCGGCGCCAGCGACAGGAACTCGCGCAGCGCCAGGAACGAGATCAGCGCGAAGAGCACCGCCGTCGCCTGCCAGCCGAGCACCAACGCTGTCGCCAGCAGCGCCACCATCACCCACCAGGAGCGCACCCGCAGCCGCAGTTCGTGGAAGTCGCCGCCTGGGCGGAAGCGGGTGAGAAGTTCGGTGATCAGGCTGGAGACGACCAGCGTCGCCAACACGCCGGCCAGTCCCCACTCCAGCGGCGTCAGCCCGTTCACGAAAAGGTGGAGGTTGGACGCGATCATGGGTCAGCTAGGTTTAGGCTCGGGGCCTGACAAACACACCATGCCGGCATCGTCTTTAGCGGCCAAGCTCGACGGGGCGCCGGCGTGAGCGGGCTGGACAACCGACGCCCGATCCGGTCGCGCGGCTCCGGATGGGCCAAGGGCGGCGCGGCGACCCTAGCGAAGGCCGGCGTCAGCCCGGACGCGGTCTCAGCCGCCGCCGTGGTCTTCGCGGCGCTCGGATGCGCGGCGTTCGTCATCAGCGGGACGGCGGTCGGGCCGTCCCGAGTCGCGCTGCTCATCGCCGCTGGCCTCTGCGTTCAGCTGCGGCTGATCTGCAATCTGCTCGATGGCCTGGTCGCGGTCGAGCACGGCCGCGGCGGTCCTTCCGGGCCGATCTGGAACGAACTGCCCGACCGCGTCGCCGACGCACTCTTCCTCGTAGGCGCGGGCTATGGCGGGGGGCTGGCCGGCGTGGGGTGGGCCATTCCCGCCGGCTGGCTGGCCGCCGTGCTCGCAGTGCTGACCGCCTACATCCGCGAACTCGGCCGCGGTCTCGGCCAGCCCGCCGACTTTTCCGGCCCCGGCGCCAAGCCGCAGCGCATGGCGGTGCTGACCCTCGGCGCGCTGGTCGCCGCGGCCGAGCCGATGTGGGGCTGGCGAGGTCTGACGTTGGCGATGGCAGTCGCGTTTATTGCGGTCTTGGCCACGATCACGGCGATCCGACGCACCGCTCGCCTCGCCTCGGCGCTCAGGAACACCGGGACCTGAAGGGTCGCCCGCTCAAGTCTGGCGGGGGTTGCCCTGCTTCACGAAGTAGGCGTGCGGGTTCAGGCTGAAGGGGAACTTCTTCATCACCGGGGCCTCGCCGATTTCGTTGAAGTAGTCCTCGGCGCCGCGGGTCTCCCCTTGCCAGGGGATCATTCCGTATTCGTCGAACACCACCAGGCCGCCGTTGAGCACGAGCGGGTAGAGATACTTCAGCGCCGCATAGGTCGGCGTGTAGAGATCGACGTCGATGTGCAGCAGAGCGATCCGCAAGCCGGGATGGGATTCCAGAAACGCCGGAATGGTCTCCTCCAGCGGGCCATCGACGATCTCGCAGCGCACGCTCCCGGGGATGATGCTGTCGAGGTTGGCCAGGCGGCAGAGTTCCATCACCTCGGCCTTGGCCGCCTCTGGCGAGTAGCCGCCTTCCACGTAGCCGTTCTGGGGCTTCTGCGCCCCGTCCTGCGGGGTGAAGTCGCGCAAGCCCTTGAAGTGATCGAACCCATAGACGCGGCGCTGCCGGTCGTTCGGGCAGAAGATTTCCATGAACTTAGTGAAGGTGAAGAAGCTGGCGCCCCGGCCGACGCCGCACTCGACGATGCAGCCCGGCATGTCCGCCACCTGCTTGAACAGTTCATAGAGGGCCAGGAAGCGCGTGGTGTTGATGCGCTGGATGTAGGCCGGCCACAGCGCCAGCACGTGGCGCAGCGGGTGGTTCTGCTCGGCGACGATCCGCTCGATCGAGTCCAGATATTCGTGGTCGCGCTTGGACGTCTGGCCCAGCGTCTCGTTCGCCGGCACGCTCACGGACGGCTTCACGGCGTCGGTCATGCCAGTACGGCTCCTGTCTCGATCAGTTCGTCGTAGTTGCGTATCAGATCGGGCCGCTGGGCGATCAGCGAAGCCCAGCCGACCCGCAAGCCGGTCTTCCAGCGCTTGGCCATCAGCTCCTCGTGCATGAGGTCGGAGAACCGGACCAACACGGTGAAGCGGTTCTGGGCGGTCTGGTTCAGGCCCGAACGATGGACGCTCAGCGCATGCAGGAAGACGACGTCCCCGGCGTCGGCCGGGACGTCCTCACCCGCGTCGAACGCGATCGGATCGGCCACCTTGAAAAGCGCGTTCTGATCCCACTTGGCGTGCATGTTCGGGTCCGCCCGCACCTGCAACGCCTCGCGGTGGCCACCAGGGATGAAGCGCACTGGCCCCTTTGCCAGCGGTACGTCGACGAGCGGGATCCAGGCGGTGACCGCGTGCGAAGTCGAGTTGTTGAACCAGTAGTCCTGGTGCCAATCGAGGTGGAAGCGCTCCTCGTCGCGGCGGTCGATACGGAATTGCACCTGATCGTGGACGTGGAAGCAAAGCTTCGCCTCCAGCAGCGCGGCGGCTGTCTCGACGATCGCCGGGTGGCTCGCCAAGCGCTGAATTAGCGGATGAAAGCGCATGCAGTCGTAGACCATGCCGCCGAAAGCGCGGTCGGCGTCACAGAGGGCGTTGAACGCCTCGTCGGTCGTCGCCGCGCCCGAGACATCGATGCCCTGCCGGCGAGCGATTTGCTCGACCACCGCCCGCACCTCGCCGAGGCAATCGTCGACGAAGGCGCGCGGCAGGCAGCCGGCGGCGCGAACGAAGCCGTCCCTATCGTAGGCGGTCTTCAGGGTCTCAGGGGCGTCCATGCGGGCGAGACTACGCCCTGATTCTCGCCTTTGCCCGGTCCGAAAAGACGTATCGGCGCCGCACCTACTCCGGCGCACTGCGCTCGATCGAGCGGTACCAGGCCAGCTGCTCGCTGGTGGCCAGAAGCTTGCCGTCTCGCCGCCAGTAGCTGGAGCGTTCGTCCGACGCGCCGCCGCCGCCGACCCGCCCCTCGCACTCGACCAGGATGAAGTCGTCGCCAATCTGCGCGAGATCCCCCACCGAAGCGTGCAGGTAGGCGGTGAGCGTGAGCGTGGTGGTGCGGATCGTCGGTCCCAGCGCGTACATCGCCCGCGGCGCCGAGTTGTCGGTGACCATCCCCAGCATCGCCTTGTCCATCGGCCCGCGCAGCGAGCGCACCCAGGCCAGCGAGCGCGAACTCGTCCCGGGCGTCGGCGGGAACCCTTCCAGCGTTCGGCGCTCGAAGGTGGTGGCGCCATAGTGCTGCGAGGCGCTGGACGGCGGCTCGGGCCGGGGCAGGCTCTCCGGGTCCGGGGCGTCGGGCATGGTGGCGAAGGAGAACGCCGGGGTCGCCGGCCGCCGCGCCAGGGTGACGATGCCGTGCACGCCGACCTGATCCGAGCCCGCCGGCCGCAGTTCGACTTCCCAGACGCCCACCGACCCGCCCTGCCGGATCCGGCGCGTGCGCACGTCGAGAGCTCCGGCCGGGAGCCCGGCGGCGTAGGTCAAGGTCAGCGACAGCGCCTCGCCGGCCGCTTCCGGCTCCGCCTCCAGCACTCGCACGCAGAGTCCGATGGCGTAGCCGCCCCAGAGCCCGCCGCCTGGATTGCTCCACTCCGGCCCGGCAACGGTGGTCCAGCGCCCCGGCGCGACAGGGGTGAGGGGCATGGCGAGGGTCTGCATCAGGCTCATGCCGGCTCTCTACCCAAGCTTCCCTGGGTCACGGAAGGGGTTAGGACGTCGCGCGGTCGGTGTGCGCGGGGACAGTCGTCGAACTGGACAGCCGAAAGCTATACTCGCCCGCGCCGAGGCGGATCGACGGTTCGCCGGCGGGCGGTTGAAACCCGGCTGGGATCGTGAGCTGGGCGACCGCCCCTGGCGGGACCACAGCTTCGATCGTCATTGTCCCGTCTTCGAGCCGCCAGGTGATGGCGAGGCGGCCGTAGGGCGTCTCCAGCTCTGCTTCGGCCCAGGTCAGCCCGCCGCCAGGCTGCGGGGCGAGCACGATCTGGGCGTCTGGCGGCTGCGAGAGATCGACGTTGAGGCCGGCGACGGTCTGGTAGAGCCACGCGCCCACCGCGCCGTAGGCGTAGTGGTTGAACGAGACCATCGAGGCCCGGTTCGGCGAGCCGTCGGCGCCGATCCCATCCCAGCGCTCCCACATCGTCGTCGCGCCCCGGTCGACCTGGTAGAGCCAGCCGGGGCAGTCGCGGTTGAGCAACAGGCGGTAGGCGACATCCAGGTGGCCGGTGCGGGTCAACGCCGGCAGCACCAGCGGCGTGCCGACGAACCCAGTGCCGATCCGGTACCCGGCTGCGGCGACAAGCTCGGCCAGCCGGGCGCCGATCTCGGCGTGCTCGGACTCTGGGGCGATGGCGAACTCGATCGCCAACGCGCACCCGGTCGGCGAGCGCACCGCTTCTTCACTCCAGCGGGTCCAGGCGGCCAGCGCCGTGCGGGCATGCAGGTCGCGGTAGTGCGCGGCGAGGTGCGCCTGACCGATCAACCCGGCGGCGTCGGCGACCAGGCCGGCGCTGTGGGCGAGATAGGCGCTGGCTACGAACCCGGCGGAGGTCTTCGCCGCAGCCGGCTTCTCGGGCGGCGCATCGGGGTCGAGCCAGTCGCCGAACTGGAAGTCGCGGGTCCAGAGCCCGTCAGGCTCGGTCCGCGTGGCGCACCAGTCCACCCACGCCTTCATGCTGTCGAACTGGGCGCGCAGCACCTCAAGGTCGCCGTAGGTGCGATAGAGGCTCCAGGGAACCACCGTCGCTGCGTCGCCCCACGCGGCGCAGCCCTGCTTCGAGCCCAGTTGCGCGAGCACGTCCGGGATCACGTGCGGCACCCGCCCTCGGTCCTGCTCCAGCGCCAAGTCCCGCAGCCAGCCGCCGAGGAAGCTGCGGCAGTCGGCGTTGAGGCAGGCGGTCGGTGCGAACACCTGGATGTCGCCGGTCCAGCCCAACCGCTCGTCCCGCTGCGGGCAGTCGGTCGGCACCGCGAGGAAGTTGCCGCGCTGCGACCAGCGGATGTTCTCGGCAAGTTGGTTCACCGCCGGGTCCGAACAGGCGAACCGGCCGATCTGGCGCAGGTCGCTCGACATCACCTCGGCGGTGACCGCGTCGATGGTGACGCCGGCCGTGGCCTCGATCTCGGCGTAGCGGAAACCATGGAAGGTGAAGGCCGGCGCGAGTTCGCTCACCGGCCGGCCATCGAGCACATAAGAGTCGGTCGCCCGCGCCTCGCGCAGCGCCTCCGTGAACAGCGAGCCGTCGGTGTCCAACACTTCGGCGTGTCGGACTTTGACGCGGGCGCCGGCGGGACCTCGCGCCGCGATGCGCAGATAGCCGGTGAGATTCTGGCCGGCGTCGAGCCCGATCGGCACGCCCGGCGGCGTCTGAGCTGCAAGCTCGATCTTGCGGCGCTCGACGATGCGCACCGCCGGCATGGCCCGCATCTCCAGGCTTGCCGGCAGATCGAGCACACGGACAGCTTCCCAGCCACCGTCGTCGAATCCGGCCGCGCGCCAGCCGGCCGGCTCGGCGCCGTAGTCGGTCTCGGTCCCTTGGTAGAGATCCGCCGACCTGACCGCGCCATAGCCGCCGCGCCAGTTCGCGTCGGTGACGACGACGACGGTCTCGCCGGTCGCCAAGGTGACTTCCAACTGCGCCAGCAGGGCCGTGGTCGCGCCGTAGACGTTGCGGGTCAGCTCCCAGGTCAGGTCGCCGCGATACCAGCCGTCGCCGACCGCGGCCGAGATCGCGTTCGGGCCTTCCGCCAACAGGGCTGTCACGTCATAGGCCGCGAACAGCAGCCGCTTCGGATAGACGGTCCAGCCCGGCTCCAGCAGATCGCCGCTGACCGGCCGCCCGTTGATGTGCACTTCGTGCACGCCCAGCGAGGTCACGTAGAGCCGGGCGCTGACGACCGGCGCCCCCACCTCAAACGCGCGGCGCAGCAGCGGAACCGGCCCCGCGGTTTCGCGCCCGACGTTGCTGATCGGCGAGACCGGCCGGGCAGACCAGTCGGACTGGCTGAGCAGCGAGGCCTCGACCCGGCTGGGTTCGCTCCAGGCGGTGAGGCCGAGGTTGGTGTGAGCGCGCACCCGCCACCACCGCACCTCCCGGCTCTCCAACGGTGACGCGGGCCAGGGCGCGAGGTAGGGCCGCGCCTCTTTCACCACGTCGGAGCGGGACACCGCGCCATCGAACGCCCGGGTCGCTGCAACCTCGATCTCGTAGGCCAGCTGAACCACGTCCGCCGCCTGGGACTGCAGCTTCCACGACAGTCTCGGGCTCGCATGGCCGGTCGCGATCAACCCGGAGTCATCATCGATCGCCAGGCCGACGACGGCGATGTCGGCGGGCGCGCTGACTGTGGTCACGGGCAAGCTCCTGCTGACGCGAAACTGACGACGGAACTCGCTATAAGCCCTCGCGCGGCGCGGCAACGCCGCTTTTCCACGGGCCAAGACGGAGACCACCATGACCGACCGCACCGGAGGATGCGCCTGCGGGGCCGTCCGCTTCAAGATCACCCAGCCGCTGATGGGGGTTGGCGTCTGCCACTGCACCGACTGCCAGAAGGCCTCGGGCGGGCCGCCGAACTATGTCGCGCTGGCGCCGACGACCGGGTTCGAGGTCACCAAGGGTGCGGCCAAGATCTACGCCAGCAAAGGCGACAGCGGCGGCGAAGTCTCGCGGGCCTTCTGTCCCGAATGCGGCACGCCGCTGTTGAGCACGCCCGATGGCGCGCCATTCACCCCGGTGAAGCTTGGCGCCCTCGACGACAACGCCGACCTCGCCCCGGCGATGCACCTCTACGTCTCATCGGCCCCGGCGTGGCACCTGATGCACGAAGGCCTGCCGACCTTCCCGAAGATGCCGCCGTTCCCGCCGCCTGGGGCATGAGCGCTTCTGGCCGTTACAGATTGAACAGCGCTGGGTCGCCGCCCTGGGCCGCGGTGTTGACGCTCACCGTGCGTTCGACCGCGAAGCGGGTCAGGGAGTAGGGGCCGCCGGCTTTGGGGCCGGTGCCGGAGAGGCCTTCGCCGCCGAAGGGCTGCACGCCCACCACCGCGCCGATGATCGAGCGATTGACGTACGCATTGCCGGCCGGGACCAGGCGGCGGACCTCGTCGGCAAAGCTCTCCAGCCGGCTGTGGATGCCGAGGGTGAGGCCATAGCGGGTCGCGGCCAGCGTCTTGGCAACGTCGGTGAGGCCGCCCGGCGGATAGCGCAGCACGTGCAGGATCGGGCCGAACACCTCGCGGGTCAGGAACTTCGCGTGCGGTATCTCGGCCAGCATCGGCGGGAAGAAGCGGTCGTCCGGCGCTTGCAGCCGGCGCATCACCCGCGCGGCTTGGACCAGCTTGGCGGCATGCGCCTCCAGCGCGCGCTTGGCCGCCGCATCGATCACCGGGCCGATGTCAGTGGCCGGGTCGGCCGGGTCGCCAAGCACCAGTGCGTCCATCGCCCCCGCTAAGCCCGTGATCAGGCTGTCAGTAACCTCGTCCGGGACGATCAGGAGCCTGAGCGCCGAGCAGCGCTGGCCGGCGGAGCCGAAGGCCGAGAGGATAGCATCGTCGATCACCTGTTCGCGCAGCGCCGTGGTGTCGACGAACATGGCGTTGAGGCCGCCGGTCTCGGCGATGAACGGCACGATCGGGCCGTCGCGAGCGGCAAGTTTGCGGTTGATCGCCCACGCGGTGTCGGTCCCGCCAGTGAAGGCGACGCCGTCGCAGCCAGGGTGTGAGCTCAGCGCCTGGCCGACGCTTTCACCGTCGCCGGGCGTTAGCGTCAGTAGTCGCGGATCGAGCCCGGCGGCATGGAAGAGATGTACGGCTCCGGCTGCGATGCGCGGGGTCTGCTCGGCCGGTTTGGCGACCACGGCGTTGCCGGCGGCGAGCGCGGCGGCGATCTGGCCGGTGAAGATCGAGAGCGGGAAATTCCATGGGCTGATCGCGACGAAGACGCCGCGGCCGTGAAGTTCCAGCACGTTGGCCTCGCCGACGGGGCCGGGCAACGGCCGGGGCCCGGCGAACTCCCGCGCGGCGATGGCGCCGTAGTAGCGGCAGAAGTCCGCCGCCTCCCGCACCTCCGCCACGCCGTCGGCCAGTGTCTTGCCAGCCTCGCGGGTCAATAGGGCGACCAGCTGAGGCAGCCGCGCCTCGATCGCGTCGGCGACCTTGGCCAACAACTGTTGGCGCGCCACGCCGCCGGCCGCGTCCCAGGCGCCTTGTGCTGCGCGGGCCGAGGCGAACGCGCGGTCGATGTCGACGCTCTTCGCGTCGGCCGGCGCCGGCGGCAGGCCCAGACCGTCGAGCGAGGCCACAGCGGCGGTGAGCCGCGCGCGCTCCGCCGCGACGCTGAGATCGACACCCGCCGCGATGCGCCGTTCGGGCGTGGTGAAGTCGCGCGGCTTCGGGATCTTCGGATGCGGCCCCGGACAGGCTCTTACCTCCGCGATCGGGTCACTGACGACGACGGTCGGCGGCACATCGTCATCGAGCAGGGCATGGACGAACGAGGTGTTGGCGCCGTTCTCCAGCAGCCGGCGTACGAGATAGGGCAGCAGGTCTTCGTGGCCGCCGACCGGTGCGTAGACGCGCAGCGGCATGTCCGGCCACCGCGCGCTCGCTGCGCCGTGTAGCGCCTCGCCCATCCCGTGCAGCCGCTGCCGCTCGCAGCGCACCCCGCGCCGCTCCGACAGACGCCGCACGGAGGCCAGGGTGTGGGCGTTGTGGGTGGCGAACTGGCCGTAGAGGGCTGGCGCCGCCGCCAGCAGCCGGTCGGCGCTGACCAGGTACGATAGGTCGGTGGCGGCCTTGGTGGTGAACACCGGATAGTCCGGCCGCCCGCCAATCTGGGCGCGCTTGATCTCGGCGTCCCAGTAGGCGCCTTTCACCAGCCGCACCATCAGCCGCCGGGCCGAGCGGCGCGCGAGCTCGGCGACTTGGTCGATGACCTCGGGACCGCGCTTCTGGTAAGCCTGCACCGCCAGCCCGAGGCCGCGCCATTCGCCCAGCGCCGGGTCCTCCGCTAGCTTCTCCAGCAGCTTCAGCGACAGCGCCAGCCGGTCGGCCTCCTCGGCGTCGAGGGTGAGGTTGATGTCCTGCTCGCAGGCGGCGACCACGATCCGCAGCAGGCGCGGATAGAGCTCGTCGAACATCCGCGCCTCTTGGGTGGCCTCGTATCGCGGGTGCAGCGCCGAGAGCTTGACCGAGATGCCGTGGCCGTCCTCTGGCCCCGTGCCGCCGGCCGCCTCGCCGACCGCCGCGATGGCATTCAGGTACGAAGCTTCGTAGCGCTCGGCGTCGGCGAAGGTGCGCGCGCCCTCGCCCAGCATGTCGAACGAGCAGACGAAGCCGCCGCGCGCCGCGCGCTTCAGCGCTGCTTGGATGGTGCGGCCGAGCACGAACTGATCGCCCATCACCCCGATCGCAGTGGCGACCGCGCGGCGGATCATCGGCTCGCCGATCCGGCCGGCGAGGCCCTTGAGGAAGCCGCCCAGGTCGCGGCGGACGGCGTCGTCCGGCTCGACCAGACGGCCGGTCAGCATCAGCCCCCAGGTGCCGGCGTTGACGAACACGCTGTCGGAGCGGCCGACGTGGCTGGCCCAGTCGGCCGAACCGATCTTCTCGGCGATCAAAGCATCGCGGGTGGCTTCGTCGGGCGTGCGCAGCAGCGCCTCGGCCAGGCACATCAGCGCCAGGCCCTCAGGCGTCGACAGCCCGAACTCCTGCAGGAAGCTCTCGACTACGCCCTGACGCCGCGCCAGCCGCCGCGCTTCCTCGACCAACTGGATCGCGGTCCCGCGCACCGCCATTGCGTCCGCCCCGAGCGGCTCGGTCTCCAGCAACCGCGCGACGGCGGCGGCTTCGTCCTCGTACTTGCCAGCGTCGAGCGCGTCCCAATCGATGGGCGCGGCGAGGCGTGGCGCGGAGGTCGGCATGGTTGACCAGCTAGGATGCGGACGGGTGGGAAGCAAGCTGGCCGCAAGAGGAATGGTTCCGCAGGCTCCACGCCAGAAAAATTCGTGAGCGAAAATGGCGGCGCTGGAGGTATTCAGGGAACGCCTTTTCAGCGCTGTCCACGCGCTGGGCTCCCACACATTTCAGCGAGGCTTACCATGCGCTATCGCCAGCTCGGCCGTTCCGGCCTGTTCGTTTCCGAAATCTGCCTCGGCGCCATGACCTTCGGCGGCGGCTCCGGCGGCATCTGGTCGATGATCGGCGACCTCGACCAGCAGGCGGTCAACGCGGTGATGGGCACGGCGCTGGAGAACGGCGTCAACTTCATCGACACGGCGGACGTCTATTCGCAGGGCGTGTCCGAGCGGCTGGTCGGCCAGTCGCTGAAGGACCTCGGGGTCAAGCGTTCCGACGTGGTCATCGCCACCAAGGCCTTCGGCGAGATGGGCAGTGGCCCGAACGACCGCGGCGCCTCGCGCGGCCACATCATGGACGCGGTGAAGGCGAGCCTCGACCGGCTCGGCCTCGACCACATCGACCTCTACCAGATGCACGGCAACGACACGGTCACCCCGCTCGACGAGACCCTGCGTGCGCTAGACGACCTCGTGAGCCAGGGCCTGGTCCGATACATCGGCTGCTCCAACTGGGCGGCCTGGAAGATCGCCAAGTCGCTCGGGCTCAGCGATCACAAGGGCATCGCCCGCTTCGAGACGGTGCAGGCCTACTATTCGATCGCCGGCCGCGATCTGGAGCGCGAGATGGTGCCGATGATGGAGAGCGAAGGCGTCGGGCTGATGGTCTGGTCGCCGCTGGCCGGCGGCCTGCTCTCCGGCAAGTTCGACCGCGATAGCGCCGGCCCGCAAGGTGCGCGTCGCACCAGCTTCGACTTCCCGCCGGTGGACAAGGAACGCACGTGGCCGATCATCGACGCGATGCGCGGCGTCGGTCAGGCGCACGGCGTCTCGGTGGCGCGGGTCGCGCTGGCCTACGTGCTGGCGAAGCCCTTCGTCACCTCGGTGATCATCGGCGCGCGCAACACCGAGCAGCTGGAGGACAACCTCGCCGCCTCGACCCTGAAGCTCACCGCCGAAGACTTGAAGCACCTCGACGACGCCTCGGCGCTGGCGCCGGAATACCCCGGCTGGATGTTCGCACGCCAAGGCGGCAACCGGGTCCCGCGCGAGTTCGTCAAAGCATGATCGCGGTGAACCGGGCGGCGGCGGCGGTGGTCGCCGTCGCCGCCTTCGCCGCCGCTATCGCCGCGCCGGCCGTGGCCGCGCCACGACCTGACGGGCTTTGGCGGATCACGTCGGACAGGGACGGCAAGCCACTTGCGATGATCCGGGTACAGACGGTCGCCGGCGGCCAACTTTCGGGCGTGCTCACCGCCTCGCTGCGCGGCGACAACCCGAACCGGGTCTGCGACAAGTGCTCGGGGGCCAAGCACAATCAGCGGATCGTCGGCATGCAGGTGATGTGGGGCCTGAAGCCGGACCCAAGTAACCCGATGAAGTATGCTGGCGGCTCGATTCTCGATCCCGACAGCGGCTCGGTCTACGGCGCCGAGGTCACCGAGAGCGCGGACGGCCAGACGCTGAACGTGCACGGCTTCCTCGGCATCTCGCTGATCGGCCGCACCCAGACTTGGCGCCGCGCCGGGTCCTGAACGGCTGTGCAGCAACGCAGCGAGTAACGCAGCGGCGCCTTAACCCAATCGCAGAGGTTAGCGCCTATTTCGGGCGGACATTTACCGTCGAACCCAGTGAGGCGCCGAGCTTCGGCATGTTTCGCCATCTGCGCACGAAACTAACGGTGCTGTACGCCGGGCTCTTCGCGGCGACATTGGCGCTGATCGCGCTGGTCGCCCTGGAGGAGGTGTCGCAGAACGCTCGCCAGGTGGTGAGTGACGATCTGACCGCCAGCGGCGCCGTGTTCGAGCGGGTCTGGGCTCAGCGAATGGCGCAGTTCGAGACTGACGGCCGGCTCTTGTCGCGCGACTTCGGTTTCCGCACCGCTGTCGCCTCGCGCGACATCCCAACCATCCGCTCGGCGCTGCAGAACCTGAAAGTACGGCTGGGCATCGATACCGCCGCGCTGATCACGCCGGACGGCGCGGTGATCTCCGCCGACGACCTGACTCCGCAGCTGGACGCCGCCTCGCGCCAGGCGCTGCAGGGCGACGACACGGTCTCGGGGGTGCTGAGCCTCGGGGGCGCGCCATACGAAGCGGTGGCGATCCCGATGGGCGATGGGACCCAGGCCGGCTGGCTGGTCTTCGCCGACAAACTCGACGCGCCAGCGATGCAGTCGCTGGAGTCGATGGCCGCGATCCCGCTCACCGCGTCCGTCGCTTACAAGGACGCAAGCGGGGCGTGGCGGCAAAATCGGCCGGATTCGGGTCTGAGCGCGCAGCCGGACCCGCGGCTGGTTGGCCGTTTCGCAGAGGCCGGAACCGCCGCCCCATTGGCCATCGACACACAGAACGGCGCCCAGCTGGCGGTGGCCCGACCGCTGAAGGCGCTGACCCCCGGTCAGAGCATTTGGCTGATCGTCGAATATCCCCTCGCCAAGGCGATGGGCCCCTATCGACTGTTGCTGATCTTGCTGCTGGTGACGGGCGCAGCGGGGCTTGGCGTGCTGATCGCTGGCACGTGGGTGCTGGCGCGCACCGTCACCCGCCCGATCTCGCAGCTCGAGGACGCGGCGCGCCGGCTGCAACGGGGCGAGGCCGCTCTGGTCGAAGCTCAAACCCAGGACGAGATCGGCCGTCTGGCCGAGACGTTCAACGCGATGTCGGCCGAGATCCATCAGCGCGAGCACGAGCTGGCAAGCGCGCTCGAAGCTGCGGAGGCGGCCAGCCGGGCGAAGAGCTCGTTCCTCACCAACATGAGCCATGAGGTGCGCACGCCGCTGAACGGCGTGATCGGCATCGCCGGTGTGCTCGCCGGAACGCCGCTCGAAGCCGCGCAGAAGGATATGGTCGGCATCATCCAGGCCTCGGCGGCCGCCTTGCAGCATGTGCTCGACGACGTGCTCGAGCTCGCGCGAGCCGAAGCCGGCAAGACCGAGATCACCTGCGCGCCATTCGATCTGGCGGCGGTGGTGCGCCGGATCGCCGATGGCGCGCGGGCAGACTGCCTGGCCAAGGGGCTTGCGTTCGAACTGGTCGCTGACCCGTCGGCGATGGCTCAGGTGGAGGGCGACGAAGCGCATCTGCGGCAGATTCTGAGCGCCTTGCTCGGCAACGCGGTGAAATTCACCGAACAGGGCGGGGTGACACTGAGCGTGAGCCGGGTGGGCCGGACAGTGCGCTTCGAAGTGAGCGACACCGGCGTTGGCTTCGACCCGGCGATCGCGGCGCAGCTGTTCAAGCCGTTCCAGCAGGCGGACGGATCGCTGACACGCCGGTTCGGCGGCAGCGGCCTTGGCCTTTGCCTGGCGCGCGATCTCGCCCGCGCCATGGGCGGCGACATCACCGCCAGCGGCCTGCCGGGCCGAGGCGCGACGTTCGTCGTCGAAGCGCCGCTGAGGGCGCTGGTACACGAAGCGGAGGCGCGGCCCGAGGCGACGTCTGCCGCCGCATCGGCGGACGCGTCCAATCCAGATGTCCTGCGCATACTGGTCGCCGACGATCACCCCACCAACCGGCAGGTCGCCAAGCTGATTTTGGACAGTGTCGGCGTCGACGTCGTCTGCGCCGAGGACGGCCAGCAAGCCGTCGCCGAGTTCGAGCGCGGCGGCCTGCACCTGATCCTGATGGACATGCAGATGCCGGTCATGGATGGCCTGACCGCGATCCGGACCATCCGGCGCCTGGAGCAGACCCGCGGCGGACCGCGGCTGCCGATCCTGATGCTGAGCGCCAACGCCATGCCCGAACACGTGGCCGCCTCCCTGGCCGCCGGCGCCGACGGCCATGTCGCCAAGCCGGTGACGCCGCCGCAGCTGATCGGCGCCGTCGAGGCCGCGCTGGGAGGCGAGGCGGACGATTCGGTCGCGGCCGTCGCTTGAGATAGGGCGACGCGGGGAGACTCACGCTACGGTGGCGATGCGATGCTGCGCCTCGTCTCCTTATCCGTTTGCTTGGCTCTGTCGCTCATGTTGGGCGCGCCCCTCGCTGCAAGAGCGGGTGACATTATCGTCACCGTCAGAGCCCCCAACGGCTCGCCAGTCGCAGACGCCGTGGTCATGATCGCCGCGCCCCATGCCGGACCGATCCGCTTCCCGTGGGCCTACCGCATGGCCCAGAAGGACATCCAGTTCGAGCCGTTCGTGCTGGTCGTGCCGGTGGGCGCCGATGTGTCGTTCCCCAACCTCGACGCCGTGAAGCACCATGTCTACTCGTTCTCGCCGGCCAAGACGTTCGAGCTGAAGCTCTACGGCAAGGACGAGACGCGGGTCGTGCACTTCGACAAGCCCGGCGTGGTCGAGCTCGGATGCAACATACACGACAGCATGATCGCCTTCATCCTGGTGGTGGACACGCCCTTTGCCGCCAAGACCGACGCGCACGGGAACGCCAGCCTGCGCGACGTCCCGCCCGGGGGCCAGGCGGTGACGGTCTGGCGCCCTTATCTGCACGCGCCCGGCAACGCGCTTCATCTGACCGTGCAGTCTCTGCGCCAGGGCGCCGCCTCGCTGGCCGTTGTCGCCGACGTCCGCGCGCCCCCGCGCATGCATGGGATGTACTGAGCAAGGGCCGATCGGCCAGCCGGTCGGGCGCCATTTGTTGACCTTAATGAGCGAGGCTGCGCCCGTTTTCTACTCAGGATGTTCGACGTGGCTGCTCGCCGCCTGACGTTTGCTGCCGCCGTCGTGTTCAGCGCGGCCTTGCCGCGTCTCGCCCTCGCGCAGACCGACATCCTCTCGGCCGACACCGTGCACGGCGTCGTGGACCTGCGGGGTGAGTGGGCCGACGGCGAGCCGTCGTTTACGGAAGGCGGGTTCGGCAAGTCGCGCTACGGCGGCGGCGCTGCGGGCGGAGACTCGGCCAAGCTGCAAATCGCCGACGCGGCGCTGGAATGGACGCCGCGCATCGGCTGGGACCTCAGCGCGGTCGTCGACCTCGTCGCCCAGCCCAGCCAAGAGCACGCCATCGACCTGGGCCAAGCCTATTTTGTGTACAAGCCGGTGCCGACCTCGGCCACGCGGTTCAGCCTTCGCGGCGGGCTCTACTATCCGCCGATCTCGCTGGAGCACGACGCCCGCGCCTGGGGCATCACCGACACCATCACGCCATCGGCGATCAACACCTGGGTCGGCGAAGAAGTGAAGGTGGTCGGGCTGGAGGCCAATGTGTCGACCGTCGTCGGCGACCAGGCGGTAAAAGCCACCGCGGCGGTTTTCGGTTACGACGACACCTCGGGCACGCTGCTGTCGTTCCGCGGATGGGGGCTGCACGACCTGCAGTCACAAGCCAACGGCAGCTTCCCCTTGCCGCCCCTGTCGTCGTTCATCGCCCGCGTGCAGGACGATGAGACCTATTCGACCTTGGAAATTGATCGCCGCGCCGGCTTCTACGGGCGGCTGGAGTGGACGCCGACCCCGCCGCTCACGCTGCACGCGTTCTACTACGACAACGCGGGCGACCGGGTCAGCGTCACGCCGGACCTGCAGTGGGCCTGGAAGACCCGGTTCTGGGAGGCGGGCGGCCGCTGGGACCTGGACGAGCACACCAAGTTGCAGGCGCAGGCCCTGATCGGCTCGACGGTCATGGGATTCGACACGCCGGGCGGGCGTTTCGTCGATATGGACTTCCGCTCTATCTACCTGCTGGCCACGCGCGACGTCGGCAAGAGCGCCTTCACCGGCCGCGTGGACCTGTTCGACACCCACGACCGATCGTCGCTGACCCTTGGCGACACCAACGAGCACGGCTGGGCTCTCACCGCCGCCTGGCGCTACCCGCTCAGCAGAACGCTGGATGTGCGGCTTGAGGCCATGCACATCGAGAGCGACCGGCCGTCTCGCGCCCTCGCCGGCGACGCCCCGGATCAGCCGCAGACCGTGCTGCAATCGAGCTTGAGATTGACGCTGTGAGCTATGGGGTCCCGCGATGCGGGACCCCAGTTCGCCTCAGTAGCCGTTGATCCGCGCGTAGCGGTCGCGGTGGTAGGCTTGGCCGCCGTAGGCCGCTTCGGCGGCGCGGGCGCGCTTCAGGTAGAAGCCGGCGTCGTGGGCGTCGGTCATGCCGATGCCGCCGTGCATCTGGACCATCTCGTTGGAGACCAGGTGCAGCGTGTCGCCGACCTTGGCCTTCGCCAGCGAGACCAACTCCGGGACGTCCGGGCTATCGTTATCGATCGCCGCCAAGGCGGCTTCGACGCACGAGCGGGCCAGTTCCAGGTCGGTGAACATCTTCGCGGCGCGATGCTGCAGCGCCTGGAAGGAGCCGATCACCTGGCCGAACTGCACGCGGGTCTTGAGATAGTCGAGGGTGGTTTCGAAGGCTTGCACCGCCGAGCCCAGCATCTCGGCCGAGAGGCCGGCGCGCGCGCGGTCGAGCACCTTTTCCAGCAGCGCGGCGCCCTTGTCGGCTTCACCAAGCACCGCGTCGGCGCCCACTTCGACCTTGTCGAAGGTGACGACCGCGGCGCCGCGGCTGTCGGCCAGTTTCAGCGCCTTGCGCGACACGCCCTTGGCGTCCGCGGCCACGAGGAAGAGCGTGATGCCGTCCTTGTCGCCGGGCTTGCCGGAGGTGCGGGCCGAGACCACGAACACGCCCGCGGCTATGCCTTCGAGCACGAAGGTCTTGGTCCCAGAAAGGCTGTAGCCAGCGCCGGACTTGGTCGCCGCCAGCGCGACCTTGTCGGGCGCGTGGTGCGGACCTTCTTCGATCGCCAGCGTGCCGACGGCCTCACCGGCCGCGATCTTCGGCAACCAGGCTTCCTTCTGCGCGGCCGAGCCGCCGAGGATCAGGGCGCTGGCCGCGGCGAGCGCGGTCGAGAGCAGCGGCGAGGCGGTCAGCGTGCGGCCGGTTTCTTCCAGCACCAGGCCGAGGCTCAGGTAGCCGAAGTCGGACCCGCCGTATTCTTCCGGGATGATCACCCCGGTCCAGCCCATCTCCGCCATCTCGGCGAAGGCGGCCGGGTCGTAGCCGAGCGCTTGCCCGGAATCGCGCATCTTGCGGAACGCCGACACCGGGGACTTTTCCTGGGTCCAGGTGCGCGCCGCATCGCGCAGCATGCTTTGTTCTTCAGTCAAAACGGCCATGGTAGTTCCTCACTCTCGATTTCTTGTCGCTGAATGGATCACCCGGCCCATGTCATCCCGGCCGGAGCGCAGGGCGCGTAGAGCCGGGATCTCTACGGCGCCGGGGCCGCAAGATCCCGGATGAGCCGCTGTCGCGGCTCTCCGGGATGATAGGGAGGGGTGGGCTGAAAGCATCGGGGTTCCTAGTTGCTCGAAGACCCCAGCGGGTCGGGCAGGCCGAGGATCCGCTTGGAAATGATGTTGTTCTGAATTTCGAACGAGCCACCGAAGATCGTGGTGGCTTTGCCGCCGAGCCAGCCGCGCACGGCGGACAGTTCCTGCGGCTTGAAGCTGTCGCCCTCCCAGCCGAGCCCTTGCGTGCCCATGATCTCGAGCATCAGCTCGGCGCGGTCGATACCGACCTTGGTGCCAGCGTTTTTCATGATCGACGTGACGGCGCTGGGCCCTTGGTTGGACCTGGACTCGGCCATCATCCGGAACGCGGTAAGCTGGAATGCCTTGGCGTCCATCTCATGCGCGATGATCCGCGAGCGCAGGTCGCTGTCGTCGATCTGGCCCTTGTCGTCGACGCCGACGTAGGTCTTGGCCATCGACGCCGGCGAACCGCCGACCCCGAACATGCCGCCGCCACCGCCACCGCCCCCACCGCCGGAGAGGCCGCTGCGTTCGTGCTGCAGCAGCCGCTTGGCGATGGTCCAGCCGCCGTTCAGCGGCCCGACCAGGTTTTCCTTCGGCACCTTCACGTCGGTGAAGAAGGTCTCGCAGAACGGCGAGGCGCCCGCGATCAGCTTGATCGGCCGCACTTCGACGCCAGGGTCGTGCATGTCGATCAGCAGGAACGAGATGCCTTCGTGCTTCTTGGTGGTGTCGGTACGCACCAGGCAGAAGCACATGTCGGCCCACTGACCGCCCGAGGTCCAGATCTTGGAGCCGTTGACCAGGAAGTGGTCGCCCTTGTCCTCGGCCTTGGTCTGCAGCGAGGCGAGGTCGGAGCCGGCGCCCGGCTCGGAGAAGCCCTGGCACCAGCGCACTTCCTGCTTGGCGATGGCGCGGATGTGCTGCTGCTTTTGCTCTTCGTTGCCGTACTCGAGCAGGGTCGGGCCGAACATCATCGTGCCCATGCCGCCGATCGGGTTCCAGGCGCCGATGCGGCCCATTTCCTGTTGCAGCACGCGCGCTTCGGCGGGCGAAAGTCCGCCGCCGCCGTACTGGGTCGGCCAGGTCGGAACGCCCCAGCCCTTGTCGCCCATCGCCTTGGTCCAGGCTTTGACGTCGGCGCCGCCAGCGCTCTCTTCCTCGATCGCCATCATGCCGCCCTTGCCCTTCAGCGAGGCGGGAAAGTTCGCCTCGAGCCAGATCCGTGCGTCGGCGCGGAAGGCGTCAATGTCGCCCCCGAAATCAGCCATGAACTTCAAACTCCCAGAAAGCTGGCCCCACGGGCCCGCCAGATGATCAACGTTTAGGTGGAATGGGTGGTGTCGGGAAGTCCCAGGATGCGCTTTGCGATGATGTTGTTCTGAACTTCCTGCGAGCCGCCGGCGATGGTGCCGGACTTGCTGCGCAGCATCACCCGCATGGCGCTAATCTCATTCTCGCTAAACTCGTCGCCACCCCAGCCGATACCCTGGTGACCCATGATCTCGACCGCGAGTTCGGACTTTTCCTTACGCAGAATGGTGCCGGCGTTCTTCATGATCGAAGACGTGGCGCTGGGGCCGCGGTTGGACTTGGCTTCCAGAGCAATCCGCTCGCCGGTCAGGGCGTGGGCCTTGGTGTCCATCAGGTGGCTGGTGATGCGGCTGCGCAGATCGCCGTCGTCGAGCCGGCCTTTGTCGTCGACACCAATGTAGGTCTTGGCCAGCACCTCGATACTTGGCCCGGCCAGCGCGCCCGGCCCGGCCTGTCCGGCCCTCGCCGGCGAGCCGATGCCTTGGCGCTCGAACTGCAGCAGGCGCTTGGCGATGGTCCAGCCGCCGTTCAGCGGCCCCATCAGGTTCTCTTTCGGCACCTTCACGTCGGTGAAGAATGTCTCGCAGAACGGCGTGGTGTCGTTGATCAGCCGAATGGGACGCGCCTCGACGCCCGGCGTCTTCATGTCGATCAAGAGGAAGCTGATGCCCTCGTGCTTCTTCGCCTTCGGGTCAGTCCGCACGAGGCAGAAGCACCAATCGGCGAACTGCGCGCCCGAGGTCCAGATCTTCTGGCCGTTGACGAGGTAGTGGTCGCCCTTGTCCTCGGCCTTGGTCTGCAGGCTCGCAAGGTCCGACCCAGAGCTCGGCTCGGAGAAACCCTGGCACCAACGTAGTTCGCCCTTCACGATCGGTGGGATGTGACGGCGCATCTGCTCGTCGTTGCCGTATTCCAACAACGTCGGTCCGAACATGCCGACGCCCATGCCGCCGATCGGGTTCGCTGCGCCGATGCGGCCCAGTTCAGCGACCACGATCCGCGCCTCGGCCGGCGAAAGCCCGCCGCCGCCGTATTCAGTCGGCCAGGTCGGGGTGCCCCAGCCTTTCTCGCCCATCCGCTTGCGCCAGAGATCGTGGTCGGCTGACGGCGAGCTGCCCGCCTCCGGGTCGGCCGGCGGCGCGTCGGCGCTGCGCTTCAGCGAGGCCGGTACGTTGGCCTCCAGCCACTCGCGCACCTCGGCGCGGAACGGTTCAAGCTCGCCGCCAAAATCAGCCATGTTTCACCTTTTGGTTTCCTCCCCCGCGGGGGAGGAAAACGCAGCCAAAATCAGCCATGTCAGCCTACCCTCCCGCCCGGCCCAGCATTCGCCTGGGGCAGATCGGGCAGGCCCAGGATGCGTTTGGAGATGATGTTGTTCTGCACCTCGTAGGAGCCGCCGGCGATCGTGCCAGCTTTGCCGCCGAGCCAGGTGCGGACGATGCTGACTTCGTCGGCCGTAAAGTCCTCGCCGCCCCAGCCAACGCCCTGGTGACCCATGATCTCAAGCGCCAGCTCGGCCGAGTCGACACGCACTTTCGAGCCGACGTTCTTCAGGATCGACGACCCCGCGGTCGGCCCGCGGTTGGAGCGGTCTTCGAGCGCCAGCCGCCGGCCGGTGAGCGCGAACGCTCGCGCCTCCATCAGATGCTCGGTCAGCCGCTTGCGCAGATCGGCGTCGGCGAGCCGGCCATCGTCTTCCAGGCCGACGTAGGTCCTCGCCATCTCGTTCAGCGGGCCGCCAGCCATCGACGGCCGCGTCGTCCCGCCGCCTGCGCCGGAGATGCCGCTGCGTTCGTGTTGCAAGAGGCGCTTGCCGACGGTCCAGCCCGCGTTCAGCGGACCGACCAGGTTCTCCTTCGGCGCCTTGGCGTCGGTGAAGAAGGTCTCGCAGAAAGGCGATGAATCGTTGATCAGCCGGATCGGCCGCGCCTCGACGCCAGGCTGGTGCATCGGGATCATCAGGAAGCTGATGCCCTCGTGCTTGCGTGCCTTGGGGTCGGTGCGGACCAGGCAGAAGCACATGTCAGCGTACTGGGCGCCGGAGGTCCAGATCTTCTGACCGTTGATCAGCCAGTGGTCGCCCTTGTCCTCGGCCTTGGTCTGCAGCGAGGCCAGATCGGAGCCGGAGCCGGGTTCGGAGTAGCCTTGGCACCAGCGGATCTCGCCGCGGGCGATCGACGGGATGTGCTTCTGGAGCTGCTCCTCGGTGCCGTACTCCAGCAAGGTCGGGCCGAACATGATCACGCCCATGCCGCCGATCGGGTTCATTGCGCCGATGCGGTTCATTTCCTCCTGAAGCACCCGCGCCTCGGCGGCGCTGAGGCCGCCGCCGCCGTACTGCTTCGGCCAGGTCGGCACGCCCCAGCCCTTGTCGCCCACCCGTTGGCGCCAGAGCTCTACGTCGCCCTCGGCCTTCGCGCCGCCGCCCAGCCAGGCGCTTAGCGGGCCGGGGTCCTTGCGCAGCGAGGCCGGATAGTTGTCCTCCAGCCAAGCGCGCGCCTCGCCCCGAAAGGCCTCGAGTTCGCCACCACCGAAATCCGCCATGTCGTCCTCCACCTTTATGTCCTCCCCTTCAGGGGAGGGGGACCGCGTAGCGGTGGAGGGGCCTGCCGCCGCTCACGGTTCCCAGTTTTCTTTTCACCAAACCACCAAGGCCCGCGCACGGCAACCGGCCCCTCCACCCCTTCGGGGTCCCCCTCCCCCGCTGGGGGAGGAGAAAGGGGTCAAGTCGATTGTGTCGTGTCAGGCAAGCCCAGGATGCGCTTGGAGATGATGTTGCTCTGGATCTCCTGAGAGCCGCCGAAGATCGTCGTCGCCTTGCCGCCCAGCCACGAGCGCACCGCGGAGCGTTCGTCGGCGGTGAAGTCGTCGCCGTCCCAGCCTATGCCCTGCGTGCCCATGATCTCCAGGGTCAGCTCGGACCGTTCCTGGCCGATCTGGGTGCCGGAGTTCTTCATCACCGAGGTCGTGGCGCTGGGGTTGAGGTTGCCGCGCGCTTCGGCCATCGCCCGCTGAATGGTGAGGGCGTGAGCCTTGGCGTTGATCATGTGCGCCGAAAGCCGCGAGCGCAGGTCCGAGTCGGCCAGACGGCCCTTGTCATCGACGCCGACGTACTTCTTGGCGATGTCGGCAATGGAGACCGCGCCGCCCATCATGCGCGCGCCGCCCTGGCCGGAGCGTTCATGCTGCAGCAGGCGCTTACCGATGGTCCAGCCACCGTTCAGCGGCCCGACCATGTCGTTCTTCTCGGCTCGGGCGCCGGTGAAGAAGGTCTCGCACTGCCCGGAGGCGCCGGAGATCATCTTGATCGGTCGCGCTTCGACCTTGCCGGGCTGACGCATGTCGATCAGCACGAACGAAATGCCCTCGTGCTTCTTGGCCTTCGGGTCGGAACGGACCAGGCAGAAGCACCAGTCGGCGAAGTGAGCGCCGGACGTCCAGATCTTCTGGCCGTTCACTTCCCAGTGGTCGCCCTTGTCCTCGAGCTTGGTCTGCAGCGAGGCGAGGTCGGAGCCGGAGTTCGGCTCGGAGTAGCCCTGGCACCAGCGCAGCTCGCCGCGGCAGATCGACGGCAGGTGGCGAAGCTTCTGATCTTCGGTGCCGTACTCGAGCAGGGTCGCGCCGAACATGCCGGGGCCCATGCCCTGGATCGGGTTGGTGACGCCGATGCGGCCCATCTCCTGCTGCAGCACGCGGGCCTGGGCGTTCGAGAGGCCGCCGCCGCCGTATTCCTTCGGCCAGGTGGCGCAGCCCCAGCCTTTCTCGCCCATGCGCTTGCGCCATAGGTCGGTCTCGGGGGTCGGCCGGACGCCGGCCTCCATCTGCTCCATGGTCAGGTCGGGCTGCTTGCGCACAGATTGCGGAGCATTTTCTTCGAGCCAGGTCCGCGCTTCGGTGCGGAAGGCCTCCAGGTCGGTGTCGCCGCCAAAATCAGCCATTCAAATATCTCCCAGATTCAAAATCGTTTTGGGCGGCAAACGCCGCCGGTCAGTTGGTCTTAGGGTCGGGCAAGCCTAGCACGCGCTTGGAGACCACATTGAGGTTGATCTCCGACGAGCCGCCTTCGATCGAGTTCGCCTTGGCGCGCAACCAGCTGCGCACGCTTGCCAGTTCGTCCTTCTCGAAGCCCTCGCCGTCCCAGCCGAGGCCGCTCTGGCCCATCGCCTCGATGATCAGCTCGGTGCGCTCCTGGGCGATCTTGGCGCCGGCGTACTTCATGATCGAACTTGCGGCGGAGGGGCCCTGATTGGATTTCGCCTCTTCGCCCGCGCGCCGCACGGTGAGCTGGAAGGCCCGGTTCTCCATCTTGTGATCGATCAGCCGGCGCCGGTAGTCGGCGTCCGCCAGTCGGCCATCCTCGTCGAAGCCAACGTACTTCTTGGCGTAGTCTTCCACCGCCAACGCCTGCGCGGCCGAGCCGATGTTGCCGCCGCCGAGGCCGGTCGAGATCGAGTCACGTTCGAACTGCAGCAGCCGCTTGCCGACGGTCCAGCCGCCATTGAGCGGCCCCCACTGGTTCTCCTTCGGCACCTTCACGTCGGTGAAGAAGGTCTCGCAGAACGGGCTGGTGCCGTTGATCAAGAGGATCGGCCGGACTTCGACCCCGGGCGACTTCATGTCGATCATCATGAAGCTGATGCCCTCGTGCTTTTTCGCCTTCGGGTCGGTGCGGACCAGGCAGTAGCACCAGTCGGCGTACTGGGCGCCGGAGGTCCAGATCTTGGAGCCGTTGACGAGGTAGTGGTCGCCCTTGTCCTCGGCCTTGGTCTGCAGGCTGGCGAGGTCCGAGCCGGCGCCGGGTTCGGAATATCCCTGGCACCACCAGACGTCGCCGCTGACGATCCCCGGCATATGCTGACGTTTCTGCGCCTCGGTGCCATACTCGAGCAGGGTCGGGCCGAACATCGAGACGCCCATGCCGCCGATCGGGTTGCGCGCGCCGACCTTGGCCATCTCCTCCTGCAGCACCCGCGCCTCGGCCTTCGAGAGGCCGCCGCCGTACGGCTTCGGCCAGGTAGGCGTCCCCCACCCTTTGGCGCCCATCCGCTGGCGCCACAGCTTGGCCTCTACCCCTTCCGTACCGCCGCCGGTCATGTTGGCCATCTGGGCGGCGAGGTCGCCCTTGAGGCTTTTGGGGAAGTTCTCTTCCAGCCACGTCCGGGCCTCCAGCCGGAAGGCCTCGGCGTCGCCGCCAAAATCCGCCATCGGTCTCACCTTCAAAACAATCGTTCGAATTATGTAATAGGCGCGCTGGAAGCCGGCGCAAGAGCCCGGTGGTCAGGCCTGACCTTACTCGGGGTTGGCGGGCCGCTGGGGAGGGACTCGACTTTTCACCCTCCCCATGACGAACTTCGAGCGGGAGGCGAGTCGCGCATGCGGGGGACGATCGGTCTGGTTGCGCTGTTGTCGGGGCTGGCTTGCGGCGCGCCTTTCGCCGCCGCACGGCCACACGATCCAACGCCAGCTGCGGCCGCGCCGGCGGTCCGGACTGAGGAGGTCGCGCTCAAGCCCGAGGGCGGCGAGCTGCTGGTTCCGGTGACGATCAACGACTCGGTCAAGCTCGACTTCATGCTCGACAGCGGCGCCTCGGTGGTGACGATCCCCGCCGACGTCGCGATGACCCTGATCCGCACCGGCACCATCACCCGCGAGGACTACCTCGGCCATGAGACCTTTCGCATGGCGGACGGTCACACCGAGCCCTCCACCATCCTCCGCATCCGCAGCCTCAAGGTCGGCGATATCGTGGTGCATGACGTCCAGGCGTCGGTCACCGACACGAAGGGCGCGCTGCTGCTGGGGCAGACGTTCCTGGCGCGGCTGAGCACCTGGTCGATCGACAATGCGCGTCACGTCCTGGTGCTTGGCCCCGAGCGGCCTGGCGGGCCGCCGCCGCTGCACCTCGCCAGCCCGTCGCACGCGCGCCGCGCCTCGAAGTCAAGCGAGCAGGCGGATCAAGCGCCGACCGACAAGAACGGCGAGGCCGCCGCCGACAGCCGCCCGGAGACAGCGAAGAGCGCTGCATGGGACGCGGCGTTCTATCAGACCTGCACCTCGCCGGCAGCGCAGTCCGCCGGCGTCACCGCCCAGGGCGCTCAGACCTTCTGTCACTGCATCGTCGCCGCTCTGCAGCCGCTGCCTTTGTCGCGCAAGAAGCGCCTGGTCACCCACTCCCACGAGCTCCTCGCCGCCGAGGCCCAGTGCAGACGGTAGCGCGGCGCTGAGCGCCGTCGAGCCTCACTTCAGGTCGGGCAGGCCCAGCACGCGCTTCGACACGACGTTGAGGTTCACCTCCGAGGTGCCGCCCTCGATCGAGTTGGCCTTGGCGCGCAGCCAGCCGTGCACGGCGACCAGTTCGCCGGGCTCGAAGCCCTCGCCTTCCCAGCCCAGGCCTTGCGCGCCCATCGCCTCGACCATCAGCTCCGAGCGCTCCTGAGCGAAGGCGGCGGCGGCGTACTTGATGATCGAGGTCGCCGCCGAGGGGCCGCTGTTGCTGCGCGACTCCGAGGCGACGCGCGAGATCGTCAGCGCGAAGGCCTGGAAGTCCATCTTGTTGCGGGTGATACGGCCGCGAAGGTCGGCGTCGGCGACCGCGCCGGTCTCGTCAGTCCCGACATAGCGCTTGGCGATCGCGCCGAGGTCCCCCGCCGCGCCTCCGGCGCCGCCGCCTCCGCCGAAGCCGCCGGAGATGTTCTGGCGTTCGTACTGCAGTAGCCGCTTAGCGATATCCCAGCCCTTGTTGAGCTGCCCGATCAGGTTCTCCTTCGGGATCTTCACGTCGGTGAAGAAGGTCTCGCAGAACGGACTTTCGCCGCTGATCAGCTTGATCGGCCGGGTCTCGACCCCGGGCGTGCGCATGTCGATCAGCACGAACGAGATGCCTTCGTGCTTCTTCGCCGCCGGATCGGTGCGCACCAGGCAGAAGCACATGTCGGCCTTGTCGGCGTAACTGGTCCAGATCTTCTGGCCGTTGATCAGCCAATGATCGCCCTTGTCCTCGCAGCGGGTCTGCAAACCGGCGAGGTCGGAGCCGGCGCCGGGTTCAGAGTAGCCCTGGCACCAGCGGATCTGGCCCTGGATGATCTTCGGCAGGTGCTCGGCCTTCTGCGCCTCGTTGGCGAACTCCAGCAGCACCGGACCCAGCATCCAGATCCCGAACGAGGTCAGCGCCGGGCGGTAACGCCCCAGCTCCTGCTCGACCACCCGCGCCTGATCGGGTGAGAGCCCGCCGCCGCCGTACTGGGTCGGCCAGGTCGGCGCGGTCCAGCCGCGGGCGGCGACGCGCTTCATCCAGACGATCTGCGGGTCGTCGGAGCCGGCGAAGGCGCGCCCGCCCCACATCGCTTCCTCACGGCCGGCGACCGGGTTCTTCAGTTCCTCCGGGTAGTTAGCCTTGATCCAGTCGCGGACTTCGAGCCGGAAGGCGTCAAGTTCGCCGCCGAAATCGGCCATGGTGGTTCCTCCCGGGTCGTTTGGATTCTTGGTACTCACCTTACCTCGCCCAGCCCGCGCAGCAAACGTCCGGCTCAGGCGGCCGCCGGCTTCGGGAACGGCGAGAGCGCGACCGCCATCGAGACCGCGCCGATCTCGCCGAGCGGATCGATCAACACGCCGGCCCCGAAACCGCCGCCAACCTCCGGCCGCCAGTGCGCCTTAGCCCTGACGCCGACCCAGCCGTTCAGCGGCCGCCGCAACAGATGCACGTCGAGCGTCGGATTGGGATCGGCGAACAGCTTCTCGATCGGCCGGCCCAGGCCATGCGCCCAGTCCGCCGGGCCCAGCACGCTGGCCAGCGGCCCCGCGCCTTCGATCATCGGCGTCGTCGGCCGGAACCAGAAGACGCCGTCCGGCCCGCGCCGCGCCTCCATCGCATCCATCATCCAGGGTCCGCCGTGCATGGACGGGCGCCGGTTTTCCGGCAAGGTGGCGGGGTCGAGCGAGGCCTCGATCGCCGTGAGCGGCGGCGCCAGCGACGACAGATCGCGCCCGGCCATGAACGTCACCCGCGCGGTGGCCAGCGGCTCGTCGCCGTCGGCGGCGAAAAGGCCGCTGTCGATCACCGCGAGCCGGCCCTTGGCGTGGAGCACGGTGAGCTGGGTCCTGAGCGGCGTGACCGGAACCGGCCGCAGGAACCAGGCCGAGACGTTCACACCTGCCCCGAACCCGTTCGCCGAGGCGAGCCGCTCGGCCTCCGCGGTCAGCAAGCCCGCGACCGCGCCGCCCTGTAGTCCCGCGAACGGGCCGCGCGCCAGCGGCGTCGGGACCCAGAATTCCTCACATCGATCCCACTCGAACACCGGCATGGGTCAGCCTCGCAGCGTTGATTACACAGGTCTGTGTAGTTACGATGCGCACTGCGGCCGCGACGGAGCAAGCCTAAAATGCACAGGTCGGTGTAATGAAGCGACCGCGCGACACCTCGGCGATGACCGAGCGCATTCTGGAGACGGCCGATCGGCTCTTCTACGGCGAAGGCATCCGCGCGATCGGGGTCGACCGGGTCGCCACCGAGGCCGGGATCAGCAAGCGCACGCTCTACAATCACTTCGCCTCGAAGGACGACCTCATCGTCGCCTACCTGCAGCGGCGCGCCCGCCCCGCCCGGCTCAGCGATGCCGACCCCCGCGCCCAGATCCTCGGCCTCTTCGAGCGGCTCGGCCGCGGCTTCGCCGACCACGGCTTCCGCGGCTGCCCGTTCGTGAACGCGGTGGCCGAACTCGGCGAACCCGAACATCCAGCGCGCGCCATCGCCCGGACGTTCAAGCAGGATCGCCAAGCATGGTTCGGCGTGCTGTTGGAGCGGATGAGGGTCGCCGATCCCAGGTCGCTGTCGCTGCAGTTGGCCTTGCTGCTGGACGGCGCGATCGCCGCAGCGCTGGTCCGCGGCGACCCGGCTGTCGCGCTGGCCGCGAGGGATGCGGCAGCGGTGCTGCTTGATGCGGCTGTGGCGTCCCAAGAGATGGTTGCCACCGGTTAAGGCGAAAGCGCGCGAATAGGGCTATTAGGGGCGCGAGGCGGCTTCCGAAGGAGACCCATGCGCTTCTGGCGCGAATATCGACCGGCGGCCATCGCCGTCGCGCCGTGGGTGCTGGCGATCGCCGTGGCGACCTGCGGGGTCATGCTGCTGTTCTCCGGGGCGACGCCGTCGGACCCGATGCGGTTCATGTGGCTGGCCCGCTACACGCCGTTGATCCTGATCGAGATCAGCCACTTCATCTCCAGCATCATCGGACTGGCCCTCGTGATGATGGCGTTCGGGCTCAGCCGCCGGCTCGACGCCGCCTGGATGGCGTCGGTGCTGCTGCTGCCCGTGGCCGCGGTGCTGGCGCTGACCAAGGGGTTCGACTGGGAAGAATCGTCGGTCCTGATTTGCTGCCTCGCCGCGCTGGCGCCGTTCCATGCCGCCTTCCCCCGCGCCGCGCGGCTGACCCGCATGGAGGTGACGCCCGGCTGGATGATCTCGGCCGTCGCCGCCATGGCGGGGGCGGCGATCGTCGGCTGGTGGTCGTTCCAGAACGTCGACTACGGCAAGCAGACCGTGTTCGGGGCGATCTTCGATCCCGACGCCGACGCTGCGCGCTCCTTGCGCTCTTCGGCCGCCGCCGCGGCGCTGCTGCTCGCGTTCGGACTCTGGCGGCTGCTGGCGACGCCGGCCGCGCCGAAGGTGGCCGGCGAGGACGATCCGGATTTCCTGCGGGTGCGCGCCATCCTGGCCGCCGCCCAGAACGCCGAGCCGGGGGCCAATCTGGCCTTGCTAGGCGACAAGCGGTTCCTGTTCTCGGAATCGGGCGCGTCGTTTCTGATGTTCGGGGTGCGCAGCCGCTCGTGGATGGCAATGGGGCCGCCGGTAGGCCTGGCCAGCGAGCGCACCGAGCTCTTCTGGCGATTCAGAGAGTTGGCCGACGCCAACGCCGCGCGGCCATGCTTCTATGCGCTCGGCCCCGACGATCTGCCCGACCTGGTCGATCTCGGCTTCTCGATCCAGAAGATCGGCGAGACCGCCGCGGTGCCGCTGGTCAGCTTCTCGCTGGAAGGGCGGCGGCGCGGCAACGTGCGGCGCAGCTGGCGCAAGACCGGCGAGGAAGGCGCGACCTTCGAAGTGCTGAGCGCGGCCGAACTCTGCGCGGCGATGGACGAACTGAAGGCGCTGTCCGACGCTTGGCTCGCCCACCACAGCGGCGACGAGAAGACCTTCAGCCTTGGCCACTTCGACCCGGCTTATGTGGCTGAGTTCCCGGTCGCGGTGGCGCGAATCGACGGACGCGTCGTCGCCTTCGCCACCCTGTGGACCACCGCCCAGCGGGGGGCGTTCTCGATCGACCTGATGCGCTATGCCGACGACGCGCCGAAGGACGTGATGGATTTCCTGTTCGTCGAGCTGATCGATTGGGGCCGCCGGGAAGGCTACCAGGCGTTCGAGTTCGGCATGGCCCCGCTGGCGGGGCTGGAGGATCGGCCGCTCGCGCCGATCATGTCCCGGGTCGGCAACCTGCTGTTCGAGCGCGGCGAGGAGATCTACAATTTCCAGGGCGTGCGCCGGTACAAGGATAAGTATGACCCAATTTGGTCGCCGCGCTACATCGCCGCGGCGCACAAGTGGGCGATTCCGTTGCTGCTCGCCGACGTAGGGTTGTTGTCGTCCGGCGGTATGGCGGGCCTGAGACGCAGAGGGCGCAAGCCGGAAGAGCGGGCTCAGGAACCCGCGCAGGCCGCCTAACGCCGCCGTCTAGTCTCTACCGGAACGCGAGCTTCGGACCTTGGGATCGCGGTGAGGACGCAGCTAGATTCGCGCAAATGAAAACGGAGGCCTCTTCGGGAGCGTCAGCGAGCGGCGACTTAACCTCTGCTTAACCACGTTTCGCCTCAACTGACCTCACGTTGGACAACGCCTCCGAACGTCCACCGACGTGTGACAATGTCGCAAGATATAGCGGTCTCGCCTCGTTTACACACAAGGAATCGGTGGCTAGCCTTCCAACTCCGTGCTGGGAGATCGATTCGGATGACCGCGGGGGCGCCTCGGAATGCGGGGTTTTTCGACCGATCGAGTCGAGAGACGGCGGAGGATCTCGCTCGCAGGTCCGGCATGTCGCTTAACGAGTGGGTGTCCCGGCTGATGTCCGAGGGACCCGAAGACGCCACCTCCCAGGACTATTTCAACCAGCCAACGCCGACGCACTACCTCGAGGAACCACGCATGGCCGCCGAGCCGCGATACGAGACGCTCGGCCATCCGGCCGACGAAGTCAGCCGGGTGACCCAGGCGATCGAAGCGCTTTCCGATCGCATCTCCACCGCCGAGGCCCGCCAGGCGCTGGCGATAGCCGGCATCGAACGCTCGGTGCGTGAGGTAATCGACCGGATCGATGTCGCCGAACGTGAGCAGATGCAGGTCGCCGCCCGGTTCGAAGGCGACGTGCAGGAAGTGAAGGCGGAGACCTCGAAAGTCGCCGACCGGATGCGCCGCATCGAGGACGAGGCGGTGGGCCCGCGCTCGGCCGAGGCCATGAAGTCTCTGGAAGGCGCACTCGGCAAGGTCGCCAGCCGGGTCTACGAAGGCGACACCCACGCGCGCCAGCTGCTGGGCGAGCTGAAGAACCGCGTCGAGCAGATCGACGCCGCCGGCCAGGCCACCGCTAGCGCGACCGCCGAAGCGATCGGCGAACTCAAGCAGAGCTGCACCGCCCTCGACGACCGTCTGAGCCTCAGCCAGAGCGGCTCGGAAGTCGGGGTCGAGAAGGCGGCCGAGAATCTCTCGGTCCGCGTCGAAGCCGTGCGCGAAGACCTTGGCCGCCAGCTGGCCGCCGCCACCGAAGCCCGCTTCGACCGCATGGAGCAGGCGCTCGCTGAGATGTCGCAGCACGTGCGCGCCGCCGAGCAGCGCTCGGCTGGGGCGATCGAGCGCATGGGCCGCGAAGTGCTGGATGTCGCCCAGTCGCTGAGCCGCCGCGTGCAGTCGGTCGAACACGGTAGCGTCGAGACCGCCGGGCGGGTCACCGCCGAGATGTCGCGCATCGCCGGCGCCGTCGAAGACCGCCTCATGCGCGCCGACAACATCCAAGCCCAGGCGCTGGAGAAGCTGGGCGCCGAGATTTCCCGCATCACCGAACGCCTCGCCGAGCGTATCGCCAACGCCGAGCGCCGCTCGGCCCAGGCGATCGACGATGTCGGCGAGCAGGTCGCCCGGGTGACCGAGCGGATCGGCGAGCGCAGCGACCGCGCGACCAACGAGCTGGCCGACCGTATCCGCCAAAGCGAGGAACGCACCGCCCGCCTGCTCGACGAAGCCCGCCAGAAGATCGACGAGCGCCTTGCCGACAACCATCGCCGGCTAGCCGAAACCGCTCGGCCTCAGGCTGCCGTCTACGACGACCCGGACGAGGCCCTCTTCGGCGACGCGCCGTTCCCAGGCTTCGAGACCCCTGCCGCCGAACAACCGTCGCCGCACGTCGAAGCGCACGCCGCCCCGTTCCCTGCGGCCGCACCGGTCGTCGCCGAACACGAACCAGCGGTAAGCGTCGCCGGTCTGGCCCCGCTCGAATCCACCGTGTTCGACGACGAGGACTTCGCCGCCGCCGCTCACTTCACACCGGCCGCCCCCGAGCCAGCTCCGGCCGTCACGCCCGAGGCCGCCGCGCCAATGCCGGCGCCTGCGCCCTTGATGGCCGCCGCCGCCGCGCCCGAGCCGACCCTGGTCGCTTCGTCGGCTGTGCTGCCTGACCTGGAAGACGTGGAGCTGGAGCCGAACATCGGCTTCGACGTCGATGACGAACTGATCGGTCCGGCCACCCACGCCTTCGGCTCGGTCGCCGCCGCGCCGCCGCATCTGGCCGACAGCTTCGGCCGGGCGCCGGTCGCCGATGCGTTCCACGAGCCAGCGCCAATCACCGCCGAGGCGCCCCCGTCGTCGTTCCTGGACGAGGAAGACGAGCCGTCGACTTACGCCGAGACCAAGGGTCTGTTCCACGAACCGGAAGCCGTGGCCGAAGAAGAACTGCCCGCGCCGCCGGTCGAGGAGCCGCCCGCGCTCACCACCCGCGACGTGATCGAACGCGCGCGCGCCGCGGCCCGCGCCGCTAACGAACGCGATGGTCTCAGGCCCCGCGCCGCCACGCCGGGTCGCTCGCCAGACAGCTCGGTGCTGCAGGGCCTCACCTTCGGCCGCTCGCAGCGCAAGCCGGGCGGCGGCACCACCAGCGCGCTAATGGTAGCGAGCCTGCTCGCCGCCGTGGGGCTCTCCGCCGGCGGCTACATGGTGTTCGAAGGCAAGCCGGGCGGCAAACTGCCGAAGCGCGTCGCCGACGCCCTGGCCGTGGTGCAAGGCGAGGCGCCCGACGCTGGGACCGACGCGTCCGCCGGTGGCGGTCCGCTCGCCGCAGTCGCGCTGGCCCCCAAGCCGGTCGCCGATGGCCCCGCCGCGCCCGACTACTCCGGCGCCTATTCCGCGGCGGTCGCCAAGGTCGGCGCCAACGAAGCCGGCGGGGTCGCCGAGATCCGCAAGCTGGCCGACACCGGCTACGCCCCAGCCCAGTTCTACCTCGCCGAACTCTTCCAGGACGGCAAAGCCGGGCTGAAGAAGGATCCGACCCAGGCCCGTGGCTGGCTCGAGCGAGCGGCTGAAGGCGGCGATCGCACCGCCATGCACAACCTCGCCCTCGACCTGCACGAAGGTGTCGGCGGCGGGCGCAACGCCGCCCAGGCGGCCGAGTGGTTCCGCCGCGCCGCCGAACTTGGCCTGCTCGACAGCCAGTTCAACCTCGCCGCCATCTACGAGCACGGCGATGGCGTCAGCCAGAACCCGGCCGAGGCCTACAAATGGTACCTGATCGCCGGCCGTTCCGGCGACGCCGAGGCCAAGGCCGGCGCTCTGCGGGTCCGCACCGGGCTGACCCCCGACGCCCGCGCCATGTCCGAACGCGCCGCCGCCGACTTCCAGCCCAGCACGCCGAACCCGTCGACGCTCCCGACCAGCGCCCTCGCTGGGACCGCCGCCTCGTCGCCGGACATGGTCACCGCCCAGCGCGCCCTGAACCAGCTCGGCTACTACCAAGGCCCGACCGACGGCGTGCCGTCGCCGGCGCTGAAGCTGGCGCTCTCGGCCTACCAGCGCGATCAGAGCCTGCCGGTGACCGGCGCGCCGGACGCCGCCACGGTCGGCAAGCTCGCGGTTTATACGAAGTAGTCCCGGTCGGCCGGCTCAGTCCGGCCGCAGCTGGTTCCAGCCGACGGCGTGGACGCGCCGGTCGCCAAGCGGCATCGCCAACGGCGCACGTCGGAAGAGGCCGCTGAAGGCCGTGTCGCGCACGTTGAGCCCGCCCGCGAAGGCTCCGAACGCCGGTATCACCAGCCGCTCACCATCGGTGACGAACGCGCGTCGACGCACGCTGCCCACCCGTCCTTTCACCTTAGCGCAAGGGTGCAGGTGACCGGCGACTTCGCCGTAGCGCGGCGCGCCGTGGGGCTCGTGCACCAGCGATAGTCCGGCGACGGACCAATCCGCAGTCGTTTGTCCGGGCAAGGCGCACGGGCCGTCAGCGTCGTGATTGCCGACCAGCCAGACCAGGTCGGTCACCGAAGCGATGGTCGTCAGAGTCCGAACATCCTCCGTGCATAGACGCGCTTCGGCGCCCGCATCGTGCAGGGTGTCGCCCAGGAACAGGACCATGCGCGGACGCAGCTGCGCCGCTTCGGCGGTCAGCCGCGCCAGCGTCTCACGAGTGTCATACGGCGGCAGCATCTGACCGCGCGCGGCGTAGGCCGAGCCTTTCTCCAGATGCAGGTCGGCCACCACCAGCAGCCGCTCCTGCTCCAGCCAGAGCGCGCCGGATGGCCGCAGCAGAACGAGCGTCCCGGCCAGTTCCAGCACCAAGCCGCCGCACGGACTTTGGGCGAAGGCGTAGCGGAAAGCAGGCTCGGCGCTCATGCGATCGCCTCGGCGATCAGGTCTGCGGCCGCCTCCGCCAGGATCATCTCGCCGGCGCCGCCGGGCGAACGCTGGCGGCCGATCTCCAGCATCATCGGCACCGAGAACGGCGACAGGTGATCCAGCCTGGCGTGGCGGATGCGCCCCTTGATCCGCGCCAGCATGTCGGCCAGCCGGCTGACGTCGACAAGGCCGCGCGCCGCATCGGAGCGGGCGCAACGCAGCAGCAGGTGGTCGGGCTGGTGGCGGCGCAGCACATCGTACACGAGGTCGGTCGAGAAGGTGATCTGCCGCCCGCTCTTCTGATCGCCCCGGAACCGGCGCTCGACCAGCCCGGAAATCAGCGCGCAGCCCTTGAAAGCGGCCTTCATCATCGAGCTTTCAAGGAGCCAGGATTCGAGATCATCGCCAAGCATGTCCTCGGCGAAGAGGTCGTCCAGATCAAGCTGGTCCATCGGCTTCAACGACCAGACCGTGACAGCATAGTCGTTGCAGACGAAGCCGAGCGGCCCGGCGCCGACCCGCTCCAGCCGCCGGGTCAGCAACATCGCCAGCGTCGTGTGCGCCAGCCGCCCCTCGAACGGATAAGCGACCATGTAGTGGCGCTGGCCGTGCGGGAACGTCTCCAGCAGCATCTCGTCCTCGGCCGGGATCGCCGAGCGATCGCGCTGTATCTCCAGCCACTCGCGGGTGTCGTCTGGCAGCACGCCCCAGTGGGCGCCGTCGCTCATCAGATGGCGGACCTTCTGAGCCAGGAACGTCGAGAGCGCGAACTTCGAGCCGCCCCACGACGGCATCTTCGGGGTCTTGTCGCCCGCGGGCCGAACCAGCACGTCGAGGCCGGTCACCCCGACAAGCTCCCATACCTGGCCGGCGAAGACGAAGGCGTCGCCCGGCTCCAGCACTTCGAGATAGCCCTCCTCGACCTCGCCGATCTTGCGCCCCGCGGTCCCACGCCGCCCGGCGATCCGCACGCTGAGCATCGCCGGCGAAACGATGGCGCCGACGTTCATCCGGTGGCGCAGCGCGGTCTCCTCGTTGCGCACCTTCCAGAGCCCATCCAGCCCCTTCACGATCCGCTTAAAGCGGTCGTAGCTCTTCAGCGCGTAGCCGCCGGTGGAGACGAAATCGATCACCGCCTCGAAGTCTTCCCAGGCGAGGTCCCCATAGGGACCCGCCTGACGCACCTCGTCGTAGAGCGCCAGGAGGTCGAATGGTTCGGAGCAGGCGAGGCCCATCACGTGCTGAGCCAGCACATCAAGCGCGCCGTCGCGCTCCGGCTCGGCGTCGAGCGCATTCTCGGCGATCGCTTCGCGGGCGGCCTGGCACTCCAGCATCTCGAACCGGTTGGCCGGCACGAAGAGCGCGTGGCTGGCCTCGTCCAGCCGGTGGTTGGCCCGGCCGATCCGCTGCACCATCCGAGACGCGCCCTTCGGCGAGGCGAGCTGGATCACGAGATCGACGTCGCCCCAATCGATGCCGAGGTCGAGGGTGGAGGTGCAGACCACGGCGCGCAGCTTGCCCTTGGCCATCGCCGCCTCGACCTTGCGCCGCTGCTCGGCCGAGAGCGAACCGTGGTGCAAGGCGATCGGCAGCGAGTCCTCGTTCAGCCGCCAAAGCTCCTGGAACGCGAACTCGGCCTGGAAGCGCGTGTTGACGAACACGAGCGCGATCCTGGCCCGCTTGATCGCCTCGTAGACCTCCGGCATCGCGTGGTGTGCGGTGTGCCCGGCCCAGGGCACCTGTCCCTCCGACAGCAGCACGTCCACTACCGGCGGCGCGCCCGGCAGCCCGCGGACAAGGTCGACGTCGTGCTCGGTGGTCGGGGTCAGCCAGCGGCGGATCACGTCGGGATCGTCGACCGTCGCCGAGAGCCCGACCCGGCGCAGGCTGGGCGCGAACTGCTGCAAGCGCGCCAGGCCGAGCGATAGGAGGTCGCCGCGCTTGGAGGGCCAGGTCGCGTGCACTTCGTCGATGATCACGCACTGCAGATCCTCGAAGTACCGGCGCGCGCCTTCCCAGGCGCAGAACAGCGCCAGCTGCTCCGGCGTAGTCAGCAGCATATCCGGCGGCTTCACCCGCTGGCGCTGGCGGCGCGAGACGCCGGTGTCGCCGGTGCGGGACTCGGCGCTCACCGCCAGCCCCATCTCGGCGATCGGCGCCATCAGGTTACGCTCGACGTCGACCGCCAGCGCCTTCAGCGGCGAGAGATAGAGCGTGTGCACCCCGCGTGGCGCGTTGGACCGCGGCCGTTCGGAAAGCTCGATCAGGCTTGGCAGGAAGCCGGCCAGGGTCTTGCCGCCGCCGGTCGGCGCTATCAGCAGCGTGTGGCGGCCCGCTCTAGCCTTCTCCACCATCGCCAACTGGTGCGGCCGCGCCTGCCACCCACGCGCCTCGAACCACGCCTCGAAGCGCGGCGGCAGAGCGGTCAGGGCGCGGCCGTCGTCCATCTGGGACGGCTATAGCATGTTCTCGTTCTGTTTCGAGAGCCGCCGCAAGTCAGGCGAAGACCGCGGCTGTACCTTGATCTCTGTCGTAGCGGTTGTAGCCCGGCGTGCCATCGAGCCAGCAGCATTCGACGAATACCCAGAGGGGTCCCACGATCGGGATGAAGCCGAGGAAAAGCCAGGGCCATGACTTGTCTCGGTCGTGGCGGCGTTTCACCTGCATCGCCAATGTCGACCAGATCATGATCACGTCGAGCGCCAGGACGACGAGGGCGTACAGCAGCAACACCCACGGGTTGGCGCCGCTGCGGGAATTCTCAAGCACCGATTGCTCAATCGACAACAGGATCAGGAAGGCAAGATTGGCGAAGATACGGCAGTACCTATAGGTCCGGCGGTCGAGCCTGCCTTCGAAACTGAACAATAGCCGCATGAGGAAGCCAACCGTCGATTCAGCCCCGTCGGAGACCTCCGATGGGGGTCTGCCTGACGCAGAGCCGCGCGGCCGAGGATCTGGCGCGCGCAGCGGTCGGGCGACTGAGGCCCCTCTTCGACCGAATGACTGACCTGCCATCACACACGCCTCGGATAGTCGTTCGGGACAGAAATACCCGCGAACGTTTTAGAAATGATGGAGCCCGGCGGTGCCCTGAGCTGGCGGTCGGCGAGTTCCCTTTTTGTTTCAGGCGAAACGGCGTATCTGCGGCCGCGTGAACGCCCCCGCCCTGAGTCTCGATCTTGCGCCGGCGCTTGTCGTGCTGCCTGGGCCGCGGGCGGGGATCGCGGAGGGCGGCGGGATGCGGATGGTGCGGCCGCCCGACGCGCGTGATCTCTTCGAGTCCGGCCCAGTGCTGGTCGCCCACGCGGCGATGACCGCCCGGCGCTTGGGCATGAACCCGCCGCCGCGTTCGGCGCGGATCTTCGATGCGCTGGAGTTGTTCGCCTTCGTGCGACCGGCCGCCTTCTGCGCGCCCTCCGCCGCTGGACTGGCGCTGGCGCTCGGGTTGCCGGAACCGCGCAATGCCGCGGAACAAGCAGCGGCGCTTGGGGATGTCTGTAGAGGGCTGCTGGCCGAGCTTGCCGAACGCCCGATGCCAAGCCGCGAGGAGGCGCTGGCAGTGGCCGAGACGATGGGCCGGGCCAGTTGGGCCTGGGCCGCCGCGGCGCTCGGCGCCCTGCGCTCCGCCCCGATCGGGCGGCCCTGGCGCGGCGCCGGGCTGGAGGTCTGGTCGCGGCTGCCAGAGTGGGAAGACCAGGCCCCGTCGGGTGAGGCCGGCTCCAAGCCGATCGATCCCGCCGCCGCGGCCCAACGGCTGGCGAGCCTGCTCGAACGCGCCGGCCTGGACGAAGTGCGCCCGACTCAATCCGAGTTCGCCGCCGAAACCGCGTTCGCGTTCCAGCCCCGCGACCGGGAGGGAGAGCCCCGGCTGATGCTGGCCGAGGCCGGCACCGGCGTCGGCAAGACCCTCGGTTACCTTGCGCCCGCCTCGCTGTGGGCCGAGGCCAACGGCTCCGCCGTGTGGGTCTCGACCTACACCCGCGCCCTGCAGCGGCAGATCGAGCGCGAGAGCCACTCGCTGTTCCCCGACCTGGCGGTGAGGGCGCGCAAGGCGGTGGTGCGCAAGGGCCGCGAGAACTACCTATGCCTGCTGAACTTCCAGGAGGCGGTGAACGCCTCGCAGCTGGGCGGCGGCGACCTGATCGGCCTCGCTTTGGTCTCCCGCTGGGCCCGGGCCAGCCGCGATGGCGACATGACCGGTGGCGACTTTCCCGCCTGGCTGCCCGGGCTATTCGCGATCGGGGCGGCGGCGCAGGCCTCGGCCAGCAACCTGGTCGACCGCCGCGGAGAGTGCGTTCACGCCGGCTGCCAGCACTACCGGGTCTGCTTCATCGAGCGCGCCATCCGAGCCTCGCGCCGAGCCGACCTGGTGATCGCCAACCACGCCCTGGTGATGACTCAGGCCGCCTACGACGGCGCCCGCACCGCCCGCGGCCAGCCGGCGGACACCGAGACCGCGCACCTGAAGCGGATCGTGTTCGACGAAGGCCACCACCTGTTCGACGCCGCCGACAGCGCCTTCGCCGCCTGCCTCTCCGGCGCCGAGGCCGCTGAGATGCGCCGCTGGATCCGTGGGCCGGAGGGGCGCGGGCGTCGCGGCCGGGGGCTGGAGGCGCGGCTGGGTGAGATCGTCGCCGACCGGGAGCGGGCCCACGAGGCCTTGGTCCAGGCGACCCGCGCCGCTGCCGCCCTGCCCGGCGAGGGCTGGTCCGGCCGCATCGCGCCACCCAACGGCGAGGTCAGCCCGATCGGTCCGATCGAGGCGTTTCTGGTCGCGGTGCTGGAGCAGCTGCGCGCCAGGGCCGAGCGGTCGGATGTCGGCATGGAGTGCGCGGCGCGGCCGGCGCTCGATCTGGTCCGCCAGACCGCGGCGAAGGCCGGCGAAGCGCTGGAGGCGATCGAAGCGCCGCTGCTGGCGCTGACCCGCCACCTGGCCGACATCCTCGACGAGGAAGCCGCCGACCTGCCGACCAATGAGCGGGCCCGCATCGAAGGCGCGCTGCGCGGCCTTGACCGCCGGGCGCGGATGATGCTGCCGGCCTGGCGCTCGATGCTGAAGGCGCTGGAAGAGAACGCCGAGGACGACCCCGACTTCGTCGACTGGTTCGATGCGGCGTTCATGTGGGGCCGCATGGTCGACGCCGCGGCGCGCCGGCACTGGGTCGACCCCAGCGAGCCGCTCGCCGCCGCGGTGCTGGCGCCGGCTCACGGCGTGCTGGTGACCAGCGCGACCCTCGCCGACTCGACCCTCGAAGATCCGTTCGCGCTGGCCGAGATGCGCACCGGTTCGGCCCGCTTCCCCGACCGGCCGAAGACCCTGCGGCTCGCCTCGCCGTTCGACTACGAGGTCAACGCCCGCGCCATCGTGGTCACTGACGTCGCCCGGGACGATGCGCGTCAGGTCGGTGCGGCGATGCGGGAACTGTTCCTGGCGGCCGGCGGCGGCGCGCTCGGGCTTTTCACCGCGATCCGGCGCCTACGGGCCGTGTACGAACGCATCGCGCCGCCTTTGGCCGACAAGGGCCTCGCCCTCTACGCCCAGCACGTCGATCAGCTGGAGGTCGGCGCCTTGGTCGACATCTTCCGCGCCGAAGAAAATGCTTGCTTGCTGGGCACTGACGCGGTGCGCGACGGGGTCGACGTGCCGGGCCGCTCGCTGCGCCTCCTGGTATTCGACCGCATCCCCTGGCCGCGGCCGGACCTTTTGCACAAAGCGCGCCGGGTCCGCTTCGGCGGCAAGGGCTACGACGATGCGATCGCCAGAGCTCGGATCGCCCAGGCGTTCGGCCGCCTGATCCGCCGCGCCGACGACAAGGGCGTCTTCGTGATGCTCGACTCCGCCGCCCCCACCCGCCTTTTCTCCAGCCTGCCCGAAGGCGTCACCCTGGAGCGGATGGGTCTGGTCGATGCGATCGAGGCGGTGAGCGAGCACCTCGGGCCACAGCCAGGTTAGCCAGCGGGCGCTCGCGCCCCCTCCACCACCGGGCTATCGCCCGGCGGTCCCCCTCCCCCGTTCCGCTACGCTCCACAGTGGAGGAGAAACGTCGCGACCTTCTCCTCCACCGCCCGCAGAGGCGGGGAGGTGGAGGCGCGCTACCAGCGCGACGTGACGGAGGGGGCGCAGATACTCTGGCTACACGAGCTTCGGCAGCACTTCCTCGGTGATCAGGTCGAAGCTGCCTTGGCTGAGCGGCGAGCAAAGCAGGTAGTTGAGTTTCGCGCTTTCCTGCAGCGCCAGGATCTGGTCGACCACGCTGCTGGGCTCGCCGTGCAGGATCACCTCGTCGACGTAGCGCGCCACCGGATCGCCGGGGCCGCGAGAGCCGATGTAGGAGCCCACCGTCCACTCCGCTCCGCGACGCGCCACCCCCTCGGCCTGCTCGGCGCTGCGGGCGACGGAGATCAGCCGCGCGGTGGGGATGTCGCGGCCCTCGGCGGAGAAGCCCGCTGCGGCCATCCTCTCGCCGTAATGACTGCGCTTGCCCGCCAGCTCGGCGTTGGTGCAGTGCGGGTCCATCAGGATCGAGAAGCCGCGGCTGGCGGCCCAGTCGATCGCGCTCTCCGAGGTCGCCGCCATCCACACCGGCGGGTGCGGCCCTTGCAGTGGCTTCGGCAGCACCTCGACGTCGTCGTACTGGAAGTACTCGCCCTTGTGGGTGAGCTTTTCGTTGGTCCAGGCGTTCAGCACGATGTCGACGGTCTCACGGAACCTGGCCGCGCTCTCCTCGACCGGCACGCCGAAGGCGGCGAACTCGCGCGGCGAGAAGCCCCGGCCCGCCCCCCAGTTGACCCGTCCGCCAGACAGCACATCCAGCAGCGCCACTTCCTCGGCCAGCCGCAGCGGATTATAAAACGGGGCCAGCGAGACAGCGGTGCCGATGCGCAGGCGCTTGGTCCGCGCCGCCGCCATCGTCGCCATCATGTGCACCGAGGGGCAGACCGAGTAGCCGCTGAAGTGGTGTTCGGCGAGCCAGACGGCGTCGTAGCCGGTCTCGTCCATGATCTCGAACCGCTCGATCGCCCGCTCGTAGACCGACTCCAGCGGGATCCGCCGATCCGCCCACCCGAAGAACTGCAGCACACCGACTTTCATGACCCGGTTATCTCCCTTTTTTTGAGGATGCTAGACGATCGCCGCGCGGGCGTCCCGCCGACGCTGAGGCAACGGCGGCGGTCCGTCAGGCGTTTGTGATGGAACGTTCGCCTGGAACCCCACCCATGCAGCCTCGCTACTCACCTCTCAACCAGGCTCTGCACTGGATCACCGCGGCTTGCATGCTGGCGATACTGCCGCTGGCTTGGGTGATGACCAACGCCAAGGAGGGCACGCCGTTCTCGTCGGCGCTGTTCAACTGGCACAAGTCGCTCGGGGTGATCGTGCTGATCGTCACCGCGATCCGCATCGTCTGGCGCTTTCGCGACCCGCCGCCGCCTTATCCGCCCGGCGTCGCCGCCGCCGACCGGACCGTCGCCCACATCGCCTACTGGCTCTTCTTCGCGGTGCTGCTCTGGATGCCGATCACCGGCTTCCTGACCAGCGGGTTCGGCGGCCATGCGACCAAGCTCTTCAACATTCTGCCGCTGCCGCAGCTGTTGCCGGTCGACAAGGATCGCTCGGAGTTCTTCGCCAACCTGCACGGCCTCGGCCAGTGGGCGGTCTACGCCCTGATCCTGGCGCACCTCGGCGCAGTAGCGATCCACCTGATCTGGGGCAAGGACGGGCTGCTGGGCCGCATGCTGCCGGCCAACGCCGCCGAGCCGGCGCCGCGTTAGCTATCGCGCCGCGGCCGCGTCGAGGTTCTTCGCTTCGATCCGGTCGAGCACGTCGTATTCGGCCTTCCGGAACTCGTGCGCCTCACTGGCGCCGTCTTGCCCAAGCAGCAGAAGTTGATCGCTCGCCGGGCTATACGGCGGCCACGCGACGCCAGGGCAGCTCGGCGCCCCGCGGATGACAAATCCGACCCAGCAGCCGTGAACGAGGGTCATCTCACGCTCGTCGATGGCTGAGGCCGCCAGGGGAATGGGGGCCAACGCCAACGCCCGGAACACGAACAGCATCTCGAACCCGTGGCTGGCCGCCTTTCGCCGGCCCCGCAGCGCGTCCGGGATGTAGGCGAACTGGTAGAGGAAAGTCGGCGCGCGGGCCGCCTGGTGGGCGGCGAACCACCTGGCCGGCGCCCCCATCCACTGGTCGCGAAAGATGGCGCGACCGAGCGCGTCGTCGTCCGGGGTCTCGGCGCCGTAGGCGGTCCGCAAACCCGCGATCTCGTCGGGTTTCAGCCACTTCAGCACATCCTTCGGATCGCTGCGCCCGAGCAGGCTGTCCTCGCCGCTGTTGGAGCCGATCAGCAGCGGAACCTTGGCGACTCTCCCAGCCGCAAACGCCGCCGCCGCTGATGTCGTCACCAGCCGTCCGTCGATCGAGACCCCGACGCCGTCGGTGTTGGCGGCGAGCAGCGCCGAGGCCGGCAGCGCTCGCAGGGCCGCTGCGTCGGCGGTGTCGAGGGCGCCGGCGCGCTTGGCCAGCGCCAGCCCATGCGCCTCGGCCTGCGGCAGCGCAGAGTAGTCAGCCCAGCCCGAGCCCGACTCGACGATGGCGCGGGCGAAGAGCCCCTTGGCCGCCGGCGTCGTCATGAGGAAGAGCACCGCTTCGCCGCCTGAGGACTCGCCGGCGACCGTCACCTGGTTCGGGTCGCCGCCGAAGGCGCGGATGTTGCGCTGGACCCACTTCAGCGCGGCGATCTGGTCCATCAGGCCGTAGTTAGCCAGCGGCGCACCGGGTCCCGACTCGCGGGTCAGGGCCGGATGAGCGAGCCACCCCAACGCCCCCAGCCGGTAGTCCACCGATACGAACACGATCCCGTCCCGGGCGAACGGCGCGCCGTCGAACTGCGGCTGGGTCGCCGTGCCGCCATCGTCGCCGCCGCCGTGGATCCAGACCATCACCGGCGCCGGCCGGGCGGGGGGCGACGGCGCCCAGACGTTGAGAAAGAGACAGTCCTCGCTCTGAACCGCGATGGCCGGCACGCCGAGGCCCGGCGTCTGCGGGCAGACCGGCCCGAAGCCGACGGCCGAGCGGACACCTGTCCAGGCCGGCATCGGCTGCGGCGGCCGCCAGCGCAGCGGCCCGACTGGCGCGGCGGCATAGGGCACGCCCTTGTAGGCGACAGTCCCGGCGTCGGTGGCCACGCCTTGCAGCAACCCGCTCTCGATCTTTACCGGCGTCGGCGGTGGCGTCTCAGCCCGGGCGCAGGCCGCGGTCAGAGCCATCGCCAGGCAAAGGGTGACAAATTTCAACATCGCCCCGCCTCTAGCACACGGCTCTTGCCAGGCCGCGTCAGCACTGATCCGCAGTCGGTTGCAGCGCGTAGAGAGCGGATGCGTACAGCCCTCACGCTCTTCGCCATCCTCACCAGCGCCACCCGCGCCGTCGCTTGGGAGCCGGGCGCCGCGGCGCAGGCGACGATGCGCACCGGGGCTGCCTACGCCGAGGTGAACGCCGACCCGCAACCGGGCGTCGGCCTAATCCATGCCGCGGTCGACATCCCCGCGCCGCCGCAACGGGTCTGGCGGATCATGACCGACTGCCGGGAGACCCCGAAACTGATCACCTCTGCCGACCCCTGCCGCGTGATCTCGGCCGACCCGCACGGCGCCTGGGATGTGCGCGAACAAGTGACCCGCGGCGGCCTCTTGGTTCCAACGATCCACAACGTCTACCGCTCCGACTACCAGCCCTACACGTCGATCCGCTTCCACAAGGTCGGCGGCGACCTGAAGGTCGAGGAAGGCGAGTGGCGTTTCGAGCCGCTCAACGGCGGCAAGGGCACCCGGGTGATCTACGTCAACCGCGTCGCCGCCGACATCCTCGCCCCCGACATCGTTCTCCGCGCCGGCCTACGCAGCGACACGCCGAAAGTGCTGATGAATCTGAAGCGCGAGGTGATGGCCGCCCGCTGACGGCACACGCCCCCCGAAAGCGTTTCGTCCTAAAGCAGGCGCCGGTTTTTACCACGGAGGCACGGAGAAAGAGGGAGATCGCGGAGCGAGCGAGCTAACCGAGCTTCGCTTCACCGCCCGCGGCTCTGGACCTCCGTGTCCTCCGTGAACCCTTCGTGGCTCCGTGGTGAATTCACGGCCTACGGCGCGAACCCAGGGAGACTACCCTCGGCGGTCGCGGCCGAAGTTCGGTTCCGCGTTTTCCTGACCTGCAGCCACAATGCCCAGGCGAATCTCGCGGGTTCGGGTGAAGAGTGCTTCCAGTTTGTCGCCTTCGCCCCAGCGGATGGCCCGGGACAACGCCTGTAAGTCCTCGGTGAAGCGGCCAAGGATCTCCAGCACCGCGTCCTTGTTGGTCAGGAAGACGTCGCGCCACATGATCGGGTCGGAGGCGGCGATGCGGGTGAAGTCGCGGAAACCGCCGGCGGAATACTTCATCACCTCGCCCTGAGTGACGTCCTCCAGGTCGGCGGCGGTGCCGACGATGTTGTAGGCGATCAGGTGGGGCAGGTGCGAGGTGACGGCCAACACCAGATCATGGTGCGCAGCGTCCATCAGCTCGACCCGGGCGCCCAGAGTCATCCAGAACTCGGTCAACCGCTCCAGCGCGGCCTGGTAGGGCGCGTCGTTGCGCTTCTGCGGGGTCAGGATGTGCCAGCGGTTCTCGAACAGGCTGGCGAACCCGGCGTCGGGCCCGGACTGTTCGGTGCCTGCCACGGGATGACCGGGAATCACAAAGACGCCGGCCGGCGCCGCGGCGGCCATCGCTTCGGCGACCGCGCCTTTGACCGAGCCGACGTCGGTGAGCGTTGCGCCCGGTTTCATGCCGGCGGCGGCGGCGGCGGTCACCTCGCCCATCGCCATCACCGGCACCGCCAGCAGGATCAGGTCCGCGTCCCGCACGGCTTCCGCTGGATCGGCGAACACGGCATCGACGATACCGAGCGCCTCTAGCCGCGCCCGGTGCGCGGGGTTGGCGTCGGCGACGACGATCTCGGCTGCTGCGCCATGTTCCCGCGCCGCGCGGATCACCGACGAGCCGATCAGCCCGCCGCCGATCACGGCCATGCGGGCATAGACCGGCGATCGGTGTGGGGGGGCTTGGGTCTGGTCAGTCATGGACGGCTCCTTCGATGAAGGTCGGAGACCGTCTCTCTGTAAAGACCCTGCCGCCGACGAGTGGCGGCGCAGGTGTGATCGACCGGCCGCTCAGCTGTAAGGCTGGCGGTAATAGCGCTGGCGAAGACGGGCGGCGGTCATGGCCGGCGTCGTAGCGGGGGGCGGTCCGCAAGGTCAAGCCTTGTTCGATCTGCTGCGTTCGCAGCTCAGAACGACACCGCGCAGGCCATACGGATCGTCCAGTCGGAATCCTCGCGGCCGGCAACGGCGTGGTCGCCGTGGGTCACGAACGGCCGGCAGCCGTTCTTCGGCTTCTCGGCCAGGAACGGCTGCTTCAGCAGGTCCGCGCGCCGCGCGCCGGCATCGAAGGCGGCGAGCTTGGCCGGGTCGACCCCGAACTGCCCACCGCCGGCCTTGGCAAGGGCATCGCGGCAACCGGCGCGCTCCGTGGCCAAAAGGTTAGCGAGCACTGCGTCTCGACAGCCGAACCGCGACCGAAGGGCTTGCGCCAGAGCGTCGGTGTTCGGCTCCACCGATGCCGCGACTGTCGGTGAAGGCAGTGCGGGAGCGGCGACCGTCGGGACGCCTTCCAGAGGCTTGGGTTCAGATGACTGACTTGCCAGGTCGGCGCGGGGTCGGGCGGTCGAACGCGAAGTTGCGGCCGGACGACGGTCCCGCACGACCCACGGCGGCGACAGCTCCACCAGCAACGGGCGCGATGGCGCAATATCCGGCGTCCGGGACTGCAGGACAGCGAGCACCAGGCCGACGTGCACGAGGAGCGCCACAGCGAGCGCCAGCGCCCGCCGCCTCGTTCGAACGCGCCTGCTGTTTGCGACGTTGGCCAGCACGCCCCGCTGCACCCGTTGGTTGGTGCGATGCAGTGGAAGCGGCGCCCAGTGTCGAAAGCGTGGCGCAGCTTGCGGATCTGCGGTTCTCTAAGACGCGCCGCCTCTCTTGGCCCGGACCTGGACCAACGAATGATCGTAGCCCTCCTCCTCGCACTCGCGGTCGACGCCGCTCCGCCCACACTTGAGAAAGCCTCGGCCGAAGAGTGCAAGGTGATCGACGCCGCGGTCGGGAGCACGCCAGCGACCCTCGTCGCTATTCCGCCGGAACAGATGCTCCCAGCTACCGACCGCGCGTTCGAAGTTGGACATCCGCCCATAGCCAAGGGACTTGCGACGGCGGACATCTCCTTTTGCATGCGCGCCAACCGCGCGCACGATCCGCTCCCTGGCACCGACACCGAGGCGCGGCTGTCGCGGGTCACGATCGACGATCGGGCGGGCAAAGCGGTCTTGGTCGTCGACCACTTTTGCCGGACGACCGAGGTCATCTACCTCTCCCGCGCCGCCGACGGTGACTGGAGGAAGGTCCGCACCCGGACTGGCATCTATGTCTGCCAGCGCGGCAAGTAGCGCGCCCATCTCGCTTGTACGCTGTACAAAATTTGTATTGCGTTCAAATCTGACCGGCGTAGGCTCGGCGTCGAGATGCTGAAGACCGTCCCTCAGTTCGAAGCACCTGAGACCGGGAAACCAGGCCAGCGGATGCGTTCGCGGCTGCTGGACGCGGCGGCGAGGCGGTTCACTCAGTTCGGGCTGGCCGACGTGTCGGTGGCCGAGATCGCCGCCGACGCCGGCGCGTTTCCCAGCCAGGTCACCTATTATTTCGGGACCAAGGAGGCGCTCTTCGTCGAGGCGGCCTGTCGCGAGATGCTCTACCTCGCCCGCGACGCCGAGGCCGCGTCCTCGCATCCGGCGAGCGAGGACGACTATCTGGAGACCATGGTCCGCAGCGTGATCGGCGCGCCGGGGCTCAACCTTTTCGTCGAGGCGCTGGCGCTGGCGCATCGCCGGCTCGACCTGCAGCCGCAGGTGCAGCGCACGTTCGAGCGGCTCGATGCGGAGAGCGACCGGGCGCTGAAGGATCACCGCGCCCGCCAGGGTCGGCCCCCCGGCAATACCGCCGTTCACGCGCACCGGTTCTGGGTGATCGCGCTCGGCATGGGCGCCCGCGGCGGCGCCACCGGCGAGGCCGCTGAGTTTCTCGCTTCCGAAATGCTGGCCCTGCTCCGAGGTGGCGCGGAGGGGTCTCGATGAACGCCATCGAACCAGGGAGTTCGCCGATGCTCATGGACAAGATCGCAGGCAAGCGTGCTCTGCCGCCCGGCTTCGACCTGGCGGCGCACATGGAAGCGCTGGAGACCGACGGATTCACGGTGATCCGCGACTACCTCAGCGCCGATCAGCTGCAGCGCTTTCGCGACGGTCTGGCGCCCTCGTTGGGCACCTACCGGGGCCGCAACAACTTCGAGGGCCGCACCACCGAGCGGGTCTACACCCTGGTCGGGCGCGGGGCGGTGTTCGAGGAGGCGGCGTCCGATCCCCGACTGCTGGCTATCCTCGACCGGCTGCTGCTGCCCAACTATCTGCTCAGCGCCGACCACGCGATCTGCATCTACCCGGGTGAGGCCGAGCAGAACCTGCACTTCGACGATGGCTTCTACCCGTTTCCGCGCCCCCGCCGCGCCTTCAGCATCTCGACCATCGGCGCGATCGACGCCTTCACCCCGGAGAACGGCGGCACGGTGATGTACCGGGGCAGCCACAAGTGGACCACCGAGCGGGCCCAGGCGCTGCGCTCGGCCCTGGCGCGGGGCGAGACCAACGAGGACACCGCCCGCGTCAACCGCCTGACCATGCCGGCCGGCGCCATCTGTGTCTTCCACGGCACGCTGCTGCACGGCGCCGGCGCCAACGCCACCGACGCCGCTCGTCTCGCCTACACCAACCACTATTGCGAGCCCTGGGCGCGGCCGCAGGAGAATTTCTATCTCGGGGTGTCGAAAGAGAGGGTGCGCGGCATGAGCCGCGAGATGCAGACCCTGCTCGGCTACGAGCTGCTGACTACCGGCAGCATCATGGGCCAGGTCGGCGGCTACAACCCCGCCAAGACCCTCGACCCCAGCTTCGTGCTGCCGGTGGAGCGGTAACACTGCTCCCTTCCCCCTTGCGGGGAAGGGTTGGGGATGGGGGTGTCGGCTCGAACTCGGTGGAGTGGCGTCGGTCGGCTACTCTCCTAAGCCCGCCCGGTCACTGCGATCAGCGGGTCGCAGGTGCGGCCGTCGGCGAGGACGTTGATCTCGATGTCGGAGAAGCCGGCGGCCTGCAGGTAGAGCTCGACCAGGGCGGCGTGGGTGCGGTCGTCGGTGCGCAGCCAGATCGACATCGCCTTGGTCGGAAAGCAGCGGTTGGAAAAGCTGAGCACGATCGGCGCGCCGGCCTTTAGCACGCGGCGGACATCGGTGAGCGCGGCGACCGGCTGCTGCAGATACTGGACGCCGACGCAGATCATCGCCGCATCGACGCTGGCGGCGTCCAGCGGCAACACGGGATCTCGGTTGAGGTCGTGGGTGAACCAGCGGCTCAGCTGCGGATTGGCGGCCAGCTCTTCGGCGTTCATACCGTGGCCGATCACCTCGGCGTAGGCGACATCGGCGGGCAGGTGGCTGACGCAGCTGCTCATCAGGTCGAGCACCACGCCATTCGGCGGCAGGACGCGCCGGTAGAACCCGGTCAGCGCTGCGATGGCGCCGTCGTCGATGTGAGTGACCAGCCGCGCTTCGGCGTAAAATTTAGTGTCATCGCCCGGATCCTCCTTTTCGAACGCCCAGGGCGGCAGGTCGGCGAGGGTGAAATCAGGGGGCATGCCGCCATGGTGAGGCACGGCACGAACGGCGCAAGTGCTGCTGCTGGAGAAACCGATCCTGGAGGGCGACGACGCAAGAGGGCGGACCGCCCCCCAATCCAGCCAAAAAGGTCATCCCGGACAAGCCGCGCAGCGGCGCAGATCCGGGACCTCCGGGTTCGATGGTGCTGAGGAGGTCCCGGACGAGTCCGCTTCGCGGCTCTCCGCGATGACAACGAAATAGGGATCGGAGTTTACCGCGCCGCTTATCCCCGCAGGAACTCCCGCAGCGCCTCGACCAGGGCGCGGTTGTGTTCTTCGAGCCCGATGGTGATGCGCAGGTGGCCGGGCAGGCCGTAGTTGGCGACGCCGCGGACGATGAGGCCGCGCGCGGCCAGGAACGCCTCGGCTTCGGGCGCGGTCTTGCCCGGCGTCTGTGGGAACTCGACCAGGACGAAGTTGGCCGCGGACGGGACCACGGGCAGGCCGAGGCCGCCGAACTGCTGGGTCAGCCACGGCCGCCAGCGCTCGACGTGGGCGAGCGAGAGCGCCTGAAACTCCTCGTCCGCCATCGAAGCGACCGCCGCCGCCAGGCCCGGCACCGAGACGTTGAACGGCGGGCGTATGCGGTCGATCGCATCGGCGATGGCCAGTGGCGCGAACGCCCAGCCGACCCGGAGGGCGGCCAGGCCGTGCAGCTTGGAGAAGGTGTGGGTGACGATGACGTTGTCGGCGCCCCGCGCCAGGTCGAGGCCGTCGGTGAAGGTCGGGTCGGTGCAGAACTCGGCGTAGGCGGCGTCGACCACCAGCACGACGTTCGGCGGCAGGGCGGCATGCAGCGCTCGCAGCTCGGCCTCGGTGGTGAAGGTGCCGGTTGGGTTGGCGGGATTGGTGATGAAGACCAGCCGCGTGCGCTCGTCGACCAGCTCCAGCATCAGGTCGATGTCGATGCGGTAGTTGGGCTCGGCGGCGCTGCGCACCTCGGCCTGGCACGCCCGCGCGCCGATGCCGTAGGCGCCGAACGCGTACTGGCCCTGGATGATGTTGTCGCCGGGCTCGAGGAAGGTCTGGTTGATCAGGTGCAGCAGTTCGTCGGTGCCGCAGCCCAGCACCAGCCGCTCGGGGTCGATCCGGTGGCGCGCGGCGATCACCTGGCGCAGCGCCGTGCCGCGGCCGTCCGGATAGACGTTGAGGTCGCCGGCCGCTTCGACGAAAGCCTCGCGCGCCTTCGGGCTGCAGCCGAGAATGTTCTCGTTGCCCGACAGCTTGACCGGATGGGTGACACCCTCGGCAGTGGCTTTGCCCGGCTTGTAAGGCGTGATGTCGAGAATGCCGGGCTTGGCTTTGGGGCCTGCGGCGAGGCGATCCGGGCTGGGGGCGGGGGCGGGGGCGATCATGACCGGCGGCTCTTACACGGCGAGGAGCCGCCGCGCACCCCTCGGCGACCCACTCAGTAGAGCCGCGGGGCCGGCGCCAGCTTCAGCGGTCCAAGCCAAGTCTCGCCATCGCGGAAGGTCAGCCGCGCGCTGATAGCGACGCCCTTCGGGTCACCGATCCCTTGCGAGGACGCGGCCTTGCCGTCGCCGCTCAGCACCGCCAGCAGACGGTCCGGCTGCTTCACCCGGCTCTCCAGCACACCGACCAGCCGGCCGTCGGCGCCGACCGCCACGCCGCCGCCGTCAACGTCGAGCTCCGCCACGCCCGCGCTCGCCGCCAGCTGATGCACGTCGAACGTGCCGCCGCCAGCCGACCAGCCGCCGACGAGCCCACGCCAGCTGGCGCCGTGCAGGTACTGGGTGTGGGAGAGGACGCCGTCCAGCTTCAGCGCCACCGGCCCGCCGCCGGCGATCCGGTCCACCCAACCGCCGGGCGCCGCCACGCCGCCGTCGACGCTGACGAACACCGCCGCCTGATCGTTCGGGCCGGACCGGGTGTAGATTTGCACGTCCTTCGCCGCGGCCAGGGCGAACGGCTTAGCGCCCGGCGCCGCGGTGAAGCTGAGGCCATCGCCGTCGATCGAGATCCGCGGCGGCGATTGGTCCCAGCCGTTGACGCTGCCGCGCACCACCCGAGCGTCGACCCTCACTGCGCCGCCGTCCGGCCGCACGAACGCCAGGCCGTCCGGCAGGTAGAACACCCAGCGGGTGGGTAGGAAGGCGTAGGCCTCGCTCTTCAGAGTGCGGGTCGCGAACGCCCAGCCGGACGGATCGGCGACGCGCAGGTTGGCCACGTCGATGTCGAGCCGGAACGGATAGCCGCCGACGTGACGCGAGTCCCAGGCCACCGCCCAGCCGGCCTTGCGCAACGCCGCCGCGCCAGCGTCGAGCCGGCCTTGCGCCTCGTGCATCATCCAGATCCAGGCGAGGCTCCACAGCGCCGCGACCACCGCCAGCGCGGCGAACGGACCGTAGAGCCAGAGCCGGTTCGCCTTGCGGGCGCCGGCTGGGTCGCTATGGGTCGGGGGCGATGGAGGGGCTGCGGCCACGTGTCTGGTTCGGATGCAAACTGGGTGTTCGGCTACGGCTCGCTGATGTGGCGGCCAGGGTTCCCGTATCTAGAGAAGGAAGCGGCGACGCTCCATGGCCGCCGCCGCGCCTTCTGCATCTATTCGGTCCACCACCGCGGCACGCCCGAACGGCGCGGGTTGGTGCTGGGCCTTGCGCCCGGCGGAGCGACGCGCGGCGCGGTCTACCGGGTGGCCGACACCGACTGGCCCGCGACCTACGCCTACCTGATGGAGCGCGAGCAGCCGACCGAGACCTACGTCGAGGCTCGGGTGACGGTGCGGCTGGCGGACGGCCGCCGGCTGCAGGCGCTGACTTTCCTCTCCGACAAGACGCATCCGCAATGGGCCGGCGCGCTCAGCCTGGAGCGCCAGGCCGACCTGATCTCCGGCGCCACCGGCCTCTCCGGGCGCAACATCGACTATTTGGCGGACTTGGTGGAGCACCTCGCCGAAGCTGGCATCCACGACCGGGCGATGGAAACGCTGCTGGGGATGGTGCGGAAGATCGAGGCGCGGCGAGGCCCCTCCACCGCTCCGCGGTCCCCCTCCCCTGAAGGGGAGGAGATTTAGCGCCCTATCTCCTCCCCCAACGGGGGAGGGGGACCACGAAGTGGTGGAGGGGCCTCTACAGCCCTAGCAGTGCATCCGAGGCAACCTCGATCCTGTCCTGCATCGTGCGCATGAAATCGGCGCGCTTCAGGCCGGCCGGGATGGGCGCCAGGTACTCGAACACGATCACGCCGGGCTTGCGGATGATCCCGTGCGCCGGCCAGTGGACGCCGGAGTTGGTGGCTACGGGGTGCACGGGCAGACCGAGGTCGCGGTAGAGGCCGGCGATGCCCGGCAGGTAGGTTCCCGCCACGCCCGGCTCGCCGCGATGCCCCTCCGGGAAGATCAGCAGCTGGCGATCCTCGGCGAGGCGATCCTGGCCGTCGCGCACCAGCTTGCGCAGTGCATTCGCGCCGCCGGCGCGGTCGATGACGACCATCCGCTGCTTCCAGGCGTACCAGCCGAACCAGGGGATCATCATCAGCTCCTTGCGCATCACGAAGCAGGAGTCGGGCAGGATGGCGAACTGGGCGAAGACGTCGAACATGCACTGGTGCTTGGCGGCCACAAGCGCGCGGCCGGTCGGCACATGCTCGCGGCCGCGCACCTCGACCCGGATGTCGCAGCAGACGCGCAACAGCACGATCACGCCCCGCCCCCAGAGCGTGAACGCCGCCGCCACCCAGCGCCGCGGGCCCAGGAGCAGCGGCACGCAGATGTTCACCGAGAAGAGCGACCAGACGTAGAACAGGATCGCGAACAGGATCGAGCGGGCGAGGATCATCGGCGGTTCAGGCTGGCTTCGCGGCGGCGGGCGCCGCAGCAGGCTTCGGCTCCAAGCCGAGCAGCGTCTCGCGCGCCAGGACGGCGAGATATTTGGTGTACTCCAGGATCATCCGCTGCGCCCCGATCGTGGTTTTCCACCAGCCACTGGCGCTGATCTCGGTGGTGACGACGGGATAGGCGATGATATCCGCCTCCGGCATCGCCGACTTCAGCTCCAGCCGCGCCCTCGGCATGTGATAGTCGGCGGTGACCAGGATCAGGCTGCGATAGCCCTTGGTGCGGGCCCAGGCCGCGGTCTCCTTGGCGTTGCCCAGCGTGTTGGCGGCCTCGAACCCAAGGTCGACGCAGCAGTCGTAGATCGGCTTGGAAGCGCCAGTGATGGTCTGCAGCTCGCCGCGGGTGACGTGCCGGCTGACGCCGCTGATCAGCATCCGCTTGGCCTTGCCGGACTGGAGCAGCTGCAGGCCGGCCGCGATCCGCTCGCCCGAGCCGCCGGTCAGCGCCACGATGCCGTCGGACGCGGGCGGGTCGGCGGCGGGGGTCAGCCGGTCGATGCGTGCGGCGAAGGCGAGGAGGCCGGTGCTCCAGATCAGTAGCACCACGAAGATCGCCGCCAGGGTCCTCATCGTCGGCGACCGCTCAGGGCCGACCGGCGAGGCCGGAGATGGCCGTCAGCCGCGCGGTGACCGCGGCCACCAGCGCCCCCAGCACCGGGAAAGGCGCCGGCGCGGCGAGATCGCGCCACGCGATCGGCAGGAGCGCGGTCATCTGCTCGTCGCCGGCGCTCAGGGTCTTGAACGCGATGGCCGCCAGCACCGCCAGCACCGCGCCGGCAAGCCCGGCCTGGGCGACCGACCGGGCGAACCTCGCCTGGAACAGCCGTGCGATGTAGCCGTCGGTCGCCCCGGCCAGATGCAGCGCCTCGACCACGTCACGCCGCGCGGCGAGCCCCTGACGGGTGGCGAAGGCGACCACGGCGCCGAGTACTCCCAGGATCAGCAGGAACAGCCCGGCGGCGATCGTCTCGACAGCGGCGCCGGCGCGCATGATCTGGGCGGACCAACGGCTGTGATCGTCGACGTCGGCATCGATCTTGGCGACCGCCAGCGCGCTCTTGATGTCGGCCGCGTTGGCCGGCGCCTTGCGATCGAGATCCACCGCGACCAGCCGCGGCGTCGGCAGGTCCGGCGGCAAAGCGCCGGCGCCGATCCAAGGGGCGATCAGCGCGTCGGCCTTGGCGGCGTCGAGCGCCCGGGCCTCGGCGACGCCCTTGACCCCGGACACCACCTCGGCGGCGCGGGCGGCTTCCTCGTCGGCGGTGTCGGTGCCCTGGGCGCGAACCACGATGGTCGCCGAGCCGACCAGTTCGGTGCGCCAGCCGGCGGCCGCGCGTTCCCCCGCCAGCGCGCCGACCGCGGCGAGGCCGGCCAGGAACGACAGCGCGGCCACCACGAAGAGCAGCGCCCAGTCGCGCCCGTCGCCTTTCGGCAGCAGCGGCGCCGGCCACCAGCGGTTGGCGTCGAAGGCGAAGCTCATAGCGCCAGTTCTGGAGCGTATCCCGGCATCTGCGCAAGCCGTCCCTCGTGCAGGTTCAGCACCGGCATGCCGGAGCGGACCACGAGATCGGTGTCGTGGCTGGCGATCAGCACCGTCGCGCCGACGCGGTTGAGCTCGGTGAAGAGGCGCAGGATGCGCAGCGCCATCGCCTCGTCGACGTTGCCGGTCGGCTCGTCGGCCAGCAGGATGTCGGGCCGATTGATCACCGCCCGGGCGATGGCCAGCCGCTGCTTCTCACCGCCCGACAGCGCCGGCGGCATGGCGTGCATGCGGTCGCCCAGCCCGACCCAGGCCAGGAGGTCGGCGACATCGGCGCGGTAGGCCGCCGGCTTGCGGCCGGCGATCCGCGGCGCGAGCGCGGCGTTGTCGAACACGGTCAGGTGGTCGAGCAGGCGGAATTCCTGGAACACCACGCCGATCCGGCGCCGCATCAGCGGCCGGTCCTGGCGCTTCAGCACCGCCAGATCCTCGCCGAAAATCTCGATCCGGCCGCGCGAGGCCTGCTCGGAGAGATAGATCAGCTTCAGCAGCGTCGATTTGCCCGATCCGGAGGGGCCGGTGAGGAAATGGAACGATCCCTGCGTGAGTTCGAAGGAAATGTCCTTCAGAACCTCGGCTTCGCGGCCGTAGCGCATCGAGACGCCCTCGAACCGGACCGCGGCCAAGGGCGAACTCGGGTCCAACGGTTCTGGGGGCCGGGCGATGGGCTTCCTGGACATGAGGGCCGAAATCGGCAACCTCGAAGCCGGTTTAGCTCGGGCGTCCGATTCGCGTGACATGATACTGACCTGTCCGGAGTGCGCCACCGGCTATTTTGTCGAGGATGGCCAGATCAAAGCCGAGGGGCGCGCGGTGCGCTGCGCCTCGTGCAACGCGCGCTGGACCGCCTATCCCGAGGCCCCGCTCGATCTGCTGTCCGACGCCGCCGAGGCGTCGCCGTTGCATCCCAAACCGGTAGCGCCGATCGCGGCGAGCGGCCCCACCGAGGCGATCGTCACCCTCACCGGCGACGACCTGCCGCGTCAGTTCCGCAACCGCGCCGAGGACGAGCGGCGGATGCGCCAGGCGCTGGTCACCGGGGTAATCTGGGCCGCGGCCGGCCTCGCCGTCGCCATCGTGATCCTGCTGGCGATCTTGATGCGCGAACAGGTGGTACGCGCCTGGCCGCAGACCGCCTCGGCCTACGCCGCGATCGGCTTGCCGGTGAACCCGACCGGCCTCGTGATCGAACAGGTGCAAGCGGCGCCCTCGCTGCAAGATGGCCACGCCGCGCTCACGATCTCCGGCGTGATCCGCAACGTGGTCGGCCACACGGAGCTCGCCCCGCCACTGCGCATCACCCTGCTCAACGCTCAAGGCAAGCGTGTGGCGGGCCAAATCGCGACGCTCGGCAACGCCAACATCCCGCCGGGCGAGACCCGCCACTTCGTCACCTCGATCTTCGACCCGCCGTTCTCGGCGGCGAGCTTGCAGGTTGACTTCGCGCCGGGCGCGCAAGGCGGGATGAACCGGGTCTCGGCCACCGCCGCGCCGCCGCCGAGCACGCCGACGATCGCGCTGCGCGGCCCGGCCACCGACCCATCCTTCACGCCGGCGGCGGCCAATGCCATGCCGTTGCCGTTGCCGCTGGAGCCGGCGTCCGCGCCCGACGCGACCAACACCGCGCCGGCGCCAGCCGTCGCAGCCGCGCCAACCGCCCCGCCCGCCAAGCCATGAGCGTCGAGGCGGAGGAGCTCGAAATCCTCCTCACCGAGGCGGAGGTGAACCGCCGCGTCGATGGCCTCGCCGCAGCACTGGCGCCGCGGATCGACGACGCCGCCGTCGCCGTCTGCCTGCTCACCGGCGGCCTCTGGTTCGCCTCCGATCTGACCCGCGCGCTGGCCCGGCTGGGCAAACACGTCGCCTTCGACGCGCTCTGGCTCGCGTCCTACGGCGACGACAAGACCAGCCGCGGCCGCTGCCAGGTGCGCGCCGATCTGCAGCGCCCCTTGGCCGGTCGCCAGGCGATCGTGCTCGACGATGTGGTCGACACCGGCCTCTCGCTCAGCGAGGCAGCCCGGCTGGTCCGCGACGCTGGAGCGCGCGAGGTGATCACCTGCGTCTTCGCCCGCAAACCCTGGCCGACCCAGCGCGCCATCGAGCCGGACTTCGCCGCCTGGGACGCCCCGCCCCGCTTCCTGGTCGGCTACGGCATGGACGCTGAGGGCCGCCTTCGCGGCCTGCCCTTCATCGGCGCCGCGGACTAGCTACGTGGCGGCGCCCGTGCTGACGAAGGTGGTGACCATGTCGGAGGCGGCGGAGACCTGGGCCAACTCCAGCATCTTGCCGATCGCGCCGCGGTGGGAGGCCCCGTGGGTGATCAGGTGGGCCAGCATCTGGCCCTTGGTCATGCAGCCTGGATCGCCGTTGTCGACGTAAGCGAACTCGACCACCGTCGCGAGGTCATGCGGCGTCGCGCGACCGGCGTAGTTCACGAACCAGGCGTCGGTCTCGACCATCACGGAGGCCATCGCGTCCAGATCGGGCATCCGGCTGGCTACCACCGTGTCCAGCCCGTGCGCCGGGCCGCCGAGGTGGGCGCGGAACACCCGGTCGACGCGCGAGGTATGGTCGAAGGTGAAGAGCGCCACGACCACCTGGCCGCGGTCGGCTTCCGGCGGCGCGGCGCGGAAAGCCTCGACCAGGCGCTGGTTGCTCCAGGCCTTGTGCTCGAACAGCTGAACGAGAAAGTCATCGGCCATGGGCAGGTTCTATCCGACCCGCCCGCAATGGACCAAGCCGGCGCTCAGACGGCCAGCAGGCGCTCGAACTCGTCGCGGACGATGCGGTAGCAGGCGCACGCGGCAGCCTCGAGACCGGCGCGATCAACGATCGTCATCTGCCCGCGGCTGTAGCGGATCAGCCCGATCTTCTGCAGTGCGGAGGCGGTGGACGAGACGCTGGGGCGGGTGACGCCGAGCATCATCGCCAGATAATCCTGGGTCAGCGCGAAGGTGTCGCCATCGACGTCGTCGTGGGCCAGTAGCAGCCAGCGGGCGCAGCGGGCGTCAAGGCCGTGCAGATGCGCGCAAGCGGCGTTCTGGCCCATCTGCGCCATGGCGGCCGACACATAGCGCAGCATCATGTCCCTGATCGTTGGGCTCTGGTCGATGATCCGGCGAAATGCGGCGCCCTCGATGCGGAAACCCGTGCCAGGAACCTGCACCATAGCCGCGCAAGTCATGGTCTCGCTGCCGAGCGCGAACGGAATGCCGGTCATACCCTCGCGGCCCACGGTCGCGACCTCGATCGCGCCGCCCTCAGGGTCGAGCACGACCAGCGAGATCATGCCGCTCACCGGAAACCATACGTGCGTCGCCGGCTCGCCGGGCTGGAAGATTGGGTGAGCCTTCACCAGCGCCACGGCTTCGAGGACTGGCGCGAGTACCATCTGGTCGGATGTGGATAGGGCGGTGAGCAGGGCGTTGCCCGGCACGTGCCGCCCAATACCGCTCGCCAAGAACGCTTCTCCCCGCGGTCGTCGGAGCGGGAGCGTTCGGCGAAATGCCGTGTCTCTCGGCCGCCAGAGCCCAAGAGTATCCACTGACGATCAGCCTCTATGCGCCTTATTGGAGCGCGAGTCCGTCAAGCAGCCGACATAGTTGAGCTTGTCCGGGGCCTGACGGATTACACTGCGGCGTCTATGTGTCGGATATCTGACATATAGAATTATTTAGCGGCTGGCGGCGATCATCGAAGTCATCAATCTGACGACCAGGGAAATCGAATAGGGCTTGCTGACGAATTCGCAGGGCGGCTCGCCTGCGACGGCCTTGCCCGACGTGAGGATCACGTGGACCGGCCGCGACATCGCGCCGATCCGCTGAGCCAGGCCAAGTCCGTTCATCTCGCCGGGCATGTCGAGATCGGTGAAGACGACGTCGACTTCCGGGTGGTCGGCGAGCACCGCCAGCGCTTCGGCCGCATTCGATGCCTCGATCGAGAAAAACCCAGCGTCCAGCATCAGATCGGCGGTGACGCTGCGCAGCAGCGGATCGTCCTCTACGAGCAGCACCACAGGGCGACCGTCGGAGTCCATTACCTGTGAGATCATTGCTCAGTGTTAAGTTCCCGACATAACGCACGTTATCGGGCGGCGGGGAAGCCGCGTTGCGAGATGGACGCTCGGCCGGCGGACTGATCTAGTTCGTCCACCCGCTACAGGAGCGCCTCACATGAGCTTCGACACCCCCCTCGTCCTTCGCGGCCCGCTGCGGGCGCCGCGGCAGATGCTGGCCGACCAGGAGTACGGCGGCCACGCCTCGCTGCATGACGATGCGATGGCTGAGAAGCTTGGCTTTCGCGCCGGACCGATCGAGGGGCCGACCCACTACAGCCTGTTCGCGCCGCTGATGGTGCAGATCTGGGGACAGGCCTGGTTCGAGCGTGGTTGCGTGTCGGCGCACTACCAGAACATGGTGATCGAGGGCGAAGAGACCCGCGCGTTCGTCGAAATCCCGAAGCCGGGCGCGACTGCCACCAAGGCCTGGGCCGAGAAGGCTGACGGCACGCCGGTGCTCGAGGCCAGCGCCAGCCTCGGCGACGGCGGCGGTGCGTCGACCTTGCTGGAGACCCGGATGGCCGGCCTGCGGCCGCCGGCGCAGCTGCTCATCCTCGCCGACCTGAAGGTGGGCATGACCGGCGCCGAGGACGAGATAGTGCGGATGGATCCGGACCAGCACATGGGCAACCTCTACCCGTTCTCGCTGACCCAGAAGCTGGCGGCGATCACGGAAACGACGCCCTGGTACTCGGACGCCAAGGCCTCACCCTGGGGCCGGCCGATCGTGCCGATGGAGATGATCAGCGTGCTGGCGCAATACACCAGCGGCCGTGCGCGCTTCCCGGTGAAGGGCCCGGCGGTGGGGCTGTTCGCGGACCAGGAAATCCGACTGATCGACGGGCCGCTGTTCGTCGGCGAAGACTACCTGATCCGCCGCGAGATCGCCGCCATCTCCGAGAGCCGGCGTACCGAGTCCTATTGGGTCAAGACGCGGATCTTCGACAAGGCCGGCCAGACCCTGAAGGCGCAGATGCTGCTCAACCACGCCACGTTAAAGGACAGCTACGCGGGGTACGCAAAAACGGAGGCTTGAGGTCGGAGGGCACGACTTGCCGGGTTCTGCGTTATGACTCTGCGCCGGACGAGTTCGACCGGCCGAAGCCAAGGAATCCGCTTGTGGGCCTCGACGCCTTTTTTGTCTGTCTCGGCATCTCGTGCATCATCGTCGCGTTGGCGACGGCGCGTGCGGCGCCCGACCTGCTGTCGATGATCGAGCGCATCTCGCTGGCGGACAGGAAGGGGCTTGCGCGCACCGTGCCGCCCCGTGACTACACTCCGGGCGATCCGCCATGGGGTCGCGGCTAGCCGTGATCACCGTCCCCACCTAAGCTCGGCCGCAGCGTTCAGGGGGAGCGAGCTCGGCTTGAAGACCCGTGACGAGCTTTTCGACTTCCTGGACGGTCTGGGGATCGCTCATCGCACGGTGAAGCACGCCGCGGTGTTTCGGGTGGGAGAGGGCGACGAGGTCAAGGCCGCCATGCCCGGCGGGCACAACAAAAACCTGTTTTTGAAGGACGCCAAGGGCCAGCTCTGGCTGGTCTCGGCGCTGCAGGACACCCGGATCGACCTGAAGGCGCTGCCGCGGGCGATCGGCTCGGCGAAGCTCTCGTTCGGCGCGGCGGAACTGATGGCGGAGACGCTGGGCGTGACGCCGGGCTCGGTCACCGCGTTCGGCTTGATCAACGATGCGGATCGCCGGGTGCGGTTCGTGCTCGACGCGGCGCTGGCGGCCAGCGATCCGGTCAACTTCCACCCGCTGGTCAACACGGCGACGACGGCGATCTCGCAGGCCGGTCTGCGCCGCTTTCTCGCCGCGCTCGGCGTTCAGCCTCTGATCGTGGATTTCTCGGCGCTGACGAACGGGTAAGGAGCGTCAAGCAACGTTGCGGCGCGCGCCGTCCGGTCCCATCTTGGGGCTGCGAGTTTTTGAAGGAGTTTTCGATGTCCCTCATCGGCGAGACCGCCGCGGCCGGACCCGGCGATCTGATCAAGGAAGGCACGGACGCGGGCTTCGCCAAGGACGTCATCGACGCCTCGCGCGACGTCCCGGTGATCGTCGACTTCTGGGCGACCTGGTGCGGCCCCTGCAAGACGCTGGGACCGGCGCTGGAACGCGCGGTGCTGGCGGCCAAGGGCAAGGTCAAGCTGGTCAAGATCGACATCGACAAGAACCCGGTGTTCGCCGGCCAGCTGCGCGTGCAGTCGATACCCACGGTCTATGCCTTCGTCGGCGGCCGGCCGATCGACGGCTTCCAGGGCGCGGTGCCGGAGAGCCAGATCAAATCGTTCATCGAGCGGCTGGTGAAGGCCGGCGGCGGCGAGGGCTCTGAGGTCGACGAGCTGATGGCGATGGCCAAGGAGTCGCTCGACCTCGGCGACACCGGTGGCGCGGCTCAGGCCTACGCCCAGGTGCTGCAGGCCGAGCCCGACAATCTGGCCGCGATCGGCGGCATGGCGCGCTGCTACCTGATCGGTGGCGACATGGAGCGTGCGGCCGAGGTCGCGTCTATGGCGCCGCCTGACGCCAAGAACGCCGACCTGGAGAGCGTCCGCGCCGCGCTGGCGCTGGCGGCGAACGCCACGTCGGAGACCTCCGAGTTCGAGGCGCGGCTGGCGAAGGATGCGAACGACCACGAAGCGCGGCTGGAGCTGGCCAAAGCGCTGGCGGGCCGCGGCCAGTTCAGGGAAGCCGCTGACGAGCTGCTCACCATCATCGAGCGCGACCGCGAGTGGAACGACGAGGCGGCGCGCAAGCAGCTGCTGACCGTGTTCGAGGCGGCAGGCCAGGGGTCGGACGTCGCGCGGCTGGGCCGCCGGCGGCTTTCCTCGATCCTGTTCTCGTAGGCGGGCGGGGCGATGGCCGGCGGCTACCGCAAGGTTACCGACCTGCCGGCGCTGATCCCGGTCTTCCCGCTCGACGGCGCGCTCTTGCTGCCCGGTTGCCAGCTACCGCTGCAGATTTTCGAGCCGCGCTACATCGAGATGATCGACGATGCGATGAGCGGCTCACGGCTGGTGGGCATGATCCAGACCGCGTCCGGCGGCGGACGCGGGAAGCCGAAGCTGGCCGATGTTGGTTGCGTCGGCCGGATCACCACCTACGCCGAGACCGGCGATGGCCGCTATATGATCACCCTGACCGGCATCTGCCGCTTCGTAGGGAGCGAGGAGCTTGCCAGCACGACGCCCTACCGGCAGGTGCGGCCCGATTTCGAGACCTTCGCCACTGACCTCGATGAGGCCGACGAGGAGATCGCGCTCGACCGTCCGCTCTTCCTCGACATCCTGCGGCGTTACCTCGACCATAAGGGGCTGGAGGTGGAGTGGGAGGCGGCGCGGGCCGCGCCAGCGGGCGCGCTGATCAACAGCCTCGCCATGGGCTTGCCGCTGGATCCGCCGGAGAAGCAGGCGCTGCTGGAGGCTCAGACCCTGGACGAACGGGGCCGTGCCTTGATCGCTCTCTTGCAGATCGACGCCGCCGGCGACGATGACGAGCCGCCTGCGCTGCAGTAGAAGCCGCCACATGACCGACACCGACATCGATCCTCGCCTACTGGAAATCCTGGTCTGCCCGGTCACCCGCGGCCCGCTGACCTACGACCGCGAGCACGCTGAGCTGATCAGCGAAGGCGCCCGCCTCGCTTACCCGATCCGCGACGGCGTCCCGATCATGCTGCCGGAAGAAGCCCGCACGCTGGACTAGCCCCTCCACCCCTCCGGGGTCCCCTCCCCTGCATTCGCAGGGGAGGATATCGAAGCTGCGCCGCCATTCTCCTCCCCCAACGGGGGAGGGGGACCACGAAGTGGTGGAGGGGCCAGTGCCGGCCCCTAGATCGACTCGCCCTTCAGCAGCCGCGGCAGATCCCCCAGCGCTCCGCCGGCCTCTTGCATGAAGAACCGGCGCGCGGGACCGAGCTGGTTGACCGCCGCCATGCCCGCGCCTCGCGCGGCGCGCAGCACGAGATTGTCGTTGGAGAACAGGCGGTTGAAGCCGTCGCAGGCGAGCGAGACGGCGAGGTTGTCGAGCCGCCGCCAGCGGGCGTAGCGCTCCAGCACGGCGAGCTGGCCGATGTCCTCGCCCAGCCGCATCGCCTCGGCCAGCACCTCGGCCAGGGCGGCGGCGTCCTTCAGGCCGAGGTTCAGGCCCTGGCCGGCAAGTGGGTGGATCGCGTGGGCGGCGTCGCCGAGCAAAGCCACGCGCGGACCGACCAGCCGCGTCGCCAGCTGCAGCGACAGCGGGTAGACGAACCTCGGCCCCTTCGCCTCGACCTGGCCGAGGAAGTCGCCGAAGCGGCGACGCAGGTGGGCGTGAAACACCTCGTCGCGGGCGCCGCGCAGCGCCTCGCCGCGCCGGGTGGGTTCGGTCCAGACCAGGCTCGCGCGCTGCTCGGTCAGCGGCAGGATCGCGAACGGACCGCTGGGCAGGAAGTACTCGTGGGCGACGCCCTCATGGTCGCGTTCGAGATGGACGGTGGCGACGACGCCGCTCTGGCCATAGCCCCAGCCCATCACATCGATGCCGGCCGCCTCGCGCACCACCGAACCGCGCCCCTCCGCGCCGACGACCAACGGAGCGCGCAGCAGTCGCCCGTCTGCCAGGGTCACCTCGGCGAACGCCGAGCCGAACTCGACGCTGGCGACGCTGGCCGGCGCCAGCACGGTGAGGCCGGCGGCCTGTACCGCCTCGGCCAGACCCGCGCGGCTGCGGCGGTTTTCGATCATGTAGCCGAGCGGCTCGCCTTCGGTGCGGCCGGCGATCTCAGCAGCGTCGAAGCGCAGGAACGCCCCGCTGGGCGAGCCGGCGCTCGCGCCCGCACCCTTGCCGTCGGTGACCAGTATCTGTTCGATCCGCTGCGTGTGCGGTTCCAGCGACGCGCCCAGTCCCAGCGTGCGCCACTGCCGGAAGCTGGAGAACGCGATCGCCGAGGCGCGCCCGTCGAAGGTCGGCGCGACCTGGGCGTCGAAGGGTTGCGGGTCGACCAGGATCGGGGTCAGGCCGGCGCTGGCCAGCGCGAGGCCGAGCGTGGCGCCGGTCAAACCCGCGCCGGCGATGATGACGTCGGCATCGATCACATCGGCCATGGCCAGGCTGCTATGCGGGGCCGGCCGCGCTTGTGCAAGGCCGCGACGCACCCTAGTCGCGCCGATGTCGGCATCCTCCCCGTCGCCGACGTGTTACGATCAGGCCATGGCGCTCACTCAGACGCTCACATCCAGCGAGGCCAGGTCGCCTCGGCCGTCGCGCTGATGCCGCGCGCCGCCGGACAGATCGACCGGGCGAAGAACGAGGCGATCCTCGAGGCCGCGTCGGACGTGATCTTCGAGCGCGGCCTGGCCGCGCCGCTCGACGAGGTGGCGCGCCGCGCCGGCGTCTCCAAACAGACGATCTACAATCACTACGGCTCGAAGGGCGATCTGGTGCGGGCGCTGATCGAGCGGCGCTCTCGGCTGATCTCGTCGCCGTTCGAGGCGCCCGGCGCGGAACTCAATCCGGAAGCCACGCTGGCGGCCTATGCCCGCCAGCTGCTGCAGACGATCATGATGGACCGCGGCGTCGCCCTATTCCGGCTGCTGATCGCCGGCGGCGATCCGGAGCTGGTGCGCCAGGTGCTGCCGAACGGCTTTGCCGGCGCGCGCTCGATGCTGACCGAGTTCCTGCAACGCGAGGCCGACGCTGGTCGGCTAGCGATAGCGGACGCCGCCGAAGCCTCCGAGTTCTTCGCCGGCATGGTGGTGGCCCACCGCCACGTAGAGAATCTGCTCGGCCTCGCCCAGGACCTGACCGAGGACCGCCTCGATCACGTAGCCCGCGAAGCTGCCCGCCGGTTCGTACGAGCCTACGCCCCCTGACTCCTTCTCCTCCACCGCCCGCAGAGGCGGGGGAGGTGGCGCGGCGCGCTACCAGCGCGGCGTGACGGAGGGGGCGCAAGGCCGGCCACCGTCTGCGCCCCCTCCACCCCCGGGCGATGCCCGGCGGTCCCCCTCCCCCGCTCGCTGGCGGTGGAGGAGCCAGAACTAGCTCGCCGTTGTCGTGGCGGCCGCCGCCGCCGGTGCGGCTTCGTCTTCAGACGGCAGGCCCATCATGTGGAAGCCGGCGTCGACGTGCACCACTTCACCCGTGGTCGAGCGGCCGAGATCGGACAGCAGCCAGAGCGCGCAGCCGGCGACGCCTTCCACCGTCGTGTCCTCCTTCATCGCGCTGAGCGACCGGCCCGCGCTCAGCATCCCACGGCCGTCCTTGATCCCAGCCAGCGACAGCGTGCGCACGGCGCCCGCCGAGATCGCGTTCACCCGGATGCCGCGCGGACCCAGGTCGCGGGCGATGTAGCGGGTGGCCGCCTCCAGCGCCGCCTTGCAGACGCCCATGGTGTTGTAGTTCGGGATCGCTCGTTCGGAACCTAGGTAGGTCATCGTGATCATGGAGCCATCGCGGTCCATCATCGGCGCCGCACACTGGGCGGCTTCGACCCAGCTGTAGACCGAGGCGTCCATGGCCCGCAGGAACGCGCCGCGCTCGGCGTTCTCGATGAACGAGCCGGCGATCTGGCTGCGCTCGGCGAAACCCAACGCGTGCACCAGGAAGTCGATCTTGGGGAAGGTCTTGGCCACCTCGGCGAACAGCGCCGGGATCGACCCCTGCTGCATCGCGTCGAAGGTGACGAAGGTTTTGACGCCGATGCTTTCGCCGAGCGGCTTCACCCGCTTCTCGTTCATTTCCATATAGCCAAGCGCCAGCTCGGCGCCTTGTGCGGCCAGCTGCGAGGCGATGCCCCAGGCGATCGACTGGTGATTGGCGACGCCCAGCACGACCCCACGCTTGCCGCGCATGAGCTGGCCCTTGGGCATATCGAAAGCTTCGGCCATCGCTGGATTGTTTCCTCGTGTAACTGGCCGTGTTTGTGGACGCGCCAGCGAGCGAGGACAAGTCGCGAGAACGCCCCGGCCTTACGCCCTGGCCAGCACCAGGCAGCCGTTGGTGCCGCCGAAGCCGAAGCTGTTCGACATCACCGTCTCGAGCTGGCGATCGAGGCGCTGGCGCACGATCGGCATGTCGGCGAAGGCGGGGTCGAGGGTCTCGATGTTGGCGCTTTCGGCGACGAAGCCGCCGCCCATCATCATCAGGCAGTAGATCGCTTCCTGAGCGCCGGCGGCGCCGAGGCTGTGACCGGTCAGCGATTTGGTCGACGAGATCAGCGGCGCGCTCCCGCCGAAGACCTGGCGCACTGCGTCCATCTCCTTGGCGTCGCCCACCGGCGTGCCGGTGCCGTGCGGGTTTAGATAGTCGATCTTGCGCCCGCCGGCGGTCTCCATCGCCAGCCGCATGCAACGTGCCGCGCCCTCGCCGGACGGGGCGACCATGTCGTGACCGTCGGAATTGGCTGCATAGCCGACGATTTCGCCATAAATCTTGGCGCCGCGGGCTTTCGCGCGGTCCATGGCTTCCAGCACCAGTATCCCGGCGCCGCCGGCGATCACAAAGCCATCGCGGTCGGCGTCGTAGGCGCGGCTGGCTTTGGCCGGACAGTCGTTGAACTTGCTCGACATCGCGCCCATCGCGTCGAACAGGCTGGAGAGCGTCCAGTCGAGTTCCTCGCAGCCGCCGGCGAAGACGATGTCCTGCCGTCCCGCGGCGATCTCGCCCGCGCCGACGCCGATGCAGTGCGTGGAGGTGGCGCAGGCCGAGGTGATCGAGAAGTTGACGCCCTTGATCTTGAACCAGGTCGAGAGTGTCGCCGACGGGCCCGAGCTCATCGCCTTCGGCACCGCGAACGGGCCGATCCGCTTGACGCCCTTGTTGCGCGCCGTGTCCGCTGCTTCGACGATCGCGTGGGTCGAAGGGCCGCCCGAGCCGACGACGAGCCCGGTTTTCTCGTTGGAGACCTCGTCCTCGCCCAGGCCCGCATCGGCGATCGCCTGTTCCATGGCGATATGCGCGTAGCCGCCGCCGGCTTCCAGGAAGCGCGCCGCCCGGCGATCGACCATGGTCTCCCAGTCGATCTGCGGCTTGCCGTGCACCTGGCAGCGGAAGCCCAGGTCGGCATATTCCGGCGCGGCGACAATGCCCGAGCGGGCCTCGCGCAGCGATGCGATCACTTCGTTCGCGCCGATCCCGATCGACGAAACGATTCCGTACCCTGTCACCGCTACCCGGCGCATGTTCGTTCCTGGCCCCCGCCCTTACGGTCGCTGGTAGAGTCCCACGCGCAAGTCTTCCGCCCAGTAAATAGGCGTGCCGTCGGCCTCCAACACCCCGTCGCCGATACCCACGACCAGACGCCGGTTGATCACCCGCTTCATCTCGATCTTGTAGGTCACGGTCTTGATGTCCGTGGTCACTTCGCCGCCGAACTTTACGGAACTGCAACCCACAGCCCGCCCTCGACCCTTGCCGCCGATCCAACCGAGATAAAAGCCGACGAGTTGCCACATGGCGTCGAGCCCGAGGCTGCCGGGCATCACCGGGTCGCCGAGGAAGTGGCAGTCGAAGAACCAGAGGCTCGGATTGATGTCGAACTCAGCCTCGATATAGCCCAGGCCATGCTGCCCGCCGGTGTCGTTGATCTCGGTGATCCGGTCGAAGAGCAGCATCGGCGGCGACGGCAGCTGCGCGTTGCCGGGACCGAACATGTCGCCGCGCGCGCAGTCGATCAGGTCTTCGTAGGCGTAGGTGTTCTTAGCTTTTGCGGGAGCGATCATCTCCCGCCCCTAGCAGCACCGAAGCTTCGGCTCAACGGCATTGGACCTGAGGCGCCAGTCCCCAGACCTCTGAAGACTTCACCCAGCCGCGCGCTTCGTCGGCGGTCACCTCGCACCATTCGGCCTTGCAGCGCCCGAGATCGGCGATCGCCCGCGGCCTCAAATAGGTGGTGACGGCGGCGGTGTCGGACGGCGCCGCGCGCAACGCAACGGGGGCTTTGGCGGGCGCCATCACCGTACGCCGCCCGTCGACCATCGGGCTCGCCACCCACACGGTTGCGCCATCCGGATCGCAGATTCGTCGCCAGTCGCTGGTCTCGTCGATCACCTGCACCGGCAGGCCTTTGGCGTGGTAGACGAAGAGGGTCGCGTAGTCCTTGCCGGGCCCCTTGCGGCCGAACACCTCGCCGCGCTTCAGGCTGAGGTAGCGCGGCACGCAGTAGCCGGAGGGGGTCGCGGCTCTCACATTGGCCGGGCAGTCGCCGCCCTCGTCGCCCTTGCCGCCGCACGCCGCCAGCGCCAACAGGCTGGCCAGGCTCGCCGCAATCGCGATGGTGGAGGTCGGCCGCATGCCACCCTTGACGTCAGCCTTGCTTGGCCATGCCCTGCCCCTTTGCTAGAGGTCGCCGATGGCCGCCCGCAAGCCGAAAGTCGTCGTCACCCGCAAGCTCCCCGATCCGGTGGAGACGCGGATGCGTGAGCTGTTCGATACCGAGCTCAATCTCGACGACAAACCAATGGACGCCGCCGCGCTGGCGGCCGCGATCCAGCGCGCCGACGTGCTGGTGCCGACCATCACCGACCGCATCGACGGCGCTGTCGTCGCCGCGGCGGGCGAGCGGCTGAAGCTGATCGCCAATTTCGGCGCCGGGGTCGATCACATCGACGTCACCGCCGCCACCGACAAGGGGATCACGGTCACAAACACGCCCGGCGTACTCACCGACGACACCGCCGACCTGACCATGGGCCTGATCATGGCGGTCTCGCGACGGCTGGTCGAAGGCGCCGAGGTGATCCATCACGGCGACTTCCATGGCTGGTCGCCGACCTGGATGCTCGGGCGCAGGATCGGCGGCAAGCGGCTCGGGATCATCGGCATGGGCCGGATCGGGCAGGCGCTGGCGCGCCGCGCCCGCGCCTTCGGCCTCTCGATCCACTATCACAACCGCAAGCCGGTCAGCCCGCGCATCGCCGAGGAGCTGGAGGCCACCTACTGGGAGAGCCTCGACCAGATGCTGGCCCGTATGGACATCATCTCGGTCAACTGCCCGCACACGCCCGGCACCTACCACCTGCTCTCCGCCAGGCGCCTGAAGCTGATCCGGCCGCACGCGATCCTGGTCAACACGGCGCGCGGCGAGATCATCGACGAAAGTTCATTGGCCAACATGCTGGAGGCGGGCGAGATCGCCGGCGCCGGCCTCGACGTCTTCGAGCACGAACCGGCGGTGAACCCGAAGCTGCTCAAGCTGCCCAACGTGGTGCTGATGCCGCACATGAGTTCGGCCACCATCGAGGGCCGGGTCGACATGGGCGAGAAGGTGATCGTCAACATCCGCACCTGGATGGACGGCCACAAACCCCCGGACCGCGTCATCCCGTCGATGCTTTAAGCGGCCGCGCATGGCTGACGAGACCTTGAACCAAGACGAGATCGCCGGTGACGTCGCCGCCGACCGCGAGACCCAGCACGACCGGTTCACCGAGTTCGAGCGCGAGGTGCTGCAGGACAACATCGCGCTGTGCGACAACAAGGCCGGCCTGCTGCTCGCTTTCACCGGCGCGCTGGTGATCGTCAGCATCGAGGCCATCGCCAATGTTCCCGCTGGGACGGGGCCATATGCGCCGGCGATCGGATTGACCGCCAAGGTGCTGCTGCTGCTGGGCGCCGGCTGCTTTCTGGCCTCATCGCACTTCTCGCTAACCACCGTGCGGCCGCGGATCGTCAGGTCGCGGTCGGACCACATCTTCTGGGAGTCGCCGGTGTTCCACCTGCCGGTGGAAGAGTTCGTCACCGCGCTCAACACGGTCGCCGCGGAGACCGAGCGCGCCGAGCAGCTGCGCCACCTGCACTTGCTGGCCGGCATCTGCCGCAGCAAATACGCCAACTTCGCAATGGCGCTGCGGCTCGGTCAGACGGCGTTCCTGGCGCTCGTCGCCGGGGAGCTGCTGCGCGTGATCCTCTGAGTCCGCACGACAACCCGGCCGCCGACCTAGAGCACGATGCGTTTTGGTGGAACCACCAGGAACGCTGAATCGTGCTCGCAACTCTAAGTGACGAGCCTGTTCATCCCGTTTTGATTGATGCAATGAAAACGGGACAGGCTCTAGTGGGTTGAACCTAGGCCCCAGGGGTGCACGACGCGGTGACCGTTGTGCGTGTTCAGGCCCACCTTCGCCGGCGCGGCGACCGCTGCGATCACCCAGCTGTAGCTGGTCGTCGCCGGTCCGGCGCCGACGCCCCCGTTGAGCCGGTGATGGGGCTGACCCACGCATTGCCAGCTGCCTGGCGTTCTCGGTTTTGGACCGCATCGGGCGGCCGTCGCTCCGATCGAGCCGTGGATCGTCGTAGCGACGGCCGATGGTCCGCCAGCCAGCGCCAGCGCCACGATCGTTGCCGCGAACAATGACCTCATGCGCGTTCTCCCCAAGCGTTCAGCCGGCTATGAGCGAGCCGAGCCAGGTGGCAGCGTTAGCATGCGCACGCCGCGCCGCGAACTTACTGACCGGCCCGAGGTTCGCGTCAGCTACGCCGGCGCCAGTTGCTCGGGGTGCGTCACATAGAAGTCGAGGTCGGCGAGAGTGAGCTTCCAGCCGGCGTCCATCGCGGCGGTCCAGCCGGGGCCACAGGCTTCGCGGACGGTCTCGGCGACGACGCCGAAGAAAGTGGCGAACACATTGGGCGGGACGTCGTAGCCGGCGTGGGTCACCACCTCGCACTGGATCAGGTGGTCGGCGTAGCGGCGCTCGCCGATGAAGTCGAAGATCGCTTCGAACACGCGCATCAACATCTCGCCCTTGATCGAGCCGTTGGTGTCTCGCCAGAACAGCGCCTTCATCTCCGGCTGACGCTCGAAGAGGCGGGCGTAGACGGCGTCGGTGAGATCGCCGGCGCGCTCGGCGGCGACCTCCAGACTGAGCTCAATGGCCTTGGCGTCGGCCGGATCGGTTCTCGTCATCGCGTTCACTCATTGGCTGGTGACACCATCGTCTCGAAGAGCGCCGTCGTGTGCTCGACGAAGGCCTCGCGCTCGGCCCCCTGCAGCGGCTCGCCGCGGATCAGCCGCTCGACCAGGAAGCCGATGAAGGTGGCGGCCAGCACCCTGGCCCGGGCCGGCGCGGCCTCGCCGCCCAGCCAGTCGCGGATAGGACCCATGAAGCGTTCCTGCACCGCCAGGTTCAGCAGCGGCGCCGTGGTCGGCGACGTGGCGGTGCGCAGCAGGAACTGGAAGCTGTGGCTGCGGGTCTCGTCGCGATTGGGCGAGCCGGCCATCATCGTCGCGATGTCGCGGGCGAAGGTGGCCCGGTCCCACTCGCGCAGAAAATCCGGCCGGATCGACGCCTTCAGCGCCTCGGTGAAGAGCGCCTCCTTGCCGCCGAAGTAGCGCTTGATCAGGGCTACGTCAGCGCCCGCCTCGCCGGCGATATCGCGCAGGGCGGCGCGGTCGTAGCCGAACTCCGCGAACTGCCGCTTCGCCGCTTCGAGGATGGCGGCGCGGGTGGCTTCGGCGTCGCGTTTGCGAGGCGGAGCCCGCTCGCGAGTCAGGGTTGCGGTGTCATTCATCCGGCAGAGACTACACCAACGCGTTGCGCGGTGTCAGGCGCGGGCCGGGATGACGACGCGCATGCTCTCGTAGCCGTGCACGAACGACGAGTAAGTGCGGGTCGGCTCTTCCACCAGCTCGATCCGCGGGAAGCGCCGCAGTATCTCTTCCCAGATGATGGTCAGCTGCATCTCGGCGACGCGGTTGCCCACGCAGCGGTGGACGCCGAAGCCGAACGACATGTGCTGGCGGGGGCGTTCGCGGTCGACAATGAACGCGTTCGGTTTCTCGATCGCGCTCTCGTCGCGGTTGCCGGAAATGTACCACATGGCGACGTTGTCGCCTTCCTTGAGGGTCTTGCCGCCGACCTCGACGTCGCGAGTGGCGATGCGGCGCATGTGCGCCAGCGGGGTCTGGTAGCGGATGGTCTCGGACACCATCGGCAGCACCAGACCCGGGTCAGCGCGCAGCTTGTCGTACTGGTCGGGGTTCTTGTTCAGCGCATAGACGCTGCCGGAGATGGTGTTGCGGGTGGTGTCGTTGCCGCCCACGATCAGTAGCACGACGTTCCCTTGATACTCCTGCACCTCCATGTTCCGGGTGGCCGGATTGTGCGCCAGCATCGAGATCAGGTCGTTGCCCGGCTCGGCGTTGACGCGTTCGTTCCAGAGTTCGTTGAAGGCGCCGAAGCACTCCATCATCGCCTCGGCCTTGTGCTGCCAGCTCTGCACCGGGCCGTGGCCGGGCTGGTTCATGATCATGTCCGACCACCAGGGCAGCTTGCGGCGCTTCTCGAACGGGAAGTCGAACAGGGTGGCGAGGGTCATCGCCGTCAGTTCCTTGGACACCAGATCGACCCAGTCGAACTCCTCGCCGATCGGCAGCGAATCGAGGATCAGGCCGGCGCGTTCGCGCACCACCGGGGCCATCGTCGCCAGATTGCCGGGGGCCAGGGTCGGGCTCACGGCCTTGCGGGCCGGGCCGTGCTCCGGCTCGTCCATGGTAATGAAGCCGGCGCCGCCGCGACGCCGAGGCTCCTGGCCCAGCGCCTCCATCGCCTTGCGCTGCTCTTCCATCCCCTTGAGATTCGGCAGGGCGATGCCGTCGGCGGAGGAGAAGGCCTCGTGGTTGGTGTCCACCGCCATGATCTCTTCCCACTTGGTCACCGACCAATAGGGACCGAACTCGCTGTCGGGGGTGAAGTGGACCGGGTCTTCCCGGCGTAGCCGCTCGAACACCGGCCACAGGGTGTCGTCCTGGAAGCGGTCGACCCTGGCCGGGTTCAGCTCGGCGAGCGGGGTCGCATAGGCGTCTGCAGTTGCGGCTGCAGCAGCGTCGGCGGCTTCAACCTTCACGGCGATGTTCATGGCGCGCTTCCCTGATCTCTCAGGGCACATTGCCACGGATCGGCGCTAAGTCAATGCGCATTGACTTGGAGGCTTAGAAGACGACTGCCAGGATTTTGGGTTTGGCTCCGCCGACAGGCGGTGTCGAAATGACCCGCACACAGAGCGCCTGATTCAGGTCTGGATGTTCGGGTGGTCCGACTGTGCAGAGCTGGTCCTTGACGGAATTCAAAGGCCCAATCGCTGGCGGCGCAATCAATGACAGGGCGCCGACCTGTGTGACCCAGCGGGCGTCAATGTGTTTGAAGAAGTTGGAGCCGGCGCATGGCTGGCCGTCCACTGTGCACCCTCCATCGTTGTCGACTCGGAAGTCCGTGACGCGCTCGCCCGGTGGGCCCAGCAAACGGTGAATGATCGCCGCTTGCCTCTCAACTTCCGCATCCGACTCATGGTCCAATGACCAGACGAAGTGCAAAGGGCCGAGGGAGGCGCACGGACCAGCAGGTCCGGGCGACCCGACTGGACCGATTGGTATCCCGAGGCGTTCGCCTTCGACCGCCCTTGGCGCGGTCCAGCGACGCACGAGCCGCCATCCGATCGGGAAAATAAACGCATCCTCGAACTCAATTCGTTCGGTCCCAGTCGCGCAAACGCCGTGGAGCAGTCGCGATGGGCCTACGAAGAACACTGGAAACCGGTCCCCGAACAGGCTCGGCCGCGACAGAGCTGAGGCGCCGGCGCTGAGCTCGCTATCCCAGACGATGTCGCGTGGTTCGCGAATACCGTAGATGGCTGCCAGGCGCGCCGGAGGCGTCGAGGCGAAACGCTCCCGCGACACTGGAAATGGAAATGACGGCGCGATCGCCCAACCAGGGCGGCTGTGGGGATGCGTCTCATTGACCTGGAATAGGGCGATCGGGATAACCACCGCTGGCGACAGGACGACAACAAGCGTGAGCGCTATGAGCGCCGCCATCAACCTCCGCCTTCTGGGGCGCGCTCCTCGCATCTGATCAGCCTTTCCGGGCTTCGCGGACCTTCAGGCGAAGGTTTCGACGATCTCCGTCTGCTGCGTCCGCAGACGCGGTAGCGCCAACTGGGCGCGAGCGCACTGCGCGGCGAACAGCGCCAGCACTAGGTTGAACTCAGCGATCCCGCTGGTCCACTCGCCCGCGCCGTTTGTCCACCGGATCAGGCACAGCGCCGCCGGCAAGGCGGCGACAGTCATGACCGGCCATCGCGGCGAGGGCCCGCGATCACGCAGCAGGGCGAGCAGCACCAGCGGCGCGCCGATCATGCTGATCTGATGAAGGAAGACGCCGGTGACGACGTTCATGGCCAGCCACGCGGCGACACCTGGCCATACCCGCGACATCCTCCGCGCATGGACCTCGTCAGCGATCACCCAGTCGCGAGCCAGCCACTTGGCCAGGCCGCTGCGCTCGTCGCTCCTACCCATGCTCGGCTCCATCGACCCGGAGCGCTCGTAGCAGTCTTTAGGTTGATCCGAGCTGAACTCGGCGCCGGTCGATCAAGCGGTCATCACCATCTTCAGTGCGCCGCCGGTCCGGGCGTCGAACAGGCGGTAGGCTTCGGCGCCTTCGGTGAGCGGCATCTCGTGGGTGATGAAGCGCTCCGGGTGCAGGCGGCCCCCCTGGATCAGCGGGATCAGCTCCGGCCAGTACTGCTGCACCGAGCAGGTGCCGATGGTGAAGGTGAGGCCCTTGAAGAACGCCATCCGCATGTCGAAGCTGAAGTTCTGGGTCTGGTTGACGCCGATCACCGAGACGCGGCCCTGGCGGCCGACCAGCGAGATCGCAATGCGGATCGTGGCTTCCGCGCCGACCGCCTCGAAAGCCGCGTCGGCCATGCGGCCGTGGGTAGCCTCGGCGATGGCCGCGGGCGCATCGTCGGGGTGCAGCGCCGTCGCGCCCAGCGTCTCGGCGATCGCCCGGCGTTCGGCCACCAGATCGACGGCGAACACCCGCCCGGCGCCCATGGCGAACGCGCCTTCGACGCCCATCAGGCCGATGGGTCCGAGTCCGATCACCACCACGGTCTCGCCCGGCTGGATCCGCGCGCCCTTCAAGCCGAACCAGGCAGTCGGCAGGTTGTCGGTCAGCATCAGCGCCTGGTCGGGCGTCAGGCCCTCGGGGATCGGCGCGGCGTTGAAGTCGGCGGCGGGGACGCGGATGTACTCGGCCTGGCACCCCTCCAACCGGTGCGAGAGCCCGTAGCACTGCATCAGGTTGTTGCGGCACTGGACGATGTCGCCGGCGAGGCATGGCGCGCAGGCGCCGCAGCCGACTGCCGCCGACAACATCACCGGCTCGCCGACCTTCAGCCGGCGCACGCCTTTGCCCACCTCGACCACCTCGCCGATCGCCTCGTGGCCGACGCAGAAGCCGAGGTCGGGCGAGAAACCCTCGCCGTGGTAGATATGCAGGTCGCTGCCGCAGATGCCGCACCGGGTCATCTTCACGATCGCGTCGCGGTCGTCGGCGAGGCCGGGATCGTCGAACGTCTCGCAGCGAATGTCGCGCGGACCTCGGTAGAGCAGAGCTTTCATCGGGCGTCTCCGGGCAGTTCCGCCATGGCGCGAGCCTGACGAGGCGTCAGTCAATCAGCTGCAAAGCGTCGGCGTGCTAGACTGCCCGCCGATCGATTCCCGGGGCGATGCGATGTTGCAGGTTCGCGTGGTAGCCGGCGCTGTCGCCGCCGCCTTGACGCTCTTGGCGATCTCCGGCTGCCAGCCTTCGAGCGGCGGAGGCCAGCCGACCAACCGATCCACCGCCAAGGACGCGACCGCGGCTGGACAGGCGTCTGCGACACCGGCCGCGAACAGCTCCCGCCAGTCCGTCGCGAGCGCCGCCGATACCGGCCAGCCTGCCGCGGCTGACGACATCGTGGGCTGCGACGCACCTCCGTTGTGGCCCGGGGACGGTGCGGCGCCCGGCGACCGGGCGGCGGAATACGCGGCGTGCGTCAAAGACCGAGCCTACCAGGCGCGTACTCTGGACATCCCGCTCGCTGCCGCCGTGCAAGGCGTCATCGCCCAGTGTCAGGTGAAGGTCGATTTCTTCGAGCACCAGACCCCCGATCCAGCCGAAAGCGGCTCGGACGATGAGCGACATACGGCTGAGCTGACGGCGACGCGCGTGGCGACTGTCGCGGTCACCCACTACCGCACCTGTGCGGGCAAATGAGACCCAGCTACTTCGAGAGCGCCCGGAGCAGGCTCAGGTAGTAGGTGATCGCCGGCGGTATGTTGGCGATCGGGGTGCGCTCGTTGAGGCCGTGGCTGAAGTCGTCGGAGTCCTTGATGAACACCGGGCTCGAGCCATAGCTGGGCACGTGATGGTAGCGAAACCACATGCTGTCGCTGGCGCCTGAGGCCATCGCTGGAAACACCGGCACGCCCGGATAGACGCTCGCCAACGCCGTCTTCACGGCGGCCACGAAGTCGGGGCGCATGGGCGAAGCGTCGTTGGCCACGGAGCCCACGGTGACGTCCTGGAAGCTGATCGCCGGATCGGCGGCCGCGACGGCCAGCTCGGCCATGATGTCCGCCGGCTGGTGGCCGGGGAAGATGCGGCAGTTGATGTTGGCGTCGGCGTGTTGCGGCAGCGCGTTGAGCGCATGGCCGCCGTTGATCATCGTCACCACGCAGGTGGTGCCGATCTTGCCCACGGTGGCCGGGTTGGCCGACAGCGTCTCGATCGCCACCTTGTCGGTCGGATCGGCGGCGAAGGCGCGCATGGCCGCTGCGATGTCCGGCGGCTGGTAGGCGGCCGCCTGGACGAAGTAGGCCTTGGTGAGGTCACTCAGCTCTGGCTTGAACTGATGGGCCTGGATGCGCAGCAGCGCGGCAGCGAGACGGTCGATCGCGTTGTCGCGGCGCGGTTGAGAGGAGTGGCCGCCCTCGTTGCTCACTGTCAGCTTGAAGTCGGCGTAGGTCTTCTCCGCGCCCTGCCAGGTGAAATACTTCGGCGCGCCGGTGGTCTCGTCCAGCACCCCGCCGCCACCGTCGATGTTGAGCACCAGATCGGCGTTGGAGAGCTTGTCGGCGATGATCGCGCTCGTCTTCATCGTCGTCTCTTCGTCGCCGGAGAACTCGATGACTATGTCGCGCCGCGGCTTGAAACCCTCGCGGCGAAGCTCGCCCAGCGAGGCGATGGCCAGGGTGCCGTCGAGCTTCATGTCGGTCGAGCCGCGGCCGAACAGGTAGCCGTTCTCGATCACCGGCGTGAACGGATCGCGCTTCCAGTCAGCCGGCTTGGCCTCGACCACGTCCATGTGGCCGGAGATCACCAGCGGCTTCAGCGTGGGGTCGGATCCTGGCCAGCGGGCGATCAGATAGGCGGTGTCGTCGACCGGGGTGATGGTGACATCGTCGGGCGCGAAACCGTTCGCGACGAGCCCGGACTTGTAGAGCGCCGCGACCTGCGGCGCCTGATTGCCAGGGCCGCGCACCGAGCGCAGTGCGATGGCCTTTTCGGCGAGATCGAGCGCTTGCGCCTCAGCCTGCGGATGAGGCGTCGCCGCCGCAACGACGCCCGCGGAAAGCACCAACGCCGTTGTCGCCGCGGCCACCATCAACGTCACGCGCATCGTCTGTCTCCCTCATGGCCCGCTGGTCGAGTTCGCGGCGGCGGCAACTCGTCCGCGTACGTCCACATCGCGCTGAAACACAAGGGGCGCATTTCCGCCTTCCGCGCGGAGGATGGTTCCGCCGAAGGGATGACCATGCGCCTAGCCCTCGCGAGCTCCTTGGCTCTGGCCTTGATCGGCGTCTCGGCCTGGGCCGAGGGACCGATCGCGACCGCCCCGTCCGGCGCGCCGCCTTCCAGCACGGTCCCGCCGCCCTTGGGCGATGAGGCGACGACGGCCGGGGTCGACGCGCCGCAGCTGGTTCCTGGGCCGTGCGGTCCGCGCGTCCGCACCGCCGACGGCAAGACCGACCAGAAGGCGCACGGCGAAGTCGATGTCGGCGTCGGCACCGGCGGCTACCGCCATGCACGGCTCTCCGCCTGCAAGCCAATCGGCGACAATGCCGCCGTCGCCGTCAGCATCGGCACGACCCAGGCCGACTACAGTCGCCGACGTTAGCTGCCCCACTCGCCTAAATCACTGCTCCGTCCCGGAGCGCCGCGATCGCAGAGGCGTCGTAGCCGAGTTCGCTGAGGATCGAGTCGGTATGCTCGCCCAATGTCGGCGCGCGGCTGCGGATCGAGCCGGGCGTGTCGGAAAGCGTCACAGGGCCGCGGGCGATCGGTGCGGGACTGGGCAGGCCCGGATAGTCCACCGGCTGGAAGAACCCCATGGCCTGCACGTGCGGATCGTCGAGCGTCTGCAGCGGCTTCAGCACCGGCCCGGCGGGGATCAGCGCCTTGCCAAGCACATCGAGCGCCGTCGCCGAGCTGCGTTCCGCGCACCACTGGCTCATCCGCTCTGAGATCGCCTCGCTGTTGGCGCCGCGCGAGATGTCGTCCTTGAAGCGCGGATCGGTGCTCCAGATTTCCTCGCCCATCAGCTGCGCCCAGCGGCGGTAGAGCGGATCGCCGACCACCTGGACCAGGATCCAGCCATCCTGCGTTCGGAAAATATCCACGGGCGCCGCGGTCTGGCCGCGGTTGCCGGTCGGGATGCGATCTAGGCCGAGGACCGACTGTTCGATCAAGAGACCGTTGCCGACGGTCAGCGCCGTCGCCAGCAGCGAGCCCTCGACCACCTGGCCGCGGCCGGTCTGCTGGCGCGCCATCAACGCCATCGCGGTGCCGTAGGCGCAGTGCAGCGCTGTGCCGAAGTCGACCCACGGCGCCTGGAACCGGTGCGGCCGCCCGCCCTCGGCATCGGCGGTCATGTAGGCCGCGCCCGACATCACCTGGCCGATGCCATCGAACCCGACCCGGTCGCTGTACGGTCCGCCACGACCGTAGGCGGTGACCATGGTCAGGATGATGTCCGGCTTGACCGCCTTCAGGCTGTCGTAGTCCAGCTTCAGCGCCGGGAAACCCGAGGGCGGCAGGTTGGCCACGACGACGTCGGCCGACGCCACCAGCCGCCGCACCACCTCCTGGCCAGCCGGCTTGGCTGGATCGAGCGTCATGCCGCGCTTGTTGCGGTTCATCTGCATCAGGAGGCCGCCCTCCTGGGACGGCGTCAGCGGCGCCTGGAACCGGTCCTCGCCGCCAGAGCGCTTCTCGATCCGGATCACGTCGGCGCCGAAGTCGGCCAGCAGCGCGGCGCAATAGGGCCCGGCGATGTAGCGGCCGAAATCCAGCACTCGGATGCCTGCGAGGACGCCGTTCATGATCGCTCCGTTCGGGGCTGGGGATCGGCGCAGACTGGACAGTCGGGGTCCGCGCCAACGCGCACGGTACGAGTTTCGGCCGCGAGCGCGTCGTAGATCAGCAGTCGGCCGGTGAGGGGTTCGCCAGCGCCGGCGATCAGCTTGATCGCTTCCAGCGCCATCATCGACCCAACCACCCCGGCCAGGGCGCCGACGACGCCCACCGCGGCGCAGGTCTCGGCGTCGGGCGGCATCTCTGGGACGAGGCACCGGTAGCAGGGCCGGCCGGCGAACACGCCGACCTGGCCGGTCCAGCGACCGATCGCGCCTGACACCAGCGTCACGCGCTCGGCGACGCAGGCGGCGTTGACGGCGAAGCGGGTGGCGAAATCGTCCGTGCCATCGAGCACCAGGCTGTAGCCGCGCACCAAGTCGCGGGCGTTGGTCTCGGTGAGCGCAGTGCAGACCGGCGTGACGCGGAGGTTGGCGTTGAGCGCTGTCAGATGCTCGGCGGCGGCCTCGACCTTCGTCCTGCCCTGGTCCGCCGTCACGTAGAGCACCTGACGCTGCAGGTTGGAGAGAGCCACCGTGTCCGGATCGACCAACGCAATCTCGCCGACGCCAGCCGCCGCGAGGTAGAGCGCGGCTGGCGCGCCGAGGCCGCCGGCGCCGACAATCAGCACCCGGGCCGCCTTCAGCCGCTGCTGCCCCTGCCCGCCGATCTCGCGCAGCACTAGATGGCGCGCGTAGCGTTCGACCTCGTCGTCGGAGAAACTCATGCGCCTGAAAAACTCATTTCCGTCCTTGGCTTGACCGTGCGCCGCCGCACGGCCACATCGCGGCCATGCCCGATTTCCCCAACTGGCATGGGACCACCATTCTGGCCGTGCGCAAGGGCGGATCGACCGTCATCGCCGGCGATGGGCAGGTCAGCATGGGCCAGACTATCGTCAAGAGCGCCGCCAAGAAGGTGCGCCGGCTGGCCGACGGCCGCGTGCTGGCCGGCTTCGCCGGCGCTACCGCCGACGCCTTCACCCTGATCGAACGTCTCGAGGCCAAGCTGGAGCAATACCCGGAGCAGCTGGCCCGCGCCTGCGTCGACCTGGCCAAGGACTGGCGGACCGACCGTTACCTGCGCCGCCTCGAAGCGATGCTGCTGGTCGCCGACAGGAGCGCGATCTTCACCGTCACCGGCGTCGGCGACGTGCTGGAGCCGGACAAGGGCGTCGCCGCGATCGGCTCCGGCGGCAACTACGCCCTCGCCGCCGCCACCGCCCTCCTCGACACCGACTACGCCGCCGAAGACGTCGCCCGCCGCGCCATGGGCATCGCCGCGGACATCTGCGTCTACACGAACCGCGAACTCGTGGTGGAAGTGCTGTGAGCGAGTTCTCGCCACGCGAGATCGTGTCCGAACTCGACCGGTTCGTGGTCGGCCATGCCGAGGCCAAGCGCGCCGTCGCCGTGGCGCTGCGCAATCGGTGGCGGCGGCGGCGGGTGCCGGAGGCGCTGCGCGACGAGATCACCCCGAAGAACATCCTGATGATCGGCCCCACCGGCGTCGGCAAGACCGAGATCGCCCGGCGGCTCGCGCGGCTGGCGCAGGCGCCGTTCCTGAAGGTCGAGGCGACCAAGTTCACCGAGGTCGGCTACGTCGGCCGCGACGTCGACCAGATCGTGCGCGACCTGGTCGAGATCGCCATCGGCATGATCCGCGAGCGCCGCCGCGCCGGGGTGAAGGCCAAGGCCGAGTCCGCCGCCGAGGATCGCATCCTGGACGCCCTCGTCGGCGCCGGCGCGGGTCAGGCCACCCGAGACGCCTTCCGCAAACGCCTCCGCGCCGGCGAGCTCGACGACAAGGAGGTCGAGCTGAACCTCGCCGACACCGCCTCGCCGTTCCAGGGCCTCGACATTCCCGGCCAGCCGGGCGCCTCGATGGGGGTGCTCAACCTGTCGGAGATGATGGGCAAGGCGTTCGGCCAGCGCACCAAGGCGCACCGCACCACCGTCGCCGCCGCCTGGGCGCCGCTGATCGCCGAAGAGAGCGACAAGCTGGTCGACCAGGAAGCCGCCACGCTGGAGGCGATCTCGCTGGCCGAGAACTCCGGCATCGTCTTCCTCGACGAGATCGACAAGGTGGCGAGCCGGCAGGACCGCGCCGGCGCCGACGTCTCCCGCGAAGGCGTCCAACGCGACCTGCTGCCGCTGATCGAGGGCACCACCGTCACCACCAAGCACGGGCCGGTGAAGACCGACCATATCCTCTTCATCGCCTCGGGCGCCTTCCACATCGCCAAGCCGTCCGACCTGCTGCCAGAGTTGCAGGGCCGGCTGCCGATCCGGGTCGAGCTGAAGGCGCTGAGCCGCGACGACATGCGCCGCATCCTTACCGAACCAGAAGCCAACCTGATCCGCCAGCAGCAGGCGCTGCTCGCGACCGAGAACATCACCCTCGTCTTCACCGACGACGCCATCGACGCCCTCGCCGACGCCGCCGTGGCGGTGAACGGCGCGGTGGAGAACATCGGTGCGCGGCGGCTGCAGACGGTGCTGGAGAAGGTGGTCGAGGAGATCAGCTTCACCGCCGCCGACCGCTCCGGCGAGACCCTGACCATCGACGGGGAGTATGTGAGGGCGCGGGTGGGCGAGCTCTCCAAAAACGCCGACCTCTCGCGGTATATTCTCTAGCCGCCCCCCTTCATCCGTCCCCGCGAAGGCGCCATTGTCAGCCTATGGAAGTCGCCATCGCCGAGGAGCGCATTCTGGTCTTCTCGGACCGGGTCGGCGCTGAGATCGCCGAGGCGAAGGCTTGGGCGCGGCGCATAGAGGCGTTCGGCACGCTGGCGCGGATGTCCGGCCTCCTGGCCCGTCCCAAGGACGACGAGTTCGAGGTGATCTACCGCGAGAAACGGCTGCAGCCGTTCTGGCGCATCGCCTCCTACGCCGTCTCCCGCTACGAGCGCACCCGCACATATCCAATCACGCTCGCACCGGAAGTGAAGCGGGTCGTGATCGACGGCCAGGAGCGTCCGGTTGAGGCGCACAGAGTCAGCGTCGAGGGGCTGGAGACCTGCGAGGAAGAGACGCGCCGCCAGGTCCTGATTGACGGTCTGACCGGCGCCGAGGACACGACGCTGGGCCGCTACCTCGACTTCGAGGCGGCGCCCGGCGACGCCGAGCAGTTCGCCGCGCTCTCGGCCAATCAGGTCGTGGTCTTGGCGCCGCAGGTGAAGGCGTCGGTACTGGTGCGCGATGCTGTGGCCAAGGCGATCGGCCGGATCGAGGCCGACCGGATCATCGAGGAGACCGTCGAGCTGGAAGCGGTCGATCTCTACTACCGGCCCGTCTACGCCTTCCGTTATCGCCGCGCCGGTAAGGAAGCGGTGGTCGAGGTCGATGGGCTGACTGGCGACGCCAGCCCAGCCGGCAAGACCTTCGAGGACCATCTCGGCAAGATCCTGGAGCCGAAGTTCCTGCTCGATCTCAGCGCCGAGGCGGCCAACATCTTCATCCCCGGCGCGACGGTGGCCAAGATCGCCATCGTCAAGGGCCTGGAACTGCACGAGCGGCGCAAGCTGGCGAAGCCACGTTGAAAGCGACGAGCCGGAAGGTCGCCAGGAAGCCGAGGAGGCGGCGGCTGTCGCCCGCCGAGGCCGCGCGGGTGGCTGAAATCTTCGCCCGGTTCGAGGCGACCAGCCCAGACCCGCGCACCGAGCTGACCTACAAGACCCCTTACACCTTGCTGGTCGCCGTGGTGCTGTCGGCGCAGGCGACCGACAAGTCGGTCAACAAGGCGAGCGAGAAGCTCTACGCGGTCGCGAGCACCCCGCGGGCGATGCTGGCGCTCGGCGAAGTGGGACTGACGCCCTTCATCGCCTCGATCGGCCTCTTCCGGATGAAGGCCAAGAACGTCATCGCGCTCTCGCGCATCCTGATCGAGCAATACAGCGGCGAAGTGCCGCTGAAGCGTGATGCCTTGCAGGCGTTGCCCGGCGTCGGCCGCAAGACCGCCAGCGTCGTACTGAACGAGCTCAACGTCGAGCCCGCCATTGCTGTCGACACCCACGTCTTCCGCGTCGCCCACCGGCTCAAGCTGTCGAGGGGCAAGACGCCAGACCAGGTCGAACAGGACTTGATGGCGATCGTGCCCGACGCCGGCAAGACCCGCGCCCACCACTGGCTGATCCTCCACGGCCGCTACACCTGCGTGGCCAGAAAACCGAAGTGTGCCGAGTGCGTGGTCGCCGACCTCTGCCCCTCGCGCGAGCTGTTCATCGGGGCGTAAGTCACGTGCGCTAAGGCCAAAACCGCTGGACACTTCCGCCAGCGCGACCCATACGCCCGCCCCATGAGCCGGACCGCGGAACTTGCCCGCAACACCAAGGAAACCCAGGTGCGCGTCGCCGTCGATCTCGACGGGACCGGGGAGGCGCATGTCTCCACCGGCATCGGCTTCTACGACCACATGCTGGAAAGCTTCGCCCGGCACGGCGGCTTCGACCTGACCGTCGAGACCAAGGGCGACCTGCACATCGACATGCACCACACGGTCGAGGACACCGGCATCGTGCTCGGGCAGGCGTTCAACCAGGCGCTGGCCGGGTTCGCCGGCGTGCGCCGCTTCGGCCATGCCTATATCCCGATGGACGAGACCCTGACCCGCTGCGCGGTCGATCTCTCCAATCGCCCCTATCTGATCTGGCGGGTCACGTTCGGCCGGCCGAAGGTGGGGGACATGGACACCGAGCTGTTCAAGGAATTCCACCACGCCTTCGCCATGAACGCAGGCGCCTGCGTGCACCTGGAGACCCTCTACGGCGACAACACCCACCATATCGCCGAGAGCGGCTTCAAGGCCCTCGCCCGCGCCCTGCGCATGGCCGTAGAGCCCGACCCGAAGACCCACGGACGCGCGCCCTCCACCAAGGGCGTGCTCTAAGGACATCCCCCATGCAGAGCGTCGCTCTGATCGACTACGGGTCGGGCAACCTTCGCTCGGCCGAGAAGGCCTTGCAGAAGGCCGCCGCCGGCCTTTCGCGCGAGGCCGAGATCGTCGCCACCGACGACCCCGACCGGATCGCGAAAGCCGACCTCGTGGTGCTGCCCGGCGTCGGCGCCTTCGCATCGTGCATGAGCGCGTTCAGGGCTCGCTCCGGCGTGCTTGAGGCGATTACCGTGGCCGTGAAAGAGCGCGGCGCGCCGTTCCTCGGCATCTGCGTCGGCCTGCAGCTGCTGGCGACGCGCGGTTTGGAGTTCGGCGAGACGCCGGGACTGGACTGGATCGAGGGCGACGTGAAGCTGATCGAGCCCGACGATCCGCACTGCAAGGTGCCGCACATGGGCTGGAACTCGGTCTCCGGCGCGCTGCCGCCGCCGCTGTTTCGCGGCCTGGGCGATGCGCCGCACATGTACTTCACCCACTCGTTCGCGATCTTCCCGGCCAACGACAACGACATCGCCGCTTCGGTCGATCACGGCGGACGCTTTGCGGCGGCGGTGATGCGGGGCAATGTGGCCGGCGTGCAGTTCCACCCGGAGAAATCGCAAGCGGCGGGCCAGCGGCTGCTGACCAATGTGCTGGAGTGGCGCCCGTGATCCTCTACCCGGCGATCGATCTGAAGGACGGCCAGTGCGTTCGCGTCGTCCACGGCGACTTCGCCACCGCCACCGTGTTCAACGACAACCCCGCCGACCAGGCGAAGACCTGGGTCGTGGCCGGGTTCGAGTGGCTGCATGTCGTCGACCTGAACGGCTCCGCCGAGGGGCGGGCGGTGAACGGCGCGGCGGTCGAAGCGATCCTCAACGCGGTCTCGATCCCAGTGCAGCTCGGCGGCGGCGTGCGCTCGCTGGCCAGCATCGAGGCCTGGATCGAGGCGGGAGTCAGCCGGGTGATCCTGGGCACGGCGGCGGTGCGTGATCCCGAGCTGGTCAAAACCGCGGCCAAGGAATGGCCGGAGCAGATCGCGGTCAGCGTCGACGTGCGTGGCGGCCAGGTCGCGGTGCAGGGTTGGCTGGAGGACACCGGACTAGACGCGCTTACCGTGGCGCGGCGGTTCGAGGACGTCGGCGTCTCGGCGCTGATCGTCACCGACATCGAGCGCGACGGCGCGCTCACCGGCTTCAACGTCGAGGTGTTCGGGACCATGGCCGACGCGGTGCACATCCCGGTGATCGCGGCCGGCGGCCTCGCCACCGTCGCCGACATCGAGCGGCTACGGGAGCGCCCTGGCACGCCGATCGCCGGCGCCGTGCTCGGCCGCGCGCTCTACGTCGGCTCGATCTTGCCCGGCGAGGCGCTGGCGGCGGCGGCGTGAGATGCTGAAGGCCCCAGAGGCTAAGGTCCACGATGCTTAAGGTCAGAGTGATCCCGTGCCTGGACGTGAAGGACGGCCGCGTCGTGAAGGGCGTGCAGTTCCTCGAGCTGCGCGATGCCGGCGATCCGGTCGAGCAGGCCCGGGCCTATGACGCGGCCGGCGCCGACGAGCTGATGTTCCTCGACATCACCGCCAGCCACGAAGGCCGCGATGCGATCTTCGACGTGATCGCCCGCACCGCTGACGTCTGCTTCATGCCGGTCTCGGTCGGCGGCGGCATCCGCTCGGTGGAGACGGCCCGCGCGCTGCTGCGCGCCGGCGCCGACAAGATCTCGATCAACACCTCCGCGGTGGAAGACCGCGATCTCGTCAGCCGCTGCGCCGATGCGTTCGGCTCGCAGGCGGTGGTGGTGGCGATCGACGCCAAGCACGGCCCGGCCCGCATTACGGCGCCCGGTCGCAACGACGGGTGGCAAGTGTTCACCTACGGCGGCCGCAAGGCGACTGGGCTCGACGTGGTCGAGTACGCCCGCGATGTGGTGGCCAGGGGCGCCGGAGAGATATTGCTTACCTCGATGGACCAGGACGGCGCCAAGGCCGGCTACGACATCGGCCTCTTGAACGCGGTGTCGTCGGCGGTCGGCGTGCCGGTGATCGCCAGCGGCGGCGCCGGCAACGCGCAGCACATGATCGACGCGGTGAAACAGGGCGGCGCCGACGCGGTGCTGGCCGCCTCGATCTTCCACTTCGGCGAGCTTTCGATCGGCGAGGTCAAAGCCGCGATGGCCGCCGCCGGCGTGCCGGTGCGCCCGACCGAGCTGGTGAGCGCATGAGCCGGTTCACCGAGGTAATGGAGCGATTGGTCGCCACCATCGAGTCGCGCCGCGGGGGCGATCCGGCGCAGAGCTGGTCGGCCAAGCTGCTGGCCGACCCGGCGCTCGCGGCCAAGAAACTGGGCGAAGAAGCGATCGAGACCGTGCTCGCCGCCGCCAAGGGCGACAAGGACGCCCTCGCCGCCGAAAGCGCAGACCTCGTCTACCACTGGCTGGCGTTGTTGGCCGCGTCGGGCGTCAGCCTGGACGAAGTAGCCGCCAAGCTGGAGGCGCGCGAGGGGCGGTCGGGGATCGCCGAGAAGGCCGGGCGCTGACGTCGATCTCCTCCCCTGCAACGCTTCGGCATTCACACATCTCGGTTTGCGGAGAGGTTCTGGCTCTGATTCCCTGTGTGGGTTTGAGGGAGAGTCGGGATGCAAGGGTTTGGTCTGGGGCGGTTTGGCGACCGTCGCCTGGAAAAAGGGGGGTCTTCCTGCACGCGCGGCTGGTGGCGTCGGGGGGCCGGGGTCTTCGGGTGCGTCGGCTGGGGGCGGATCGAGCTGGCGAGATCCGCTTGACGCGATGGCTTCGGCACGCGTCGGTGAGCCCGGAGGCGATGGTGGCGGAGGCGGCGCGGCGGACGGGTGAGCGCTGCCAGGGCCGGCCTGTCCTTGTGCTTCAGGACACGACGGTGGTCCGTTGCAAGCGCGGTGGGAGCGGGCTCTATCTGCATCCGTCCCTGGCGGTGGACGCCGAGAGCGGGGCGATCCTGGGCCTGACGCACGCGGTGTTCCTGACGCGGGGGGCGGGTGAGAAGGTGGCTGCGGCCCGGCGCTCGAAGGCGATCGAGGACAAGCAGAGCCAGCGCTGGATCGACGGCGCCCGCCGCTCGGCGCTGGTGTGCGAGGGGGCGGCTAGGATCACTCAGATCGCGGACCGGGAGGCCGACATCTACGGCTTCTTCGCCCGCTGTCCGGCGGGAACGGACCTGGTGGTCCGCGCGGCCCATGACCGGGCGATGGAGGATGAAGGACGGCTGTTCTCCAGCCTCGACGCCCTGGCGCCCGCCGGTCGGGCCACGGTCGACTTGCCGGCCGGGCCAGGGCGCAAGGCGCGCACGGCCAAGGTGGCGGCGCGCTTCATGAGCGCTGTCGTCACCCGGCCGAACAACGGCCTCGTCGAGGATCTGCCCAAGAGCCTCGCCTTGAGGGTGGTGGATGTGCGCGAGGAGTCCGCGCCGGCCGGACAGGCGCCGATCCACTGGCGGCTGATCACCACCCTGACAGTGACCAACGCCGCCGAGGCCTTCGCCGTCGCCAATCTCTACCGCCGGCGCTGGGCTATCGAGCAACTGTTCCGAACCTTGAAGACCCAGGGCTTCGACATCGAAGGCGTCCTGATCGAAGACGAGGCCCCGCTGCGCAACCTGGTCATGGCCACGCTCGTCGCTGCCGTCACCATCCAGCAACTCGTCCATGCCCGCGATGGCGAGCAGGGCGCGGGACCTCTGCAACCCCTCATCGACGCCTTCGAGCCCGAGGACCAGTCGCTGCTCGAAGCCTTCACCGCCCCCCTCGAAGGCAAGACCCAACGACAGAAGAACCCACACCCAAAGGGCTCTCTCGCCTACGGCGCATGGGTCTGCGCACGCCTCGGTGGATGGACCGGCTACTACGGAAAACCCGGCCCCCTCGTCATGCTCGAGGGATGGCTCTACTTCCAGGCAGCCAAACACGGCGCATCACTCCTCCCACCGAAACACAATGTGTGAATCACGAAGCCCTGCAACGCAGGGGAGGGGGACCGCGAAGGAGGGGCCCTTGCTTGGCGCCATTCGCGACATTGTCGGCGGCGTCGATGCCCCTCCACCCCTTCGGGGTCCCCCTCCCCCGTTGGGGGAGGAGAAACTAGCGCCTGCGCTTCAGCGCAACGTAGAGCGCGCCTTCGCCACCATGCCGGCGGTGGGCTTCGGAGACGCCGGCGACGTGTTCGCGGATCGGCGGTTCGGCTAGCCAGTCGGGCACGCGGCGACGCAGCACCCCGTCGCCGCTGACCCCTTTGCCAGTGATCACCAGCACCGCGCGCCAGCCGTCGTCGACCGAGCGGCGGATGAAGCCGGCGAGCGCCGCGCGAGCGGCGTCCTGGGTCATGCCGTGCAGATCGATCCGCGCCGCCAGCGCCTCGCGGCCACGCTCCAGCCGGCGATGCAGGCCTGCTTCGACGTCTGCGGGCGCCTGCGGACCAGCCCGCGCAACACCCCTCCCCGTCATGGGGAGGGAAGGGCGCGGAGCGACCGGGTGGGGATGTCCAGGGCCGTGCGCTTTGCTGGCGGGTTTGGCTGCGGCGTCAGACTCCCCCACCCGGACGGCTGCGCCGTCCTTCCCTCCCCATGAAGGGGAGGGCCGGGGAGCGGGGCGCGGCGCGGGATGCAGCGGGCGGACGGTCGAGGTGATCACCGACCAGAGCCTCAGGTCTTCGATGTCCGGCGCGCGCTTCATGGCGAGGCCGGGACTAGCCGATAGAGGTGAAGGGTGTGGCGAATGCGGGCGGCTTCTTCCCCCGCATCAGGCCCGCTGCCCACGTAGAGATCAGCCCGCGCCGGCCCGGTGATCGCGCCGCCGCGATCGAGGGCGATGGCGAGGCGCTGGTAGGTCGGATGCGCGCCGGTCAGGGTCGGCGCGCGGGCGTCGATCCAGAGCAGTTCGAAGTAGTCGTGGTGCGCCGGGTCGATCGCCAGGCTGCGGCCGGGCAGCAACGCCGCGCCGGACGCGCCTTGCGGCTCGCCGCCGTCATCGGGGACCAGCCGGAAGAAGATGTAGCGCGGGTCGCGGTCCATCTCGGCGTCCGCCTCGGGGCCGCGATGGGCCGCCAGCCAGCCCCGCACGCCGCTCGCCGACGCGGCGCTGGCGGGGATCAATCCCTCCGCGACCATGGTCCGGGCGATGGCGACGAACGGCAGGTTGTTCGAGCCCGCGAACACCGCCCGCTGCCGCGCGCCGTCCGGGAACGCGAGCGTCCCGGAGCCTTGCACCTGCAGGAAGAAGAGTTCCTCCGGCCGCATCCAGGCCAGCACATCGGTGGCGGGCAGACGTTCGATCTGAGCGCGGCTCAGGGTCGTCGCGGCGCCGGGGCGAAGCGGCAGCACCGGGGCGCTGAACTCCGCGTCGGGCGAACGGCGTGCGTCGTAGGCGGGCGAGAAGTAGCCGGTTAGCAGCCCTTCGCCAGCGACCGGCTCGGCGCGGAAGTGCGCCTCCAGGAACCGGCGGGCCGCATCCTCGGTGTCCGACCCCACCATCGAGGCTTCGGCGCACACCGCGCTGCGCCCAGCCAACGGCTGGGTCCGGCAAGCGTAGCGAACCGACTCCAACGCCACGCGATGGTCTTCCGCGCTCCAGCCAGGCAGCGCGGCGAGCGGGATCGCGCCTTCAGTCGGCGGTATGGTCGCGGGCGGTGGAGCTGGAGCGGTGGAACAGGCCGACAGCAGGGCCGCCGCGGCGCTAGCGGCGAGCCATCGGCGCGGCCGGATCACGCCTCGGCGGGATCGACGTGGATCAAGGTCCAGTTCGGATCGCGGCTGGTGAGGTTGCGCTGGAAGGTCCAGATTTCGGCGACGCGGCGGTCATCCACCGCCTCGCCCTCGGGCCCTTTGGTGCGGCTGCGGAACTCGGCCAGGAAGCGCACCGAGGCTTTGGCCAGATCGCCGATCACGCCCAGGCTCTCCAGGTCGCCGCGCGGCTCCTGCAGGAACTCGATCTGCTCGGAGCGGCCTTCCTGCTCGCGTTCGGCCATCGCCGTTTCGAAGGTGCTCATCACCTCGGCGCCCAAGAGCGGCTTTAGCGTAGCGCGGTCGCCGGCCGCGAAGGCCTTCACCACCATCTGGAACGCTTGCCGTGCACCCTGCATGAAGCGGGCGATGTCGAAGCTGGGATCGCGCGCCTTCAGCGCGGCGATACCGGTGAGCGCGGCGGGCTCGGTGACGCCGGGCGTGGCCGGCACGAGCGGCTCGCGCGACGCCGGGACGGCGGGGGCCTGGGCCAAGTCCTCCGCCTGCCGACCGACACGGCGGCCCAGCACAGCGTAGAGCTGGAAGAGCACGACGGCGGCGACCGCGGCGAGGATGACGAGTTCAACGACCTGCACAGAGGGTCTTTCGGGACGTTCTGGGTTCAGAGTCAATATAGGCGTATCCGCAACGCGCGTCAGGCCCTCGCCGTTGCGTGGCCCAAACCCGCGTGTTAGCCAGCCCGGCCCCGCAACTCGGCGACGGAAACTTCACAGCAAAATGACCGATCTTCCGCCCCTGGACCTCGCCGCCGGCCCATCGGACGCCCAGCCGGGCATCAGAATTCTCGCGCAATATATCCGCGATCTTTCGTTCGAGAGCCCGCTGGCGCCGGATTCGCTGCGCGCTGGCGGCCCGCAGCCGCAGATCGACCTTGGCGTCGAGCTGAACGCGCGGGGCCGGCCCGACGGGTTCTTCGACGTCGAGCTGAAGCTCAGCGCCCGCGCCGTTCGCGAAAATGACCCGGTGTTCCACATCGAGCTGCTCTACGGCGGCCTCTTCCAGATCGTCGGCATTCCCGAAGCCGATCTCGAGGCGGTGCTGATGATCGAGTGCCCGCGATTCCTCTTCCCCTTTGCGCGCCAGATCATCGCCTCGCTCACCGCCGAGGGCGGCTTCCCGCCGTTCCTGCTGGAGCCGATGGACTTCGCCGCGATCTACGCCAACCGCCGCGCCGCGGCGCAAGGCCAGCCGATCGGCCAAGCCTGACGCCGAAGCGTCGTCTCGCTGCTGCCAGCCGGTGGCTGGAAGCTTGGCTAGTCTGGCGCGGATGAGTCGAACCCTCTCCGCCAGTCAAGCGCGCCGGATCGCGCTCGCCGCGCAAGGATTGGCTGCGCCCAAGCCGGACAAGCCTGCGACCGCGCGCGCCTTTCGGGCGATGACCGACCGGCTCGGCGTGCTGCAACTCGACAGCGTCAACGTCTTCGCCCGCACCCACTACATGCCGGCGTTCTCGCGGCTGGGCCCCTATGACGGCGCGCTGCTCGACAAGGCCGCGTGGGGCCGCAAGCCGAGCCTCTTCGAATACTGGGGCCACGTCGCCTCGCTGATGCCGGTCGAGATGCAACCGCTGTTCCGCTGGCGGATGGACTGGGCCCGGCGGGTCGGCGGCAAGTCATATCTCGGCAAGCTGGCGGCGGAGCGGCCGGACTACATCGCCGCGGTGCTGGAGCGGATCACCCGCGAGGGGCCGGTCACGGGTGGTGATTTCGCCGAGGGGCCGCGCAAGTCTGGCTGGTGGAACTGGTCGGACGGCAAGAGTGCGCTGGAGTGGCTGTTCTACACCGGCGCCATCACCACCAAGACCCGTCGCGGGTTCGAGCGCGTCTACGACCTGACCGAGCGGGTGATCCCGCGAGCGATCTTCGATCAGCCGACGCCGCGGCCCGAGGACGCCAAGCGCGAACTGATCCTGATCGCGGCGCGGGCGATGGGCGTGGCCTCGGTCGGCGACCTCGCCGACTACTTCCGCATCCTGCAGGCCGACGCCAAGGCGCGGGCCGAGGAGCTGGTCGAAGCCGGCGCGCTGGAGCGGGTCACGGTGGAAGGGTGGCGCGGCGTCGCTTACATGGCCGCGGAGGCAAGACTGCCGCGCCGGGCGACGGGCGCGGCGCTGCTCTCGCCGTTCGACAACATGATCTGGCGGCGCGAGCGCACCGAGGTGATGTTCGGCGCGCGCTATCGGATCGGCATCTACACGCCCGCCGACCAGCGCGAGCACGGCTACTACGTCTACCCGTTCCTGCTCGGCGAGCGGATCGCCGCGCGGGTCGACCTGAAGTCCGACCGCAAGGCGGGCGCGCTGCTGGTGCAGGAGGCCCACCTGGAGCCAGGCGCCGATGAGGCGGAGACGGCGGCGGCGCTCGCGGCGGAGCTGCGGCTGGCGGCGCTCTGGCAGGGGCTGGGCCAGATCGCGGTCACGAAAAAGGGCGGCCTCGCGGCCGCCCTTTCACGGGAAATTGGCTAGACCAGGTCGCGCGTCAGAACGGCGCGACGAGACGGTTCAGCGCTTGGGGCGGCAGTTGGCCGATGAGCTCGAAAGCCGGAGCGAAAAACCGCGCGATCAGTTTTGAAACTTGCTTGAACATGGGAATGCCTTCTTGTGCAGTGCAATATGTTGCATCGCACATATGAACAGGAGGTTGCGTAGTCAAGGGTTAAGCTCGCATTTTCGCTTAGGTGCGGCGCGACATTATCGCCGATCACTGTGCGATGCGGCACAACCTCGGCTAACCGCGCCCCCTCCGTCACGTCGCGCTGATAGCGCGCCGCGCCACCTTGTGTGTTGAAGGTTTGCTATTGAGGGCGGTGTTTCCGGGACGCCCGCCTGGCGTGACAGCGCCAGACGGGCAGCCGTCGGAGGGACCGTAGCCACCTGAGCTCTTTTGGAGCTGTGGGGGAG
>DASXOP010000025.1:0-70205 GCA_036494265.1 Caulobacteraceae bacterium | reverse complement strand
CGGCGGGGCAAGCATCAACAATATGACTGGCGGGTCGATCGCCGGCCAGACGGGAATTGAATTCAACAATCCAGGTGGTTCGGTCACCAACTCGGGGACGATCGGGGGCGCCTCTGGCGATGGGGTGCAATTCGGCAATGGAGGCTCGACCAACAACTCGCTTGGCGGGCACATCACTGGCAGTTCTTCCGGCGTCGAGAGTTACGGGGGACAGAGTTACTTAAACAACGCCGGCCGAATCACCGGGCAGGGCGGCTATGGCGCTTTCATCTGGGCTGGCACGACTGCGAATGTGGTGAACCAGTCGACAGGCGTCATCAGTGGCGCGAGCGGCGGTCTTGGGGTGCTGGAACAAGGCGAAATAACAAACGCCGGTCTTATCACTGGTCTCTCAACCTACAGCTCGGGCGTGGTGGCGAACGGCGCGAGTGTGGCCAATCTGGCCGGAGGCACGATCTCGGGCGTCGCATATGGCGCCGTAATACTCGGTGGCGTCAGACTGACGAACGCTGGCGCCATCGAAGGCGCTGGCGTGGCCGGCGTCGCTGGGACTTTTGGGGCGGATGTCACGAACCTGGCGACGGGAAGCATTCAAGGTGGTGACGGCGGCGTCGTCCTATTTGGAAAGTACCTATCCAATCTAGCGGGTGGAAATATCCAGGGCAGCCTTGCTCTGCCTGGCGACTCGACCCGCCATGCGCCGAACAGCTTCACCAATTGGGGTCTGGTGTCCGGTGGCCAGTTCGGCGTTGGCTTCACAGCGGGTGGGGAGCTGACCAACGAAGCAAGCGCCACGATTGTCGGCGGCAAGTATGGTGTGGAGTTCTTCGCCGGCGGGTATCTTGCCCCGGACGGCAGCCGCATCGGCGCAACCATAACCAACGCGGGCGTGATCAGCGGCGCGACAGCTTCAATCGTGTTTTCTGGCGTCGGGCCGAACAGTCTGACCTTGCAGACCGGGTCGACGCTGGTCGGCGACGCCGTCGGCAGCACGGCCAGCGGCGCCACCAACGCCTTGATCCTTCAGGGCTCGGGGGTTGCGAACAACGACTTCGTCAATTTCAACACCCTGGCCATGCAAGGCCCCGGAACCTGGACCTTGGCAGGCGCTTCGGCGATCGGTTCGAGCGAGATCGCAGCGGGCCAGCTGGTCGTCACCGGGGCTCTCGCCAGCGCGTTCCAGGTTGATGCCGGGGCGACCTTGCAAGGCGGGTCAGCCAATCTGCTCGCCCAGGGCGCGGTCACGGACAACGGATCGCTGGTCTTCGATCAGCCTACGGACGGGGCTTTCGCTGCCCCGATCACGGGGACGGGCGCGCTGGTCAAACAGAACGCAGGCGTCCTGACGCTGTCGGGCGGCTCCAATGTCGCCTCGACCACCATCGCGGCCGGCGGCCTCATCGTCACCGGCTCGCTCATCTCGGCGTTCAGCATCAGCCCTGGGGCCATCCTGCAAGGTGGGGCAGCCAATCTCGCCGGCGCAGTGACCGACAATGGCGAGCTTATCTTCAATCAGTCTACGGACGGTACCTTCGGCAACCCAATCGTCGGCGCGGGCACGCTGCTGAAGTCTGGCGCCGGTTCGCTGACCCTGGCCGGCGCATCCAGCGTCACGTCAACCGTCGTCGGCGCCGGCCAGCTGCTCGTCACCGGCTCGCTCGCCAGTTCGTTCACCGTCCAGAACGGCGCGACGCTGCAGGGAGGCGTCGCCAACCTGCTTCCGCAGGGCGCCATCGACGACGAAGGCGCGCTGGTGCTCGATCAGCCCACGGACGCGACGTTCGGCGGCGAAGTCGCCGGCGGCGGCGCGCTGATCAAGCAAGGCGCGGGTGCGCTCACCCTCAGCGGGACCTCGGCCACTGGCTCGACCGATGTGCATGGTGGCGCGTTAGTCGTCACCGGCTCGCTGGCCAGCGCCTTCACCATCGATAGCGGCGCGACTCTACAAGGCGGCGTGGGCAACCTCGGCGCGGTCGGGGCTATCGTCGACAACGGCACGCTGATCTTCGACCAGCCGACCACGGCAATCTTCGCCGGCGCGGTCAACGGCGCCGGCGCCATGGTCAAGCAAGGCGCCGGCGAACTGGTCCTCAACGGCGTCTCGGCGGTTTCCACCACCGCGATCAACGCCGGCAACCTGGCCATCGGCGATGCCGGCCATGCATCGGCGGTGCTGACCAGCGCCGTGGCAGTCAATCCTGGCGCGACCCTATCCGGTCACGGCACGATCATCGGCGCGGTGACCAACAACGGCGGGACGGTGGCGCCCGGCGGCTCGATCGGCACGCTGACGATCACCGGGACCTATACCCAGACCCCGACAGGCACATTGTCCATCGCGGCGACGCCCGCAGGCAGCTCGACCTTGGCCATCTCCGGCCTGGCGACGCTCGCCGGCACATTGCAGGTGACCGAAGCCTCGGGCTTCTACCGTAAAGGCGCGGTGTTCGATGTGCTGAGCGCGGGCTCGATCAGCGGGGCCTTCAGCAACGTGATCGTTGCGGGCCCAGGCGCGTTCACCGTGACCACCCAGGGCGGAACCGTCGCCGCGGTGGCGCAGCAGGGCAATCTGCAGCCGATCGGCGGCGGCGCGAACGTGAACGCGGTCGGCTCGGCCGTGAACAACTATGGCGCCGGCGTCCACCCGGATTTCGACCCGGTGCTGGACCAGATCGCGGCTCTGCCCAGCGGCGGCGTGCAGAACGCGGCGCTGGCGGAGCTGGGGGATGAGGTGGGGGCGGATCTGATCACCGCCAGCCGGCAGAGCGTGCGCGGGCGGCTGGCGGGGCTGGCCGATCAGCTGGACCGACGGGGCGAGGCGCAAGGCGGCGGGGACGCCGATCCGCTGTGGCTGGTCGGCTTCGGCAGCTACGGCAGCGTCAAGGCGTCGGCTGGCGCCCACGGCTTCAAGACCGAGACCGGCGGCCTGAATGGCGGCGTGCAGCGCGACTTCGGCAACGCCACTCTCGGCGCCAGCGTCAGCTACGACGACACCAGCGTCACCCTGAGTGGCATCGGCCAGCACGGCGATCTTGCCGACACCGCGGCGGGGCTCTACGGCGAAGAACGGTTTGGAACCTGGTTCGCCGACGCCAGCGGCGTGATCGGCTTCAACTACGGCAACCTGCAGCGTCGCATCGAACTGCCGGGCGTCAGCCTGAAGCCGGCGGCTAGCTTCAACGGCGGGTCGGGCGGGATATCCGTGGGCTTCGGCGACCGGATCGCCAGCGGCGGCTGGCTGTTCGAGCCCAGCGTGAGCCTGTCGTGGACACGGGTGCGGCAAGGCAGTTTCACCGAGACCGGCGCTGGCGGCGCCGACCTCGCCGTCGCGGCCGGAAGTCAGGACTTCGGCCAGAGCCTGCTGGGGGCAAGGGTCGCTCATGCCTCGACCCTCGCGGGCGGCGGCGTGCTCTCGGTGGACGCGGATCTGGCCTGGGCGCACGAGTTCCAGGATGTGACCCCGGTCGCCGCCGAGAGCTTCGCCGGCGTCGCCGGAACGGGCTTCGCTCAAGCTGGCGTGACCACTGGCCGCGACGCCGCCATGGTCCGGGCCGGCCTTACCTACTCGCTCGCCAAGCTGGCGCTCTTCGCCCACTACGACGGCGCCTTCAGCGACCGCGCCAACCAGCACACCATCTCCGCCGGCTTCCGCCTCGCCTGGTGAGGCGTCAGGCCAGCCAGACCATCCAGCGCGAGGCGATGGATTCGCCGCGGGCGCGGCATGGCAGCGGCTCGACCCGGCCGGTGTAGAGGAAGCCGGCGCGGACCAGCACCGCGCCGGACGCCGGGTTGTCATGGAAGTGGCAGGCGACGATGCAACGCTTGGCCCAGGCGCTCTTCGCCCAGGCCAGCACGGCCGGCAGCGCCTCGCTGGCGACGCCCCGGCCCCAGAACGGCCGGCCGATCCAGTAGCCGAGCTCGGGACCGGGCGCGGAGTGAGCGTAGAAACCGATGCAGCCGATTGGGCCCTCGCCCTCAAGGTCGATGGCGAAGTGGACCTCGTGCGCTGGATCGCACTCGCTGGCGCGCTGGACGAACTTCTCCGCGTCAGCGACGCCGTAGGGGAACGGCATGCCGCCGGTCATCTTGACCACGTCGAAGTCGTTGGCGAGCTCGGCGAGGCGCGGCGCGTCGGCCGGGGTCACCGGGCGCAGCACCAGGCGTTCCGTCCTGAGGACCGGCCGAGTAGCGAGCTGATCGATCATGGCGACATTCCCAAAACGCGAAAAAGGCGGGGCCCGGCGACCGGACTTTCCCGCCTCTTCGAACGCGTCCGGATCGCTGCTCAATGCGCGATCCGGAAACCTGGTCGGATCGCTTACTCGGCTTCGGCCGGCACGACGCCCACGTAGGTGCGGTCGTTTTTCTTGGTGACGAACTTCACCGCGCCGGTCTTCTTGGCGAAAAGCGTGTGGTCGCGTCCCATGCCGACATTGTCGCCCGGCCAGAACTTGGAACCGCGCTGGCGCACCAGGATGTTGCCGGCGAGGACGGCTTCGCCGCCGAACTTCTTTACGCCGAGGCGCTGGCCGGCGGAGTCGCGACCGTTACGCGATGAGCCGCCCGATTTCTTGTGAGCCATGGGTCTCTATCCTCGTACTGACTAGCTCAGCCCTTGCCGCTGCGCGGGGCGTTGCGGCGGACCGGCGACTTGGCCTGCGAGCGGGTCTGCTTCGGCGCCTTGGCGTTGGCGGTGTTCTTGAACCCGTCCTTCGGCGCGCCGCCGGCCTTCTTGGCGGCCGGCTTCTTGGCCGCGGGCTTGGCGTCCGCGACGACGTCTTCCGTGGTGTCCGGCGCTGTTTCGTTCTCGAACGACTCCGAACTCTCGACGACCTTGGCGCGGACGCGGGGCGACTTGCCCTTGCCCTCCGGCTCGACGACGGTCTCGACATCGATCTCGGCGTCGCGCGCCTGGCCAGGCACAGTGTGGGTGAGGTTGCGGGCGCGCAGGTTGAGCACCGACAGCGGGGTCAGATCGACTTCGCCATCCCAGGCCTCGGTTTTGCCGCCGCCGACGATCGAGGTGACGCGAAGCACGCTCTCGAACTGACGGTGGCCGCGGGTGCGGCGATAGCCCTGGCGACGGATCTTCTTGAAGATCTTCACCTTCTCGCCCTTGCGGGTCTCGATGAAGGTGGCGCTCACCGAGGCGTCGGCCACGACCGGGGCGCCGACCGTGACGGCCTCGCCTTCGCCGACCATCAGCACCTGGTCGAACGCGACCTTATCGCCCGGCTCTCCGGCCAGCTTTTCCACGACCAGCACGTCGCCGGGCTGAACCCGGTACTGCTTGCCGCCGGTCTTGATCACCGCGTACATCGCCAAACGCCCTGAGGAATTAGTTGCCATAAAGGAATGCGCCCGCGAGCGGACCCGCGGGCGAGGGAGGCGGCGTTATAACGACGGGACCTCCGAAGTCAACGCCGAGACGACCGCTGGGCGCGCGATATAGCCGCTGGCGGGCTGCCTGAGGAGACGTCCCATGGACCATACGCCCTTGCCGGTCTCGCTCGCCGCCGCCCGGGCGCTGACGTACACGCCCGGCCGCTCGGCCGAGGTGCATGTCGACGGCGACCTCGAGGTCCGGTTCGCGGTCCATCCCAGCAACGGTCCGCAGACCCCGCACCTGCGGGACGAGCTCTACGTCGTCGCAGCAGGGACGTCGCACTACCAGGCCGAGGGCAAGGTCAGCGAGGTGGGGCCGGGCGACCTGCTGTTCGCCGCCGCGCACGCCCCGCACGGCTTCATCGACCCGTCCCCGGATTTCTGCGTCTGGGTGCTGTTCTACGGGACGCAGAAGCCGCCACCGGGCTAACGCTCGCCGCCCTCACGGGCGCGCCACTTGGAAGCGACCCCCGCCGTACCTTAATAGGCGTCATGGCTCAGACACCCGTCACCGTGCTCACCGGCTACCTTGGCGCCGGCAAGACCACCCTGCTCAACCGCATCCTCTCGGAGGACCACGGCAAGCGCTATGCCGTGATCGTCAACGAGTTCGGCGAGATCGGCATCGACAACGATCTCGTCGTCGGCGCGGACGAGGAAGTGTTCGAGATGAACAACGGCTGCGTCTGCTGCACCGTGCGCGGCGACCTGATCCGGGTGGTTCAGGGGCTGATGAAGCGGAAAGGCGGCTTTGACGGGATTGTCATCGAGACCACTGGCCTCGCCGACCCCGGCCCCGTCGCGCAGACGTTCTTTGTCGACGAGGACGTTCGCGCGCGCGCCAAGCTCGATTCCGTCACCACCGTGGTCGACGCCAAGCACATCAACCTGCGCCTCGACGACAGCCGCGAGGCGCGCGAGCAGATCGCCTTCGCCGACCAGATCGTGCTGAACAAGACCGACCTGGTGTCAGAGGCCGAGCTGAAGGCGACGGAGGCCAGGCTGCGGCGGCTGAATCCGCTGGCCCCCATCCACCACGCCCAGCGCTCGAACGTGCCGCTGGCGGCGATCCTGGGCCGCGGCGGCTTCGATCTCGACCGGATCCTGGAGCTGGACCCTGAGTTCTTGAACCCGGCCCACGGCGAGCCCGGCCATGTCCACGACGAGGACTGCGACGACGATCATGACCATCACGGTCACGATCACCATGGCCACGCCCACCACGATCACGTCCACGACGACGACATCAAGGGCGTCTCGCTGCGCATGGATCGCCCGGTCGACCCGCAGCGGATCACCAGCTGGCTGAACGACCTCCTGGCGCGGCAGGGGCCCGACATCCTGCGCGCCAAAGGCATCCTCAACGTGCGCGGTGAGGATCGCCGGCTGGTGTTCCAGGCGGTGCACATGATCCTGGAGGGCGATTTCCAGCAGCCCTGGAAGCCGGGCGACGACCGCTCCAGCCGCATGGTCTTCATCGGTCGCAACCTCGACGAGGCGCTGTTGCGCGTCGGCTTCGAGAGCTGCGCGGCTCCGGGCTAGATCAAGCGGTCTTCGCCGCCAGGGTCACCTGGCTGAAGCCGTCGGTGTGGAGGCGGTCGAGCACGGCCATGAACGCCCCGTAGCGGGTGTGCGAGCCGCCCACGACGATGATCGAGCTGTGGCCAGGGTCGGCGCCGCTGGCGCGGGTGAGGTCGCGGTCCAGCGTGGCGAGATTGGTCGCGCTCGGTGCGGCTGAGCCGGCCTGGAACGAGATTGCGCCGCGGTCGTCGATCATCAGGTTCACCGGCGTGCTGGGGCTCGCCACGCCGGTTCCCGCCGCGAGATCGACCTTGATCGCGCGGGTCGCCAACGGCGCGGCGATGATGAACACGATCAGCAACACGAGCAGCACGTCGACGAACGGCGTGACGTTCATCTCGTGGTTCTGGTTGATGGTGAAGCGACGGGGTGACGCCCGTCCAGCGAGTGGGGCAGCCATTGTCGGAGCCTCCGATGCGTTTCCTGCACCGGAGCTTCCCCCCGAATTGACGCTAAGTAAAGACGCCGTGCGCGGTTGGAGCCGCGCCTACCGCGCTGCGCCCGTCTCGAAGGACGTAAGGGCTAGCTTTGAACTTCTTCCGAGATCAGGCCGATCTTGTAGTAGCCGTCGATCTGCAGCTGGTTCACGACGCTCATGAAGACGCCGTACTTCACGTGCTGGTCGGCGCGGATGAAGACCTGCTGGGTGGTTGGGTTGGCGACGCCGAGCGACTGGGCCACCGTCGTCGCCATGGTCGTCAGCGTGGTCGGCTGCAGCGTCGAGCTGGTCGGGCCGGTCGCGAACGAGACGAAGAGGTCGCCGTTGGCGGCGATCGAGATGTAGGTCGGCGGCTTCGAGGGGGTGGTCGGGGCCTGCGCCGGTGGGATGTCGATCTTGATCGAGACGGTGGCGAGCGGCGCGGTCACCATGAAGATGATCAGCAGCACCAGCATCACGTCGACGAAGGGCGTCACATTGATGTCGGCGTTCTGACCGAGGTCGAACCGCTTCTTTCCACCGCCCGAAAGCTTCGCCGCCATCAATCGCTCCCAAACATTCCGGCCCGTGCCGGCCGATAATCGGCAAACCCATTGCCCGGAACCTTGCGGATGTAAAGTCCAGGCGCCGGAGAATTGCCGCCCGGCTGGGCAAGCAGGCCGCAGGTAAGCTATGGCGCGGGCCATGAAACTCGAACTCGACGCCTACGTGACCACGGCCCATTTCGACGCCAGCGGCGAGGCCGTGTTCGCGCTCGGCGACGGCCAGGTGGTCTGGGAGGGCGGCGCGCGGCAGGCGGCGCACGATGGCGCGGTGCTGGCGGCGGCGCGTCACCCGGCCGGGCCGGGGCTGATCACTGGCGGCGACGACGGCCGGCTGGTCTGGTCGACGCCGGACGAAACGCGCGTCCTCGCCGAGGTGAAGGGGCGTTGGATCGAGAGCCTGGCTACCGCGCCGGGATCGACGCTGATGGCGTTCGGCGCGGGACGCGAGGCGCGGGTGCTCGACCTGGCCGATCCGGCCTACTCCCGTGTCTTCGCTCATGAGCGGTCGGTGGCGGACGTGGCGCTGGATGCCAAGGCGCGGCGGCTGGCGGTGGCTACCTACGGCGGCGCGGCGCTCTGGTATTCCCGCATCGCCGACCAGCAGCCGGTGACGCTGCGCTGGGCTGGCTCGCACATCGGCGTGGCGTTCAGCCCCGACGGACGGTTCCTGATGTCGTCGATGCAGGAGAACTCGTTGCATGGCTGGCGGCTCTCAGACGCCAAGGACCTGCGCATGGGCGGCTATCCGGCGAAGGTGCGCAGCCTGGCCTTCCTGAGCGGCGGACGGATGCTGGCGACGTCCGGAGCGCCCGGCGTGGTGGTCTGGCCGTTCGCCGGCGCCGACGGGCCGATGGGCAAGCAGGCGACCGAGATCGGCTGGGACGAGACCACGCTCGTCACCCGCGTCGCCGCCGAGCCGGACGGCGGCCGGCTGGCCGTGGGTCTCGGCGACGGCCGCGTCTGGGCATGCGACGTCGCCGGTGGCCAGCGCGCCGAAGTCCGCACCGAGACCGGCCCCGCGATCACCGCGCTGGCGCTGAGTGGCGGGCGGATCGCCTGGGGGGATGAAGAGGGGGGCGTCGGTGTGGCGGACGTGCCGGAAGCCCTTCGATAAGCCGCGAGCACCACTCTTGGAGATCCGGTCACCCCGGCGCGAGCCGGGCCTAGACCGACCGAGCAGACCAACCACGAAGGACACAAAGAACACGAAGGCCTTGGTGTCCTTTGTGATCTTTGTGGTGACGACTACGCCGGTCTGGGGCCGGCTTTCGCCGGGAACGGACAGAAACGTTAGAACCCCCGCATGTGCCGCCACACCTCCGGCGGGTCGCGGCGGGTGCGCCAGTTGTTGATGGGGGCGGCTTCGTCGGCGTAGCCCAGCGCCATGCCGGAGAAGAGCATGTGGTCGTCGGGCAGCTCGACGAACTTCGCCACCGTCTTCGGGTAGCGCGCCCAGTATTCCTGCGCGCAGGTGGCGAGGCCTGCCTCGACTGCGAGCAGCATGAAGGTCTGCATGTACATGCCAAGGTCGGCCCACTGTGGCAGGCCGAGCTGACGGTCGAGGCAGAAAAAGAGTCCGACCGGCGCGTCGAAGAAGAGGGTGTTGCGGGCCAGCTGGCGGAAGCGTGCCGGCCGGTCGTCGCGGGGGACCTCGATCGACGCGTAAAGGTCCTCGCCGCAGACGAAACGTCGGGTGCGAAACGGGTCCCAGAGATTCGCCGGGTAGACGTCGTATTCCGGCTCTTCCATCGGCGTCGTCGCGACCAGCGCCTTGAACTCGGCCAGCGGCGCGCCGGCGAGGGCATAGACCCGCCAAGGCTGCAGGTTGCCGCCGGACGGCGCCTGGGCGGCGGCTTCCAGCAGGCCGGCGACGAGTTCGCCGGGCACCGGATCAGGCTTGAACGCCCGACACGACATGCGTTTGCGGACCGCTTCGGTCACGTCCATCGGCTCTTCCCCACGCTTGACGCCAGCCCGCGGCGCGACGCATCGCTAGCACCGCGGGGTGCGGCGACGAAGGACCAACATGGCGAAGGGCCCGGCCAGGAAAAGCAGGACCGGCGGCTTCCGTTGGGGCCGCCTGATCCGCAATAGTCTGCTGACTCTCGTCGTCGTGCTGATCGTGGGGCCGGTGCTGGCGGTGATCGTCTACCGGTTCGTCGCCCCGCCGCTGACCATCCTGATGGTGGAGCGCATGGCCGAGGGCCATGGCCTCGATCATCGCTGGATATCGCTCTCGAAGATGTCGCCTTCGCTGCCCCGGGCTGCGATCGCGGCGGAAGACGCGCGCTTCTGCGACCACCACGGCTTCGACTTCACCGCGATCCAGAAGGCGATGAAGCACGACGAGAAGAAGCCAAACGCCGTGCGCGGCGGCTCGACGATCAGCCAGCAGACCGCCAAGAACGTGTTCCTGTGGCCGGACCGTTCGTGGGTGCGCAAGGGCTTCGAGGCCTACTTCACCGTCCTGATCGAGGCGATTTGGGGCAAGCACCGGATCATGGAGGTCTATCTCAACACCGTGGAGATGGGCCCCGGCCTCTACGGTGTCGAGGCCGCGGCGCAGAAGTACTTCCACGTCAGCGCCAGCCAGCTGAACCCGGCGCAGGCCGCCCGGATCATCGCTATCCTGCCCAGTCCGCTGAAGTGGCAGGTGGTCGACCCGGGCGCCTACGTCCGCAAGCGCTCGGGCCGGATCGACAAGGGCGAAGGCACGGTCGAGCGCGTCGGTTCGGACGACTGCATCGGCTGAGCCGACGCCGCCAGCGTTCAGTACTGGTAGAAGTTGGCCTTCCAGTGGAATTGGCTGAGCGGGGCGACGCTGTCGAGGCCTCGGACTTCGTCGCGGAGCCAGGCGCGGCCGTCGGTGAGCTTGATCACGCGCCACGTCGGCGCGCCGCCGGCCTCCACGCTGACGAGGTCTCCGACCTGCACCGCAGCCTGGGCCGCTTCGTTCAGCAGGACCCAATCGACACGCATGACGCGTTCCTTCTCCGCTTTCGACGGGCGGCAAGGCGCCGTCCCATGGCGCGGAGATTGCGCCACCGCGGCTGAGGCGGGGCTGAGCGCGGCGTTCAGCGAGCGTTCATGTGACCGCCGCAAGCGCTTCCTTTGCTCCTCCACTGCGAGCGCAGCCGCTGCGGGCGGTGGAGGAGAAGGAAGGCGGCTAGCCGGCGCGTCGCTGCTCGGCGGGAGCGTCCTCAGCCAGTCGCGCGGCGCTTTCGACGACGCTGAACAGCTGGTCGGCGGTGATCGGCTTGGTCAGGTGGCCGTCGGCGCCGGCGGTGCGGGAGGCGTCGGCGTGCTCGGGCATGGCGTTGGCGGTGAGCGCCTGGATCTCAGTGCGCGGGCGGCCTAGCTCAGCTTCGAGCCGGCGGATCTCGCGGATGGCGCTGAGGCCATCCATCACCGGCATCTGCATATCCATCAGCACCAGATCGAAGTCACCGCCGCGCCATGCCTCGACCGCCAGCGCGCCGTTCTCGACGCTGGTGAGGTCGACGCCCGCCGACTCCAGGATCAGCTGGACGACGCGGCGGTTGATGGCGTGGTCTTCGGCCAGCAGCACCTTGAGCGGCCGGACGCCCTGATTGGAGGGATCAGCCTGAGCCGGCTCCGCCAGAACCTCCGGCAGCGGCGCGCCGACGGCACGGGTGAGCGGCAAGGTCAGCACGAAGGTCGCGCCGCATCCGGGCGTCGCCTCGGCGTCCAGCGAGCCGCCCATCCGCTCGGCCAGCGAGCGCGAGATCGCCAGGCCAAGCCCGGTGCCTCCGTACTGTCGGGTAATCGAACCGTCAGCCTGCTCGAAGCGGCCGAAAAGTCGAGACTTGGTCTCTTCGTCGAAACCGATTCCGGTGTCCCGGACGCTGATCCGCGCCTCGACGCCCTCTGGCGTCCGCAGCGCCGTCGCGCTCAGGCGCACTTCGCCGGCGGGCGTGAATTTTACTGCGTTGGAGGCCAGGTTGGAGAGGATCTGGCGGATCCGCGGCGCGTCGCCCAGGAACGCCCCCTCGATCTCGGCGCATGGCTCGACGATGAGGTCCAGGCTCTTGGCCTCGGCGCTCGGCTGGAAGAGCGCCCCGACGTCGACCAGGCAGCGGTTGAGGTCGAACGGATCGCCCGCCAGCACCAGGCGTCCGGACTCGACCCGCGCCAGGTCGAGCACGTCGGAGAGCAGGCTCTCCAGGGTCTTGGCTGAGCTCTCGATCAACCCGACCATCTCGCGTTGATTGCGGTCGAGCCCAGTGCGGCCGAGCGCGCTGGCCACCCCCATCACCCCGTTGAGAGGCGTGCGGATCTCGTGGCTCATGTTGGCGAGGAACTCGCTCTTGGCCCGATTGGCGCTCTCCGCTGCCTCCTTGGCCTTGCCGAGCGCGATCTCGCCCCGCTTCTGCTTGTCGATGTTGCGCATCACGCCGACCGTGCGCTCGACCTTGCCGGTCTCGTCGCGCACCTGTTCGCTGGCGGCCTGAACCCAGATGTGCGGCCCGTCGGTGCGCATCATCCGAAAGGTCTGGCGGAACGGCTCGCCCTCGCGCTCGTAGCGTTTCCACGCCGCTTCCGCGGCCGGCCGATCGGCGGGGTGCACGCCGTGCCAGATGTTGGTCGACATCTGGTCGTAGTCGCGGCGCGTCGTGCTTTCCAGCACGTCCGGACCAGCATTGTTCAATTGGCGTCCGCGGTGGTCGAGCTCCCACATCGAAAGCTCGCCGATCTCCAGCGCGAGCTTCAACGTCTGCTCGGAGCGGCGCGTCTTGTCCAACGCCTCGACCATGTCGGAGATCTCGTAGGTCATGATCAGCAGCCCGCCGATGCGACCACGCTGATCGCGCCATGGGGTGATCTCGGACCGCACCCAGGGCTGCTCGCCGCTCGGCAGCACCAGCCGTGCTCGTTTCGCTCGCACTGTCTCGCCTTTCAGCGCTCTGGCGAGGGCCGGCCCCCAGCGTCCCTGCGATCCTGGGAAAACGTCGTGGACGTTGAGGCCGGTCAGGTCCTGGTCGGCGACGCCCATGTCGCTACGCCAGCGGCGGCTGGTGTGAACGATGCGCATCTTGGTGTCGGTCATCAGCAGGGCGACGGGGGCCCGATCGATGACGCTCTCGAGCACCCGGTTCGCTGCCCGGACCTTGGCCTCGCCACGCTTCAGCGCTTGCACGGCGCTGCGACGCTCCCATTCCTGCGCCACCAGCACGGCGAGGTCTTCGAGCGCCGCGGCGAGCTCGCCGTCATGGGGGCGAGGGATCGTGTCGATGATCGAGATGGCGCCGACACGGCTGCCGTTCGAGAGCTTGACCGGCGCGCCGGCGTAAAAGCGGAAGTTCGGCGGATTGACCACGAACGGATTGGCCTGAAAACGCGGATCGGTCGCCAGGTCCTCGACCCAGAAGACCTCGTCGCTTTCCACCACGTGCCGGACGAAGGAATGCTCGCGAGCGACCGGCGGCAGCGCTGTTTGGGAGACGCCAGCGAACCAGATCTGATCCGCGCCAACAAGACTGACGTGCGCGAACGGCGCCTTGCTGAGCCGGTGAGCGGTCCGCGCGATGCGGTCGAACATCGGCCGCGCGTCTTCCAGATCGACCGCACGGATAGCGAGCCGCCGTGCTCGCTCGGCGCCGCTCGCCGTCCCCGTCGTCTTAGCCATACCCGTAAGCCCTGCACTACCCCGGGTTAAGGATGCGCCCTGGCGGCTTAAATTTTCGTCAGCGTCAAAATGACCGAGATAGCGCCGCCGGGGCGGAACGTCGCAGGTGGGCTCAGAAGTGGCCCAGCGGCTCGGCCCCATCAAACGTGCGCTCGCCGATCCAGCGCATTTCGGCGCCGGCGTCGAAAATGAACAGGTGCGGGTTCCTGATCCGACGCCAGAAACGGTCTGGCAGGCTGCTGGCGTGGCGCGAGATCAGGTGTCCGAGCACCCCGCCGTGCGAGCCGACCGCGATGGTCCGGCCAGGATTGGCCGCCACTGTGCGGGCGAGCGCCGCCTCGAACCTGGCGAGGCAGGCGCGGCCGCTCTCGCCGCCCTCAAGCTGGAAGTCCAGGTCGGCATGCATATGGCGGATCGCCTCTTCGACGTCGGCGAGGTCGGGCATCCAGCCGCCGAGCGCTCGCTCGCGCAGGTCCTCATCGACCACGATGTCGAGCCCGGCCGCGGTCGCGTAGGGCTTCAAAGTCTCGATCGCGCGGATGAACGGGCTGGACGCGAGCGCATCGACCCCGAGCGCCGCCAAGACCGGGGCGAGCGCCGCGGCCTGGCCGACGCCCGCTTCGGAGAGCGGCCAGTCTCGCTCGGGCAGCGCGGGATCGGGCGCGCTCTGGGCATGTCGCACGAGGATCAGGGTGGTCACAGCAGCCCTCTCAGTCGGTAGAGTGCGTCCATCGCCTCTCGCGGACTCATGCCATCGACATCGAGCGCGGCGAGTTCGGTCTCGACCGGGCTGGGTCCGGCATAGGGCGCGGCCGCTGGCGCAGCGACAGCGAACAGCGGCAGGTCGGCGAGGTCCTGGTGGGCGACCGCCTCGCTCTCCAGCCGGTCCAGCACCTGCCGTGCACGCGCCACCACAGTTGGCGGCACGCCAGCCAGTTTGGCCACCTGGACGCCGTAGGAGCGGTCGGCGGGACCGGGCCCGGCCTCGTGCAGGAACACCAGGTCGCCGTTCCACTCCTTGGCCCGCAGCGAGAGGTTGGACACGTGGGCCAGCCGGTCCTCCAGCGTCGCCAGCTCGTGGTAGTGGGTGGCGAAGAGCGCGCGGCAGCGGTTCACGTCGTGCAGCGCCTCGGCGCAGGCCCAGGCGATGGCCAGGCCGTCGTAGGTGGCGGTGCCGCGGCCGATCTCGTCCAGGATCACGAATGAGCGCGGCGTCGCCTGGGTCAGGATCGCCGCGGTTTCGACCATCTCGGCCATGAAGGTCGAGCGGCCGCGCGCCAGGTCGTCGCCGGCGCCGACGCGGCTGAAGAGGCGGTCGACGACGCCGAGCCGGAACGACTTCGCCGGCACGAAGGCGCCGGCCTGGGCGAGGATCGCCAGCAACGCGTTCTGGCGCAGGAAGGTCGACTTGCCGGCCATGTTGGGGCCGGTGACGATCGAGAGCCGCGCGCCGGCGTCGCCGGCCGCGTCGAGGCGGCAATCGTTGGGGGTGAAGGGGTCGCCGGCGCGCTTGACCGCGGCCTCGACCACCGGATGGCGCGCGGCTTCGGCCTCGAAGACGCAGGAACGGTCGACTCGCGGGCGGCAGGCGCCGGCCTCTTCCGCCCACTCGGCCAGCGCCGACGCCACGTCGAGCACCGCGAGGGCCTCGGCGGCCGCCTGGATCGGCCGCGCGAGGCCCTGCGCCTCAGCCCGCCAGATCTCGAACGTCTCCAGCTCGATCGCGAGCGCGCGGTCGGCAGCCCGGGCGATCTTGGTGTCCAGGTCGGCGAGCTCGACGGTGGTGAAGCGCACCTGGTTGGCCATGGTCTGGCGGTGGATGAAGAGCGCGGAGAGCGGCGCGCGCATGAGCGGCTCGGCCCTGGCCGCGCTGGTCTCCAGGAAATAGCCCAGGACGGCGTTGTGGCGGACCTTCAGCGGCACACCGCTCTCGTCCTGCAACCGCATCTCCAGCGCGGCGACCACCTGGCGGCTGTCGCCCTGCAGGCTGCGCGCCTCGTCGAGCTCGGGCCGGACGCCGGGGGCGACGAAGCCGCCATCGCGCGCCATCAGCGGCAGCTCGGGGTCGAGGCCGGACTGCAGCGTCGCGCCGAACGCCGCTAGCTCCGGGGCCGGGGTCAGCGCCGCGCCAGCGTCGCCGAGCTCGGCCGGCGTGGGCGACAACGGATCGTGAGCTTCGGCCAGCAGGGCCGCCACCGCCTCGCCGATCGCCAGTCCGTCTCGGAGCACGGCCAGATCGCGCGGCCCGCCGCGACCCAGCGCCAGACGAGACAGCGCGCGGGCCATGTCGCCGGCGCCTTTCAGCTGGCCGCGCAGCTTCTGGCGCAGCGCGCGGCGGCCGAGGAACCACTCGATCGCATCCAGCCGCCGGTCGATCGCCTCGTGCGACATCAGTGGGCGCGCCAGACGCGCCGCGAGCAGTCGCGCTCCGGGCGCTGTGACCGTGCGGTCGATCGCCGAGAGCAGCGAACCCTCGCGGCCGCCGCCGCCTTGAGTGCGTTCGATTTCCAGGCTGGCGCGGGTGGCCGGGTCGATCGCCATCACGTCGGCCTCGCCGGCCCGCCTCGGGGCTGAGAGCGCCGGCGCGCGGCCGCCTTGCGTGGCTTCCAGATGCGCCGCCAGCAGCCCGAGCGCGCTGATCTCGGCGCCGGTGAGCGCGCCGAAGCCGTCGAGGGTCTCGACGCCGTAGAGCCGCTTCAACCGCGCTTCGGACGCCGACGGTTCGGCCAGCGCCTGGGCCATCGGCTGCACCAGCCCGCCCGCCGCCTTCAGCGCCGCGCTGATCGCCGGCTCGGCGAAGAGCCGGTCGGGGACCAGAATCTCGGACGGCGACAGCGCCGCCAGCGCCGAGGCGAGCGCGTCCTTGCCGAGGGCGAAGCACTCCACCTCGCCCGTGGAAAGCTCGACGCTGGCGACGGCCGCCTGGCCGGCGCGCAGAGCCACGGCCACCAGCCGGTTGGCGCCGCGGGCTTCGAGCAGGCCGTCCTCGGTGAGGGTGCCGGGCGTCACCACCCGCACGATGTCGCGGTGGACGATCGACTTGCCGCCGCGCTTCCGCGCCTCGCCGGGGTCCTCCATCTGCTCGCAGACGGCGACCTTGAAGCCGGCGCGGATCAGCTTGGCGAGGTAGGCCTCGGCCGCATGCACCGGCACTCCGGCCATCGGGATCGGCGCGCCGGCGTGGGTTCCCCGGTGGGTCAGCGCAATGCCGACCGCGGCCGAGGCCTTGGCCGCGTCCTCGAAGAACAGCTCGTAGAAGTCGCCCATGCGGAAGAAGATCAGCGCGTCCGGCTGGCGCGCCTTGGCGTCGAAGAACTGCGTCATCACCGGCGACGCGCCCACGGGTGAGACGGCTTGCGCGTCTGGCGTATCGGGGATGGGAATCGCCGCGTTCATGGGGGCGACGCTAGCGGTTGGCGACGGGTGTTTGAACCCGCCTTGACGCCGGCCTTGAAGCACCCAACGTTGAAGCTGTGGAAGGCTTGCTCGACTACGCCATTTCGCCCGCGGGACCCGGCGACGCCGGCGACCTGGCGCGGGTGCACGTCACCTCGTGGCGCGAGACCTATCCCGGCATCCTGCCGCCGGCGGCGCTGGCGCGGATGAGCGCGCCGATGCACGCGCGGCGTTTTCGGCACGACCTGACGCGGGCCGGCAAGGGCCAGGTGACCTTGATCGCGGAGGGCGCTGACGGCGCCGTCGGCTACGCCGCAGGCGCTCTGCTCGGCGCCGGACCGCGCGGCAGCGGCTCCCGCGGCGCCGACGCCGAGGTGTTCACCCTCTACGTGCTGCGCTCGGCCCAGCGCGCCGGCGTTGGCCGCGCGTTGCTGAAGGCCTCGGCGCGGGTGCTTCGAGCCGAGGGCGCGGGCTCGCTGATGCTGTTCGTGCTCACCCGCAACGAACCCGCCCGCCGGTTCTACGAACGCCTGGGCGGCGAAGCCTTCGCCGAAGTCGCCTCGCACGGCTGGGGCGAGGGCCTCACCGAGACGGCGTACCGCTGGCCGGATATCGGGGTGCTGGCGGGTTAGTCACCCGCCCCATCCCTCCCCTTCATGGGGAGGGTAGACTGCGAAGCAGTCGGGTGGGGGAGTCTGGTGAGGGGTGCTAAGTCCGCGGACTGGCGCGAGGTGTCAGACATCCCCACCTGGCCGATCCTGGCGGATCGTCCTTCCCTCCCCATGAAGGGGAGGGCTGGGGGAGGCGCTCACTCCGCCCCGGTGATTCCGTCCCAGAACCTGCGGGCTTTGCCGAAGAAGGTGGCGGTGCGGGGGTGTTGCTGTTCGCCGCAGAGGCCGGCGAATTCGCGCATCAGTTCTTTCTGGCGAACGGACAGCTTGGTCGGGGTCTCGATGAAGAGTTCGACCACGAGGTCGCCGCGTTCGCGCGACCGCAGCGAAGGCATGCCGCGGCCCTTCAGGCGCACGGTGCGGCCGGTCTGGGCGCCTTCCGGCACCTTGACCTCGATCCGGCACTCGCCGTCGCAGTTTTCGCCGCCCAGGAGGCAGGGCGCCTCGACCTCGCCGCCCAGCGCCGCGGTGGCCATCGGCACCCACACCGAGCAGAGCAGATCCAGGCCATCGCGCTCGAAGAGCTCGTGCGGCTGGACCGAGAGGAAAATGTAGAGATCGCCGCGCGGGCCGCCCCTGGCGCCCGCATCGCCCTCGCCGGCCAGCCGGATCCGCGCGCCGTCGTCGACGCCGGGCGGGATGCGCACTTCCAGCGTCCGCTCGCGGCGCAGCTGACCGTGGCCGTGGCACGTCTTGCAAGGGTCGAGCACGAGCCGCCCGGCGCCGCCGCAGCGCGGGCAGGTGCGCTCGATGGTGAAGAAGCCCTGGCTCGCCCGCACCCGGCCGGCGCCGCCGCAGCTGGCGCAGGCGGTGGGGCTGGCGCCGGGAGCACAACCGCTGCCGGTGCAGTCGTCGCAGGTCAGCGCCGCTGGCACCTTCACCTCGACCTCGGCCCCGGCGTAGGCCTGCTCGAGGCTGATCTCCAGGTCGTAGCGCAGGTCGGCGCCGCGGCTCGGTCCGGCCGGCCGGCGCTGCTGCTGGCGGCCGAACATGTCGCCGAAGACGTCGCCGAACACCTCGTTGAAGATGTCATGCACGTCGGTGAAGCCGGCGCCGCCTTGGCCTTGCAGCCCAGCGTGGCCGAAGCGGTCGTAGGCCGCGCGCTTCTGCTTGTCGGAGAGGACTGAATAGGCCTCGTTGATTTCCTTGAATTTCGCCGAGGAGTCTTCGCACCCGCCGTTGCGGTCGGGGTGGTGCTCCATGGCGAGCTTGCGGAAGGCGGACTTCAGTCCGACATCGTCCGCGCCCCGCTCGACGCCCAGGATTTCATAGTAATCGCGCATAAACCGTCAGCCGCCCCGGCGTTTCATGCTGAAACTTTGTCTGGATTGGAAGTGGGAGATCGCCCGCCTCGCTGCAAGTCTCATTGCGCGAGGCGGGCGTCTTTGCCCGCGAGGGCGGCGGCGACGTTCCCCGAATGCCGCATTTTGGCAAATCGGGACGCCGCCGCCATGAGGCAAACCGTCACGCGTGAGGGGACGGGTCACCGCGCCTGCCCTTAGGCCTTGTCGTCGGTGACTTCCTCGAACTCTGCGTCGACGACGCCTTCGTCCGTAGCCGAAGCGCCGCCTTCGGCCGCGCCCTCACCGCCCGCCTGGGCCTTGTACATCGCCTCGCCGAGCTTCATCGCCAGCTGGGCCAGGGTCTGGGTCTTGGCTTCGATCGCCTTGGCGTCCTCGCTCTCAATCTCGCCCTTGAGCTCGGCGATCGCCGCCTCGATCGACGCCTTGTCGGAAGCGTCGACCTTGTCGCCGTGGTCGGCCATCGCCTTCTCGGTCGAGTGGATCAGGTGCTCGGCGTGGTTCTTGGCCTCGACCAGCTCCTTGCGGACCTTGTCGGACGCCGCGTTGGCCTCGGCTTCCTTGACCATCTTCTCGATGTCGGCGTCGGAAAGGCCGCCGTTGGCCTGGATGCGGATCGACTGCTCTTTCGAGGTCGCCTTGTCCTTGGCCCCGACGTTGACAATGCCGTTGGCGTCGATGTCGAAGGTGACCTCGATCTGCGGCATGCCGCGCGGCGCCGGCGGGATGCCGACCAGGTCGAACTGGCCCAGCATCTTGTTGTCGTGCGCCATCGGCCGCTCGCCCTGGAAGACCCGGATCGTCACCGCGTTCTGATTGTCGTCGGCGGTGGAGAAGGTCTGGCTCTTCTTGGTCGGGATCGTGGTGTTGCGTTCGATCAGCGGGGTGAAGACGCCGCCGAGGGTCTCGATGCCGAGGGTCAGCGGGGTGACGTCGAGCAGCAGCACGTCCTTGACGTCGCCTTGCAGCACGCCGCCCTGGATCGCCGCGCCCAGCGCCACGACTTCGTCCGGATTGACGCCCTTGTGGGGCTCACGGCCGAAGAACTCCTTCACCACCTCGACGACCTTGGGCATGCGGGTCATCCCGCCGACCAGCACCACTTCGTCGATGTCGGTCTTCTTCAGGCCGGCGTCCTTCAGCGCCTGATCGCACGGCCCGATGGTCTTGGTGATCAGGTCGTCGACCAGGGCTTCCAGCTTGGCGCGCGATACCTTGATGTTGAGGTGCAGCGGGCCCGACGCGTTCATCGAGATGAAAGGCAGGTTCACCTCGTACTGCGCCGTGGTGGAGAGCTCCTTCTTGGCCTTCTCGGCCTCTTCCCTGAGGCGCTGCAGGGCGAGCTTGTCCTTGCGCAGATCGACGCCCTGCTCCTTCTTGAACTCGTCGGCCAGGTAGTCGACCAGACGAAGGTCGAAGTCCTCGCCGCCGAGGAAGGTGTCGCCGTTGGTCGCCTTCACTTCGAAGACGCCGTCGCCGATTTCCAGGATCGAGACATCGAAGGTGCCGCCGCCGAGGTCGTAGACGGCGATCTTCTTGCCTTCGCTCTTGTCGAGCCCGTAGGCGAGCGCCGCGGCGGTGGGTTCGTTGATGATGCGCAGGACTTCGAGGCCCGCGATCTTGCCGGCGTCCTTGGTCGCCTGGCGCTGGGCGTCGTTGAAGTAAGCCGGGACGGTGATGACCGCCTTCTCGACCTTCTCGCCCAGGTGCGCCTCGGCGTCCTGCTTCAGCTTCTGCAGGATGAAGGCGCTGATCTGCTGGGGCGAATAGTCTGTGCCGTTGGCGCGCACCCAGGCATCGCCGTTGGCGCCCTTGGCGATCTCGTAGGGCACCATGCCCTTGTCCTTCTCGACCATCGGGTCGGTGTACTGGCGCCCGATCAGGCGCTTGATGGCGAAGAAGGTGTTGGAGGGGTTGGTGACCGCCTGGCGCTTGGCCGGCTGGCCGACCAGCCGCTCGCCGTCGTCGAGGATGCCGACGACCGACGGGGTGGTGCGCGCGCCCTCCGCGTTCTCGATCACTTTCGGCTGTTTGCCGTCCATGATGGCCACGCACGAGTTGGTCGTGCCAAGGTCGATGCCGATAATCTTGCTCATGGAAACTCTCGTCTCGCTCCTTCAATGGCGAACGCTGGCGGTGGCCTTCAAATCACGAAGCGCCGGTTGCGAACGTTCCCGGTTCGATTGCGTCTCTCTTGTTGGGTGCGGTCTTGCCGCGCGGGGCCGCCTCCAGATGGAGGAAAGCGCCGCTTCGAGACCGATATTGGGGGCGCGACGGCCCCCCGCAAGTGCTTTTTCGGCGTCCGGACGCCGCAGGGAACTGTAAGCGTGGCTGCAAGACGCGTTCGTCCAGTGAGCATCGCCCGCCAATGACCATCGCTGGATTTCGCCTGCTCCCCGGCCATCTCGATGAGACGGCGCAGCGCCAACTGGCGGACGAGGTGCTGTCCCTCGCCGCCCAGGCATCGCCATACCGGCCCATCACCCCCGGCGGCAAGCCCATGAGCGTCACGATGGTCAATCTGGGCGACCTCGGCTGGGTGACCGACGAGCGCGGTTACCGCTACCAGTCCACCCATCCGGTCACAGGCGAAGCCTGGCCGGCGATCCCTGAGAAGCTGCTGTCGCTCTGGGCCGAGCTCTGCGATCCGATGACGCCGCCCGATTGCTGTCTGGTCAATCTCTACGACGGCGAGGCGATGATGGGCTTGCACCGCGACAACGACGAAGCCGACTTCCGCTTCCCGGTGCTGTCGGTCTCGCTGGGCGACACCGCGCTCTTCCGATTGGGCGGCCTGAAGCGCACCGATCCGACCGGTCAGGTCCGGCTGGCGTCCGGCGATGTCTGCCTGCTCGCCGGCGCGGCGCGGCGGGCCTACCACGGGGTCGACAGGATCATCTCCGGCTCGTCGCGGCTGCTGCCGGGCGGCGGCCGGGTCAACCTGACCTTGCGACGCGCCGCGCCAGCCGCGATGCGCGAGCCGGGTTGACCTTTCCGGCCGGGAAGCCGAGAGGGCCGTCACAGTCCCGTTAACCTTTTCGGAGCGCGCGATGCTGACCTTGAAGCGGCCGGACGGCAATCTGCCCGAGGACTACCACCTGTCGCGGCGCGGCCTCGCCGGCCTGATCTTCGGCGGCTATGCCGCCGCCGCGCTCGCAGCAGACGCCGAGCCGGTCGTCACCGACGACGTGGGGCTGATCACCGAGACGGTGATGCTGCCGACGCCGGGCCAGCAGATCCGCGGCTATGTCGCTCGCCCCAAGCTCGCCGGTCGCTACCCGACCATCATCGTCGTCAACGAGGTGTTCGGCCTGCACGCCTACATCCTCGACGTCTGCCGCCGCATCGCCAAGCTCGGCTACGCGGCAGTCGCGCCCGGCTTCTTCGACCGCGCCGGCGATCCGGCGCCGCTGACCGACTTCCCGGCGATCATGAAGATCGTCGCGGCCGCCAGCGACCAGCAGGTGATGGGCGATGTCGGCGCGACGCTGCGGTGGCTCGACGACCAGCCCTGGGTCGAGGCGCGCAAGATGGGCATCACCGGCTTCTGCTGGGGCGGCAAGGTGGTGTGGAACGCCTGCGAGACCTATCCGGACTTCAAGGCCGGCGTCTCCTGGTACGGCCCACTGGCGCCAGCGGCGAGCGCGCCCGCCGATCCAGCTAGGCTCTGGCCGGTCCAGCACGCGGCTGACCTGAAGTGTCCGGTGCTCGGTCTCTACGGCGGCAAGGACCCGCTTGCGCTGTCAGTGCCGGCGATGCGCGACGCGCTGGCGGCGGCCGGCAAGAGCGAGAGCGAGATCATCCTCTACGAAGACGCCGGCCACGGCTTCCACGCCGACTACCGCGCCAGCTTCAACGAAGCCGACGCCCGCGACGGCTGGTCCCGCCTGAAGGCTTTCTTTGGGGCGAATGGGCTGCTGCCACGGCCGTTCATGCGGCTGGGAGGGTGAAAGCCGGCTCGGTACGCCGGGGGCGCGCCCGATGACGCGTTCGACCGGGAATCGACGGCAGCTACCAAGATGGGCCCTGTTCCCTATCTCCGCCTCAACGCGCGTCGCGACCGCGCTCTTCCGCGGCATCGGGGCCGTTGCTCAGCCAACTTGAGCTTACGGGCGACTCCGACGCCATGGCCAGGAGCGGCTCGGCATCGATCGCGAAGCCAGAGCGCACCGACTGTACGACCGTCCGGACCGCCTCTGCCACAAGCGGCGGATTTTCGAGGCCGATGATATGACTATTCTTGGCAGCGACCACGTGAGCTTTGTTGGTCGACAGCGCGGCAAGCCGGTCCTGAGCGGCGGCCCAAGCGGGCTCGCCCTCGGCCGCCGTTCCGCCGCCGAAAGGGGTTCCATGGCTGAGCACGACGAGCGGCCGCGCGCCCAAAGTGCCGAATGCTCCGGCGAACCGCATATCGGGGGGCGTGCGGTCAAAGGCGGTGACTTCGTCGACTGCGGCTTCCCAGTGCTCCGGCCGGGATTCACCTTCAATGAGCCAGCGCTTCTCCTGGGGCGTAAACCAATTTGGCCCAGCAAGCTGTGCTTCAAGCGAGTGGCGCATCGCCCCTGAACGCGCTTGGTCGGCATAGCCGCGAAGCGTTTGACGGTTTTCACCGCCCGCCTTGGTCATCCAGGGAAACCAGTGTCCCTCCTCGGCCGAGTCCACCAGCACCATGCCGACGACCTCTTTTGGCCAGAGGCGCGTGTAAGTGCGAGCCAGAAGACCGCCAAAGGAGCTGCCGACAAGAACATAAGGCCCGCGCTCGTGAGCCGCGCGGAGTGCTTGGTGAAGGTCGGCGACCCGTTCCTCGAAGCTGCGGCCCGGCGGCGCTGGATCGCTCCAGCCGAAGCCGGCGCGGTCGTAGACGCAGACGCGGGTGAACTTCTCGACAAACCGTTGTGATGGCATGTCAGTGACGGATGGGCCGCCGCCCACCCCTTCGAAAATGACGGTCGGCCTACCGTGACCCCGGCAGTCGAGATAGATTCTTCGGCCATCCGAAATGCGCACCAAGCGGCCCGGCCCACGGTCTGGCGCGGGCTGCGCGGTGGCACCGCCGCCGAGACCTCCCATGGTCAAGGTCATAGCGCTAAGCGCGATGGTTCGGCGCACGTTCATAAGTCACCCTTTGATGGCGCGCGACCGATCGGAACCGAGCGCGAGCTGTGATGTATGATATTTCTCAAAATATAGGTAAAGTGAATTATGAGACAGGCCGCCCCGCCTCTACAGCCATATCTCGCCGGCAGCCCCGAGCAGTTAAGACTCATGTCGTTTGGCCCGCGGCGCGAAATCATCGCCATGCTGGCCAACGACGCCGATCTCTCAGCTCGCCAATTGGCTGAACGTATTCGCCGGCCCGTGACCGGCCTCTATCGACACTTGAGCTTGTTGCAGAACGCCGGCCTCATCTACGAAAGCGGTCAGAGACCGGGCCTGAAGCGACCGGAGGCTCTCTTTTCTCTGACAAGCCGACATTTCTCGGCTGTCGAGGCCACGAACTCCCCCGAAGGCAGAGCGGCCATGGCGCAGGCAGCGTCACGATATGCGACCGCGACAATCCGAAGGCTCAAACGCGCGATCGAGGCCGGGGCGGCGCGGTTCGAGGGCGCCGAAGCCAACGCGGGATTCACGGCTATGGACCTTCAACTCGATTACGCCGGCTTGGCCGAGTTTGGCCGCCTTTATCGAGAGTTCGTCGTCAAATCCCGACAGCTGCGCGTGTCGAACGAACTGGGGGTGGAGACGGTGACGGTGACGCTCCTCTTCGCACCAGATTCGGAAACGCGCTGACCGATGCCGATAGCCGAAGATCACGCCCACTCGGACGCCCGAAGAGACCGTGATGGACGTCTGACTGGCGCCTATGACCTTTGGCTAGCTCCCACCCGAGAGCAGAACCGAAGGCAGACCGATGGCCCCTTAGCTCCCGCGCAGCTTCCGCGTCAACGCCTCCAGGTCGCGGGCCAGCTGGCTGTCTTCCTGGCGGAGCGCCTCGATGCGGCGGACGGCGTGGAGCACGGTGGTGTGGTCGCGGCCGCCGAACCTGCGGCCGATATCGGGCAGCGAGCGCGTGGTCAGCTGCTTGGCCAGCCACATCGCCGCCTGGCGGGGCCGGGCGACCGAGCGGGTGCGGCGCTCGGAGATCAGGTCGGCCTGTTTGAGGCCGAAGTGCTCCGACGTCGCCTTCTGGATGTCGTCGACGGTGACCCGCTTCTCGCCGCCGCGCAGGTGCGGGCCGAGGAACGCCTGGGTCTCTTCCAGCGTGAGGCCGCCGACCCCGGCGCCGGCGCGGACGATCAGGGTGTTCAGCGCCCCCTCCAACTCGCGCACGCTGTCGGTGAAGCGGTCGGCGAGGAACTGCAGCACCTCGGGGCGCATCTGCGCCGCGACGCCCTGCTGGCGGCCGAGCACCGCGGCCTTGCGCTCCAGGATGTCGAGCCTGAGCGAGCGGTCGGCCGGCTCGATGCCGCAGACGAGGCCGGCGGAGAGGTGCGAGCGCAGCCGCGCGTCGATCTCGGTCAGCGCCGAGGGCGGGCGGTCGGCGGAGAACACCACGCGGCGGCCGTCTTCCATCAACGCAGCCAGGGTGTGGAACAGCTCTTCCTCGGAGGACTGCTTGCCGCCGATGAAGTGGACGTCGTCGATCAGCAGCAGGTCGGCCGAGCGCAGCTCGTCCTTGAAGTCCGCCGCCTTGCGCTCCATCAGCGCCCGCACGAACGACGACAGGAACCGCTCGGCGGTGAGGTACACCACCTTTTTCTCCGGCGCGGTGTGCATCGCCTCCCAGGCGATGGCGTTGAGCAGGTGGGTTTTGCCAAAGCCGTAGGCGCCGTGGAAAACCACCGGGTTGAAGTGGCCGTCGGCCCAGGACGCCACCCGGCGGGCGACCGCCAGGGCGAACTCGTTGGACGGGCCTTTGACGAAGCTGTCGAAAGTGAAGCGGTCCTGCAGCCACTGGCTGCGCGTCGGGCGAGCCGACGCGATCGGCGCGGTCGCCGGACTGTCGGTGGAAACCGGCTCCGTGGCCTCGATCGGCAATGGACGCGCTTGCGCTTCGCCACCTTCCGCTTCGAACTCCAGCCGCGATTTCAGCGACAGGGTGCGCGATTCCGGATCGTACATCGCCCAGAGTTCGCCGATCCGGCGCCACGCGTAGCGGCGGATCCAGTCGCGGGCGATGCCGGTCGGGGTGACGAGGCACAGATTGCCCCCGGGCGCGGTCCGCAGGCAGGCCTGCGCCAGCCACGAGCCGAAGGTGTCGTCGCCGAGCTCGCCCCTCAGGGCCTGGCTTGCTTTCACCCACACGCCCGTGGGCGTCACCGACGCCATTTCCGCCAGTCCCTTATTGGCCATCAGCCCTAGATCCCCCCGATCCCGCCCCTCGCCCATTCTAGGCCAGGGTGGCCATGCCGCCCCCCGCGAGCCATGACCTCTCTTAAGTAAGCGTACAGACACAGATTCTTCGGCGGGACGAGCGGATACTTGCCGCCGCCGCTCATTCATCAGTACAATGGCAATGCGTTGAGAGGCTCAGACTACGCCGGCGAGGGTTGCCGTCAATGGGATTCGGAGGGCGCCGCAAGCAAAAAAGGCGCTTGACATTCGCACCTTGCGGAAAGGCTTACAGTTAGCATTTTCGGCTGGCCACTTTGTCGCAGAAATTGACCGGGATCGGCTGAATTCGTGTCTCCCACGCGCATCCGCCCACGGAGCAGGCGCCCCGCGGGTTTCATAGTAATAACAATAGGTTAGTCTAGGCCAAGGCCGCTCAGGCGGCCTGGAGCTTCTTCAGCTGCGCGGCCAGGCGCGACACTTTGCGCGAGCCGGTATTCTTGTGCACGACGCCTTTGCCGACAGCGCGCATCAGCTCGGATTGAACATCGGTGAACGCGGCCTTGGCCACGCCCAGATCGCCCGTCGCCAGCGCCTCTTCGAACTTCCGCACGAAGGTGCGAACGCGCGAGCGTCGGGCTTTGTTGACTTCAGTGCGACGCGCGATCTTGCGGATCGCCTTCTTGGCGCCGGGGTTATTCGCCATGGTCCTTGGACGGCCTTCGAACAATGGGCGCCGAACGCGGCGCCGGAAAAAGGAGGCGGCGATATACGCCAAAGCCCTCTGAAGGGTCAATGCGGCAACTGGAGAGAGTCTGGCGCCGTGGCTTCGGCGCCCGCTCAGGGGCCGTCGACCGTGTAACCCCTGGCCCGCAGCAGCGCCGGCAGCCCGCCGGGACCGACCAGATGCCCGACCCCGACCACCACGACCACATGACCGGGTTTGGACAGCCGGGCGGCGAGGGTGGCCGCCCAGCGGTGATTGCGCTCGTCGATGAGCCGGGCATAGAGCGTCGGCGAGATGCGCTGCAGCGGCTCCAGCGCGTCGTGTTCGAGCGCGCTGACGTTGCCGTCCATCCACTCGCCGACTACCCGCTGGTACGAGGCCGGATCGTCCTGGATTTCCGAGACGGTCCAGTTCAGCGACGCCAGCTGGTCCTTGATCGGGGCGCCGGCAAGGAACTCGATCTGCTGGGTGGCGGTCTCGAACGCGCGCCGCCGCACGGTCGGCGCCGCCGACGCCTGGATTAACCCCTCGACCCCGTCCGACGCGCTGGCCCCACCGCGGGCGTCCTCGGCCACCGACAAGGTGAGATCGGCCATCCACGGCTGCATGCGATCGAGCGCCTCTGGCGCACAGTTGAGCGAGACGCTGGCGGCGATCAGGCGTGTGGCCTCATCGACGCTCATCATCGCGGTCAGGCTGCGACCCTTGGGCAGGCCGCCGCGCGCCATCGAGAGCGCAGCGGCCTCGTTGCTGACCTCCGGCGTGATCGGCAGCTCGAACCAGAGTTCGTCGGCGGAGGCGAGCGCCTGATCCAGTTCGGGCGGGCGCCAGTCGAGCCCTGGCGGCAGCAGGTGCACCGAGCCGAAGAGGGTGATCGTGGTGGCGCCAGCGTGCACGGTCCACACCGGTGGCTTGGCGAGGGCCGGCGATGCGGACGCCAGGCAGAACGCGGCTGCCGCCCAGGCTGCAGCTCGACCGAACTTCAAGACTGGCACCGCTCACAGGCAAAGGTGGAGCGGCCGGACTGCACCGTGCGCACCACGACGCCCTTGCACGCTCCCCGGACGCACGGTTCACCCTCGCGGCCGTAGACCTGGAACCGGTGCTGGAAGTAGCCCAGCGAGCCGTCGGCGCTGGCGTAGTCGCGCAAGGTCGAGCCGCCAGCCGCGATCGCGTCCTCGAGCACCGCTCGGATCGCCTTGGCGAGCTCGGTCAGCTTGCGCCGGCCGATCGACCCGACGGCCCGGTCCGGCGCAATGCCGGCGCGGAACAGCGCCTCGGAAACGTAGATGTTGCCGAGGCCGGCGACGATGCGCTGATCGAGCAGGGTCGCCTTCACACTCTGGCGGCGGCCAGCGAACGCCTGCGCCATGTGGGCGGCGTCGAAGGCTTCGCTCAGAGGCTCAGGCCCTAGGCCCTTGAACCAGGGGTGCTGCTCGAGCGCGTCGGTGGCGATCAGGTCCATGTAACCGAAGCGGCGTGGGTCGTAGTAGGTGATCACGACGCCAGCCTCGGTCTCGAATACGATGTGGGCGTGACGCGGATCGGGCGGCTGGGCCAGGGCGAAGTCACCCGGGCGCATATGTGTCGCTGCTCCGGTGATCTCGAAGCGGCCGCTCATGCCCAGGTGCATGACCAGGGTCTCGTCGCGGTCGAGGCGGGCCATCAGGTACTTGGCGCGGCGGTCCAGGCGCTCGATCCGCGCCCCGGTCAGGCGCTGGACGAAGCCCTCCGGCAGCGGGAAACGCAGGTCGGGCCGGCGCGCCTCGACCCTGGCCAGCCGCGCGCCTTCCAGCACGGGCGCCAGGCCGCGCCGGATCGTTTCAACCTCGGGCAGTTCGGGCATCGCCCATGCATAGTGCGCGTTCGGGCGGCAAGGAAATGGCAGGTGAAAAATCAGGCGTAGCCGGGGCGGCGTTGGCGCGTCGGCGGGTTCCGGCCTAATAGACCGGCGATGAGCGCCACCTTTGGATATCGCGACGTCGAGCCGGCCGAGAAGCCCGGCCTGGTGCGCGGCGTGTTCGAGCGCGTCGCCGGCCGCTACGACCTGATGAACGACCTGATGAGCCTGGGCGCGCACCGCCTCTGGAAGGACGCAGCGGCGGCCAGGCTGAACCCCCAGCCCGGCGAGACGATCGTCGACTGCGCCGGCGGAACCGGCGACCTTGCCCGCCGCTACGCAGCGCTGGCCCGGGCGGCGCAGGGGCGGCGCGGCGGCGCACCAGCGAAGATCGTGGTCGTCGACTACAACGCCGAGATGGTCGGCGCCGGCCGCGCTCGCGGCGAGACGGCCGACATCGTCTGGGCCGTGGGCGATGCGCAGCGGCTGCCGCTGGGCGACGCCAGCGCCGACGCCTATTCGATCAGCTTTGGCCTGCGCAACGTGACCGACATTCCGGCCGCACTGGCCGAGGCGCGGCGGGTGATGAAGCCGGGCGGCCGCTTCCTCTGCCTGGAGTTCTCCAAGGTGACCGCGCCGGCGCTGCGGCGAGCCTATGACGCCTATTCGTTCAAGGTGATCCCCAAGATCGGCGGCCGCGTGGCCGGCGACGAGGACGCCTACCAGTACCTGGTCGAGAGCATCCGGCGCTTTCCCGACCAGAAGACGCTGGCGAAGCTGATGGCGGGCGCCGGGTTCGGCCGGGTCAGCTTCACCAACTTCACCGGCGGGGTCGTCGCGCTCCATCAGGGCTGGGCGATCTAGGCCCGCATGTCCCGGCTGGGATCGTACGGGCGCCTGGCCGGCGCGGCCCTCATCCTGATCCGCGCCGACGCGCTGATGCCGCGTGAGCTCGACCCGATGCTGCCGGCGGGGGCGCGGACGCTGGCGCGGACCCTGCGGCTGTTCCGCGGCGGGGCCAGCCGGCGCGGACGGCCCGGCGAGCGGCTGGCCGGCGCGCTGGAGCGATTGGGGCCGGTCGGCATCAAGCTCGGCCAGTTCCTCTCCACCCGCGCCGACATCTTCGGCGCTGCCTTCGCCGACGACCTGTCGCGGCTGAAGGACCGGCTGGAACCCTTCGACGTGGGCGCCGCCAAGCTGGAAGTCGCCGCCGCGCTGGGACGGCCGCTGGAGGAACTCTACGGCAGCTTCGAGCCGGCGATGGCCGGCGCCTCGCTGGCGCAGGCTCATCCCGCCACCTTGACCAGCGGGCGACGCGTTGCGGTGAAGGTGCTGCGGCCGGGGATCGAGCGCCGGATCGCCGCCGACGCCGAGGCGCTGCGCACGGCGGCGCGCTTGGCCGAAGCCTGGGCGCCGGCGGCGCGCAGGCTGGAGCCGCAGGCGTTCGCCCAGACGGTGATCCGGGCGCTGGAGCTGGAGGTCGATCTGCGTTTCGAGGCCGCCGGCGCCGACGAGCTGCGCGCGGTGATGGCGCACGACGGGTATATGCGCGCGCCGCCGGTGGTCTGGGACGGGGTCGCGCGGCGGGTGCTGACGCTGGAGTGGGCGACCGGCGCGCCGCTCTCCGACCCCGCGGCGCTGGCGACGCCCGGTCTCGACCGGCCGCTCTTGGCCAACAACCTAATCCGCGCCTTCCTGGCCCAGGCGCTCGATCACGGCGTCTTCCACGCCGACCTGCACGAGGGGAACCTGTTCGTCGCAGCGCCAGCGCGGCTGACGGCCGTGGACTTCGGCATCGTGGGGCGGCTCGGGCCCGGCGAGCGGCGCTATCTGGCCGAGATCCTCTGGGGGTTCCTGCGCCGCGACTATGCGCGGGTCTCCAAGGTCCACTTCGACGCCGGCTACGTGCCCGCGCACCACGACCAGGCCGCGTTCGCCCAGGCGCTGCGGGCGGTGGGCGAGCCAGTGTTCGGGCTGAAGGCCAACGATGTGTCGATGGGCCGGCTGCTGGCGCAACTGTTCCAGATCACCGCCCTCTTCGACATGCGCCTGCGGCCCGAACTGGTGCTGCTGCAGAAGACCATGGTCACGGTCGAGGGCGTCGCACGGCGGATCGACCCGGCCAACGACATCTGGGCCGCCGCCGAACCGGTGGTGGCGCGCTGGATCGCCCGCGAGCTGTCGCCAGCGGCCCGGGTGCGCGATTTTGCCCGCGAAGCCCGCGCGGCGGTCACGGTGCTGGCAAAGATGGCCGAGCCCGAGGGGGAGGCTGCGGTGTCGGTTGCCGAAGCCGTGCCACCGGAGCCGGCGCGGGGGGTCAGCAAGGCGATCTGGTTCCTCGCCGGCGCCGCCTCCAGCGCGCTCGCGTTCGCGCTGGCGGTCGCCTTCCGGGTCGCGGTCTCGCGCTAGCCCGGCGACACTGAGACGCGTCGAGGTTCGAAGGTTTTGACCACGAACCTCACGAAAAGCACGAACGAGGCCGCCGGCGTTCGAACCTCACCCGCCGTTGGTGGGGTTCGTGAGGTTCGTGGTCAAAGGCCTGGGTCCCCGCTTGCGCGGGAAGAGCGGACTAGGCCTAGGCCTTCAGCCGCTAGCTCTCCGACTTGTCGTCCCCGTTCGAGCGGGCGCTTTCGCGGGCGACTTGCTGGCGCCAGTAGTTGGCGCCGTCTCGTGGCTTGAACATCGTGCGCGGCACGCCGGCCTTGGTCACCACCGCGAAGGTGTTCGACTTGGCGTCGTAGAGCAGCGCGTCGCCGTTATCGCGTTCGACCTTCTGGATGCCCGCCGGCGGCGCATCGACGAAGGCGTGGACCTTGGTGACGTAGTCCGCCTCGCTGGCGGCGCCGAAGTCCTTGCCGTTCTTGCCGAACTGATAGTCGGCGTTCTCCTGCGCGGTGTGCTTCTTGTTGGCCGCCCAGATAGCCTTGCCGTCGCCCGCCAGCGGCGCAGGTACGTCCCGCGGGTCCACCGACGCGGACTGGCCGCTCGCACCGCTCGATGTCGTCGCAGAGCCGCCTCCCGCATTCGCGGTCGTTGCGCCGCCTACGGACGGTGGTGGCGCGCCGGCCTTGCCGCCGTTGGCCGATGGCCCAGCGTCGCAGGCTGCGAGCGCCAGAGCGAGCGCAGCGGCACCCACGAGCCAAACAACTTTGATCTTCATTTCCCGGTTCCCGCCCTTACCCTGACGTGTCATGAACAAAGAAAGAACATCTTCCGGGCTTTGTCCAGCGCTATCTTCGCGATAAGAGCGGGCGCCGTTTTTCCCCGGAGGGCGCGGACCTTGAGCCAGAGGCGGGTGCTTCTGATCGTCGGCGGCGGCGTGGCGGCCTACAAGGCGCTGGAGCTGACGCGGCTGTTCCGCAAGGCGGGTGTCGCGGTGCGGCCAATCCTGACCGCGGCGGGGGCGGAGTTCGTCACCCCGCTGTCGCTGGCCGCGCTCAGCGAAGACAAGGTCTACCAGGACCTCTTCAGCCTCACCGACGAGGCGCAGATGGGTCACATCGAACTATCGCGCTCGGCCGACCTGGTGGTGGTGGCGCCGGCGACCGCCGACCTGATGGCCAAGGCGGCGAACGGGCTCGCCGGCGATCTCGCCTCGACCACGCTCTTGGCCACCGACAAGCCGGTGCTGATGGCGCCGGCGATGAACGTGCGGATGTGGCTGCACGCCGCCACTCAGCGCAACCTCGCCCAGCTGAAGGCCGATGGGGTCGCCTTCGTCGGGCCAGATGACGGTGCGATGGCCTGCGGCGAGTTCGGGCCGGGCCGGATGGCCGAGCCGCCGGCGATCTTCGATGCGGCGATGGCGATGCTGAGCACCGGCGAGGCGGGCGGCCCCGTAGGTCCCCTAGCCGGCAAGCACGTGCTGATCACTGCCGGCCCCACCGCCGAGCCGATCGATCCGGTGCGGGTGATCACCAACCGCTCGTCCGGCAAGCAGGGCTTCGCCATCGCCGGCGCTTTGGCGGCGCTGGGCGCCCGGGTGACCCTGGTGGCTGGCCCGGTGGCGATCGCCGCCCCACCCGGCGTCACCCGCGTCGATGTCGAGACCGCGCAAGAGATGCTGGCCGCCTGCCGCGCCGCGCTCCCCGCCGACGCCGCGGTCTGCGTCGCCGCGGTGGCCGACTGGCGCGCGGACGAGGTGTTCGCGGTGAAGATGAAGAAGAGCCACGAGGGCCCGCCGACGATCCGTCTGGTCGAGAACCCGGACATCCTGGCGACGCTCTCGGCCCATGGCGCCGGCCGGCCGAAGCTGGTGGTCGGGTTCGCCGCCGAGACCAACGACCTCGAGGCGCTGGCCAGGGGCAAGCTGCAGCGCAAGGGCTGCGACTGGATCGTCGCCAACGACGTCAGCACCGACGGCATCATGGGCGGCGATGAGAACGAGGTGCTGCTGGTCTACCCGCAAGGCACCGACCAGTGGCCGCGCGCCTCGAAGATCGAGGTCGCCCGCCGCTTGGCCGAGCGCATCGCCGAGGATCTGGCGTGAACCCGAAAGTGGCGGTGATGCGCCTGCCGCACGGCCAGGGCCTGCCGCTGCCGGCCTACGAGACGGCGCACGCCGCCGGCATGGACCTGCGCGCCGCGGTGCCGGAGGACGAGCCGCTGACCTTGCGCCCCGGCGACCGACACGCCGTGCCGACGGGGCTGGCGATGGCGATCCCGCCGGGCTTCGAAGGCCAGGTGCGGCCGCGCTCGGGCCTGGCGCTGCGCCACGGCGTCACCTGCCTGAACTCGCCCGGCACCGTCGACGCCGACTACCGCGGCGAGGTGAAGGTGATCCTGATCAACCACGGGCCGGAGAACTTCGTCGTCCGCCGCGGCGAACGCATCGCCCAGCTCTTGATCTCGCCGGTGGTGCAAGCGACCTGGGACGAGACCGACGCCCTCGACGAAACCGCCCGCGGCGCCGGCGGCTTCGGCTCGACGGGAGCCGGCTGACCGACCAGCTTGATCGCACTGTGGCGGCAGGCGAAGCTCTGCCGCGACAAGGAGCGACGCCGTGGCCGATCCGATACCGTTCGACTATCCGGGGTTCGAGGGACGCCGGCTGGCGCTGAGGCCGATGGGGCTGATGACCGGGGCGGCGGTGGTGGTCGACGGCGTCGCGGCGCCGCGCAAGGGCCGGACGTTCACGCTGACCGACAATGCCGGGACCCCGGTCGCGATGCGGCTGAAGGGCTTCATCGACCCGATCCCGCAGATCCAGGCCGGCGAGCGCACGATCACGCTAGCGCGGCCGTTCGCCTGGTACGAGTACGTCTGGATCCTGCTGCCGCTGGCGCTGCTGATCGTCGGCGGCTTCCTCGGCGGCCTCTGCGGTGGCGTCGCGGCCTATGTGAACGCGCAAGTCCTGCGCAGCAGCTACCCGGCCGTGGTCCGCTATGGCCTCAGCCTGCTGGTGATCCTGGCCGCGGCGGCGCTGTGGCTCGGGCTCGTCATCCTGATCAGCGGCGCGCTGCACTGACAGCGCAGGCCCGTCGCAGGATTTGCCGCCGGCGGGGATGTCCGCTTAGGGTGGCGCCATGGCGACCTTCACTTCCGGCGGGCTGAGCCTCGCGTACGACGACATCCCGCCGGCGGGCGACCTCGCCGGGACCGTCCTCTTGGTGCACGGCTTCGCCACCAGCCGGGCGGAGAACTGGCGGCGGCTGGGCTGGTACGGCGCGTTCGAGCGCAAGAACTACCGCCTGATCGCCTTCGACCAGCGCGGCCACGGCGAGAGCGACAAGCCGCACGATCCGGCCGCCTACGGCCGCGACCTGCTGATGGGCGACATCATCGGGCTGATGGACCATCTGGAGCTCGGCCGCGTCGACCTGCTTGGCTACTCGATGGGCGCGCGGCTCTCGCTGCAGACGGCGCTCGAGCACCCGGACCGGGTCGCCAACCTGATCGTCGGCGGCATCGGCGACCGGATGCTGAAGCCGCCGCCGGCGTCCACCTCGACGATGACCATGGCCGACGCGATGCGGGCCGCCGATCCGGAGACGATCACTGAGAAGACCATGAAGGGCTTTCGCCTGTTCGCCGACCAGCAGGGCGAGGACCGGCTGGCGCTGGCCGCTTTCACCGAGGGCCGCGGAGGAGGCGGCGCGTTGACCGCGGACGACCTGATGGGGATGCGCGTGCCGACGCTGGTGGTGGCCGGCTCCCGCGACGAGATGGCCGGCGACCCGCAGGGGCTCGCCGCCGCGATCCCCGGCGCCAAGTCGGTCACCTTGCCCGCCTGCGACCACTTCTCAGCCATCCCGCACGCGCTCTTCAAGGCGGCGGTGTTCGACTTCCTGGAAGGCTGGCTGGACGAGCCAGGGATGTAGGAGCGGCCGCCAGCTGCGCCCCGCTTCCAACCAACAATGTCATCCCGGACAAGCCGCAACGCGGCGCAGATCCGGGATCTGCTTCGCTCGATCGCGCCGAGGAGGTCCCGGATAGACGCTTCGCGTCTTCCGGGACGACAACTATTTGGGAAATATAGGGAATTGGTGATACGTCCGAATCCCTACCGCCCCAGATTATACGCCCCGCCCTTCGCGATACCGGCCTTGTACCCAGCGCGTTCGTGCAAGCGGCTCACCCAGGCGTCCACGTTGGGGTGGTCTGCCAGGCGGCCGAAGGCGCGGCCGACTTCGCCGACGAAGCTCATCTGGACGTCGGCCGCCGAGAAGTCGCCCATCAGGTAGTCGCGGCCCTCGAGGCTCTTGTTCACATAGCCGAGGTGGTTGGCGATCTCTTCGCTGATCCGGGGCTGCAGCCCCGCGCCGGCTTCGCCGAGGCGCAGCGTGTAGAGCAGCAGCATCAACGGCAGCATGGCCGAGCCTTCGGCGTAGTGCAGCCATTCCTGGTAGCGATCGTAGTCGGCCGACGCCGGATCGGGCGCGAGGCGGCCGCCGGCGTGGCGGCGGACGATGTAGTCCACGATCGCGCCGGACTCGGCGATGGTGCGATCGCCGTCGGTGATCACCGGCGACTTGCCGAGCGGGTGGACTGCCAGCAGCTCCGGCGGCGCGAGGTTGGTGGTCGCATCGCGCTGATAGAACTTGATCTCGTAGGGCAGCCCGAGTTCCTCCAGCAGCCAAAGGATGCGCTGCGAGCGCGACTCGTTGAGGTGATGGACGGTGATCATCGGGCCTGGGCTCCAGCGGGGGCCGACTGCCTGCGGCGATCACCCGGCGGCAGGCAAGCGAAATCGCGCCCCTACGAGCGGGCCGGCGCCAGGCCGTCGAAGATCAGGCCGACCTGACGGTCGAACAGGTCGGTCAGCCGCGCAGCGTCGGCGCCGTCGGTGGCCGCCAGGCGGTAATTCCAGGCATAGCTGCCGACCAGCATCTCGACCGCCAGGTCGAGGTCGGCGTCGCGGCGCACGTCGCCGCGCAGGATCCCCTCGGTCAGACAATCGTGGACCATGCCGCGGAGCCGCGGATTGGAGCCCATCACCGGCGTTTGGGGGTCGTCTTGCCAGTCGAAGGCGACCGAGATGTAGGCCAGGAAGAGCCGCAGCCGCCGGAACTCGAAGGCGTAGTGCACCGCGAACATCGAGCGGCAGCGATCGGCGGTCGAGCCGCGCAGGTGCGGCGTCACCTGGTCCAGGTCGGCGTAGAGATCGCTGAGGCGTTCCTGGACCACCTCGCCCAAAACGTCGGCCTTGGAGGTGAAGCCGGTGAAGACGCTGCCGACGGACACGCCGGCGCGCTTGGCGATCGCGCGGATGGTCGCGTCGTCGTAGCCGACTTCCTCGAACAGCTCCCGCGCTGCGTCGAGCACGCGTCGCCGCGTCGCCGCTTTACGCGTGTCCCTCAGCCCCGAAATCGGTCGTCTCCCCCAAAACGAGCGGCCCCGGTCTAGTTGCGGCGGGTTCCCGCGATCAGCGCCTGGGTCGCGTCTCGCACCCGGGTTTTCACCGCATCGAGCGCGAGGCCGTCAAGCGCCGCGCGCCGCAACGTGGCGACGTAGCTGTCCCAGATCCACTCGCCGAGCAGGGCGGTGTCGACGTTGGCGGCTTCGCAGCCGAGTTCCTGGCGCACGGCGGCCTGGACCAGGGCCATCGCCGGTCGGCGGTCGAGGCGGCGGCGAACGCGTTCGGCCAGGCCCGGCGTCCAGAGCGTGCTCATCACCGCCTGGAAGAGGGCGAGGTCGGCCATGTGCCGATCGGCGGCGGCGGCCAGCATGGCGTGAACCGCGGCGCGGCCGGTGAGGTCTTCCGCGGCCAGCTTCATCGCGGCCAGAAGTTCGGCCTGCTCGGTCTCGGCGATCTCGCTGAAGAGGTCGGATTTGTCGCTGAAGCTGGCGAACACCGCGCCGGTCGACATCCCGGCTGCCCGGGCGATGTCGCGGATCGTGGCGCCTTCGTAGCCGCGCTCGGCGAAGAGCGCCTTGGCGGCCGAGACGATCTTCTCGCGGGTGCGCTGTTTGGCGAGGGCGCGCTGGTTAGGCCTGGCGGCGGTGGGGACGGCGGCAAGTGCGCCATAGGTGATCTGGTTCATGTCTTCTCATCCGTTCGGACCAGAAGGTCGGCGTCGGCGGGCTGCTCGAAGGGGGCGCAGTATTGTTCAACGGCACGCTTCGGCCGGCCGGCTAGACCAGGGGCCAGGGGCCTCCCGTCACACGCAGCGTCGCGCAGTTCGATGATCAGCTGGCTGACGACTCTCGCCTTGTCGCTGGCGCCACGGGGAGTGGCGTGCGGTTGGGGTTGAGCCGCGGGCATAAGCTCTCGTAACCTCTAGGTCGGCGTCTCGCCCGGAGCTTGGCCGGGGTATGACAGGTTGGGCGAACACGTTCGACAGCCTAGGCGGCCGGAAACGAGTTGGGCGCGGGTGCTACACGTGTTCCGCGAGCTTTGCCGCATTTTTTCGACGCCGCGCGCCAAATTGACGCATGAATGACGAAGTTGTGCAGCTTAGCGGGTCACGCGGTGACGATTGCGTTCGTTGATCGCGTTCAGTTAGTGAGCCGCGGAACGACGTTCAAGTACCGCTTGGGCGCTGGCCCGTCGCGGCGCTTGCGCCTAGTGTTGCTCACATGCGTGAGTTTCTCATCATCCTCCTTGGGCTCTGCCTGGTTGCGGTAGCGGCGACGCTGGGCACGGGCTTTTTCGCCCTGTTTCGAGGTGGGCAATTCGGGCGCACCTGGTCGAACCGGCTGATGCGTCTGAGGGTCGCCCTGCAGTTCACGGCCATCGTGCTCCTCGCCGCCGTGTTCTGGCTGAGCCGCGGTCACTAGGACGGGCCGATGGTCACCTTGAACAAGATCTATACGCGGACGGGCGACGCTGGGACCACTCGGCTGGCGTCGGGCGCCCCGGTCTCCAAGGCCGACCTGCGGGTCGAGGCCTACGGCGGCGTCGACGAGACCAATGCGACGATCGGGCTGGCGCGGCTCTCGACCAGGGCCTCACCGCTGCTGGATGCGATCCTGGCGCGGATCCAGAACGACCTCTTCGACGTCGGCGCGGATCTGGCGACCCCGCCCGCGACCGACGAGGCCGAGCGACCGCGCCTGCGTATCCTCGCCAGCCAGGTCGACCGTCTGGAAGTCGAGATCGATCAGATGAACGAGGGGATGGCCCCGCTGACGTCGTTCGTGCTGCCGGGAGGATCTCCGGCGGCGGCGGCGCTGCATCTGGCCCGCACGGTCTGCCGCCGGGCCGAGCGCAACTGCGTCGCCCTGGCGGCGCGCGAGCCGGTGGGGGAGGCGACGTTGAAGTACCTCAACCGGCTGTCAGACCTGCTGTTCGTCGCCGCTCGCTACGCCAACGACGAGGGCCGCGCCGACGTCCTCTGGACCCCCGGCGCGACGCGCTGAGGCGATAGGTCTAGTGAGGCGCCTTGATTGGCCCCCCGGGCGGGACCGACACGGGTTCACCGACGAGCGGCGTGGGGCTGATCGGGTTGGTGCCTTGCGGGATGCGCCCGGTGAGCCGCCAGATCGGGATTGGCGTGCCGCACTCGTGGTACTTGATCGACCACCAGCGCCCTTCCTTCTCGCACGCCTGCATCGGCCAGACGTAGTAGGCCTCGTAGGCAAGCACGGCGACGCACGCGGCCAGGAAGAGGCCGACATAGAAGAGCTGGACACGCCCAAGAAGTCGAAACATCGGCCCATTTTCGCAGGATCGGGCCGCCCGCGCCAGGGTTGCGACGCCATCCGCGAGCGGCGTTTCGCGGCGCCCGCGCACTTGCAAACGCCGGCCAAGACGTTATTGCCCCATGCGCGCTAGGTCCGGGCGACCGCTCTTTCGCCCTCCAGCCAGACCCAAAACTTAAGGCGAACGACACCGATGAAAGTGCTGGTCCCGGTCAAACGGGTGCTCGATTCCAACATCAAGGCGCGGGTGAAGTCCGATTCGACGGGCGTCGACCTGGCCAATCAGAAGATGTCCATCAATCCCTTCTGCGAGATCGCCGTCGAAGAGGCGGTGCGCATGAAGGAGAAGGGCGTCGCCGAGGAAGTGGTCGCCGTCTCGGTGGGCCCGGCGCAGGCGGGTGAGACCATCCGCAACGCGCTGGCGATGGGGGCCGATCGCGGCATCCTGGTCCAGTCTGACGCCGATCCGGAGCCGCTGGCCGTCGCCAAGCTGCTGAAGGCGGTGATCGAGGAAGAGAAGCCCGACCTCGTCTTGATGGGCAAGCAGGCCATCGACGGCGACAACAACGCCACCGGTCAGATGTTGGCCGCCTTGCTCGGCTGGCCGCAAGCCACCTTCGCTTCCAAGGTTGAGATCGAGGGCGGCAAGGCCAAGGTGACCCGCGAGATCGACGGCGGCCTGCAGACGCTGGAAGTCGACCTGCCGGCGATCGTCACCGCCGACCTGCGCCTGAACGAGCCACGCTATGCGTCGCTGCCCAACATCATGAAGGCCAAGAAGAAGCCGATCGACGTCAAGGAAGTGGCGAGCTACGGCGTCGACGTCGCGCCGCGTCTGACCGTGCTGAAGGTGACCGAGCCGCCGAAGCGCGTGGCCGGCGTGAAGGTCGAGACCGCCGCCGAGCTGGTCAACAAACTCAAGAACGAAGCGGGGGTGCTCTAATGGCCGTGCTCGTCATCGCCGACCATGACAACACGCATGTCCGCGACACCACCAACAAGACCATCACCGCGGCGCTGAGCCTCTCCGGCGATGTCGACGTACTGGTCGCCGGCAAGGGCTGCGACGCGGCCGCGGCGGCCGCCGCCAAGATCGCCGGCGTGCGCAAGGTGCTGCAGGCCGAGAGCGCCGAGCTCGACGAAGGCATGGCCGAGGCGTTCCAGGCGCTGATCGTGCCGCTGATGGCGAACTACGACGCCGTGCTCACCCCGGCGACATCGCAAGGCAAGAACTTCTCGCCGCGCGTTGCCGCCGCGCTCGACGTGGCGCAGATCTCCGAGATCATCGAGGTGGTCGACGCCTCGACCTTCGTGCGGCCGATCTACGCCGGCAACGCACTGGAGACGGTGAAGTCGGCCGACGCCAAGAAGGTGATCACGGTCCGCACCAGCCTCTTCAAGGCGGCTGGCGAAGGCGGCTCGGCCAGCATCGAGAAGATCGACGCCCCCGCCGCGCCGGCGCACATCCATTTCCTGGGTCAGGAAGTGGTGAAGTCGGACCGGCCCGAACTCGCCGCCGCCAAGATCGTGGTCTCCGGCGGGCGGGCTATGGGGTCGGCCGAGGAGTTCCAGCGGGTGATCGAGCCGTTGGCCGACAAGCTGGGCGCCGCGGTGGGCGCCAGCCGCGCGGCGGTTGACGCTGGTTACGCGCCGAACGACTACCAAGTCGGCCAGACCGGCAAGATCGTCGCCCCGGAAGTCTACATCGCCATCGGTATCTCGGGCGCGATACAGCACCTGGCCGGCATGAAGGACTCCAAGGTGATCGTCGCGATCAACAAGGACGCCGACGCGCCGATCTTCCAGGTGGCCGACTACGGCCTGGTCTCCGACTACAAGACCGCCGTGCCCGAGCTGATGGACGCGCTGACCGCCGCTGGGAAGTAAGCCTGCTTAGGCAAGATACGCGGCGGGCCTCGACACGGTCGAGGCTTGCTTGATAACGTCGTTCTCCATTCCATGGGGGCGATAGATGCTTGATTTTGTAAACCGGCTCGCCGGCTCGGCAGTCGGGATCGGCGCGGCGCTGGCGCTGGGTGCGTGCGGCATGCCGTCCGACAACTCGGCGGCGGGTCAGCAGTTCAACACTCAATTCGCGAAGAGCACGCATGACAGCTGCGTCCCGTCCGCGACCACTCACGGCGCTACGCCGGAGCAGGCGGAGAAGTACTGCACCTGCGTGGTCGCCCAGCTCGCGCCGCTGCCGATCGCCGAGAAGATGCAGCTGGCGACCAACCAGACCAAGCTGCAGGCCGCCGCGACCGCCTGTAACGCCCAGATCTCCGGGCAGTAGGTCGATGGTCTCGTCCTTTCGCCGCATCGGCGGCGGTGTGTGCGCGCTGGTGGCGATCTCGGTCCTGGCGTCGTGCGGACAGCCGACGCCGACGTCCAACGGCGTCTCTGCAGTCAACGCGTCCGCCGCCTCAGTCGCGGCCCCCGACAGCGCCGATGACGCCGCGCTGAACGCGACGTTCGCCAAGAGCACGCACGACAGCTGTGTTCCGTCCGCGACGGCGCACGGCGTGACGCCGGAGCAGGCGGAGAAGTATTGCACCTGCGTGGTCGCCCAGTTGGCGCCGCTGCCGCTTGCCGAGAAGATGCAGCTGGCCACCAACCAGACCAAGCTGCAGGCGGCCGCGGCCACCTGCAACGCGCAAATCTCCGGAGGTTAGGCGTTTTCAGCTCGGCTTCGGCGCTGGCCCTGGGGCTGGCGCCGAAGCAGCGCCGCCTTCGACGATCCGTCCAGAGCCGCTGACGTCGCTGTTCAGCTTCGCCGGGTGGGTCATGAGCTCGATCTCACCCGAGCCCGAAATGCGCAGGTCGGCGGCGCTCGCCGGAGCGATCACAGCTCGCCCGGAGCCTGAGATCTCAGCGTCGGCGCTGTCGGCGGTGAGGCCGGCGAGGTCGATGTCTCCGTTGCCGGAGACGTCGAGCTTGATGGCGCGGGCCTTGCCCTTGGCGGTGGCCGAGCCGCTGCCGCTGAGGTCGATCGATAGTTGGTCCTGGTCGTAGTTCGAGATCGACAGGCTGTCGTCGCCGGAAAGCGAGAAGCGGGTGACGGCGGGCGCGGTCATCACGACGGTGAGCCGTCCGTCTAGATCGCCGTCGTCGATCATCCGCAGGTGCGAGCCGGAGAGTTCGACTTGGTCGAGCGCGTCCTTGGGGCCGGTGATCACCAGCTTGCCGGGGCCGGGCGCCTGGGTGAACTGCATGTCGACCGGGGCGTCGATGTCGAGGCTATCCCCACCGTTCCAGGCGATCTCGCGCGTCGTCGACGGTCCTGCCATGACCGCCTGGCGATCATGATCGTCGTCGAAGTCCCAGTGCACACCATGGCCGTGCCACCAATGGCGGTCGAACACCCAGTGGTGGTCGGCCAGGTCGCGGCCGCCCAGCGCCACCGCGCCGCCGAAGCAGACGACGGCGAGCACGAAGCTGGCGCCGGCAATCAGGAACAGGTTCCGGATCATGGCGCGATCTCCCGGATGACCATGGGTTGGGGGTCGATGGCCGGCTTCAGCAGCCGGTAGTGCAGGCGTCCGTACCAGACCAGGCCGTTGACCAGGCCGATCGAGACGATGGTCAGGATCGCGCCGTTGAAGACTGAGATCGCCATGATGCTAAGCCCGAACAGCAGCGCCGCGCCGGGGCCGCCGGGGCCGTGGCCGAACGGGCCGGCCGCGAACATGAAGGCGCCGAAGATGAAACCGCCGATGATGAAGATGCCGACGGCGCACATCGTGCTGACCATGGCGACCAGGATCGGCAGCAGCACCAGCACGTCGATCGCGCCCAGGCCCAGCACCGCGAACACCGCTGCGGCGGCGCCGCTCGGATTGCGCTCGGCCTCCCAGCGCCTGAGGCCGGTTTCGGCCCGCAGTTCCCGGGCCAGCCGGTCCGGATCGCCCAGCGCCGCGGAGATATCGGCCTCGCTGCGACCGGCGGCTGCGCCGTCGGTGAAGTGGGCCTCGTAGTCGGTGACGATATCGTGCCTTGCCTGCTCGGGAATCCCCGCCAAGCCCGCCCGAAGGCGCAGGATGAAGTCTTGCCGCGTCATGTCACGGCTCCCCCAGGATGGTTTCGACCGCGCCGGCGAAGGCGCGCCAGGCGTCCTTCTGGCTGGTCAGGCTGGACCGCCCGGTGTCGGTGAGGCGGTAGTATTTGCGCGACGGGCCGGCGGACGACTCGACCAGGTAGGTCTCGACCAGGCCGTCGGTCTGCATCCGGCGCATCAATGGATAGATCGTGCCCTCGCCCATGCCGATCGCGTCGGCGAGGCGGCTGGCGATCTCGTAGGCGTAGTTGTCGCCTCGGGAGAGCAGCGCCAGGACACAGAGGTCGAGCGCGCCCTTCTTCAGCTGAATGTCGATGCTTTCAGGCATGCGCCCTCGCGGTTCCATCTGCCTAGTATCGCCAGATACCTGTCTATGCAAGGTACCTTGCGGTACATGTCAGATAATTAATCTCGTTGCAGGTGCGTCGAGGGGCCGGGCGCAACGCTGCAACGCAGCAAAAGCTTGGCGGCGGCGCGGCAAACCGTGTTAGAAAGTCGTCACAAGAAGCGGCGCCGAGGGGGCGCAACGCTCAAAAACGCGCCAGAGGCGATCAAATGGCGACAATCAAGCGCGTCGGGATCATTGGCGCGGGACAGATGGGCGGCGGGATCGCCCATGTGTGCGCCCTCGCCGGCTACGACGTTCTGATCAACGATCTCGAAGAAGCGCGCATCGACGAGGCGCTAAAGACGATCGATCGCAACATGACCCGGCAGGTCGGCCGCGGCATCGTCGGCGAGCTCGACAAGCGCGAGGCCTTCGCCCGCATTAAGCCAGCCCTGGCGCTCTCGGACTTCTCCGACGTCGACTTGGCGATCGAGGCGGCGACCGAGGACGAGGCGACCAAGAAGGCGATCTTCAAGGCGCTGCAGCCCTTTCTGAGTCCGCAGGCGCTGCTCGCCTCCAACACCTCGTCGATCTCGATCACGCGCCTGGCCTCGACCACCGACCGGCCCGAGCACTTCATCGGCCTACACTTCATGAACCCGGTGCCGGTGATGAAGCTGGTCGAGGTGATCCGCGGCATCGCCACCGACGCCGGCACCTACGAGACCGCAGTCGGCTTCGCCAAGTCGCTTGGCAAGGCGACCACCAACGCCGAGGACTTCCCGGCCTTCATCGTCAACCGCATCCTGGTGCCGATGGTGAACGAGGCGATCTACACGCTCTACGAAGGCGTCGGCACGGTCGAGGCGATCGACACCGCCATGCGCCTGGGCGCCAACCACCCGATGGGTCCGCTGGAACTCGGCGACTTCATCGGCCTCGACACGGTGCTGGCGATCATGAACGTGCTGCACGAGGGCCTGGCCGACTCCAAGTACCGGCCCTGTCCGCTCTTGGTGAAGTACGTGGAAGCCGGCTGGCTGGGCCGCAAATCGGGCCGCGGTTTCTATGACTATCGCGGCGAAAAGCCCGTCCCCACGCGCTAGACTGGGACCTGCGGCATGCGGGTGCGCGCTTTAACCGTTCGACTCTGAGAGCAGCTCGGCGCGATACTCGGCTACAGCGATTCGCCGCTGAGGGGACCATGCGTAAGCTCACCCTGGCGCTTCTTTCCGGCGCCTACATCTGTATCTCGCTGATGGCCGCGCTCCTGGTGTGGCGGATCGGCGGCGGCGCGGGCGCTGGTGCGGCGACGCTGATCGCGACGCTCGGCCTCTGCTACGCCGTGCAGGGCGTAGTCGCGCGGGCATCGCAAGCCGGCGAACTGGCGGGTGAGATCGACGCCGTGCGCGAGGCGCATCTGCTGCTGGCCAGCGAGATCGAAAAGATCCAGGCGCGGCTGACCGATGTGGTCGAGCATGTCGCCGAAGACGCCATGCGCCGGTCCGACGAGATCTACAGCGAAGTGCAGTTGCTGGAAGACATCATCCAGCAGATGGGCGAGCGGCTTGAGACCCAACTGAGCCTGCAGGTCGAGAAGGCCGAGGCCGAGGCGGCCTCGCCGCGCCACTCGGCCTTGCTGCAGACCGTACGCGCCGCGCTCGAGGCCGGCCGGGTCGACCTTTATCTGCAGGCCGTGGTCAGCCTGCCGCAGCGCCGCACCCTCTATTACGAGAGCTTCTCGCGGCTGCGCGACGAGACCGGCCGGGTCCTGATGCCGGCTGAGTTCCTCAGCGTCGCCGAGCCGGGCGGTCTGGTCGCTGCGATCGACAACCTGCTGCTCTTTCGCTGCGTTCAGATCGTGCGCCGGCTGGCCGGGCAGGACCGCAAGATCGGCATCTTCTGCAACATCTCACTGGCCAGCCTCGGCGACGAGGAATTCTTCCCGCAGTTCATGGACGTGCTGGGCGCCAACCGCGACCTCGCCGATTCGCTGATCTTCGAGCTGGGCCAGAGTGCGTTCGAGGCGCGCGGCCCGCTCGAGGCGCGCAACATGGCCCGACTGGCCGACCTCGGCTTCCGCTTCTCGATCGACAAGGTCAGCAACCTCGACATCAACTTCCTCGAGCTCGCCCGCGCCGACGTGGGCTTCGTCAAGATCGCCGCGCCGCTGTTGATCGAACAGCTGCACGATGACGACGGCCGCCTGATCCTGCGCTCGATCCCCGAGCTGGACGCCGCCGACTACGCCGCCGTCGCGCGCCGCCACGGGGTCGAGCTGATCGCCGAGAAGGTGGAGAGCGAGCGCCAGGTGGTCGACATCCTCGACCTCGATATCGGCCACGGGCAGGGGCACCTGTTCGGCGAACCTCGCCCGATCCGCGATGCCGTACTGGCCGAAGCCGCCCCGCCGAGCCAATTCATCCAGGCGGCGCTGCGCCGGGCGAACTAGCGCGGACGCAGGTCCCGCCGCCACCTCGCCACAGACTAGCTGTGGCGGCCGGGGGGCGCGCGGCCTAAGAGGCCGGCCATGATCAGGATGTACGGTTTCTGGCGCTCGGCCGCCTCGTTCCGGGTGCGGATCGCGCTCAATCTCAAGGGCCTCGCCTACGAGGAGACGATGGTCGATCTCGACGCCGGCGAGCAGCATGCGCCGGCGTTCCTGGCGATCAATCCTTCCGCCTCGGTGCCAGCGGTGTTCGTCGATGACGGCCCGCCGCTGACCCAGTCGTTGGCGATCCTGGAATACCTCGACGAAACCCATCCGCCGCCGCCGCTGCTGCCCGCCGATCCGCGCGGCAAGGCGCGGGTGCGGTCGCTGGCGCTGATCTTCGCGGCCGACTCGCATCCGCTGATCGTGCCACGCGTGCGCCGCTACCTGACCGAGGAGCTCGGCGTCGACGAGGCCGGCCGCGCGGCCTGGATCCGGCACTGGTTCCGCGAAGGCCTGGCGCAGGCCGAAGCGCGGATGGTTGGCGATCCCGCCACCGGCCGGTTCTGCCACGGCGATGCGCCGACCATCGCCGACCTCTGCCTGATGAGCCAGTTCATGGGCGCCCGCGGTTTCCAGGTGACGACCAGCGACCTGCCGACGGTCGAGCGCATCGCCGCCGCGTGCCTGGAGTTGGACGCCTTCGCCCGCGCCGCCCCGCTGCGTCAGCCCGGTGCGCCGGCGGCCCACTAAGCACCACTTGGCGCGCCTTCGATTGACGCCGACAGCCGCCGCGCGCTACCCGCCCCGCATGATCCAACCGATCGATGGCCTCGGCGGCCTTGCCGGCCGCTACGATGTGCTGCTCTGCGACGTCTGGGGCGTGATCCACAATGGCGCGGAGAGCTTTCCCGGTCCTTGCTCGGCGCTCACCCAGTGGCGCGAGACCGTCGGGCCGGTGATCCTGATCTCCAACGCGGCGCGACCGCACCCCGAGGTGATCGTGCAGCTCGACGAGCTGGGCGTGCCGCGCGGCGCCTATTCGGCGATGATCACCTCTGGCGACGTCACCCGCCATCTGCTCAGCGCACGCGCGCCAGGTCCGGTCTACCGGATCGGCCCGGAACGCGACCGGCCGCTCTACGCAGGGCTCGGGATGGAGTTCGCGCCGCTAGATCAGGCGGCGTTCGTCTCGGTCAGCGGCCCGGTGAACGACGAGGTGGAGACGCCGGAGGACTACCGCGAACTGCTGACCGAGGCGGTCGCCCGCAAGCTGCCGCTGATCTGCGCCAACCCGGACAAAATCGTGCAGCGGGGGCCGCGTCTGATCTACTGCGGGGGCGCGCTCGCCGACCTCTACGAGAGCCTCGGCGGTGAGGTGATCATGGCCGGCAAGCCGCACGCGCCGATCTACGCCGCCGCCCTCGGCCGCGCCGAGGAGCGGGTCGGCAAGCCGGTGGCGAAGGAGCGGGTGCTCGCGATCGGCGATGGCGTGCCCACCGACGTCGCCGGCGCCAACGCCCAAGGCCTGGACGCGCTCTTCATCTCCGGCGGCATCCATGACGCCGAGACGCTGGGCGCCGATGGCCGGCTCGATCCGGCCGCCGCCGAGGCCCTGCTTGCGGCCAGTGGGCGTCATGCGGCCTACGCCATGCGCACCCTCGCCTGGTGAGACCCCCTCCCCATCCGCATCGGACGCGCTACAAGGCCGGGCACGGTTTGGGGCGAGGTCCATGAGCGGCGTCTTTCTCGAAGACCTGGAGGTCGGCCAGACGGCGGCGCTGACGCGTATCGCGACGGCCGCAGACATCGACGCGTTCGCTGCCGTCACGGGCGACACCAACCCGGTGCACCTCGACGAGACCTATGCCGCGGCCACCCAGTTCAAGGGGCGCATCGCCCACGGCATGCTGAGCGCCGGTTACATCTCCGCGGTGTTGGGCACGCAGCTGCCGGGACCAGGGGCGATCTATATTTCGCAGTCGCTGAACTTCCGCCGGCCGGTGCGCGTCGGCGACGAAGTGACCGCGCAGGTGAAGGTCGCCGCCATCGATGGCGCACGCGGCCGGGTCACCTTCGCCACCAACTGTGTCGTCGCCGGCAAGACCGTGGTCGAAGGCGAGGCCGTAGTGATGGTGCCGCGGCGCCCGGCGGCCGGATGAGCCTGTCGGTTTATCACACCTGGAAAGGCCTGGCGCCGGCCGACCGCGGCGCGGCGGTCGCGTTCGGCAACTTCGACGGCGTGCACCTCGGCCATCAGCGGGTGATCGCAGATGCCGCCGACGCCGCCTATCGGCTGGGCGCGCCGATCGGGGTGGTGAGCCTGGAGCCGCATCCGATCGCCGTGTTCCGCCCCGAAGAGCCGCCGTTCCGGCTGACCAATCCGCACCAGCTGGCGCGGGCGGTCGAGGATGCAGGCGCCCAGCGGCTCTACCTGCTGCCGTTCGGCCACCAGATGGCCAGCCTCTCCGACCGCGCCTTCGTCGAGGAGATCCTGGTCGGCGGGCTGGGCGTGCGCCACATCGCGGTCGGCTTCAACAGCACCTTCGGCAACGGCCGCAGCGGCAATCCCGACGCCCTGCGCCGCTATGGCGAAGAACTCGGATTCACCGTGTCGGTGACCGAGCGGATTGAGGCCGACGATGGTCTGAAGATCTCGTCCACCGCCATCCGCGAGGCGATCAAGGCCGGCGATCCGGTACATGCCGCGCGGCTGCTCGGCCGGCCGTTCGCGATCGAGGGGATCGTGCAGAAGGGCCGCCAGCTCGGCCGCCAGCTCGGCATCCCCACCGCCAACGTGCCGCTCGGCGACTACGTGACCCCCAAGCTCGGAGTCTACGCGACCCGCACCCGGTTGAAGGACGGCCGCGAGCTGGGCGGCGTCACCAATATCGGCGAGAACCCCACGACTGGCATAGTCGAGGCGCGGCTGGAGGTCTGGCTGTTCGACTTCGACGAGGACATCTACGGCGAGACCATCGAGACCGCGTTGATCGGCTTCATCCGTCCGGAAGAGAAGTACGATACCGTCGAGGAGATGCTGAAGGTGATCGCCGGCGACGCCGCGACGGCGAGGGAGATACTGGGCCTGGCAAGGTGAGGCAGACGTGGTGGCTCGGGGTCGCACTCCTGGCGGCGCCTTTGGTCGCCGTCGCCGGCGGGACCGCGCATGGCATCGCCAACGGCCAGCTCGCAGCCGCCGCCCAGCGCGCGCCGCTGAAGCTGGTCGATGCGCTGGAGGTCTACTGCGACACGGACACGCCGGTCGGCGTCTGGCTGAAGGCGCTGACGGCCCGGGAGGCGAAGCGGGTCGTCTGGACCGGCGGCCGGTGCGAGCTGGTGAGCGATCTGAACCCCAACGACGCCGGCGGCTCGTACTGCGCCCAGGCGACGATCACGCTGAAGCACCCGAAGAACCGGAAGGATCGGCCCGAGATCGAGATCTATCTCGAGGATCCCAAGCACGGCCATCCCGGCCCGGCCTACGCCTTCCGCGCCACGTTCGATTCCAACGACGGCCCCGACTACATCCGCTTCCGCCGAGACTTCGAAGCCGAATGGCGCGACCGATTTAGGGACACCGCGCCGGGGTGCAAGGACGAGGCGTAGAGTTCCGACTCTCTCGCGCGGCGAAGCCAGGAAGAATGTTTAACCGCGGAGATCGTAGAGACACGCAGAGGAAGAGCAGTGCCGTTGCGGCTCGGGCTCGACCACTCTCTGCGTATCTCCGCGATCTCCGCGGTTGAAACCCTTGAAAGCGCCTGCGGCGCGGACTCACGTCGGCCGCTCAGTCCCCGATGATCGCGTCCGCCATCATCGTTTGGGTGGTCTTCTGCAGTGCGGGGGCGGTTTCGCTGAGCAGCTGGACCAGGCCGACGTAGAGCAGGTCGTTGACCGGATCGACCCAGAACCAGGTGCTGGCCGCGCCGTCCCAGTGGTAGGTGCCTTTGCCGACCGGCACGCCGGCCAGCGCCGGGTCGGTGAAGACCGCGCCGTTGAAGCCGTAGGCGAAGCCGGGCCGCAGCTGCTGGTGGCCGACGCCCCAGCGCTTGGCGACGAACTCTTCGGTCAGATGGCTCGACATCATCTGCTTCAGCGCCGCGGCGCTGACGATCCGCTTGCCGTCCAGCTCGCCGCCGTTGAGCAGCATCTGGGCGAAGCGGGCGTAGTCCGAGACGGTCGAGACCAGGCCGCCGCCGCCGTTGGCGAGCGCGGGTGGGGTGTCGTGCTCGGTGCCCAGGATGTTCGGCGCCTCCAGCAGCGCCTTCTTCGCCGGCGACCAGCGATAGAGGGTGGCGCGCCGCGGCCGCTTCTCCGGCGGCGTATGGAAGGCGGTGTCGACCATGCCCAGCGGCTCGAACATCCGGGTGCGCATGAACTCGGGCATGGTCTGGCCGGAGAGCTTCTCGATGATCGCCCCCTGGATATCCATCGAGAGGCTGTAGACCCACTTCGAGCCGGGCTGATAGCCGAGCGGCAGCCCAGCCACCTTGTCGGCGAACTCGGCCAGCGAGGCGGACTGCCAGACCTTGGCCGCTTGGTAGAGCTTGTCGAGCGGGTCCTGCGGGTTGAAGCCGTACTGCAGGCCGGCGGTATGGGTCATCAGCTGGCGCATGGTCGGCGGGCTCTCGGCCGGCACCGTCTTGGTCGCGCCCTTGTCGTCGACGCCGTCGAATACGCGCACGCCCTTGAACGCCGGAATGTGCGTCTCGATCAGGTCGTCCGGCGACCACTTGCCCTCGTCGAAGAGGATGCTCATCGCCACCGCGGTGACCGGCTTGGTCATCGAGAAGATGCGGAAGATGGTGTCGAGCGCCAGCGGCTCGCCGGAGGCGAGGTCCTTCTTGCCCATCACGCTGGTGTGGACCGTCTTGCCGTGCCGCGCGACCAGCGTCACCGCGCCGGCGAGGCCGCCTTCGTCGATGATCCCCTGCAGGTAGGCATCGATCTTCGCCAAACCCGCGGACGAGAGGCCAACGGACTCGGGCATGTCGAGGGCGACGGACGTATTCATGGGCGGCTCCGAATGATCTTTTCCGTACACATACGACGCAGGGCGGGCGGGTTTCCATCGTGACGTTGCGGCGCCGTGGCCCGGTGCGGGCCCGCGGTGAAGCTAAACGGCGGATGAAGCGCACGTTCAGGCGAAGTTCCGGCGCAAGCCACGATTGTCTTCATCAGACGCCGACGTCATCGGGGCGGCAGGCGTCACTGAAGGAGACGAAAACAATGCAGCTTCGTACGAAAGCGGCCATGGCCGTCGGTATTCTGGCCATCAACCTGGGCGCCGGCTACGGCGTAAGCGTCGCGCAGGTCCACCAGCCGCACATGCAAAACGCGATGGCCGACCTGCAAGCGGCCAAGGCCGAACTGGTCGCCGCGGAAGCCGACAAGGGCGGCCACCGCGTGAACGCGATCAACCTGGTCAACCAGGCGATCTATCAGGTCAACCAAGGCATCGCCTACGCCTACTGATCTGCCACCTACTCAGTAACAGCGAGCGGCCGGCCCCACCTCCCTGGGCCGGCCGCTTTGCTTTGCCGGCCGCGCTCTTCGCAGCTTCAGCGCATCACAAGCAGCCGCCAGATCAGCGCCACCATCATCGCGATCAGCGCCAGCGCCGAGATCACGAACGAGACCGTGCGCCAGGGCTGCCGGCCGGCGAGGTAAAAGGCGGAGTGAGCCAGCCGGCCGGTGACGAAGATGGCGAAGATGATCGCGGCGACCAGGTACGGTCCGCAAGTCAGGACGTAGAGCAGGCCGACGATCAGGAACGGGTAGATCATCGCCTGCGCGTTGGCGTGGGCGCGCAGCACGCGGGCCACCGCGGGCGGGTCGGTCGGTTCGAGCGTGACCCCGAACAGCGCCGCGTCCTCCGGGTTCACCGCCTGCTTGCTGCCGGTGCGCACGCCGCCCGAGTAGCCCCAGAGCACTAGCAGGTTGAGGCACAGCACCAGCGCCGTGACGCAGTAAGCGACGAAGGTGGAATGGTCGACGACGAGCGTCATGGAGATAGTCTCCCTGGCCCCTCACATGCTGTGAAGCGGCGTCCTCCCTTAGGTCGAACGAACGGGCGGCGGTTCGACATGGGAGGACAAAAAAGGCGAACGATGACGCAGCGGTTCGACGGACGCCTCCACTCGCTAGGAGAGCGCCGGTCGAAGCGCTTCGGCGACTGCCGCCGGATCGCGGCCGATCACCGTCAGGTAGGCGCGCGCGGCGGCGTCAGGCTCTTTCCGGCCTTGCTCCCAGTCGCGCAAGGTGCCGAGTGGGATATGGAAGCGCGCCGCAAAGTCCTCCTGTGACAGCCCGAGCGCCCGCCTGATCACCCGAACCTGAGGTGTCCGCCGCAGACGCCCCATCTCGCCGGGCGTCAGCGGTTTCGCGTCGGGGTCGGCGATGGCGGCGGCATGGCGCTCGGCCTCGGTTATCGCGTCCAGCGCTGTCCAAGCGGCGGGGGCGTCAGAGGTTTTCTTCATGGTACCGCCTCCGTTCTTGCGGTTCGGCGCTCCTCGCTGAAATCAGCCTGATCCGCGCGTCTCTCATCGTGTACGCCACGTACAATATTCGGCCGTCGGTCAGACCCAGGATCACGTAGCGTTCCTCGCCATAGTCTTCGCGTTCATCAAGCCATTCGAGCGCGAACGGATCTCGGAACACACCACTGGCTGCCTCGAACGAGACGCCATGGAGGGCGCGGTTGGACGCCGCCTTGGCATCGTCCCACTCGAATGCCTCATCTTGCATGAGTACTGCAGGGCCGTAGTTCCGTCAAACTCAACATGACCTTAGCGCCGTGCTTGATGCAACTTGGCAGCATCGCGCGCGCTTCTGGCGCCGCCGCTTGCCCTCTGCTACATCCACCGCATGACCCTGGTTCGGATGGCTCTGCGAATTAATCGCCCGGCGTGACGCCGCCGGACGTCTTTCCAGCGCGCGCCGGGTTCTCCCGCCTTTCCATCTGAACCTCCGCCTGGAGCCGTCATGTCCGACGACGCGCCGCTTCGCGATTATCGCGAGACCGTCTTTCTGCCCGATACGCCCTTCCCCATGCGCGCCGGCCTGCCGCAGGCCGAGCCGAAGCTGCTTGAGAAGCTAGGCGACCTCTATCCGGTGCTGCGCGCCGACCGTCAGGCCAAGGGCGCGCCGCTGTTCGTGCTGCACGACGGGCCGCCCTACGCAAACGGGGCGATCCACATCGGCCATGCGCTCAACAAGATCCTGAAGGACTTCGTGGTCCGCACCCGCTTCGCGCTCGGTTACGACGTCGACTACGTGCCCGGCTGGGACTGCCACGGCCTGCCGATCGAGTGGAAGATCGAAGAAGAGTTCGGCAAGGAGGGGCGCAAGAAGGGCGAGGTCTCCAAGGAGGAGTTCCGCACCCGCTGCCGCGAGTACGCCGCGCACTGGATCGCCGAGCAGAGTCGCGAGTTCCAGCGCCTGTTCGTGCTGGGCGACTGGGGCCATCGCTACGCGACGATGGACTTCAAGAGCGAAGCGGCGATCGTGCAGGAGTTCCACAAGTTCATCGCCTCGCACCAGCTCTATCGCGGCGCCAAGCCGGTGATGTGGAGCCCGGTGGAGCGCACCGCGCTGGCCGACGCCGAGGTCGAGTACCACGACCACGTCAGCCCCACGATCTGGGTGAAGTTCCCGGTGACCGAGGGTCCGGGCGGCACAGCCGGCGCCTCGGTGGTGATCTGGACCACCACCCCATGGACCATCCCTGGTAACCGGGCGATCTCGTACAATCCCGACATCGCCTACGCCGCGTTCAAGGTCGAGGCGCTGGAGCAGACCCTCCAGTTTGAGCCTTGGGCCAAGCCGGGCGACGTCCTGATTTTGGCTGACAAGTTGGCGGCCGAGGTGTTCGCCGCCGCCAAGGTCGCCAAGTGGTCGAAGCTGGATGCGGTGAACCCGGAGGGCATGGTCTGCGCCCACCCGTTGGCCTCGCTCGATCCCGGCTACGGGTTCCCAGTCCCGTTGCTCTCCGGCGACCACGTGACCGATGACGCCGGCACGGGCTTCGTCCACACCGCGCCCGGCCACGGCGCCGAGGACTATCTGGTCTGGCTCGCCCACGGCTATCGCGACATCCCTGAGACGGTCGACGCCGACGGCGCCTACGAGCCCGACGTTCCGCTCTTCGCCGGGCTGAAGGTGCTGGAGACCGAGGGCAAGAAGGCGGGCAAGTTCGGGCCGGCCAACGACGCGGTGATCAAGGCGCTGATCGAGGCCGGGACGCTCTTGGCGCGCGGCCGGCTGGAGCACAGCTATCCGCACTCGTGGCGCTCCAAAGCGCCGGTGATCTATCGCGCCACGCCGCAGTGGTTCGTGCGCATCGACGAGCCCATCGAGGGCGAGTTGCACGGCGGCAAGACGCTGCGCCAGACCGCGCTCGCCGCCATCGACGCCACCGCGTTCTATCCGCCGCAGAGCCGCAACCGCATCCGCTCGATGGTCGAGAGCCGGCCCGACTGGCTGATCAGCCGCCAGCGCGCCTGGGGCTCGCCACTGGCGATGTTCGTCGACAAGGAGACTGGCCAGCCGCTGCAGGACGACCTGGTCAACGAGCGGATCGTCAACCTGATCGCCGACGAGGGCGCCGACGCCTGGTTCACCCGGCCCTCGCGCGACTTCCTCGGCAATCACAACGCCGAGCGCTACGAGAAGGTCGAGGACATCCTCGACGTCTGGTTCGATAGCGGCTCGACCCACGCCTTCGTGCTGGAAAACCGCGAACACACCCACTGGCCGGCCGACCTTTATCTCGAAGGCGCCGATCAGCACCGTGGCTGGTTCCAGTCATCGCTGCTGGAGAGCTCGGCCACCCGCGGCCGGGCCCCGTACGACGCGGTGATGACCCACGGCTTCACCCTCGACGAGAAGGGGGAGAAGATGTCGAAGTCGATTGGCAACAGCGTCGAGCCGCAGGACATCACCAAGCAGAATGGCGCCGAGATCCTGCGCCTGTGGTGCGCGCTGGTGGACTATGGCGAGGACCAGCGGATCGGCCCGACCATCCTGCAGACGACGATCGACGCCTACCGCAAGATCCGCAACACGATGCGCTACCTGTTGGGCGCGCTGGCCGGGTACGCGCCGGCCGAGGCGGTGGACCTTGCCGACTTACCGCCGCTGGAGCGGTTCATCCTGCACCGGCTCTGGGAGCTGGATGGCAAGGTTCGCGCTGCTTACGAGACCTACGAGTTCGAGCCGGTGGTGAAGGCGCTGGGCGACTTCTGCTCCAACGACCTCTCCGCCCTCTTCTTCGATATCCGCCGCGACGTGCTCTACTGCGATCCGCCGCAGCGGATGCGACGGCGTGCGGCGCGCACGGTGATGGATGCGGCGTTCGAGCGGCTGACCATCTGGCTGGCGCCGATCCTGGCGTTCACCTGCGAAGAAGCCTGGGCGACTCGCTGTCCGGACGCCGGGCCGAACGCCCTGCGCGTCTTCCCGGAAACCCCTGACGCCTGGCGCGACGAGGCCGAGGCGGCGCGCTGGCGCAAGATCGAGCGCGTCACCCGCGTCGTCACCGGCGCGATCGAGGTCGAGCGGCGCGAGAAGCGCATGGGCGCGGCGCTGGAGGCAGCCCCGCGGGTGTTCATCGCCGATCCCGAGCTCAGCGCGGCGTTCGAGGGCCTGGACCCGGCCGAGGTGTTCCGCACCAGCGCCGCGACGCTGGAACACGGCGCGGGACCCGATGGCGCGTTCCATGTCGACGAGATCGCTGGCGTCGCCGCGCTGCCGCTGGCCGCCGACGGGGTGAAGTGCGCGCGCTGCTGGCGGGTGCTGCCGGAAGTGAAGGCCCCGACCTTCCTCTGCGAGCGCTGCGAGGAAGCCGTGGAAATCTGGGACACCCGCGCAGCATGAGCCGAGTACGCGCATTTCCCCTCCCCCTTGCGGGGAGGGGTCAGGGGTGGGGGTGTCGGCTGGATTCCGCCGGACAGATCGCCGAACTCAGGGGCCAGGTCTCAAACTGGCCGAGAGCGAGCCGACACCCCCATCCCCAACCCTTCCCCGCAAGGGGGAAGGGAGCAGTGTGTGGCACGCCATGATCCGCGTCCCCCGTCTCGCGCTGATCGCCTATGCGCTCGCGCTGGTCGTGATCGTGGCCGACCAGGCGGTGAAATACTGGGTGCTGGAGGTGTTTCGGCTGCCGGAGCACGGCACCGCGCCGCTGGTCGGGCCGCTGTGGCTCAGCATGGTCTGGAACAAGGGCGTCAGCTTCGGGGTGCTCAACTTCGACGCCGACTGGACGCGCTGGGTGCTCTCGCTGTTTTCGTTCGGGGTCGCCGCGGCGCTGGTCGGCTGGGCTTGGCGGGTGGACCGGCCGGTGCTGGCGATCGCCGTCGGGCTGATCATCGGCGGCGCGATCGGCAATGCGATCGACCGGGTGCGACTGGGAGCGGTGACCGACTTCATTGACGTGACCCGGCTGATGTTCCCCTGGGTGTTCAATCTGGCCGACAGCGCGATCAGCATCGGCAGCGTGCTCCTGATCTGGGACCTGTTCCTGGCGCCAGGGCGGAAGCGCGCACCCACCTGATCGCGATTGGCGCCGACGCGGACGATCATGTATTTGGAACAAAGGTCATGGCCGGGGGCGGCCAACGCGCTAGGAAGAGACACTCCATGAAGTTTACCCGCGTCGTCACCGCCGCCATGATTTGCGGCGCAGCGGGGCTCGCTGGCTGCAATGACGCCTCGAAAGCCTTCGGCCTCGCCAAGGTGACCCCGGACGAGTTCCGGGTGGTGACCAAGGCGCCGCTGACCCTACCGCCGGACTACTCGCTACGCCCGCCGCAGCCGGGTGAGCCGCGGCCGCAGGAGCTGCAGCCGGAGAGCGCTGCGCGCCAAGCGTTGGAAGGGGCTCGCGAGGGCGACGTGCGCTCCGACGGCGAGAAGCTGTTCGTCGCCAAGGCCGGCGCCGACCGCGCCGACCCGCTGGTGCGCTACGTGGTCGACGACGAGTTCGGCAGCCTCGCCCACAAGGACAAGACCTTCGCCGACTATGTGATGTTCTGGAAGCCCGGCCAGCCGGTGACGCCGCCGTCAGGCCTGGGCGATCCCAACGAAAGCCAGCCGATCGACCCTGCGACCGAAGAAAAACGCGTCCAGTCCCTCACCGCCGGCCACACCGTCGTCATCGCCCGCAAAGGCGACTCGAAGGTGAAACTGCCGGGGCTGTAGTTCCCACCCCAACCCGCTCATCCCGACGCAAGTCGGGACCCAGGCAGGAGCTCGGGCCGGGGCGGCGTTGGAAGTCTGGCTCAACCACCAAGCACACAAAGAGCACGAAGAAGGTCGTGGTGTTTGGCGACAGCGTCTTCGTGAGCTTCGTGACCTTGGTGGTTCCCTTCAACAGCGGCCTGCCTGGGTCCCGGCTTCCGCCGGGATGAGCGGGTGGATGGCGGGGCCAATTGCCCTGCTGTTCCGGTGGAATCGTCCTATATTCCCGCCTCCCATGCCCATTCGCCGTCTTCCCCCAGAGCTTGTTAGTCGGATCGCCGCCGGGGAGGTGGTGGAGCGGCCGGCGAGTGCGGTGAAGGAGCTGGTCGAGAACGCCGTCGATGCCGGCGCGCGGCTGATCGAGATCCAGGCGGATGGGGGCGGACTGACCCGGGTTCTGGTGGCCGACGACGGCCTGGGGCTCGGGCCAGATGAGTTGCCGCTGGCGGTCGAGCGGCACGCCACCTCGAAGCTGGCCGCCGGCGCCGATGGGCAGTGGGATCTGCTGCGCATCGCCACCATGGGATTCCGCGGCGAGGCGCTGCCGTCGATCGGATCGGTCGCCCGGCTGCAGATGACCGGCCGCAAGGCTGGCGAGAGCGCTCATGCGATCCTGGTCGAGGGCGGCGCGGTCGGGGCGGTTTCGCCGGCGCCGTTCGCCGGGGCGCATGGCGCACGTGTCGAGGTGCGCGATCTCTTCTACGCGACGCCGGCGCGGCTGAAGTTCATGAAGTCGGAGCGGGCCGAGGCGATGGCGATCGCCGACGAGGTCAAGCGTCAGGCGATGGCGCATCCCCAGGTCGCCTTCAGCCTCGACCTCGATGGCCGCCGCACGCTGCGCTTGCCGGCCGAGCCGGCGGGCGTCGCCGGCCGCCTGGCGCGCCTCGCCGCGATCCTGGGCCGCGACTTCGCCGACAATGCGATCGAGATCGACCAGACCCGCGACGAGGTGCGCCTGGTCGGGCACGCCGGCGTGCCGACGTTCAACCGCGGCAACGGCGCCCACCAGTATCTGTTCGTCAACGGCCGGCCGGTGCGCGACCGGCTGCTGCAAGGCGCGCTGCGCGCCGCTTACGCCGACTTTCTCGTCCGCGACCGCCACCCCGTCGCCGCGCTCTATCTCGAGCTCGATCCGACCTTGGTCGACGTCAACGTGCATCCGGCCAAGGCCGAGGTGCGGTTCCGCGATCCGGCGCTGGTGCGCGGCCTGATCGTCGGGGCGCTGCGCCACGCCCTCGCCGGCGCCGGCCACCGCGCCTCGACCACCGTCGCCGCCGACGCGCTGGCTGGCTTCCGGGCAGGTCCGTCGCCGGCTGGGTTCTCGGCCTGGCGGATGGGAGGATGGGACCCCGCGCCGCAAAACGGGCTGATGGCCGGCGTCGCCGAGATCTCCGCACGGTTCGAGACGCCGTCCGATCCGTCCAGCTACGCGCCGGCCGGGTTCGCCGAGCCGGGCGGCGGCGGATATGGCGCGGGGGCGCCGTTCGATCCGATCGACTTCCCGCTCGGCGCCGCACGCGCCCAACTGCACGAGACCTATATCGTCGCCCAGACCCGCGACGGCGTCGTCATCGTCGACCAGCACGCGGCGCACGAGCGGCTAGTCTACGAGCGGATGAAGGAGGGCATGGCCGCCGGCGGCGTACCGCGCCAGGCGCTGCTGATGCCGCAGGTGGTCGAGCTCGATCCGGCCGAGGCGGAACGGGTCGCCGCCCGCGCCAGCGAACTCGCCGAACTCGGCCTGGTGCTGGAGCCGTTCGGTCCGGGCGCGGTGCTGGTGCGCGAGACCCCGGCCGCGCTCGGCGACACCGACGCGGCGGGTCTGGTCCGCGACATCGCCGACGACCTGGCCGAGCACGGCGCGGCGCTGGCGCTGAAGGAGCGGCTGGAGGCGGTGGCTTCGACCATGGCCTGCCACGGCTCGGTCCGCGCCGGCCGCCGGCTCACCGCGCCGGAGATGAACGCCCTGCTGCGCCAGATGGAAGCCACCCCGCACTCCGGCCAGTGCAACCACGGCCGCCCGACCTACGTGGAACTCAAACTCGCTGACATCGAGCGCCTGTTCGGGCGGCGGTAGATCGGCACGCGGTCCCCGAGACATGCCCTACTGAAGCGTCGTTCCCGACACGAAGAGCACAAAGGCTTACGCTAGCTAAGCGCACAAAGGGGCGCGCATCGCCCGGCAAATTCCTTGAACCGGAATGAGGTCAGCGCGCTCGGCGCCTCGATCTCTTGGTGTCCTTTGTGCGCTTGGTGGTGAATGTTTAGGTCCGAATCGCCGCCTACGCGGCTTGACCAAGCCTAAAACCTAATGACACGAATAATGCCATAAGTTGGCGCCGGCCAGCGAGCCGGCGCGTCGGGTCAGGGAGTGAGGCTATGGAAAGCCGCGACGGGTTCGGGGGCGTCATTGGGCGTTCGGTGCAGGAGTCGACGCCGTGGTGGCCGGCCTCGCCGATCAAGGCCGGGGCGACGAACGTGGTGCTGGTGGTGCTGGACGATTCCGGCTTCTCGCACTTCGGCTGCTACGGCTCGTCGATCGAGACTCCGAACATCGACGCGCTGGCCGCCCAAGGCCTGAAGTACACCGGCTTCCACACCACCGCGCTGTGCTCACCGACGCGGGCCTGCCTGATGACCGGCCGCAACCATCATGCGGTCGGTATGCGCGCGGTCTCCAACTTCGACACCGGCTTTCCGAACATGCGGGGCGCGATCCCGAAGTCGGCTGCGACCTTGCCGGAGATCCTGCGCGAGCATGGCTACGCCACGCTGGCGGCCGGCAAGTGGCACCTGGCGCCGATGGCGGAGTGCACCGCCGCTGGCCCGTTCGCCAACTGGCCGCTGCAGCGCGGCTTCGACCGCTACTACGGCTTCCTGCAGGGCGAGACCGACCAGTTCCATCCGGAGCTAACCTACGACAACCACCACATCGATCCGCCGTACACGCCGGAAGAGGGCTATCACGTCTCCGAGGACATCACCGACCGGGCCGGCGGCTTCGTCCGCGACCTGACCTCGCTGGTGCCGGAGCGGCCGTTCTTCCTCTACGTGGCCTATGGCGCGACCCACTCGCCGCACCAAGCCCCGCAGGCTTGGCTCGACAAGTACAAGGGCCGCTTCGACGCCGGCTGGGATGTGGAGCGCGCTCGCTGGTTCGAGAAGCAGAAGGCGCTCGGCGTCGTGCCGCCGAACACAAGGCTCTCGGACCGCAATCCCGGCGTGAAGGCCTGGGACGAGCTTGGCTCCAACGAGCAGAAGTTCGCCGCCCGGCTGCAGGAGGCGTTCGCGGCCATGCTCGATCACACCGACCACCAGATCGGCCGGCTGATCGAGCAGCTGAAGGCGCTGGGCCGCTGGGAGAACACGCTCTTCCTGGTGATGTCGGACAATGGCGCCAGCCAGGAGGGCGGGGCGTCTGGCGTGCTCGACGAGATGAAGTGGTTCAACGGCATCCCCGAGAACATCGACCACGCGGTGGCGCGGCTGGACGACATCGGCGGTCCGCAGAGCCACTCGAACATCCCGTGGGGCTGGGCCCAGGTCGGCAACACGCCGCTGCGCTGGTACAAGCAAAACACCCACGGCGGCGGCGTGCGCGATCCGCTGGTGGTGCATTGGCCGGGCAAGCTGGCCGGCGCTGGCGAGACGCGGACCGGCTTCTGCCACGCGATCGACGTCGCCCCGACCATCCTGGAGGCGCTCGGGATCGAGGCGCCGGCGAATGTCGGCGGCGTGCCGCAGACGCCGATGCACGGGACCAGCTTCGCCGCCACGTTCCAGGCCGACGCCAAGGTCGAACGCGGCGCGCAGTATTTCGAGATGGGCGGCCACCGCGGGCTCTATCTCGAGGGCTGGAAGATCGTCACCCGGCACACGTCCGGAACCGCCTACGACGACGACAGGTGGGAACTTTACAATCTCGCCGAGGACATCTCGGAGACCGACGACCTCGCCGAGCGCGAGCCGGCGCGGCTGAAGGCGATGATCGCACGCTGGTGGGCCGAGGCGGAGACGCACGGCGTTCTGCCGCTGGACGACCGGCCGGCGTTCGCGCTCTTCCGCGCCTCGATGCGGCCTGGCCTGCCGAGCTCGCGCCGGCGGTTCGTCTACCGCCCGCCGATCACCCACGTGGTCGCCGACGCCTGCCCGCCAGCGGCGCGGGGCTGGCGCACGATCGTCGAGCTGGAGCATCCGGCGGGCGGCGGCGACGGCGCGCTGGTGTCGCGGGGCAATATCAACAGCGGCTACGTGCTCTACGTCCAGGACGGTCGGCTGCACTTCGACTTCAACGCCTTCCACGACCACACCCACGTCGTGGCCGAGGCGGCGCTGGCCCCCGGCGTGCACAAGGTCGAGCTGGCGGTGCTGCGCGATCAGTCCGGCGGGGCTGACATCACGTTGGCGGTCGACGGCGAGCCAGTCGCGGCGGGCAAGCTGCCGCGGATGCTGTTCATGCTCTCGAGCACGGGCATGGATCTGGGCCGCAGCCTGGCCCCGGTCTGCGAGGGCTACGCCGCGCCGTTCGTCTATCCGGGCAAGATCGACACCGTGATCTTCGAGATCGCCGGCGAGACGATGGGCGGCGAGGTGCGGGCGCAGGCGCGGGCCGAGATGTCGCGGCAGTAGGAACGGAATGTCCGCCTTGTTTCTCCTTTGTTCTTGCTGTCCTGCTGTTGATCCCATAGCCTGACGCGATGGAACCAGGCGAGCCCAGTCGCACGGCGCTAGGCGCCGCGACGCACCGCGCGGCGCATCAGCTGATGGAAGGCGGACGCGTCTTCGCCGATCCGCTGGCCGTGGGGATTCTGGGAGCGCAGCCAAGCGACCTCGTCGGCGAGGCGTTGAACGAACCGCAGGTGCGCGCAATGCGCCTATTCATCTCCGCGCGCAGTCGCTTTGCGGAAGACAGCCTCGCCGCCGCTGTGGCGCGAGGCGTGCGGCAGTATGTGGTGCTGGGCGCCGGCCTCGACACCTTCGCTCATCGCAACCCGTTCGCCCATCTCGGCCTCAGGGTGTTCGAGGTCGACCACCCTGCCACGCAAGCCTGGAAACGGCGCCGACTGTTGGAGGCAGGCCTCGGGCCGGCAGCGTCGCTCACCTTCGCGTCTGTCGACTTCGAGCGGCAGACCTTGGCTGAGGGCCTTGGCGAGGCGGGCTTCGACCCCGACCAGCCGGCTTTCTTCTCGTGGCTCGGCGTCATCGTCTACCTGACCCGACAGACCGTGCTCGATACCTTGGGGTGGATTGCCCGCCTGCCTGGCGGCGGCGAGGTAGTGTTCGACTACGGCGAACCCATCTCCGCCTACCCGCCCGACCAGCGCCCGGTCCACGAAGCGCGCCTCGCTCGCATGGCGGCGATCGGCGAGCCGTGGATCACCCGCTTCACCCGCGACGATCTCGCCGCCGCGCTGCACGGCGTCGGCTTCACCTCGCTGGAGGACCTGTCGCCAGCTGAGATCGGTCGCCGGTTCTACGGCGTGACCCGGCCGGACGGCCCGGGTGGCCACGTCGTGCGCGCCGCCCGTCTGGACGATCCACGCTGAAGCCTGCTATCTGAGCGGAGTTCCGTGGAGGCTTGATGTTAGAGATTGCCGTTGAGGTCAGGGCCTAAGGCTCGCCTCGCACCCGCTTAGAGCCTGATGAGTTCAGCCTGAACTCTGAATCAGGCTCGCTCTCTTGGATTCTAGAGCAGGATTCAGCGTTTTGGTGATTCCACCAAAACCCACCCTGCTCTAGGCGGCGGGTTGATCCGACCGACGAAGCCCTTGCTCGCCCGTCCGCAACCTTGCGGACGCGTCTTCGCACGCTTTCTCGGACCTCCTCATTTGAACATCTCCAAACCGCAGCAACGCACGCTGCACGCCCTGGCCCGCGGCGGCCAGATCACCCTCGAACGCGACGACCGCGGGACCCTGGTCGAAGTCGAGTGCCTGACCCGCGAGGGCTGGCGGCTCGCCGACTGCAGCCTCGAGGTCTTCAAGGCGCTGAAACGCCGCCGTCTGATCATGAGTCGCGATGGCGGCCCCTACCGCATCACCCGCGACGGCCTGCTGCAGCTGCGGCCGCAGCTGGATAACCGGACGTCGGGGCGGGGGTGGTGAGATATGTCCTTCTCCCCTTGCGGGAGAAGGTGTCGGCGAAGCCGACGGATGAGGGGTCGCACAAGACTCTCAGCGCTGCTCGCGGCAAGCCAATCGGAAGCTACACGTCGACCCCTCATCCGACCCCTCTGGGGCCACCTTCTCCCGCAAGGGGAGAAGGAAATCGCAGGAACGTCACCCGCGCTGCGCCCCAGGTGCGTTCGTCGAGGGGCTCGAAGCCGTCCGGGAGGGTCGTGGGGTCGTCGACGCCGCGTTCAAGCACGACGACCGCGCCATCCGCCAACCACCCGCCGGCGGAGAGGCGCTCCAGCGCCGCCTCCCCGAGCGCCTTGCCGTAAGGCGGGTCGAGGAAGGCGAGGCTGTACGGACTATCGTCCGCCGGGCGAGACCCCAGCCCTACCGCGTCGCGTCGGTCGATCCGTATGCGGTCGTTCAGACCGAGCGCGGCGGCGTTGGCGCGGATCGCTGCGCGGGCCGCTTCTGCCTGGTCGACGAACAGGCAGAATGCCGCGCCATGCGAGATCGCCTCGAATCCGAGGGCGCCCGAGCCGGCGAAAACGTCGATCGCGCGTTGTGCAGACAAGCCTGGAGACCACGACGCGTGCTGAAGAACGTTGAACATGGCTTGGCGGGTGCGGTCGGCGGTGGGGCGGGTCGACTGTCCCTTCGGCGCCACAAGCGTGCGGCCTCGAAAGGTCCCGGCAACGATCCGCATGGGAAAGTCCTTCCAATAGCGGCGGTCTCTAGCGGATGAAGGGTCGACTGAGCAAATGAGGGAGATGATGCACCTGGACGCGCCCCGACTGTCGTTGGCGGCCTTCATCGCCGACCTGAGCGGACGCGAGCGCAGCCTGGGCCGGTTCGCCGCGACCGTGGTCGGCGGCGTGATCGCCGGCGTCGTCGTCGGGGTCATCGCCGGCGTCATCGCCCTCTTCGCCTACGCCGCGGCGACGGGGGCATTCAGCGGCGACATCCACACTCTGCCGCAACGGGTGACTGGGCTGATCAGCGGCAACGGCGCCGATGTGCAGAGCGCCCTGGTGCTGCTCACGCTGGCGACGGCCACCAACGGGCCAATGGCGGCGACGTTCATTTTGGTCGCGGCGCTGATCGCCGGGCGCAAGGTGCTCAGTTACATCACCGTGGCGCGGACCATTCGCTGGCCGCTGTTGGGCCTGGGCCTTGCGATGTCGTTCGCGATCATCGGTCCACTGATCGCCGCCGGCCAGTTGCTCGACCCCCATGCGACGCCGCCGCCGCTGCTGAGCCTGGCCAAGGACCTGCCGACCCGCACGCTCTACGCGGTCGCTTGCGTGGGCCTGCTGATCATCGCGGCCGCCGCCGAGGAGGTGGTGTTCCGGGGCTGGCTGCTCCGCCAGAGCGCCGCCCTGAGCCGCAACCCGATCTTCCTGATGGCTCTGAACGGCGTGGTGTTCTCCGCCGTGCACGGAGAGTTTGGGCCAGACGCGTTCCTGACCCGCGCGCTCATGGGGGCGGGCTTCGTCTACATGACGCTGCGCCTCGGCGGGGTGGAGTTCTCGACCGGCGCGCATGCGGCCAACAACATCATGATCGTCCTGTTCATCCAGCCGCTGTCGCTGAAGCCGTCGCCATCGAGCGGGGTCAGCGCCGACTCGCTGTTCCAGGACGTGTTCCTGTTCGCCAGCTATGTGCTGATGACCGAGATCGTGGCACGCTGGACGCCGCTGCGGCGGCTGGTCGGACTGGATACCACCGATGCGGCGCCGTCGGCGCAGACCGCCGCCGCGACCGGCCCCTGGGGCTAGCTTCCGGGGCGAAACAGCAACGGGAGAGACCGCGTGAGCCTCGTCACCACGGAACGGCGAGGCGGCGTCGCCCTCGTCACCTACGCCAACCCGCCGGTCGGCACGATGACCGCGGCAGGTTCGAACGAGATGCTGGAGGCAATCGCGGCGTTGGCGGAAGACGCCGCGGTGAGGGTGATCGTGATCACCGGCGGTCTGCCCGGCATATTCATCCGCCACTACGACGTTGGTGAGCTTTCGGCCGCCAGCGATGCGATAGCCAACGCGCCATCGACGCCGCCTGCGCCTACCCCAACCGCCCAGCCGCCTCGGGCCGGCGGCGGGTTCGGCGCGCTTGTGGATACGATCTACGCGGCGCCGAAGCCGGTGATCGCGGCGATCAACGGGCTCTGCATGGGCGGCGGGTTCGAACTCTCGCTGGCGTGCGACCTGCGCATCGCCGGCCAGGATGTGCCCTCGATCGGGCTGCCAGAGACCCGGGTCGGCATCTTCCCCGGCGGCGGCGGCACCGAGCGGCTGCCGCGCGTGATCGGCGAGGCCAAGGCCGTCGAGTTCATCCTGCTGGGCAAGGTGGTCGACGGACCGGCGGCCGCTGCGATGGGTCTGGTGCACGAGTGCGTGGACGACCCGCTGGCCCGCGCGCTGGAGATCGCCGCCGAACTGGAGACTCGCGGGGCCGAGGGCCTCGCCGCCGCCAAGCGGCTTACCCGCGCCGCCCTCGATCGCCCCCTGGCCGAGGCCCTGGCCGACTCGCGCCGGACGTTCGGCCAGGTGATGCGATCGGCTTCGGCCCGCGAGGGGCTGCGCTCGGCCCGCCCGCCGGCGCGGATCGAGGACGCCTGACCTTCGCCTTCGCCCACCCGGCCTTATACTTGCTCCCTGAACTCCCCTCCCCCTTGAGGGGAGGGGTTGGTGGGGGTCCATCCGAGCGTTGCGCCTTGGCGGCCTTGGGCTTGAACCGGCGTGGCGGCTTGGCGTCCGGCAGCCCCCCGCCCCCAGCCCCTCCCCTCGAGGGGGAGGGGAGCTCTTCGACCGCGCCGCGTTCCAGGTTGCCCAGCGCGTAGGGGCCGTAGGCGAGGCGGATCAGCCGGTTCACGGTCAGGCCGAGCGATTCCAGCACCTTGCGCACTTCGCGGTTCTTGCCCTCGGTGAGCGCCAGCACGATCCAGACGTTGGCGGCGCCGGGGTTGGCGGGCTCCAGCTCTGCCTCGATCGGGCCGTAGCGCACGCCATCGACCGTGATCCCTCTCGACAGCCGGTCGAGCCGGGCCTGGTCGATCCGGCCCCGGGCCCTCGCCCGATAGCGCCGCACCAGGCCGTTCGCCGGCAGCTCCAGCCGCCGGGCCAGCTCGCCGTCGTTGGTCAGCAGCAGCAGGCCCTCGGAGTTGAGGTCGAGCCGGCCGACCGAAATCAGCCGCGGCAGTCCTTTCGGCAGCGCTTCGAACACCGTGGGACGGCCTTGCGGGTCGCGGTGCGTCGTCACCAGGCCAGGCGGCTTGTGGTAGCGGAAGATCCGGGTCGGCTCGGCGGCAGCCACGGGGCGGCCATCGAGCGTGACTCGGTCGCTGGGCGAGACCTTGCGGCCGAGGGTGGTCAGCCGCTCGCCGTTGACCGCGACCCGGCCGGCCTCGATCAGCCGTTCCACCTCGCGCCGGGAGGCGACGCCGGCCCGGGCCAGCACCTTGGCGATCCGCTCTGCGCCGCCGTCGCTATCGTCGCCCAAGGCCCCGGTCTCTTGACCTTCGTCGCCGGCGGCGGTTGCGTTGTCCTCATGAGCCATGACCAGACGACCATGCGCATCGCCCTCGCGGAGGCGCAAGCCGCCGCCGCCCGCGGCGAGGCGCCGATCGGGGCCGTGGTCGTCGATCCGGCCACCGGCGAGGTGATCGCCCGCGCCGGCAACGGTCCGATCGGCCGCCACGACCCTACCGCCCACGCCGAGATCCTGGCCCTGCGGGCGGCCGGCGAGCGGCTCGGCAACTATCGCCTGACCGGGCTGGAGCTGTTCGTGACACTGGAGCCCTGCGCGATGTGCGCCGGCGCCATCAGCCACGCCCGCATCGGCCGCCTGGTCTTCGGCGCCACCGACGAGAAGGGCGGCGCGGTGATCAGCGGCGGACGTTTCTTCGACCAGCCGACCTGCCACTGGCGGCCGGCTGTGGAGGGCGGGGTGCTGAGGGAAGACAGTGCTGCGATGTTGAGCGCGTTCTTCCGCGCTCGTCGATAAAATTTGTACTTGTATAATACATGTGTTTTGTACTTACTTCGATATCAAACGCCAAGGAGGCGCGAATGGCCACGAAGTATGAACCCTTAGGACGGCGACTGAGGCACGCGACCAGCGACAGAATCCGTTTCTCATTCAGCGAGATAGAGTCGATTCTGGGCTTCGCCTTACCGGGTTCCGCTCGAAGCTACGCGCCCTGGTGGGCCAACACGGGCGGATCTCATGTACAAGCTAAAGCTTGGCTCGACGCAGGCTGGCGTACCTGTGACGTCGATGTCCCAGGTGAGCAGGTCTCCTTCGAGCGAGGGGCGCCAACCCGGCCGCTGATGCCAGAACCACCACTCGACGCGGTGAGCGGCTTCGCAGAGTCTGCCGCCGACTTTGTTGCTGATGATTCCATCGTGATAGCGCGCTCGGACCTACGCGGCGGTGCGATCCGAATGCTGGAAGACTATTGCGAGGAGAAGGGAGGCGACCTGGCGGGCGCCATCGTCGGCCTCCTGGATGAGATGGCCCTGGAACGCCGCCGTCGCCTGATCGCGTGGTTCCGCGAAAATTCGCCTCGAGTTCCGGGCGACAGCACGGATCTGATCCGCGAAGATCGCGATGCCAGATGAAGCCGTGCTGGACGCGTCGGTTGCCGCCAAGGTCTTCATCGAGGAGGAGGGATCGGCGGAGGCGAGCGCCTATGTCCTCTCCGGCGTCCGATTCATCGCGCCGGAATTGGTTCTGATCGAGGTCGCAAACGTCGTCCTGAAGCGGTTTCGCCGCGGCGAGCTTCCGCGGATGGTCGCTGATCATGTAGCCCGAGCGTCGAGAACGATGTTTGACGAACTCGTTCCAGCCGACAAACTCGTCCCTCGCGCCTTCGAACTTGCGGCGGATCACGGACTGTCAGTTTACGACTCCATGTACGTCGCCCTTGCGGAAGCACGACATCGCAGACTCGTAACGGCCGACGCTCGCCTCATCGCCAAGATGGCCAACGCCAAATTGGCCGTCGAAACCTGGACGCCCTAGCCGAACTGCGCCTTGCCCCCGCTCTCCTACGGCGGGATGATTGGCGGATAAACGCTCGAAGGGAGAATTTCAGATGGGATTGCTGGATGGGAAGGTCGCCATCGTCACTGGCGGCGGCAACGGCCTCGGCGAGGCCTATTGCAAGCTGTTCGCCAAGGAAGGCGCTTCGGTCGTGGTCAACGACCTCGGCGGCGCGCGGGACGGCACCGGCGGCAACATCTCGGCGGCGCAGGCGGTGGTCAACGCGATCGTGGCCGAGGGCGGCAAGGCGGTGGCCAACGGCGACAGCGTCGCCACGGTCGAGGGCGGCAAGGCCATCTTCCAGACCGCGATCGACACCTACGGCCGCGTCGACATCCTGGTGAACAACGCCGGCATCCTGCGCGACAAGACCTTCGCCAACACCTCCGAGGCCGACTGGGACGCGGTGATCGCGGTGCATCTGAAGGGCGCCTATTGCTGCACCATGCCGGTCTGGAACTGGATGAAGGACAACCAGGTCAAGGGCGTGATCGTGATGACCTCGTCCGGCTCGGGCCTGTTTGGCAACTTCGGCCAGTCCAACTACGGCGCGGCCAAGGCCGGGCTCTACGGCTTCATGCGGGTGCTGACCCTGGAAGGCCGCAAGTACGGCATCCGGCTCTGGGCGCTGGCGCCCGGCGCCTACACCCGGATGACCTCCGACCTGCCCGGTCGCAAGGATCGCGAGCCCGACCCGATGAGCCTGCCCGAGCGGATCGCCCCCGGCGTGCTCTACATGGTCTCCGACCTCTCCGGCGATCAGTCGGGCAAGGTGCTGGGCGTCTCGTCGCGTGGCGTTCGCGAGATCAAGATGCTGCAGACCAAGGGCTTCAACCCGACCGCGCCCTGGACCGCACAGGACCTGGCCGACCATGCCGGCGACGTCTTCTTCGCCAACGAAGACAGCCGGGAGTTCGCATGACGCTGGTCGTCCACCACCTCGGCGTCTCGCAATCGGAGCGGATCGTCTGGCTCTGCGAAGAGCTGGCGATCCCCTACGAGCTGAAGCTCTACGACCGCGACCCGGTCACCCGGCTGGGGCCGCCCGAGTACAAGGCGCTGCACCCGCTCGGCACCGCGCCGATCATCACCGACGGCGACGTGGTGCTGCCCGAGTCCGGCGCGATCGTGGAGTACATCATCGGCAAGTGCGGCCAGGGCCGGCTGGCGGTGGGGCCTGAGGCGCCGAACTTCGCCGACTATCTGTTCTGGCTCCATTTCGCCAACGCCTCGTTCCTGCCCCGGCAGGCGATCGGGCCGCAGCCGAAGGCGGGCGAGGAGGAGACGCCCCGAGCCCGGTTCATGCGCCAACGCAGCGAGACGGCCTGGGACCTGGTCGAGCAGCGGCTGGGCAAGGTCCCCTATTTCGCCGGCGACGAGCTGACCGCCGCCGACATCATCATGGTCTTCGCCCTGACGACCATGCGCGCCTTCGCCCCGCACGATCTGGCGCCCCACCCGAACATCCGCGCCTATCTGCAGCGGATCGGTCAGCGTCCGGCCTATCAGCGAGCGATGGCCAAGGGCGATCCGAAGATGACGCCCATGCTTGCATAATTGACTGGCCTTGGCTGAGCGGCGGCATGAAGCTGGCCGCGTAACATCGGTGTTTCGCGACGGGAGCGGTTATGAGTGAAGATCTGAAGCCAGGTGAGCAGATCATCGGCCACTGGACGTTGTTCTACATCCCGCCGGGCGGTGGCTCGAAGTACAATGGGAAGCTGCTCGTCACCGACCAGCGCCTGCTCTATGACGCCAAACTCGACGCCAGCCTGATCGGCGTTCTCGGCAACCGCACTGCCTCTGGCAGCCTGGCGATCGAGAAGAGCGACATCACCAACGTCGAGGTGTCGAAGAAGCTGCTCAGCAAGAAGGCGATCCTGACCTTGTCGGACGGCAGCCAGCACACCTTCGACTACGGCGCGCTCAGCATCGACAAGTGCGTGGAGGCGATCCAGGCGCGGTAGCGCCTCAGCCGCCGCGGGCCAACGCCAGCACCTCCTCGATCGCGGCGATCACCGCCTCCGGCTTCTCGGACGGCATGCCGTGGC
>DASXOP010000024.1:0-19158 GCA_036494265.1 Caulobacteraceae bacterium | reverse complement strand
CCACTTCGCCCTCAACCTCGTGCGCGGCGCAAACGACAAACACAGCCTCAAAACAAGGCGCAAGCTCGCCGGATGGTGCGAAGACTACCTCGCCTCACTCCTCAACACCCAAACCCGTTAACCCCGATTCGTTGCCCTGCGAGGTCAGCCGGGCTTGCCGACCCGTTCGATCAGCGCCATCGCGCCGGCCGGGGCGCGGATCTTGCCCTCGTGGATGATGAACGCAAACACGTCGCGCGGCGTCTTCGGCGCGTCGTGGCCTTTGTCCATGATCGGCACGTCGGCCGGGGAGGCGCCGCCCGCCCAGGTCTGCAGTCGACCGGCCCAAGCGTCGAGCTCCGGCGGGGCGTAGGCGGTCTCGCACTGGTCGTCGCCGGTCTGCAGCCGGGCGTAGACGAAGTCGGTCGAGAGGTCGGCGATCTCCGGATATTTGCCGTGCTTGGCGTAGACGTTGGCGATCTCGTGTTCGCGCAAAAGCGCGGCATAGTCGGGGGTGCAGAAGCTGTCGTGCCGCGGCTCCAGCGCGTGGCGCACGGGCCGGCCGTTCAGTTCCCTCGGCAGCAGATTGAAGAAGCCGGCGAGATCGACCGGGTCGAACTTCTTGGTGTGCGGCAGCTGCCAGAAGATCGGGCCCAACCGGTCGCCGAGCTCGGAGATGCCTTGCGCGAAGAACCGCTGCAGCGACTCCCCGGCGCCGGCCAGGTCGCGGCGGTTGGTGGTGAAGCGCGAGCCCTTGACCGTGAACACGAACCCGTCCGGCGTCTCGTCGCGCCACTTCTTCCAGCTGTCCGGCTTGAAGGTCGAGTAGTAGGTGCCGTTGATCTCGATCGCGGTCAGCTGGCGGCTGGCGTAGGCGAGTTCGTCCTTCTGTTTGACGGTCTTCGGATAGAAGACGCCGCGCCACGGCTCGAAGGTCCAGCCGCCGACGCCGACCCGGATATCGCCCGCCATCGTCCGCTCCCGCACAAAGCGCCTGGGCCAGCCCAAGAAGGCCAAGGCTGTTGCCGTATCGCCGCAGGCGGCTTCTTAACCGCTCAAAGTGGGTGAAATCGCATGGCGCAGGGGATATGTCATGCCCGCGCTCGGGGGATTGCGCGCGAGGTTTGCCTTATTCTCCAATGATTCGACCACCGCCTTTCTCGTGGGGGCCACAGGTGAAATCTGGCCGTGCCGCAGCGCTGCTGCTCGCTGGCGCCGCGGCGCTGGCGCTGAGCGCGTGCGCGTCCGGCGCTCGCAAGCCTGACCTCACCTTGCCCGCCACCTACGAAGCCCCGGCCGGAACCGCTCAGGTGACGGGCTCCGCCCTGGATAAGTGGTGGCTGATCTTCGGCGACGAGCAGCTGAACACCCTGGAAGAGCAGGCGATCTTGGCCAGCCCTGACGTCAAGGCCCAGATCGCCCGGCTGCGCGAAGCCGCCGCTACTCGCAACAGCCAGATCTGGCAGACCTTCCCGACCGGAGACCTGACCGGCGGCGCGGGCTACACCAACACCAGTGGCATCGGCGGGGGCGGCGCGGCGGACCGCCTCTTCCCGGTCGGCGGCGTCAGCCAGGACGACCACCTCGACTTCAAGGTGACCTGGGAGATGGACTTCTTCGGCGCGCTCGCCGACGCCCGCCGGGTCGCCAAGGCCGACTACGCCGCCTCGCAGTTCGACATCGAGAGCGCCCACGCCAGCCTGGTCGCCAATGTCGCTGACAGCTATTTCCAGGCGCGCGGCCTCGCCATCCAGCTGAACGACGCCAACGAGACGCTGCGGATCGAGACCGAGCTGCTGCGCATCGCCACGATCAAGGCCGAACGCCAGATCGGACCGCAGTCGGATGCCGACCGCCTGGCCGGCGACCAGGCCCAGGCCCGGTCGCAGGTCGCAAGCCTGCAGGCGCAGCAGCACGCCGCGCAGCGGCTGCTGCTGATCCTGGTCGGCCGCGGCCCCGAGCCGGTGGAGAACCTCCCGCTCACCGCCGACGTGCCCGACCCGCCGCCTTTGCCCGAGGCCGTACCGGGCGAGCTCTTGACTCGCCGGCCGGACGTGCGGGAGGCGGACGAGAAGATGCGGTCGGCGGCGCTGAAGAGCAAACTGACCAAGGAAGAGCTGTTCCCCAACCTGACCCTGCAGCCGGCGCTGGGCATCGCCCACCAGGTCGCGCCAGGCGTTGGCGTGGCGGAGACCGTTCTTGGACTCCTGTTCACGCCGCAGGAGCAGACCACCAACACCAAGTACTGGTCGCTCGGCGCGAACCTCGACCAGCCGATCCTCGACATTCCGCGGCTGCTGCAGGACGCCAAGGCGCAGACCGCGCGGACCGAGCAGGCGGTGATCGCCTACGAGAAGGCGGTGCAGGACGCCTACGGCGATGCCGAGAACGCGCTGGTCGCGCTCTCGGCCGACGAAACCCGGATCAAGATTCTCGAAGACGGCGAGAAGCGCGCCCGCCGCGCCTACGACGCCGAGCAGATCCGCTACAAAGCCGGCATCGACGACGTGACCGCGCTGCTCTCGGCGGAGCAGACCTGGCGCACGGACCGCACTGATCTGACCGCCGAGCGGGTGCAGGCGCTGCGGCGCGCGGTGCAGACCTACAAGGCGCTCGGCGGCGGCTGGGATTACGAAACAACCAAGACGGCCACCAGGTCGCCATGAGACGGGCGGGGATGACGACGACCAATTGGAGGATCGCCGCCGCGGCGGCGCTCGGGCTGGCGCTGGCTGCGTGTCACCCGCCCGCGTCTGGCGGCGGCGGCGCAACGGCGCAACAGGAACAGGGCCGAGAGGTCAGCGTCGTGCGCATCGACCCGCGCCCGATCTCCGGCGGGATCGTGACCTCGGGACTGCTGGCGCCGCGCAATCAGGTCGCCGTCAGCCCCGACCTCAGCGGCTACCGAGTCGCCAAGCTGTTCGCCGAGGAAGGCGACTGGGTGAGGGCCGGCCAACCGCTGGCGGAGATGGACGCCTCGATCATACGCGCCCAGGTCGACCAGCAACTGGCGCTCGCCGCCCAACAGAAAGCCAACGCCGACCAGCGGCAGAAGGAAGCCGCCCGCGTCGTCGGACTGGACACCGAGGGCGTGCTTCCCACCGAGCAACTTCAAGCGCGGCGCTTCGCGGCGAGCGGTGCGGCGGCCGCGGCCAACGCGGCGGCGGCCTCGGCGCGGGAAATGCAAATCCGACTCGAGCATCTGACCCTGCGAGCGCCGGTCGCCGGACTGGTGCTGCAGCGGAACGTCAATCTGGGCGACATTTCCGGCGGCGGCGCGAACCCCTGGTTCGTGATGGCCGACGGCGGTGAGGTCGAACTGTTCGCTGACGTCGCCGAAGCCGACTTCGACAAGATGCGCACGGGGTTGAAGGCGACCGTCACCCTGGCCGACAACACCCAGGTCGATGGCTATGTGCGGCTGGTCAGTCCGCGCATCGACGCCAACACGCGCCTTGGCAAGGTGCGCATCAGTCTGCCCGTTCGGCCCGACATCCGCGCTGGCGGCTATGCCCGGGCCAGCTTCATCGACGTCAGCCGCGCCGTCCTCGCCGTACCCGAGACGGCTGTGCGCTATGACGCCAACGGCGCCTCGGTGATGGTGGTCGGCTCGGACGGCAAGGTCAGCCAGGTCACGGTCACCACGGGCGACCGCGGCGGCGGCTACGTCGAACTGTTGACCGGCCCTCCCTCGGGCACGATTGTCGTCGCCAAGGCAGGCGCGCAGCTGCTGCCGGGCGATTATGTGAAGTATGTAAAGCCTGACGCCCCCAAGGCGCCCGCCCCCAAGGCGCCCGCCCCATGAGTTCGCTGCACGGAAGCAACCAGGTCAAACCCCACGGGGGGCGACAGCTTCTGATTTCAGCGTGGGCGATCCAGAACCCGACGCCGGTGGCGGTGCTGTTCATCGCGCTCGTGATCGCTGGCATTCTCGCCTACCTCACCCTGCCGGTGAAGAACTTCCCCAACATCCAGTTCCCACTGGTAATCGTGACCGTGACCCAGTCCGGCGCCGCGCCGCAGGAGCTGAAGACCCAGGTCACCCGCCAGATCGAGGACGCCGTCTCGGGCATCACCGACATCGACGCGATGTCGTCGACGGTCGTCCAAGGCGCATCGACGACCCGGATCCAGTTCAACATCGGCACCAACCTGCAGAAGGCCACCGACGACGTCCGGGCCAAGGTCGAGGCGGTGCGTGCGCAGCTGCCGCGGGAAGTCGATCCGCCGATCGTCCAGCAGGTCACCTTCGACGACCAGCCGATCATCACCTATGGCGTCGTGCCGGCGCCTGGCCACAACATCACCTCGGCCGACCTCTCCTGGCTGGTCGACAACGACATCAGCCGCCGGCTGCAAGCGGTGCAGGGCGTCGGCCAGGTGTCGCGCCAGGGCGGCGTCGACCGCGAGATCAACGTCATCGTCGATCCGGTGCGGATGGCCGCCCAGGGCGTCACCGCACCGCAGATCAACCAGGCCCTCTCCAACGTCAGCCAGGACGCCGCCGGCGGCCGGGTCCAGGTCGGTGGGCGGGAGCAGACCGTGCGGGTGCTGGGCGCGGCGACCAGCGTCGACCAGATCCGCAACCTCGCCTTGCCCGGCGCGGGTGGCCGCTTCGTCAAACTCGCCGACGTCGCCGATGTGGGCGACGGCACCGCCGAAGTACGCTCCGAAGCCAAGTTCGACGACCGGCCGATCATCGCGTTCAACGTCACCAAGACCACCGAGGCCAGCGACGTCACCACCGAGAACGCGGTCGACGCAGCATTGCAGGACATGGTGCACGACCGCCCCGGCTGGAAGGCGCCGCACCCGGAAATCCAGATCCGCAAGATATTCTCGGTGGTCGACGCCACCCGCGGCAGCTTCGATGCGACGGTTGAGACCATGCTGGAAGGCATGGCGCTGGCGGCCCTCGTGGTCTGGCTGTTCCTGAGGGATTGGCGCGCCACGGCCGTGACGGCGGTCGCCATGCCGGTGTCGCTGATCCCGGTCTTCCTGTTCATGGCCCTGGTCGGCTTCAGCCTCGACCTGGTCTCGCTGCTGGCGCTCACCCTCGTGATCGGGATCCTGGTCGATGACGCCATCGTCGAGATCGAGAACATCGAAAAACGCGTCCACGTCGGCATGCGCCCCTACGCCGCCGCCATGGAGGGCGCTGATCAGATCGGCCTGGCGGTGGTGGCGACCACCTCGGCGATCGTCGTGGTGTTCGCGCCGGTCTCGTTCATGCCCGGCATTCCGGGCCAGTTCTTCAAGGAATTCGGCCTGACCATCTCGGTGGCGGTGCTGTTCTCGCTGGTGGTGGCGCGGCTGCTGACGCCGCTGCTGGCCGCCTATTTCCTGAAGCCGAAGCCGCCCAAACCCCGCGCTCCGTTGCCGGCTGTCTACGTCTGGACACTGCACTGGGCGCTCGATCACCGCATCGTCGCCTCGCTCATCGGCTTCATGATCTTCGTCCTCTCGCTGGTGCTGGCCGTGGTCGTGGTGCCGAAGGGGCTGCAGCCGGAGGGCAACCCGAACTTCTACGAAGCCGACGTCGATACGCCGCCCGGGTCCACAATGGAGGACACCCGTCTGGCGGTCGCGAGGCTCGCCGATCTGCTGAAGGGCCAGAAGGAGACCGAACACGTCTTCACCTCCGTCGGCGGCGGCGGCGGCGGCGGCGGTTTTGGCGGGCCGTCATCATCAGGCGTGACAACGGGCGCCGTCATCGCCGTGCTGAAGCCGCAACGCGACACCAAGGTGCCGCAGATACGCGACCGGCTGCGCCCCGCGTTCCACCAGATCCCCGATGCACGGGTAACCATGCAGGGTCAGAACTTCGGCGGCGCCACCGTGCAGGTGACGCTGTCGAGCGACTCCGGCGAGGGGCTCGACGCCGCGGCGTTGGAGCTGCAGCGCGAGATGCGCGGCCTGAACAATCTCGCCGACCCCCGCCCGGCGACGTCGCCGCCAGCGCCGGAGGTGATCATCCATCCCCGGCCGGACGATGCCGCGCGTCTCGGCGTCTCGGCCGACACCATTGCCCAGGTCGCCCGAGTGGCGACGGTCGGCGACATCGACGCCAACGTCGCCAAACTCGAGGTCGGCGACCGGCGGATTCCGATCCGAGTTCGATTGCCCGAGAGCGCTCGCACCAGCCTGCCGACGTTGCGAGATATGCGCGTCCCGACCGCCAACGGCGGTCTGACCAGCCTCGGCAGCGTCGCCGACGTCTACTTCCAGGCCGGCCCGGCCCAGATCACCCGCTACGACCGCCGCGACGACATCATCGTCCTCGCCGACCTCACCAATGGGGCCAAGCTCTCGACCGCGCTGAACGAGGTAGACCGACTGCCGATCATGAGCCACCTGCCACCCGGCGTGGTGAACGAGAAGAACATCGGCTCGCAGCAGGCGCAGTCGCAGCTCTTCGTCGGCTTCGGCGTCGCGCTCTTCACCGGGGTGGGACTGGTCTACGGGGTGATGGTGCTGTTGTTCGGCAGCTTCTTCAAACCGATGACCATCCTGGCGGCGCTGCCGCTGAGCGTCGCCGGGGCGATGATCGCGCTTCTGCTCTGGCACTCGGAGCTGTCGATCCCGTCGATGATCGGGCTCTTCATGCTGATGGGCATCGCCGCGAAGAACTCGATCCTGCTGGTCGAATACGCCATTGAGCGGGAACGCGAAGGCGCCAGTCAGCGCGAGGCCCTGCTGGAGGCCTGCCGCGAACGGGCCCGGCCGATCGTGATGACCACCTTCGCGATGATGGCCGGCATGCTGCCGACAGCGATGGGCATCGGCGTCGGCTCGGAGTTCCGCCAGCCGATGGCGGTGGCGGTGATCGGCGGCCTGATCACCTCGACCTTGCTCAGCCTGATCCTGGTTCCGGTGGTCTACGAGTTCGTCGACGATTTCGAATCGTGGCTGAAGCCGGTGCTGTCCCCCCTGATCACCCCGAAAGACCTGCCGGCGCCGGCCGAATAGCCGAGCCCAAAGAACCCCGCCTTAGGCGCGTGTTTTCTGCGGCGGCGGTTCGGAGGGGCGAAGGTAGCCGCCGACCCCGTGCAGGGCGTCTGGGCGCATTCTGAGCGCTTGGCGGGCCCTTGCGGGCGTTGGGCCGGAGACATCCGTGACACCTTCGGGCGCATCAAGCGCTAAACGTGCTCCCCTTCCCCTTGCGGGAAGGGGTTGGGGGATGGGGTGTCAGCTCGAACGCCGGTGGCGATCCACACTAGTGACCATACTGGCCGACTTCGGCGCTGACACCCCCACCCCTAACCCCGCCCCGCAAGGGGGCGGGGAACTCAGGGGCGGCCCCGCCTAAACGTCGGTTTTGGTGATGCGGCCGGTTTGGGTGCGGCGGTCGTCGACGCCGGACCATTCGGTCTTCAGGTAGACGCTGCGAGCCGTATCCAGGACGTTCTGGCCGCCGCGCAGGCCGCGGACCCGGGCGTCCTGGGCCGCCAGGTGGGCGTCGAGATTGGTTGGCGGCTGGTAGGGAACGGTGGGCGGCGGGGCAGCGACGTTGACCGTCACATTGACCACCGGCGCCGGCGTCTCAGGCGGCTGCTCGGCCGGCCGCGTCTGGCGGCGGACCAGCCTGACGGGTCGGATCGGATCAATCGGTCCAGTCATGCCCAGCAGGAGAGCAAGAACGGCGCCGAAGGTCCAGCCTCAGCGGGCGGCTTCGATCTCGCGCAGCCCACGCCCCGCCAGCTCGTCGGCGCGTTCGTTGAACTCGTGCCCGGCGTGGCCCTTGATCCAGCGCCAGTCAACCTCGTGGCGCAGCCGCGCCTCGTCGAGCCGCCGCCACAGGTCCTCGTTCTTGACCGCGCCCTTGCTCATCGTGCGCCAGCCCCTAGCTTTCCAGAGCGAGAGCCATTGGGTGATACCAGTCTGGACGTACTTGGAATCGGTGTGCAGCTCGACCTGGCAGGGACGCTTCAACGCCTCCAGCGCCTGGATCGCCGCCATCAGCTCCATGCGGTTGTTGGTGGTGGCCGCCTCGCCGCCCCAGATCTCGCGCTCGTTGTCGCCGGACATGAGGATCGCCCCCCAGCCGCCCGGCCCCGGATTCCCGCGGCAGGCGCCGTCGGTGTAGATCACCACCTTGGCCATCAGGCCGGCGCCTCGAACAGGGTGACGCCGGCGCGGTGCACCGCCAGCTTGCGCTCGTACTCCATCGGATCCTTCGGCCTGACCAGCGCCCCGGCTGGAGTCGCGTTCCAGTCGGCAAGGCGGGTGAGGAAGAAGCGCAGCGCGGCGCCGTGGGCCAGCACCGGCAGCGCCGCCCGCTCCGCCGGGCTCAGCGGCCGGCGGCTCTCGTAGCCGGCGAGGAAAGCCAGCGCCGAGGTCAGGTTGAAGCTGCCGTCCGGCTCGAAGCACCAGGCGTTCAGCGCCACACCGATGTCGTAGGCGAGCGCGTCCCAGGCGGCGAAGTAGAAGTCGAACGCGGCCGAGAAGCGCCCGTCGCGGAAGAAGACATTGTCCGGGAAATAGTCGGCGTGGATCACGCCGTCGGGGAGGCCCTTCGGCCAGGTCGCGGCAAGCAGGCTGATATCGCCGCTGATCGTCGCCGCCAGGCCTGGCTTCAGCGCGTCGGCCTCGGCCTGCAGCCGGGACTGGAAGAACGGCGCCCAGGCCGCCTGGCCGAGATCGTTGGCGCGCCGGCCGGCGAAGCCCGCCCCCGCTTCGTGCATCAGCGCCATTCCGGCCCCAGCTTCGCGGCAATGGGCGGGCGACGGCCGTCGCACCGAGATGCCGGTCAGGAACGACACGATCGCCGCCGGCTTGCCGCGCATCTGGTTCAGCAGCTTCCCGTCACGGTCCTCGATCGGCGTTGCGCTTGGGAACCCGTGCCGCGCCAGGTGCTGCATGAAGCCGAGGAAGAACGGCAAGTCCTCGGCCTGCACCCGCCGCTCGTAGATGGTCAGGAAATAGCGGCCCTTGTCGGTCTCCATCAGGAAGTTGGAGTTCTCGACCCCCTCGGCGATACCCTTGAACGAGATCGGCGCGCCGAGGTCGTAGCGCGCCAGGAACGCCTCCAGCTCCGCATCGCTGATGTCGGTGTAGACGGCCACTCCGACTAGATCGCCGGCGGCGGGCCGCCGAGCGCGGCGTCCCTCGGGCTGGAGAGGCCGACCGGGTTGCCATCCGGATCCTCGACGATGGCGTAGCGTCGGCCCCAGAACGCATCGTACGGCGGCTGCAGGCCCTGCACGCTCTCCGCCAGCAGCGCCTCCCAGAGCGCGTCCACCGCCTCGCGGCTCTCCAGCTCGACCCCGATCAGCACCCGGCCCTGCTCAGCGCGGAAGCCCCGGTTGTAGCGCTCGGCGAGCGCGTGGCTGTCGAAGTCGACCCCGAAATCGGCGGTGGCGTCGACATTGGCGTGGTGCGCGCCGCTCTCGGTGCGCCAGACCGCGTCCTCGGGTAGCTCGACCCCGAGCCGGCGATAGAAGGCGAGGGTGGCGTCCATGTCGCGGACGATGAGATTGATCTGATTGAACCGCGCCATCGTGCCGCCTCGTCCTCCACGCCGGCTCGGAATGACGCGCCGCGGGGCAGGCGGTCAAGGCCGCTCGGCTCGATGGACAGCCGCGCGCTTCGGCGCCAGCTTCACCTTACGAACCAGGAGGATCGCGATGCGGCGATTCGCGGCCGCCTTGCTGATGCTGACGCTCGTCGCCTGCAAGCCGCCAGAGCAGAAGCTGGACCCCGACGCCGAGGTGATCGCGCGGCAGTTCTACGAGTCGGTGCGCAACGGCGAAGACCTCAACGTCGACCCGCACCTGGCGCACGAACTGAAGAACCCGACCTCCGAGAGCCAGCTGGCCCTGTTCCGGAGCATGATCCCGCCCGAACCCGAGGGCTCGATCGCGCTGCAGAGCTGGGATTCCAAGACCGACAGCAACGGCGTCACCACCCGCCTCACCATCGCCTACGGCTACCCCGACCGCACCCTGATCGCCCAGACCGCCCTCTTCCGCTCGCCAGGTGGCACGGCGCCGGTGATCGTCGGCTTCCAGATCTCGTCGAAACCGCTGACGAACTGAGCCGGTTATTCCACGGCGGCCATCACCCGGCGCCAGAGTTGGGGGGCGAAGTCGGCGGCGGGGGGCTGTTGGCCGAGGCGCACGAGGATCAGCGACCGTGACGGCGCGACGCCGAGGACGCGGCCCTGGGCGCCGAGGGCGAGCACCAGGTCGCCGGGGCCGATGGGACCCACCGCCCTTCGCGCCGCGCACCCTGTGGGTCGATCGACCAGGCGCCGTTGTTGAGCCACCAGAGGCGGCCGTAGGCGGGGTTCGTGGCCGTTGGCGTGAAGATATCGGCGAGGGCCGCCGGCGAGATCAGCCTTGTTCCGTTTGGCGTGAGGCCGCCGTCCAGGACCATGCCGCCCAGCTTCGCCAGATCGCGAGGGGCGGTGGCGAGGCCCCAGGCGTTGCCCGAGCGTTGCGCCAGGTCGGCCGGCCGGGGCAGCCAGGCGGTGTCGGCCATGCCGAGCGGCCCGGACAGCCAATCGCGGGTCAGGGCGTCGAGCGGCTGACCCGCGATCACCTCGAGCACCCGCTGCAGCCGGGCATAGGCCGGCGTGTTGTAGAAGAACCGCTGCCCGGGCGGCGCCTCGACGGCCAGCTGCTCGGTGAGGCCCGAGGTCATCTGCAGCAGGTGACGGACGGCGATGGCGCCTTCTTCGGCCGGCGACGCCTTGGTCCAGCCGGCGCCGACGATGTCGGCGACCGGGCGAGTGTCGTTCAGCAAGCCGCGATCGATCGCCTGGCCGAGCAGCAGGGCGATCAGGCTCTTCTGCTGCGAGGCTACGTCCTCGATCAGCGCGCCGTCCGCCGTCTCGCCGCGCACGAAGACGGCGGCGAAGGCCGGGTCGGCTGCGGGCCAGTTGTGCTCAAGCAGCATGCGCCCGCCCTGCATCAGCACGAGTCCGGTGGTGTTCTGCGACGCGGCGTAGGCCGCCAGGTCCTCGAGCGCCGTCGCCGCCATGTCAGATCCCCGCAAGCCCCATCTCGGCCACCGCCACCGCGAGCTCGCCGCCGCCGTCCTCGAACACTGGGATGGTGAAGAAAGCCGCCAGCGCCCCGGCCGGCAGCCGGGCCAGCGCATCGCGATCTCGCGCCACGATCGCGTCGACGATCTTGCGGCCGGCGACGAAGATCGGGTCGATCAGCTTCAACTGGACGGTAGCGTCGGCCATCACGTTGCCGGGCCGCACGTCGAAGCCGCCCCAGAACGGCAGCCGCGCGCCGCGTTCGGCCAGCGCCAGCACCCCTTCGCGCAATCGGCGGATTTCCGGATCGGCTTTGAACGCGCTGTCGTCGACGCCCTCCGGCGGAGGCGAATCGGAGTCGCCGGAAAGGGCAAGCGCCGCGCAGAGGGCAGCGGCGCGGTCTTCCGGCGCGGGGTACAGCCTTTCCATCACCACGACGTGGCCGAGGTCGCCCAGCGGCAGGATGGCGTCAATCCGCTGCAGATAGGGGCTGGGCGCGTCGCGGCAGAACTCGGCGTGCATCCGGTAGGCCGCGTCCCACGGGCTGACCCGCGCCGCCTGCGCTCCGTCGGGCGATGCCAGAACCCACGACCAATCCCCCGTAGCGAGCCGGATCCAGCCCAGCGCCTCCAGCGCCGCGATCGCTTCGGCAGCCGTCATCGCCTCGAAGTCCGGCAGGCTCAGAACAGCACCCGCGGGTTCATGATCCGCCTGGGATCGAGCGCAGCGCGAACCGCGCGCTGAGCGGCCAGCTCGACCGGTGACTTGTAAGCGGCGGCCTCGGCCGTCTTCATCGTGCCGAGGCCATGCTCGGCCGAGATTGACCCGCCGAGCGACATCACCACGTCGTGGACGATGTGCGCCGCCTCGTCGCGGCGGGCGTTGTGCTCGGTCGCGTCGCCGCCAGGCGCGGAGAGGATGTCGTAGTGGATGTTGCCGTCACCGACGTGGCCGAACGCGTCGATGCGCGCGCCGGGCCAGCGTCGCACCAGCGCCGTGCTGGCCGTCGCGATGAATTCAGCGATGCGCGAGACCGGCACCGCGATGTCGTGCTTCCAGGCCGCGCCCTCGCTCTTCTGCGCGGCGGACTGGTTTTCGCGCAACGCCCAGAACGCCCCTGCCTGGCTCTCGGTCTGGGCGATGGCGGCGTCGAGCACGAGGCCGCGGTCCATCGCCGAGGCCAGCAGCCGCTCGCTCGCCGCCTCCGCCGCGCCCGCATCGCCGCTGGCGATCTCGATCAGCACGTACCATGGCGGACGACTCTCCAGCGGCTCTCGGGCGCCCGGGATGTGGCGGATCGCCAGCTCCATGCCGAGCCGTCCGATCAGCTCGAAGCTCTCCACTGCGCCGCCCGACGCCGCCTTGGCCTCGGCCAGCAGGCTGACCGCCGCCGCGGGGCTCTCGACGCCGGCGATCGAGACGCACCGCGACGCCAGCAGCGGGAACAGCTTCAGCGCGGCGGCGGTGACCACGCCCAAGGTGCCCTCGGCGCCGATCAGCAGCTGCTTCAGGTCATAGCCGGTGTTGTCCTTGCGCAGCCGCTTCAGCCCGTCCCAGACGTCGCCGTTCGGCAGCACTGCTTCCAGGCCGAGCACCAGCTGACGCATGGTCCCGTAGCGCAGCACCGCGACGCCGCCGGCGTTGGTCGAGATCAGCCCGCCGATGGTCGCGGAGCCCTCCGACGCCAGGCTGAGCGGGAAACGTCGCCCCGCCCCCTCCGCTGCCTCGTGCGCCTCGGCCAGGGTGAGCCCCGCCTCGACGATCATCACGTCGTCGTCGCCGTTGATCTCGCGCACCGCCCGTAGCCGTTCTAGCGACAGCAGCACTTCGCCGTCGGGGATCTGGCCGCCGACGAGGCCGGTGTTGCCGCCCTGGGGCGTGAGCGCGGTCCCGGTCTCGGCGCAGATGCCGACGATGGCCGCGACCTCGGCGGTGGAGCGCGGCAGCAGCAGCAGCGGCGTCGTCCCGCTCCACCGATCCCGCCACTCGATCAGCTTCGGCGCCAGCCGGTTCGGGTCCTGGCTCCAGCCACTGTCGCCAAGCACGGCCTTGAGGCGCGAGATCACGTCGGGGGGGACGGGGCGGGTCATGGGGCTAGACTAGCAGGCCAAACACCGGCCTTCGAGGCGATGGCAGGGCTCCAGGGACCCAACGTTGTCATCCCGGCCGTACCGAAGCTAAGAGCCGGGATCTCCTGGGCGCGATCGAGTGAAGGAGGTCCCGGATGAGTCCGCTGCGCGGCTCTCCGGGATGACTATGCTGGTTGGGGCATGAGGAGCGAGCTCACCCAACAAACCCCGACGCGCGCCTCAGCCGATCGTTGATCGCTTCGCCGAGGCCTTGGTCCGGGATCGGCGCGACCGCGATGGCGCTGGGGCGGTGGGCATCGGCGGCGCGGAGGGCGGAGAAGAGGCGGGCAGCGGCTTCGCGGAGGTCGCCGGCCTCGCTCAGGCTGATTGTCGATGCACCTGGCGATGACTGGCCGAAAGCCAGGAACACCTCGCCGGGGAGCGGGCCTTCGGCATCTAGCCGCATCGGCGCCGACGGGGCGTAGTGGCGGGCGAGGCGGCCGGGGGAGCGGGCGGCGTCGGCCTCGGCGTCGGCAAGCGGGCCGATCAGGCGCTCGATCTCGGCGCGAGTGACGGCGCCCGGCCGCAGCAGGCGGGGCGGGCCGTCCAGCAGCGACACCACCGTCGATTCCAGCCCGAACTCGCAGGCGCCGCCGTCGAGCGTGATGGCGGCAGCCTCACCGGTCTCGGCGACGGCGTCGGCGAAGGTGGTGGGGCTGGGGCGTCCCGACTTGTTGGCTGACGGGGCGACGACCGGCCGGCCGAGCGCGGCGATGACAGCGTGGGCGAGCGGATGGGCCGGGGCGCGCACCGCCACGGTGTCCAACCCGGCGCGAGCAAGGTCGCAGACGGTCGCCGGGTCGGCGATTGGCGCGACCAACGTCAGCGGGCCGGGCCAGAACGCCGCGACGAGCTTCAGGGCGCGCTCGTCCAGGTGGGCGATGGTGGCGGCCATCTCAAGGCCGGTTACGTGGGCGATCAAGGGGTTGAAGCGCGGGCGGCCCTTGGCCTCGTAGAGTCTGGCGACAGCGGCGGGGTTGGCGGCATCGGCGGCGAGGCCATAGACGGTCTCGGTGGGCAGGATGACGAGCCCGCCGGCGGCGAGGGCGCGGGCGGCCGCGCGGATCTCAACCTCTAAGCTACCCCGCCCCACTATTCAGCTCCCCCAACCATGTCATCCCGGCCGTAGCGAAGCGAAGAGCCGGGGCCTCCTCGGCGCGAGCGGTGGTAGGAGGTCCCGGATAAGCCGCTTCGCGTCTTTCCGGGATGACAGCGCGTAGTAGGGGCGGTCTGGCGATCGAACCGCGCTCAATGCCCCTGGTGCGCCGTGAGGTTGATGGTCACTGTCACGTTGGCGGGCACCGTATCCACCGCCGCCCACTCGCCCTGGCCGAGGCCGAAGGCGAGGCGGTTGAGCACCAGGGCGGCGGTCATCTTGGCGGTGGCGCCGGCGACGGCGAGGGTGAAGGGCAGCGTCACCGGCTTGGCGACGCCGCGGATAGTCAGCACGCCGGGCGCTTGGAAGCGGCCGGGACCCAGCGCCTGGAAGCCGTGGGCGACGAAGGTGGCGCGGGGGAAGTGGCTGGTCCAGAACCAGTCCTGGTCCGGCAGCTCGGCGTCGCGGTCGCCGTTGCCGGTGGCGGCCGAGGCGATATCGATGCTCGCGGCGACATCGGAGTGAGCCAGGTCCTTCGGGTCGAAGTGGATCATTGCGTCCCACCGCGAAAAGCCGCCGGTGAAAGCCTGGCCGCTGACCGTGGACGAGAAGGCGAGCCGCGAGGCCGGCTTGTCGACCACCCAGGTCGCCGGCGCCGCGGCGGCCCAAGTCGGGATCGTCGCCGCAACCAGAGCCACGGCGGCGGCGAACACTATCGGGCGCGGGGTCATGCGGGTTTCCGGCGGAGGAAGGGGAGCATCCGCGACAGCACGTCGTCGCGGTCGATCACGTGGTGCTTCAGCGCGGCGACGACGTGCAGCACGATGGTGGCGTAGGCGAGCCAGGCCAGTTTCTCGTGGGTGAAGGCGAACAGCTTGCGCAGGGCGTGCAGCTGATCGTGATCGGCCGGCAGGAACGGGAACGTCGGCCACGGCACCACGGTGAAGAGCACCGTCGGGTGCACCTTGATCAGCGGGCTGGCAGAGACCATCGCCCAGCCAGAGAGCGGCAGCCCAAGCATCAGCCCGTAGAACACCAGGTGGGTCGCCCTGGCCGCGAACTTCTCCCAGCCCGCCATATGCTCGGGCAGGGCTGGCGCGGGGTGGGTCAGGCGCCAGCCGATCCGCACCAGGCTGAGCAGCAGCACGGTGATGCCGATCGACTTGTGCAGCTGCACCGGCGGGATCGCTTCCGGACCCTTCAGCGTGCCGAAGTACCAGGCGAGACCGATGTTGGTCAGGATCAGCAGCGCGATCAGCCAGTGCAGGGCGATGGAGACCGACGAATAGGTCGAGCGGGCGGGCCGCGGCGCGGCGGCGGCCTGGACGGCGGCGGTCATTTCTTCTCGAACTCCGCCTCGATCTGTAGCGTCACCTCATCGCCGACCAGGTTGTTGAGGTAGGTCGAGCCGAAGTCGGAGCGTTTGATCGTCCCGGTCGCCTCGAAGCCGGCGGCGCGGCGGCCAAGCGGGATCGGCAGCACCTCATGGCCGGCGCCGACCAGGGTGACGTTGAAAGTCACCGGCTTGGTCACGCCCATCAGGGTCAAATTGCCGGCCATCGTGCCCTGCCCGTCGCCCGTCTTCTGCATCTGGGTGGCGACGAAGGTGGCCTTCGGGAACTTGGAGACCGAGAGGAATTCCTCGGCGAACTGCTTGCCATACTCAGCGTTCACGTCGAGCGAGGCCGGGTCGACGCTAGCGGTCAGCCGCGTCGCCTCTGGCCGCGAGGGATCGTACTCGAAGCTGGCGTCGAGGGTGTTGAAGCGCAGCGTGTAGAGCGAGACGCCCATGTGCATCACCCGGGCGATGACGCTGGCGTGCTTGGGATCGAGCACATAGTGGCCGCCGGGAAAGTCCGACGGACCGGCTGGCGCGGCCCAGCCGACCAGCGGCAAAGCGAGTGCGAGCGCGGCGATAACAGCCGTTCGGCGCCGGTTCATGGCAGCCCTTTCATCCGAACATCCCTCGCCTGACAAGAGGCGCTGGCAATAGGGACGGAATTCGACCGCGAATCTTCCCGCCGATCACGAAGCCGTGATCGCTCCGCAAGGCGTCATCGCCGGGCTAGAAAGGCGGGGACAGCTGCAAGGGACTGCCATGACCTACAAAGCCCCGGTTCGCGACCTGGCCTTCTCGCTGGACGCCGCCGCCGATTTCGGCCGCCTCGCCGGCGCCTTCCCGGCCGCCGATGCAGAGACGGTGAGTGCGGTGCTGGACGGCGCGGGTCAGTTCGCCGTCGAGGTGCTGGCGCCGCTGAACCGGGGCGGCGACACATCCGGCGCCAAGCATGCGGCCGGGGGTGTCACGTCGGCGCCCGGCTTCGCCAACGCCTACCGCCAGTTCTCGCAAGGCGGCTGGAACAGCCTGGCCGCCGACGCCGAGTTCGGTGGCCAGGGCATGCCCAAGGCGCTCGAGATCGCGGTGTTCGAGATACTCCAGGCCGCCAACCTGAGTTTCAGCCTCTGCCCGATGCTGACCCAGGGCGCGATCGAGGCGATCGAGAAGAACGGCGATAAGCGCCAGAAGGCGCTCTATCTGCCGAAGCTGGTGTCCGGCGAGTGGACCGGCACGATGAACCTGACTGAGCCACAGGCCGGTTCCGACCTGGGCGCCCTGACCACCAGAGCCGAGCCGGACGGCCATGGCGGCTGGAAGCTGACCGGGCAGAAGATCTTCATCACCTGGGGCGACCACGACATGACGGACAACATCGTCCATCTCGTCCTCGCCCGCTTGCCGAACTCGCCGCCCGGTTCGCGCGGCATCTCGCTCTTCCTGGCGCCGAAGCGGCTGGTGAACCCGGACGGCTCCCTCGGCGAAGCCAACGCCGTCACCTGCGCCTCGATCGAGCACAAGCTCGGCATCCACGGCTCGCCGACCTGCGTCATGCTTTACGAGGGCGCCCAGGCGGAGCTGGTCGGCGCGCCGAACGGCGGCCTCGCCGGCATGTTCGTGATGATGAACGCCGCGCGGCTGCAGGTCGGCACGCAAGGGGTCGCCATCGCCGAGCGCGCCTACCAGCAGGCGCTCGCCTATGCGCTGGAGCGCAAGCAGGGCCGCTCGGCCTGGACCGGCGCCTACCCCTCGCGGCTGTTCGACCATCCGGACGTGCGCCGCACGCTGATGCTGATGAAGGCCAAGATCGAGGCGGCGCGAGCGATCTGCCTCTCCACCGCCGTCGCCGCCGACCTCGCCCGCACCGCCGGCAACCCGGTCGACCGCGACGCCGCGATGCTGCGCCAGGAGCTGCTGACCCCGATCGCCAAGGCCTGGTCGACCGACATGGGCGTCGAGGCTGCCTCGGCGGCGCTGCAGGTGCAGGGCGGCATGGGCTTCATCGAGGAGACCGGCGCGGCGCAATACTACCGCGACGCCCGCATCCTGCCGATCTACGAGGGCGCCAACGGCATCCACGCCATCGACCTGATGGGCCGCAAGCTGGCGCTGGGCAAGGGCCAGGCGGTGCGCGAACTGGTCGAGGACATATTCCCCACCGCCGCCGAGCTGAAGAGCTCCGACGACGCCTGGCTGCACACCATCGGCGCGCGGCTGGAAGCCGGGCTAGCAGCCGTGCAGTCGGCCACCGGCTGGCTGATCGAACGCCGCGGCCACGCCCAGCCCGACGCGCTGGCCGGCGCCACGCCTTACCTCAAGCTGCTGGGCGACGTGGTCGGCGGCTGGATGCTGGGCAAGCAGGCGCTGGCCGCCTCGCGCCGCCTCGCCGCCGGCGACCCCGACCCCGACTACTGCCGCACCAAGATCGGCCTCGCCCGCGTCTTCTCCGAGCAGGTCCTGGCCCAGGCCCCCGGCCTCACCCAGGCGGTGACCCAAGGCTCGGTCGATCTCTTCCGCGCGACGCCGGAAGCGCTAGGGGCTTAGCGAGGGTCCGCTTCCGGTCACTCAGGAAAGGATCGAGTTCGACCCTAAACGGACGTTGCCAACGCTGGGCCCACGAGTTCGTCTGGGCTATCGTAATTCCTGAAAGCTCCGGGGTGAACCCATAGCGGGCGACGGCGCGCCTTTGACGCCGAACGCCATCAACAACTGGTAGCGGCATGAATTCATCTCTGGCGGCCAGCCGCATGGCGTTGGGCATGCTGGCACTTACTTTCGGGGCGTCACCGGTATCCGCAATGGCTGATCCCAAAGTGCTTCCGGGTCTTTGGGCATTCGTCACGCAACCGCCCGTTCCTCCTCTAGCAAAGTACCAAATGTGCATCGCTGGAAAAACTCAGCCTGTTGGGGGTCCACCTCATCTAGCCAATTGCCAAGACAGCGAAGTTCTAGGCCAGCACGGCGAGCAAATCACGGAAACTGTATGCCATGTGGGACATCTGACCACTATGACGAAATCCATCAGGACCTATTCTTCAACTAGCCACTTCCACCTGAGAACGGAGCGGACGACAACTAGCGATCTCCCGGACGGGGTCTCTGGCCGGCTACATACTAACGAGGTCGACGCCACCTTCGTTGGTCCGTGCCCAGAAGCGATGCGTGCAGGTCAGATGAAACTTATGGACGGCACCATCGTCGCTCCGTCGAAAGTCCTTCAATTGGATGGATCGAGGCCGCCGCCAAGGCTGTGATCAGCACACATTGGCCGTGTCCGCTCACCACCCATCACCGACCGTCGGAAGGTTCCCTTGCCGGCCATCCCGCTCAAGGGCCGGTTCCCGGCGGCGCGTCGAGGATCGCCTTCGACCCGTTGCTGCCGTTGGCGAACTCAGCCACCTTCGCCCGGTGCAGACATCATCGCCGGTGGTCGACATCACCGTAAGGCGCGCATGGAGCGGCAGCCCATTCGTCTCCTTGATCGGGCCTGGGGGCGCGGGGAAGTCTACGCTTGGCAAGTCCCTTGCGCCGGCGCTCGGGCGAACCCTCATTGACCTCGACGAGGTGTTTCTCGCTCGCCTCGGCGATATTGGCGCGTTCATTCAAGATGAGGGTTACGCGGCCTACAAGG
>DASXOP010000023.1:0-5844 GCA_036494265.1 Caulobacteraceae bacterium | reverse complement strand
GCTCGTCGCCTTCGGCGACGAGCTAGCGTCGTAGACGCTAAGAGGCGCTGACGCGCACTCGACGCTGCGCGCCGAGCCCCCTCACCCCGCCTGCGGCGGACCTCTCCCCGCTTCGCGGGGCGAGGGATACTCAGTACCCCTCCGCCTTCAGCTGCTCGTAGAGCGCGTCGGGGAAGCGGCGGTGCACCCACCAATACTCCCACGGCCTGGCCCGCGCCCGGCTCTCGATGAAGGCGTTGATCGCGGTGACGCCGGCCTCCACATCCGCCGCCGTGCCGCCTTCGGCCGGCAGCGGGATCGGGTCGGCGACGAAGACGCGGAAGCGCGCGCCCTTGGTGCGCTCCACCCAGCCCGGCTGCAGATGCGCGCCGAACCGCATCGCAAAGCGCACCGGCGCGTGCTGGGTGCGCACCATGTGGCCGAAGAAGGGTGAGAGCAGCCCCTCGTAGTATTTCTGGTCGCTGAGGATGCCGACGCTGACCCCACGTTTCAGCGCCGACAGCACCTCGCGCCCGCCCTCCACCCCCTTTGGGGCGAACAGTGTCACGCCATAGGCCTCGCGGGTCTGGCGCATGCGCTTGTCGACGTAGGGGTTGTTGACGCCTCGGTAGGCGAGCACGCCCTCGATGCCGACCAGCACCTTGGTCGCCGCCATCACCTCGAAGTTGGCGAAGTGACCGCTGACGAACACCGCCGGCCGGCCCGAAGCCAGGATCACGTCCAGCTTCTCGCGCCCGACGATCTCGATCCGCGACGGATCGGCCATGATCTTGTCCATCAGGAAGAACTCGATCAGCACTCGCCCGGCGTTCTCCCACTGCCGCTTGGCCATTGCTTGGCGTTGCGGCTCGTCCCAATCGGGGAACGCCAGGCGCAGGTTGCGCAGCGCCGTGCGGTGGGCGGTGGTCAGCGGCCCCAGCGCCTGGAACAGCCAGCCGCCGAAGGCCGAGGCGGTGTCGATCGGCAAGGCGCGCATGATCGCGGAGACGAGATCGTATCCCGCCGCCTCCAGCCGCCACTGAAAATCCTGCCACCGGGCCGACTTCGCCATGCAGGCCGTAGGTAGGGCTTTCGCCGACCGCTTCGCAATGGCGCGGCACGCCGCTTGCCGCGCGCCGGGCCAGACGTGTCGAAACGGCACGGACGTTACCCATGAGCGGGATGGCGCAACGCATGAGCGACGATATCGACTTCCACCTGGGCAAGCGGATGCGCCGGCGTCGGCGTCTGCTGGGGCTGACCCAGCAGCAGCTGGCCGAGGCCTGCGGCGTGCGCTTCCAGCAGATCCAGAAGTACGAGTGCGGGGCCAACCGCGTCTCGGCCGCCCGCCTCTGGCGGATCGCCGGCGCGCTCGAGGTGCCGATGAACTACTTCTTCGAGGGCCTCGCCACCGAAGGCTCGCTGCAGGTGCAGACCCGCGACGAGACGGTCGATCTGGTGCGCACCTATCACGCACTCGGCGAGCGTCCGCGCCGCCGCCTGCTCGACCTCGCCCGCGACTTGAAGCGCGACGACGCCGCCTAGGCTCGCTATTGGGGGCGCATGCTCTCAAGCCCGCGCCTTGCCGACCTCGACGCCTTTCTGCTCGAGCTGAACCGCGCCAGCGGCGACGTGATCCTGCCGCTGTTTCGCGGCGCGCATGGGATCGAGAACAAGTCCGCCAAGGGCGTCGCCTACGATCCGGTCACGCTCGCCGACAAGGGCGCGGAAGCCGAGATCCGGCGGCTGATCGCCCAACACTATCCCGACCACGGCGTCATCGGCGAAGAGATGGGTGAGGACCGCCCGGACGCCGATTTCGTCTGGGTGCTCGACCCGGTCGACGGCACCCGCGCTTTCGTCGCCGGACTGCCGGTCTGGACCACCCTCATCGGCCTCCGCTTTGAGGGCGCGCCGGTGCTGGGCTCGATCGGCCAGCCCTTCCTCGGCGAAGTCTTCGTCGGCCATGCCGGCGCCGCCCGCCTTGTCACCGCCGGCGGCGCGCGGCCGCTGAAGGTGCGCCAGGGCCTGTCGCTCACCGACGCGATCATCGCCACCACCGATCCGGAAGGCTGCTTCAACGGGGCGGAACTCGGCGCGTGGCGCCAGGTGCGCGCGGCGTCGCGCCTCGCCCGCCTCGGTTGCGACGCCTACGCCTACGCCATGGTCGCCGCCGGCACGATGGACCTCGTGGTCGAAGCGGGCCTGAAGAGCTGGGACGTCGAGGCGGCGATCCCGGTGATCGAGGGCGCCGGCGGGATCGTCACCGACTGGCGCGGCGAGCCGATCGGCCGCCACGGCGGCCAGATGGCCCTCGCCGGTGACCGCGCCTTGCTGGACGAAGCGCTGGTCGCGCTGCAGCGAGCGGCAGAATAGGGGGCACGGCATGTTCCCCGCCCCCTTGCGGGGCGGGGCCAGGGGTGGGGGTGTCAGCTCGATCTCTGCCGGCAATCGAGAGGCGCCGTGCCGGAATCTCTTGCAATTTCCGAACCTAAAGACGCGCACCGAGCTGACACCCCCATCCCCAACCTTTGCCGCAAGGGGGAAGGGAGCAGGTTGAGCTCAGCCTCTGATCAGAGCCCCGCCGCCACCGCGTCGAACTCGCGCCAGAAGACCGCGCGGATGTCGTCGGTCTCCTGCAGCACCTCATGGAACGCCCCCGGCGCCTCGACGTAGCGGCCTTGGGGGAACCGCGCGGTGACCAGGCGGGTGGCGACGTTGTCGACGACGGCGTCGTCGCCGGCGGCGACCACCACGACCGGGATCTGCACCTTGGTGATCCCAACGCCGTGGCGCAGCTCCTTGAACGCCTTGTAGGCGAAGTCGAGCCAGCCCCAGGTCGGCGGCCCGAGCCCGATGTCGGGATGCGCCTCGACCTGGCCGACGTTGCGGGCGTAGCGGCCTGCGTCATGGGTCAAGGCGTTAGTCTCGAAGGTCGAGGGCTGGCCGGCGGGCGTGCTGGCCGAGCCCTGGCCGACGGCCGTCAGCGCCTGAGCGATGAAGCCGGTCAGCGTCGGCGGGGTCGGCTTGGTGAAGATCCCGAACATCGGCGCGGAGAGCACGGCGGCGGAGAACCGCGTCTCGCCGTGGCCCAGCACCAGCGCGGTCAGGCAACCGCCCATCGAATGGCCGACGGCGATCCTTGGCTTCGCCAGCCGCGCCTCGAACGTGTTCAGCAGCGCCGTGTAGTCAGTGATGAAGTCGGCGAAACCCACGGCGTGGCCGCGCGGCTCCGACAGCAGGCGGTGCGACAGCCCCTGCCCGCGCCAGTCGTGCGCCAGCACCACGAAGCCGCGCGCCGTGAGCTCCGAGATCACCTCGTAGTATTTCTCGATCGGCTCGGTGCGACCGCCGCTCAGCACCACCGAGCCGCGCGCCGCGCCCTTGGCTGGAAACAGCGCCGCGCGTAGCCGCGCCCCGCCGGCGCCGGTGAACCAGAGCCCTAGCCCACCCTCGGGAACCGGCGCCGCGTCCGTGCCGTAGAGAGGAGCCGCGACGTCCAACCGGCTAGCTGAGTTTGGCGAACAGCGCCTGCATCTTGCCCTGCACCTTCATGGCGACGCCCATGTCGGAAAGCCGAAGTGCGCCGGTCATCACCGCCGTCATCGGATCGAGGCGCCCTTCGCCCATGGCGATGAGGTCCTTCATGGTGATGGTGAGCACGAGGTCGGCCTTCCGGTCCTCGTTGGTCACCGTGCCGCCGTCGATGTAGACAAAACCGTCGCCCTTGAGGTCGAACTTCAGCGACTTTCCGAGCCCCGAGTCGCTGCCGACCGCGGTCTTCATGCGCTCCGTGAGGTCTTCCAGCTGCGACATCTACGTCCTCTTCGCTCCTCGCCACCGTTCAGGCTGCGGCGCCCATTATTTGGCCGCGCCGGGCCGAAATGTAAACGCTGCTAAGTCAGCCGCTTACGACGTCCGAGATTACGGACAGGCGCTCGGTGCTCTAGGGTCGCGGCCAATCAGAAAACGAAGGACCCGCCCATGCGCCTTTCACAACCCCGGATCGCTCCGCTCGCGGACGCCGAGCTGACCGAAGATCAGCGCGAGGCGCTGGCGCCGATGAGCTCCGGCGGGCGGCCCCCGCTGAACATATTCCGCACCCTCGCCCGCGCTCCGAAGGCGCTGACCCGGTTCAACGAGTGGGGCGGCTATGTGCTCTCGCGCCGCAACAACCTACCGACCCGCGAACGGGAGATCGTGATCCTGCGCGTCGGGTTCCTCTGCAAGTCCGGCTACGAGTTCACCCAGCACACCCGGATCGGCCTGAACGAAGGCCTGACCGCGGCCGAGATCGAGGGCATCAAGGCCGGCGCCGGCGCCGGCTGGTCGCCCGCCGACGCGGCCCTGATCCGCGCCGCCGACGAGCTGGTCGGCGACCACTTCATCACCGATCCCACCTGGGCCGAACTCGGCAAACACTTCGATCAGAAGCAGTGCATGGACGTGGTGTTCACCATCGGCCAGTACACCCAGGTCTCGATGTTCCTGAACACCTTCGGCGTGCAGCTGGACGCCGGCCAGACGCTGGATCCGGATCTGCGCGGGTAGGCCCCTCCACCACTCCGGGGTCCCCCTCCCCCGCTGGGGGAGGAAAACGAATCTCTTCCCCTTCAGGGGAAGTGGCGCGAAGCGCCGAAGGGGTCTCTTCCCCTTCAGGGGAAGTGTCCCGGAGGGACGAAGGGGCCAGTGAGCGCACCCCTCTTGAACCTCCCGCCTCCGCCCCTACCTCATCGGTCGAAGGCGCTGGATGTCCGGGCCTTTCGGATCCTGCGCGAGGCCATTCGGCTCGCGACCAGATCTGCATGCAACCTTGCTCCTGAAGGAGGATGCCTCATGCGTACCCTAGATTTCTCCCCCCTTTATCGCTCCGTCGTCGGCTTCGACCGGCTGGCTGACCTGCTGGATTCAGCCGCGGCCGAGACCGCGACCGGCTATCCGCCCTACAACATCGAACGCACCGGCGATAACGAGTACCGCGTCGAGATCGCGGTTGCCGGCTTCAAGCCGACCGAGCTCGATATCGAGGTCAAGGAAGCGTTGCTGATCGTGAAGGGTCATAAGGCCGCCAACGACGCCGAGCGTCGCTTCGTTCATCGCGGCCTTGCCGAGCGCAACTTCGAGCGCCGCTTCCAACTGGCCGAATATGTGGTGGTAACCGACGCGCAACTCGCCGACGGCCTGCTCCAGATCAGCCTGAAGCGCGAACTCCCCGAAGCGCTGAAGCCTCGCCGGATCGAAATCAGCACCGGCGCCAGCCTGATCGACGACCAGAAGGCCGCCTGAACCTTTCAGAGCGATCGTTGAACTGAGGAGAAGGCGGCGCCAGCGAGCGCCGCCTTTTCTTTAGGCGGCAGCGTCGAGCCCGACGGCCGTGCCGGTGTTGGCGTCCTTGAAGCTCGCGCCCTTGAGCAAGGCGCCGCTGAAGTCGGCGCCGCGCAGATCGGCGCCGTCGAGCACCGCGCCGGTGAAGTCGGCGCCGTTTGCCTGAACGTAGCGCATCGAGGCGCCGGCAAGGCTGACCGCGGCGAACCGGTCGGGGCCGAGAGGCAGGCCGGCCAATTGCGCCGCGCGCAGATCGGCCTTTGTCAGATTGACGCCGGCGAGCTTGGCGCCGCGCAGATCGGCGCCCTTCAGCAGCGCCCCGCGCAGATCGGCCCGCTCCAGGTTGGCGCCCTGCAATTCGACGCCGGTGAGATCGAGACCAACCAGGCAGGCGCCGTGCAGATCGGCGGCGGTGAGTTTCGCGCCGCGCAGCCGCGTGCCGAGCGGGCGCAGGTCCTGGCCATCCAGCCGGGCAGGCGCGCCTTCCTTGCCGCCGGTGCGCCGCCAGGCCTCATGTCCGTCGATCGCGGCGATGAGCTG
>DASXOP010000022.1:0-21892 GCA_036494265.1 Caulobacteraceae bacterium | reverse complement strand
CCCCAAACGCTTCTCTTTGCCGCGCGCGCTGCTGGGCCGAGCGGGTTGCGACTTCTCGTTCTCAGGCTTGAAGACCGCCGCCGCGCGGCTGGCGGAAGCGGTCACTGACGATGCCCAGCGCCGCGACCTTGCCGCCGCGGTCCAGAACGCGATCGCGCGGCAGCTGGAAGAGCGATCGGCGCGCGCGATGGCTGCCTATGCTGCGCAGCATGGACTGCAGCATTTGCGCTTCGTGGTGGCCGGTGGCGTCGCGGCGAACCGCACCGTCCGCTCGCGGCTGGAGCATATTGCAACGCAGCATGGCTTCTCGTTCGCCGCGCCCTCGCTGCTGTACTGCACCGACAACGCCGCGATGATCGCGCTCGCCGGCGGCGAGCGGCTGGCGGCCGGCATGGTCGATGGATTGGACGCCGTTGCTCGCCCCCGCTGGCCGCTCGACGAGGCGGCGGCGCTTGCCAACCCGACCCACGTCCCGGGCCGCAAGGGGGCGAAAGCGTGAAGCGGGTCGGCGTCATCGGCGGTGGCGCCTGGGGCACGGCGCTAGCCCAGGTCGCCGCGCGCGCGGGGCTGGAGCCGACGCTATGGGCGCGCGAAGCCGACGCCGTCGCGTCGATCAACGCAGCGCACGAGAACCGGCTGTTCCTGCCCGGCGTGCCGCTTGACGCCGCGGTTCGCGCGACCGATCGGCTCGCCGACCTAGGGGGCGCCGACTTCATCCTGGCCGCCGCCCCAGCGCAGCACTTGCGCGGCGTGCTGCGCGAGTTCGCGCTCAGCGCTCGGCTCGGCCTGCCGATCGTGCTCTGCGCCAAGGGGATCGAGCAGGGCTCGCTGAAGCTGATGACCGAGGTGCTGGCTGAGACGGTCGTGGCCGCGGCGCCTGCGGTGCTCTCCGGTCCCAGCTTCGCGGCCGAGGTGGCGCGCAGCCTGCCCACCGCCATCACTCTCGCCTCGCCGGACCCGGACCTGGCCAAGGCCTTGGCCGAGGCGATCGCGACGCCAGCCTTCCGCCCGTACATCGCCGCCGACATGATCGGCGCCGAGGCCGGCGGCGCGATCAAGAACGTGCTGGCGATCGCCTGTGGCATCGTCGAGGGGCGCGGGTTGGGCCGCAGCGCGCACGCCGCGCTGGTCACCCGCGGCTTCGCCGAACTTGCGAGACTGGCGGTGGCGCTGGGCGGCCGAGCGGAGACAGTGGCCGGACTTTGCGGGCTGGGCGACCTGGTGCTGACCTGTTCCAGCGCGCAGTCTCGCAACATGAGCGTCGGCTTGGCGCTGGGCGCCGGCGAAAGCCTGGACGCGGCGTTGGCCGGCAAGCTCTCGGTGGCCGAAGGCGTCGACTCCGCGCCAGCCGTGCGGCAGCTGGCCCGCAAGCTCGGCGTCGACGCCCCGATCTGCGATGCTGTCGCCGCGATCCTGGCTGGCGAGGTCGGCGTCGATGCTGCCATCGCCGGCCTGCTCGCCCGTCCCCTGAAATCCGAGACCTGATCGGAGCCCGCGATGGCCAACTTCGTATTGATCTGCATCGACAAGCCGGACTCGCTGGCGCTGCGGATGGCCACCCGAGAGGCGCACTTCGCCTACTTCGCCGCCCATCCTGGCGTGCTGCGGTTGGGCGGACCGTTCCTCAACCAGGCCGGCGAGATGGCTGGCTCGCTGATCATCATCGAGGCCGAGGATTTAGCCGCCGCTCAAGCGCTGCACGACGGCGATCCGTACAAGCTGGCCGGACTCTTCGAGCGCGTCGAGATCCGGCCCTGGCGCGCCACGGCTGGGAAGCTGCCTTGAGCGGCAACCCCGCACAGCCCCAGCCCGGCGCTCGCCTCTGCGCCCTCGCCGACATCTCCGAGCCTGGCTCGAAAGGCTTCATGTTTCGCGAGGGCGACAAGCTGTTCATGGGCTTCGTGGTGCGCCGCGCCGGTGAGGTGGTCGGCTACATCGACCGCTGTCCGCATACTGGCCTGCCGCTGGCGATGCTGCCTGACCGCTACCTCACCCGCGAGAACGACCTGATCCTCTGCACCTCGCACGGCGCTCTCTTCCGCGTCGTCGACGGCTTCTGCCTCGCAGGGCCCTGTGCCGGGCGGCGGCTGTGGCCGTGGCCGGTGAAGGTCGAGGGTGAGGACGTGTTGGCGGCCTAAGCGCGTCTTGAGCGCCAAGCCAAATTGACATGGCGGTAGTCAGGGCTGACTGGTTCTTTGTCCGCCATCAAGAGCGGCGCTGTGGGAGAGATGGCGATGGCCAGCGACACTTTGACGGCGGCGCCCGCCGCATCCGCGCTTGAACCCAGCCAGGTGGTCGAGACCGCGAACGGCAAGGTTCAAGGCTACGTCTTTCGTGGCGTCAGCATCTTCCGCGGGTTGCCCTATGGCGCGACCACGGCTGGGGCCAACCGCTTCCGACCGCCGCAGCCCCCGGCCAGTTGGACCGGCGTCTACTCAGCTTTGAGCTACGGCGAGACAGCGCCGCAGTCGCGGGGTCCGTTGGCCGAAGGTGGCACACCTGGCAATCGGCCGGCGATCGGCGAGGATTGTCTGCGGCTCAACGTCTGGACCCCCTCGGCCGACCAGTCGCGGCGGCCGGTGATGGTCTGGCTGCACGGCGGCGGCTTCGAAGCCGGCTCCGGCTCCAGCATGCTCTACGACGGAACCAACCTCTGCCGCCGCGGCGACGTGGTGGCGGTGAGCATCAACCATCGGCTAGGGCTCTTCGGCCATTGCCACCTGGCCGATGCCGCGGGCGGCGACTTCACCGGCTCGGCCAACGTCGGCTTCCTCGACATCGTCGCGGCGCTAGAATGGGTGCGAGACAATATCGCCAGCTTCGGCGGCGATCCCGGCAACGTGACCATCTACGGCCAGTCCGGCGGCGGGAGGAAAGTCAGTCTGGCGATGGCGGCGCGGTCCTCGCAGGGCCTCTACCAGCGCGGGATCGTGCAGAGTGGTTCGCACCTGCGCCTCTTGACCCCGGACCAGGCGAACGACCTGACCGACCGGCTCTTCGCCGAGGTCGAGCTGAAGCGCGGCGACGTCGCCGGCCTGCAAGGGCTGCCGATGGAACGGCTGTTGAAGGCCAACCGCGAGGTCGCCCGCGCCACCGCCCGGCGTTTCTCGCCGACCGTCGACCGGGCCGTGTTCGACACGCATCCCTGGGACCCGACCGCGCCGGCGCTGTCGGCGGACATCCCGATGATGATCGGCACCTGCCGCACCGAGCTCTCCAACCAACTCGGCAACGCCGATCCGACCCTGTTCGACCTCGACGAAGCCGGCCTCGCCCAGTGCCTGGCCGAGTTCGTGCCGGCCGCCGACGTCGCCGAGTTGATCGCCGTCTTCCGGCGCACGAGCCCCGAGGCGACGCCATCGGAGCTGTTCTTCAAGATCACGACGGCCCGCGGCTATTGGCGCGACAGCGTGATCCAGACCGAGCGCAAGGCCGAGCAAGGCGGCGCGCCGGTGTGGTCTTACCGGGTGATGTGGCGCACGCCGATCGAGGATGGCCGGCGGATGACGCCGCACTCCACAGATCTGCCGTTCGTGTTCGACAACGTCTCCAAGGCCGCCACGATGGTCGGCCCGGCGGACGCCGAGACGGCGGCGATGGCCGAGGCGATGAGCGAGACCTGGCTCACCTTCGCCCGCACCGGCAACCCGAACAATCCGGCGATCCCGGAGTGGGCGCCCTACGATCTCGAGCGCCGCACAGTGATGCTGTTCGACACACCGTGCGTGGCTGCGGAAGACCCGCACCGCGAGGAACGCCTGGTGATGGATCGGTATCCTACCCAGCAGCTCGGCCGCACGCTTCACCGCCAAACGCTTTAGACCCTAGTCGCTTTAAGGAGCGCACGATGTCGGAAACCCTCGTCCCCGAGCGCCCCACCGGCGCCGCCGCGGCCACCTCGGATCTGCCGACGACCGGTGGCGAGGCGCCGTCGCCGAGTGGCGCCACCCGCAAGCACCGCGGCGCCCAGGCCGCCGCTTACAAGGCGCTCTACGTCGCCACGGGGCGGTTCACAGCCGGGATCAGCGAGGTACGGCTCAAGGCCGACATCTTCGACGGCGCGCCGATGGGGCGGATCGTGGACGGCATGACCGCGGTGATCGACGAGGCGGCCAAGACCGTCTCGGTCGCCTACGCCGACGACATGCCGCCCCGGATCGCCGCCTGGCGACCGGTGCTGGGCTCGACCCAGCTGCCGATCGGGGCCAGCGCCGACGCCATCGCGCATCTACCGCGCGTTCCGGCCGATTTCCGGCCGCCGCAGACCGACGATCTCGCCTGGCCGCACGGCGACGGTGACGCGAGAGCGCCGGGCAGCGCCGAGCTGGACGCCGTGGTCGAGGCCGCGTTCGATCCGTCGAAGTACGGCGGCGTCACCTGGGGCGTGGCGGTGGTGAAGGGCGGCAAGATCCTGGCCGAGCGCTATGGGCGCGGCTACGACATGCACACCTCGCAGCGCACCAACTCGGCCGCCAAGAGCGTGGCGGCCAGCGTGGTCGGCGTGGCGGTAAAGCAGGGCCTCGTCGACATCCACGCCCGCGCGCCGCTGCCGGAGTGGCGCCGTCCCGGCGATCCGCGCGGCGAGATCACCATCAACGACCTGCTGCATATGGCCAGCGGCCTCTACACCGAGGCCGCGGGCAATCCGCAGCAAGAGCTCTACTTCGGCGGCGCATCGGCGGCCGAGAGGTCAGCCCTGAACATCGTGGATTCCAAACCAGGCGCGCGCTGGATCTACTCGGGCTCGGACACCATCCTCGCGGTCCGGGCGGTGCGCGCCGCGCTGAACGACGACGCGCGCCACCTCCGCTTTCCGTTCGAGGAGTTGCTCTGGAAAATCGGCATGACCCGCACGGTCTGCGAGACCGACTGGAACGGCGACTTCCTGATGTCTGGCGACATGTGGTCGACCGTGCGCGACATGGCCCGCTTTGGCCTCTTCTACCTGGCCGACGGCGTCTGGAACGGCGAGCGTATCCTGCCGGAGGGCTGGGCGAAGTACGTCGCGACGCCGGCGCCGGCTCAGCCGGCCTCCGCCGACGGCCGCGGGTACGGCGCGCAATTCTGGCTGTTCGGTCCGAAGCAGCGGCTGCCGGAGGGCTGCTACACTCCGGCCGGCGCCCGGGGCCAGTACGCGATGATCGTGCCGGCGCACGACCTGGTCGTGGTCCGCCGCGGCTTCGATCACGACCCCGGCTTCAACATCGCCCGCTTCACTCGCCACGTCCTGGCGGCGCTGGGTCTATGATGCGCGTCTGGATCGTCGCCGCTTGCCTGGCAGCCGCCGCAACGCCGGCCCTGGCGCAGGGCCGCTACCTCAACGAACGCTACGGCTACAGCATCGCCTACCCCGCCGACCTGAAGCCGCAGCCTGAGAGCGCCAACGGCGACGGGCGCGCGTTCCGATCGGCCGACGGCAAGGTCGAAGCGCTGGTCTGGGCCTCGTACAACGCCCTGGACCAGACCGTGCAGCAGCTCGACGATCAGACGAAAGCCGACTGCACCGGCAAGCCGGCCTACAACCGCATCGCGCCCACATTCTACGCCATCTCGTGCGTCGCCGGAGCGAACATCCTCTACGAGAAGGCGCTGATGCATAAGGATACGCTGACCACCTTCCGCATCACCTATCCGGCGCAGGACTATGCCCGCTGGGACGCAGTTACCACCCGGATGAGCGGCTCGCTCGAGGCCGCGCGATAGCCGATCGGCTGGACTACCGCTTCGCCGCCTTCCAGGCCTTGGCTTCGTCGCCGACGATGTCGACCAGGTTGCCCATGAAGAGGTTGGCGTCGATCAGGTGTAGGCCCCAGTCCTTCTGCAGCACGCCGCCGATCACCAGGTCGCCGGGAATGTCGTTGGTGCGACGGCTGGCCGGGTCGGCGTTGAGGTGGATCGCCAGCACGTGGAACGGCCCGGAGTGGATGCAGCTCGCGCTGATCAAGCCAGGCACGGAGACGAACGGCGTCGTGATCGGCTTGTCCTTCAGCCACGCGAATGACGCGCCGCTCGAACCGGCGATCAACGCGCCGAAGTAGCTTTTCGCCGGCCCAGAACCGCCGGCAAGGCTGGCGGGGTTGACGCAGGCGGCTTCCATGCCGGTCATCGCCATGCGCGGACGGCCAAAGCGCGAGTTTTCCGGCGGCGGGCTGGTGTCGCGGAACGACGAATAGGCGATCGCGCAGCCGAGCTGGGTGGCCGAGTGGCAGAGCGGCACCGACTTGAACGCGCCGCCGACGTCGGCGCCGGTCGGAACCGGCAGCACCGTGCCCATCAGGATCGCCGAGACGAGCTGCTTCTGCGCCGGCTTACCATCGATCTCGCTGGCGATCAGGCCGGTGAGCACGCCGGAGCCCTGCGAGTGACCGACCAGCACGACGCCGCGGCCGTGGTTCTCGTGGGTCAGGTAGTAGTTCCAGGCATCCTTGACGTCGTTGTAGCCGACCATGCGCCCGGCCGCCGGCGGTGGCGGGGCGGCGCCGGGTGGGCGCATCATCGCCTGCGCCAACCCCATGAGGGTGAACTGGCGGTACATCGGCGCGTACAGCCGGCACTTGGCGCGCAGTCGCGCCGCCTGCTGGATGACGACGTTCCGTTCCTCCGGCCCCACCACCATGTCGCTGATCAGCGCCTGGTCGCGGGAGACGGTCGGGTAGACGTAGAAGCAGTCGATCGGCGCATCGGCGTCGGCGACGAACTTCTCGGTCGAGGTCGATCCGTCGCCCTTGACCACGGTCGTGGTCAGGTCGCTGGCGCAGGCGTCGTCGCGGCCCGGCCAGCACAGCCAGTTGGCCTTGTCGGCATAGTCGTTGGGTGGATAGGCGGCAGGGACGGTGGGTTGAGCGAGCGCCGGCGCGGCGACAAGCAGCGCGCCAGCGAGGGCGACGGCGAGCATTCTGAACATTTCGCCCCCTGAAATCGGCTTCTTTTCAATGGGGTCGAACTAAGCGCGGTTGTACCCTCTGGCAAGCCCCGGTGGCGCTGAGATCAACCTTGGGGGTGCGGTCCGCCCCGCATCAGCTGCACGTCCGTACCGCTGGAGCGGTGCGAGACGAAGAGGCTGTTGCTCCAACGGTTGAACGGGACCAGCACCTTGCCGTCCTGGCCGGTCAGCGCCATCCCGTCGGACGTGGGGGCCCAGCCTACGATCCCGGCCGGAAGGGCGTCGCCGCAGTTGCCGCTCGCCGCCGCGCCGAAGCCGGCGCTCCCGACCTTGTCTGGCGACAGCTGCAGCATGCAGATGGCGTGGCCGTCGTTCTCGACGGTCCAGGCGCCCGCCGCCTCGGCGGGGGTCAGGGGGATGCCGGCCTCGTGATCGGCGGCGAAAACGGCGGTCGCCAGCACGACAGACGCGGCGGCAAGCGAAAGGGTCAGCTTCAGTCTCATGGCAGGTCTCCGCCAATTTGTTCTGGCTCGAAACGCGCCGCGCGCCTTGAAGGTTGCGACGATGGCCCGCCTCGCCGCGACTCAGGTTTTCGGCTAAGGCGCGCGTCATGATCTGGCTTTGGATCGCTGCGGCCCTGGTTTCGGCCGGGCTGGCTGCGCTCGTCGTCCAGCGCGCCGCCCGTTCGGCCAGGCTTGCCGACGGTGAGCAGGGCGACAATCCCGCCCTTGCGGTTTACCGCCGCCAGATGGCCGAGCTGGACGATCTGGCCGGCCGCGGCCTGATCGGCGAAGGCGAGCGTCGCAGCGTGCGCGCCGAAACTGGCCGGCGCCTGCTGGCGGCCGCTGAACGGGCCGAAGCGCCGCTCAAGGCGTCCAACCCCCGCGTGATCCTGGCGGTCGCCGCCGGCGTGCCGTTGATCGCACTCGGCGTCTATGTCGGGCTGGGCGCTCCCCAGTTCCCGGACCAGCCGTTCGCCCAGCGCCTCGCCAGCTGGCGGGTCAGCGATCCGGGGATGCTGAGCCCGCCGCAGATGGCCGCCGTGTTGAGGGCGCTAGCCGCCGAGAAACCGACTGACCCCGAGCCGCTGATCCACCTCGCCGTCGCCGAGATGGCGTCGAACCAACCCACCGAAGCGACCCAGGCGTTGCAGCGCGCGATCGCCCTGTCGCCGGCCCGCCCGGACCTCTGGCAGTTGCAAGGCGAGATGTCGGTGATCCAGGCCGGCGGCGATGTCGACGCCAACGCGGCGGACTCGTTCCGGCACGCCTTAAGCCTCGACCCCAGCCTGCCGATTTCGAAGTATTACCTGGCGCGGGGCAAGATCGCGGCGGGCGATGTCGCTGGCGGCCTCGCCGACTGGCGCGCTTTGGCCGCGACGCTCGACCCGCATGAGCCTCGCGCGGTCACCCTCAACGCCGAGATCCAGCAGGTCGCGGCCACGGGCAAGCTGCCGCCCGCCGCGCTGCCGCAGAACGGCTCGCAGGCGCCAGGCCCGGCGCAGATCCAGGGTATGGTCGATGGCCTCGCCGCCCGGCTGAAGATGAGCCCGAACGACCCGACCGGCTGGGTGCGGCTGGTGCGCGCCTACACCGTGCTGCACGAGAACGATCGCCGCGACGCCGCCCTCGCCGAAGCCAGGCGGCGCTATGGCGGCAACGCCGACGTCCTCGGCCAGCTCGACGCCGCGGCGCGGCCGACCCAGTGACGTCCGCCAATATCGCCCGCCGCCGGTTGGCCCTAGGATAGGCCGATGTCCCTGCTTCCCCGGTCGCGCACCGCGCGGCGACGCCTGATGACGCTCTCTGTCGCCGCGCCGGTGCTGGTGCTGGCGGTCGGCGTCGCGCTCTACGCGATGCGCAATTCGATCTCGTACTTCTACACCCCGTCGCAAGCCTCGGCGGCGCATGTGCCGACCGGGCAGGCGATCCAACTCGGCGGCCTGGTGAAGGTGGGGAGCAAGGTGGTGAAGCCGGACGGAGAGGTCGATTTCGTCATCGTCGACGAGCTCGCCGCCTCGCCGGTCGTGTTCCGGGGCCAGTTGCCGGACCTCTTCAGCGAGGGCCGCGGTGTGGTGGCGATCGGGGCCTACCAGCCGGGCGGTCTCTTCGTCGCCACCCAGATCCTGGCCAAGCACGACGAGAAGTACATGCCCAAGGAAGTCGCCGACGCGCTGAAGAAGCAGGGCGAGTGGCGCGGTGGCGGCGCTCAGCCGAGTTACGGAACCACACCGTGATCGACGAGCTTGGCCAGTTCGCGCTTGTCCTGGCGCTGGCGCTCAGCCTGGCGCAGGCGGCGCTGTCGATCGCCGGCAAGGTGCGGCGAGATGCGGCGCTGGCCGGGGCGGGGGAGGGCGCGGCGATGGCCGCCTTCGTCGCCATCGCGCTCGGCTTCGCGGCGCTGATCCACGCCTTCGTTACGTCGGACTTCTCAGTCCTCAACGTCGCCGCCAACTCGCACACCGCCAAGCCGCTGATCTACAAGATCGCCGGCGCCTGGGGCAGCCACGAAGGCTCGATCCTGCTCTGGTGCGTGATGCTCACCGGCTACGGCGCGGCGATGGCCGCTAGCCGGCGCCTGCCGTTCGGGCTCAAGGCCTCGGCGGTGGCGACCCAGGGCCTGCTGGGCGCGCTCTTCATCGGCTATATGGTGTTCGCCTCGAACCCGCTGACCCGAGTGCTGGACGTTCCGATCCAGGGCGACTCGCTCAATCCGCTGCTGCAAGACCCAGCGCTGGCCGCCCACCCGCCGTTCCTCTACGCCGGCTACGTCGGCTTCTCGGTGGTGTTCTCGCTCTCGGCGGCGGCGCTGATCGAGGGCCGGGTCGATCCGGCCTGGGCGCGCTGGATCCGGCCCTGGACTCTGGCCGCCTGGAGCTTCCTCACCGTCGGCATCACCCTTGGCTCGTTCTGGGCCTACTACGAGCTCGGTTGGGGCGGCTGGTGGGCGTGGGACCCGGTCGAGAACGCCAGCTTCATGCCCTGGCTGATGGGCACGGCGCTGCTGCACTCGGCGGCGGTGACCGAGAAGCGTGGCGCGCTCTCGAGCTGGACCGTGCTCCTGGGCATCGGCGCCTTCACGCTCTCGATGATGGGCGCCTTCCTGGTCCGCTCCGGGGTGCTGACATCGGTGCACGCGTTCGCCATCGACCCGCGGCGCGGCGTGCTGCTGCTCGGTATCCTCGGTATCGCGGCCGGCGCCGGCCTGAGCCTCTTCGCCTGGCGAGCGCCCACCCTGCGCGACGACGCCGCCTTCACCCCGATCAGCCGCGACGGCGCGCTTTTCCTTAACAACGTGCTGTTGGCCGGGGCGACCGCGGTGGTGCTGATCGGCACCCTGCTACCGCTGATCCGCTTGGCGATCGACGGCACGCCAATCTCGGTCGGCGCCCCCTACTTCAACCTCACCTTCGGCGCGCTGATGGCGCCGGCGTTGATCGCCATGCCGGTCGGCCCGCTGCTGGCCTGGAAGCGCGGCGACCTCACCGGCGCGCTGAAGGGGCTCTGGATCGCCGCCGCTGTTGCTGCGGTCGTCGCGCTCGTGACTCTGCTCGTCGTCAGCCCCCGCGACTTGCTGGCGGCCTGCGGTATCGGCCTGGGCGCCTGGGTGATCGTCGGCGCGCTCGCCGAAGCGGCTGAGCGGGTGAAGCTGTTCCGTGCGCCACTGCCGGAAGTCGGCCGCCGCGCCGGCGGCCTGCCGCGCGGGGCCTGGGGGATGACCCTCGCCCACATCGGCATCGGCGTCTTCGCGCTGGGCGCCTCGTTCGAGACCGCCTGGCGCGCCGAGGCGACCGAAGCGATCTCACCTGGCCAAACCATGCGCCTCGGCGCGTATGAGCTGCGCCTCGATCAGGTCAGCCAGTACTTCGGCCCTAATTTCGCGGCCGAGCGGGCGACGATCAGGGTCACCGATCGCACAGGGGCGCTGGTCTGCGAGGCGCAGCCCGAACGGCGGCTCTACGCCGCCGGCGGCCAGACCGTCTCCGGCGTCGCGATCTGCCCCAACCTCCTCGACGACGTCTACGTGGTATCCGGCGAGCGCCGGGTGCTGGCGAACGGGGCGACGGCGTTCCTGATCCGCGCCTATTGGAACCCGTGGGTGCACTTCATCTTCCTGGGACCGCTGCTGATGGCGCTGGGCGGGCTGCTCTCGCTCAGCGACCGGCGCCTGCGGTTCGCCCTGACGTCGCGGCTCCGGGCCGCCCGGCCGCCGTCGCCGTCGCCGGCCGCGGCTGAATGACGAGAATGCCGCCCCTCCGCCGCGCGATCGTCGCCCTGGTCGCCGTGGTGATGCTGGGCGCCGCCGCCGCCGACCCCGCTGACCGCCTGGCCGACCCGGCCAAGGAAACCCGCGCCCGAGAGCTCTTTCGAGACGTCCGCTGCCTGGTCTGCCAGAGCCAGTCGATCGACGAGTCGGACGCCCCCCTCGCCCACGATCTGCGGCAGCTCGTGCGCGAGCAAGTGTCGGCCGGACGCAGCGACGACCAGATCCGCGACTTCCTGGTCAGCCGCTACGGCCAGTTCGTGCTGCTCTCGCCGAAAGCGTCGCTGGGCAACGCCGTCCTTTGGCTCGGACCTTTGCTCGTGGTCGTGGTCGGCGCCGGCGTGCTATTCTCGCGCCGCGCCGCGAACGAAACGGCGGCGCTCGATGATCAAGAAGAAGCGGCGCTGCAGCGATTGTCGCGCGAAGAAACGAAGTGACAACATTGCGCCCCATAATCGCGACATTGGCGCGCGATGACGGAAAGGTAACTTGAGGACCGTGGCGCTCTTTGTCATCCGGCCTTAAATGATCGGCATCCTGGAGCCGTCACATGTCCAGGACGAGGAAATCTTCAGATGGCAGTCAATAAGACCGCATTCGTCGTGGGTGCTTTGGGGGGCGCGAGTATCGCCGTCGCCGCGATGGCCGGCGCCGGCATGAAACTCCCCACCGCGTGGGCCGGCGGCCCGCACGGGGGCGCCCTGATCAATGCGTCCACCTCCCCGATCTTCGCCCCGCCGCCCGGCGCGCCGGAGTCGTTCGCGGACATCTTCGAACGCGTCTCTCCCGCGGTGGTCTCGATCCACGTGACTTCGAAGGTCGATATCTCCGCGTTGAAGCGTTCGATCCCCGGCTTCGAGAACTTCCCGTTCGAGATCGTGCCGAAGGGCGGCGCCGGCGGCAGCGCCGGGGGCGACGACGATCGTCCGCCGCCCAAGCAGGAGTCGTCCGGCTCTGGCTTCTTCATTTCGAACGACGGCTATATCGTCACCAACAACCACGTCGTCGAAGGCGCCGAGGACATCAAGGTGGTGACCTCGACCGGCGCCGAGCTGAAGGCGACCGTGATCGGTCGCGACGAAGGCACCGACCTCGCCGTGCTGAAGGTTCAGGGTTCGAACTTCCCGTTCGTCAGCTTCGAGACCGCGGTGAAGCCGCGCGTGGGCGACTGGGTGGTCGCGGTCGGCAACCCGTTTGACCTTAACGGCACCGCCACCGCCGGCATCATCTCGGCCTACAATCGCGATATCGGCGAGAACTTCGTCGACTTCATCCAGATCGACGCCCCGATCAACAAGGGTAACTCCGGCGGCCCGACCTTCGACGTCTACGGCCGGGTAATCGGGGTCAACGCCGCGATCTACTCGCCCACCGGCGGCTCGGTCGGCATCGGCTTCGCCATCCCGGCCAACATCGCCCAGGACGTCACCCAGCAGCTGATCGCCAAGGGCAAGATCAGCCGCGGCTACATCGGCGCGACCATCGAATCGCTCTCCGACGACCTCGCGACCTCGTGGGGTCTCGGCGGCCGCAAGGGCGCTCAGGTGACCGACGTGGTGGCCGGCGGCCCGGCGCAAAAGGCAGGCCTCGCGCCCGGCGACGTGGTCGTCGCGGTCAATGGCGTGCCGGTGAAGTCCAATGTCGAGATGACTCGCGAAGTCGCCAAGGCCCAGGCCGGCGACGAGATTCACCTCGATGTCTTCCGCGATGGCAAGGAGCGCACGGTCGACGTTCGCTCCGGCACCCGTCCGACCAACGCCGAGCTGGCGCAGAACGGCACGCCGAACCCAGGCGGCGACCAGGGCGCGGGCTCGCCCGATCATCCGGCCATAGGCGCCCCGGTGCTGGGCATGCAGCTGGCGCCGCTGAACGCCGACACCCGCGGCAAGTACAACATTCCCGACACGGTCAAGGGCGGCGTCGTCGTCCAGAGCGTCAAGGGCACGTCCGACGCGGGCGACAAAGGTCTGCAGCGCGGTGACGTGCTGGTCCAGGCTGGCAACCACGACCTCGGCAGCGTCGGCGACCTCGCCGCCGCGGTAGCGGAGTGGAAGAAGGCCGGCCGCACCTCGATCCCGCTCTCGGTCCGCCGCAACGGGCTAATGCTGGGCTTCGTGCCGATCAAGATCGACGGATGATGGCGGGACGCAGGCGAAGGGGGAGCGCATGCGACTGCTGATCGTCGAAGACGACGCCGAGGCTTCGGAAGCGATGTCGCGCGGACTGACCGAGGCGGGTCACGAGTGCATCATCGCGCCCGACGGCGAGAAGGGCCTGCTCGCCGCCCACGACGGCCGCTACGACGTCATGATCGTCGACCGCATGATGCCTCGGCTGGACGGCGTCGCCATGGTCGAGCTGATCCGCAAGGACGGCGACCAGACGCCGGTGCTGTTCCTCTCGGCGCTCGGCGAGATTAGCCATCGGGTCGAGGGGCTGAAGGCCGGCGGCGACGACTATCTGGTCAAGCCCTATGCCTTCGCCGAACTGATAGCCCGGGTCGAGGCGCTGGCCCGTCGCCGCGAGACCGGTTCGGTGCAGACCCTGCTGCGGGTTGGCGACCTGGAGATGGATCTGATCGGCCGCGAGGTCCGCCGTCGCGGCCAGGAGATCGACCTGCAGCCACGCGAGTTCCAATTGCTCGAATTCCTGATGCGCCATGCAGGCCAGTCGGTGACCCGCACGATGCTGCTGGAGCGGGTCTGGGAATATCACTTCGACCCGCAGACCAACGTGATCGACGTCCACATCTCGCGGCTCAGGTCCAAGATCGACAAGGGCTTCGACCGCCCGATGCTTCAGACGGTGCGCGGCGCGGGCTACCGCCTGGAAGCCTGACGTCCGACGATGCGCCTGCCGCGCCTTGTCCGTACGACGCCATTCCGGCTGACGCTGCTGTTCCTGGCGTTGTTCGCCGCCGCCGCCAGCGCCTTCCTCGGCTACATCTACATCGCCACCGCTGGCGAGGCGTCGAGAGCCGCCGACGCCTCGATCGAGCGTGAGGCGCGCTCGCTGGAGGATGTCTACCGCCAGGGCGGATTCACCGGCCTCAACGAGGCGGTGATCGAGCGCTCGTCGAGCACCCACGGCTTCCTCTATCTGGTGATGGACCAGCGCGGCTCGCCGATCTCGGGCAGCATCGAGAAGCCGCCGATCACCACGCCCCCGGCGACCCAGGCCTGGGCCAGTTTCGGGCTCACCGAGACCGAGGCGGACGGCTCGACCGCGCGGCGGCCGGCGCGGGGCATGGAGGAGCGGCTGCCGGGCGGCGAGCTGCTCTTCGTCGGCGCCGACGTCGGCGAGGCGCAGGGCTATGTGGTCAAGATCGTCAACGCCCTCTGGGGCGCGGCGGCGCTGGTCATCGTGCTGGGCCTGGCCGGCGGCGTCTTCGTCGCCCGCGACGTTTCGCGCAACATGAACGTGCTCACCGACGTCATCAACGCCGCCCGTATGGGCGACCTCGGCGCCAGGGCGCGGGTGCGCGGCGCCGGCGACGAGCTCGATGAACTGGCGGCGGGCTTGAACGACATGCTGGAGCGCCTGGAGCGGTCGATCGGCGGCTTGCGCCATGCCGGCGACGCCATCGCCCACGACCTGCGCTCGCCGCTCACGCGGCTCAGGGCGCGGATGGAAGCGGCGCTGATCGAGGCCGAGGCCGGCCGCGGCGATCCGATCGTCGCCCTGCACCAAGCGCTCGACGACGCCGACGGGGTGCTGAAGACGTTCGGCGCCGTGCTCGCCATCGCCCGCCTGGAGGCGGCCGCCACCGCGCCCGACCAGACCGAGTTCGACCCTAGCGAGCTGGCCGCCGGCGTCGCCGAACTCTATGAGCCGGTCAGCGAAGAGAAGGGGCTGGATTTCGCCGCCGAACTTGCCAACGGCCTCACCGCGCGCGGCAATCACGGCTTCATCGCCCAGGCGCTCGCCAACCTGCTGGACAACGCGGTCAAGTACACGCCCAGCGGCGGCGCGGTGATGCTGCGGGTGCGCCGCACGACCTCCGGCGAGATCGAGTTCTCGGTCACCGACACCGGACCCGGCGTGCCGGAGGAAGACCGCGAGCGCGTGGTCGACCGCTTCGTGCGGCTGGAGAACAGCCGCAGCGCGCCCGGGGCCGGCCTCGGCCTATCCCTCGTCGCCGCCGTCGCCCGCGCCCACGGCGGCCGCCTGGACCTCGCCGAGGGGCCCGGCTGCTTCGACGGCAAGGGCCCAGGCCTCCGCGCGGCGCTAGTGCTGCCGGGCGCTTAGCGACGCAACTCGTTCAATCATAAAGCATTGTCATCCCGGAAGACCGCGAAGCGGGCTACCCGGGCTCCCCCCTTCCTCAATGTACACCGAGAGATTCCCACTCAACGCCGCTGCGCCGCTACGGCCGGGATGACAACCTCCCGAGTCGCGAACATCTCCCACCAGCCGGCCAACATCGAGCTAACACCCCCACCCCAGTTCCCCGCCCCGCAAGGGGTCGGAGAACTGGGCAATCGCTGTTAGTCCGGTTCCGCGGTGGAGGCCCGCAGCGCCGCGCCCAGGTCGCCGGGCTCCATCTCGGCGCCCGCCACGACGACATCGGCCGTGAGCCACGGGTGTTCCGCGAGTATGTAGGCGCGCTCGGTGGGCATCCACTCGCGCTCCCAGAACGGGATCATGTGCGCGCCGTCGCGGGCAACGACCCGGGTCAGCCGGTTGTCCAGCCGGCCCTGCACCCAGATGGTGAGGTCGTAGAGGGTTCGCAGCTCCGGGCGCAGGCTGAAGAGCCCCTCGACCAGCCAGGCGCTGCCGGAGAGCGGCTTCGGCGGCCGCGCGACGCCGGCCTCCCAATCGTACTCCCGATGCTCGGCCCGCCCGGTTTCGCTGAGCCCGCGCCAGACCGCCTCGATCTCGGACCAGCGCAGATGCTTCACGGGGCCGGGATCGACGACCCCGAAGCCGGCGAAGAACTCATCGGTGCTGAGGTACTGAAACTCCGGCTCCAAACGATCGAGCAACCCCTCGGCCAAGGCGGTCTTGCCGCCGCATCCCCAGCCGTCGATTGCGACCATCGTGGCCCTGGGCCCACGCTCGATGCCTCGGATGCGATCGGCCAGCGCGTCGAGGAAAGCGGCCGGGTAGCGATCGGCCGCGCCGGGCCGGCGATCGAGCCGCGAGGCCGTCAGCTGCGGTAGTCCCCGTTGATCGAGATGTAGCCGTGGGTCAGGTCGCAGGTCCACATTACCGCCGATGCGCGGCCGACGCCGACATCGACGCTGACCTCCAGCTCGCGGCGCTTCATGTAGGCGCTCATCTTCGCCTCGGAGTAGTCGGGCGAGACGTGGCCGTCGCGGGCCGCCCACAGCTCGCCGAACTTCACGCTCATCCGCTCGCGGTTGACCGGCTCGTCGGCGCGGCCGACCGCCATCACGATCCTGCCCCAGTTAGCGTCCTCGCCGGCGAAGGCGGTCTTGACCAGCGGGCTCTCACAGAGCGTGCGGGCGATCTTGCGGGCCGAAGCGGCCGACGCGGCGCCGGTGATCGTCACCTTGACGAACTTGGTCGCCCCCTCGCCGTCGCGCACCAGCTGCTGGGCGAGGTCGAGGAGGACTCCCTCCAGCTTGGCGCGGAAGTCGGTCAGCCGCGCATCGCCGGCGCGGCTGACCCTGGGCGCCGCGGCCTGACCGGTCGCGAACAGCAACAACGTGTCGTTGGTCGAACGGTCGCCGTCGACCGTCACGGCGTTGAAGGTGGTGTGCACGTAGAGCCGCGCCAGCGCCTGCAATGCGGCCGGCGAGATCGCCGCGTCGGTGGCCACGAACGCCAGCATCGTCGCCATGTCGGGCGCGATCATGCCCGACCCCTTGGCGATCCCGGCGATGCGCACCGTCTCGCCATCAATCTCGGCCTCCGCCACCGCGCCCTTGGCGAAGGTGTCGGTGGTCATGATCGCCCGCGCCGCTTCGGGCCAGGCGTCGGCCGAGAGGGCGCGGGCGATGTCCGGCACGCGGGCGGTGATCTTGGCGTCGGGCAGCAGCTCGCCGATGACTCCGGTCGAGGCCATCATCACCTGGCCCTGCCGGCAGCCGAAGCTCTTGGCCACGGCCGAGGCGACGCGGCGGGCGGCGTCCGCGCCAGGCCGGCCGGTGAAAGAGTTGGCGCAGCCGGCGTTGACCACCAGGCCTTGCACGTCGCGCCCGCCGTTGGCTTCCAGGTGCCGCTTGCACCAGTCGACCGGCGCCGAGCCGACGCCGTGGCGGGTGAAGACGCCAGCGCAGGTCGTGCCCTCGGCGAAGCGCATCAGGAGCACGTCGTTGCGCTCGTGCTTGTAGAGCCCGGCGCGACCGACCGCGAGTTCGACCCCGGCGATCTGACCGATTGCCGGCAGCGGCACGGCGTTGGGCGAGATGGCGAGCCCGGGCTTGCCGGTGCTGACTGGCCCCGGCGGCGTGGCGTCGAACTGGCGCGCCGCCCGGTCTGCCCGGCGCAGCGCCGCGCCTTTCCAGGCGCTGCGCAGCGGGTCGAGGGCGCGGTCCAGTGTCTGACCGACCAGTTCGGCCGGCTTGGCGGCGGCGGCGATGGCGCTCGCGGCGGCGGCCGACGCGGCGGATGCGGCGCTCGCGGCCGGCGATGGCGCGCGGGTCGCGGGGTTGCTCCGGGTCGCGGTCTTGGTCGGCGCTTTGGTCATGGAATCACCGCGTTGGACTTAAGGGGAACTGGCGCGGCGTTGGACGGCGCGGGTGCGGAGGCGGGCTCGGCCGGGGCGCCGGGAATGTCGGGCGGCGGCGGCAGCAGGTTCTGGATCTTGGCGTGGCTGCGCAGCGTCAGCACCAGATCCTTGATCTGGTCGTAGGTGATGAAGCGGATCAGCTGCGGGCGCACTTCGTCGAGGGTCGGCGGCGGCTCGGGGCGGCGATCGTCGATCTTCAGCACCGCCCAGCCGGCGTCGACCTTCACCGGCCCGACGATCTGACCGAGCTTCACGCCCTTCACCGCCTCGCCGATCACCTGCGGCAGGGTGTCGGTGGTGGTCTCGCCGAGGTCGCCGCCTTTGAGCCGGGACTCGTTGTCGATCGACTTCTGCAGCGCGACCGCCTCGAACGCAGCGCCGCCGGCCAGCTGCTGCTTCACCGCCGCGGCGTCGGGCAGGCTGGCGGTCACGATCTGGCGGAGGTGGATCACCTCTCCGGGCGTGCGGTTCTTCAGGAACTCCTGATAGAGCGCGTTCTCGGCCTGCTGGTTCACCGCCTTGCCGACCACGCTGTCGACCATGATGTCTTCCAGTGTCCGGTCACGGGCGGCGGCGATGCGCCGCTGGGCCAGCGGGTCCTTGTCGAGGTGGCGCGCGACCGCTTCGCCAGCCAGCACCTTGGTGTCGATCACTTCGTCCAGCACCTGGCGGAACCGGTCGGACGACGCATCGAGCGGATCGCCGGGCCCGATCAACCCCTCGGCCACCGCCTCGCGCTTGACGTCAGAGGTCCAGATGGTCTGGCCGTTCACCTTCGCCACCGCCCGGTCGCCGGGCTCGGGCGGATGTTGAGCCGCGGGCTGCGGCGCGCAGGCGGCGGCGGCCGCGCACAGCCCCGCAATCACGACCAGGCGCGCTTTCCCCTCGGTCAGACTTGCTTTGCGCAGCATGGCCGTATTCCTTCACCGCCGCGCATGGGCGTTGGGGCCCACGCCGTCAAGCCAGGAAGCGAGCCATGAAGTTCTACAATTCCATGGGGCCCAATCCGCGGGTGGTGAAGATGTTCATGGCCGAGAAAGGCCTCGATATTCCCCGCGAGGACGTCGACCTGATGGGCGGCGCCAACCGCCAGCCAGGCTACATGGCGAAGAACCCCGCCGGCCAGCTGCCGGCGCTGGAACTCGACGACGGCACGGTGCTCGCCGAGATCCTGCCGATCTGCGAATACCTTGAGGAGAAGCACCCCAGCCCGCCGCTGATCGGGACCAACGCGGAAGAGCGTGCGGTGACCCGGATGTGGACCCGCCGGGTCGACCTCAACGTCTGCGAGCCGATGGCCAACGGCTTCCGCTTCGGCGAAGGGCTGCGTCTGTTCGAAAACCGCGTGCGTTGCATCCCGCAGGCGTCGGACGATTTGAAGACGGTGGCCAAGGAAAAGCTGACCTGGCTCGACGGCCTGATCGCTGGCCGCGACTACATTGCCGGCGACCGTTTCAGCCTGGCCGACATCCTGCTGTTCGGCTTCCTGGAGTTCGGCGCGAACGTCGGTCAGCCGCTCGATCCAGCCAACGCCAACCTCACCGCCTGGCAGGCGAGAGTGGCGGCGCGCCCAAGCGTGGCGGCGACCTAGAAACCTCTCAGCCCGCTGTTCCCCCTTGCGGGGAAGGGGCGGGGGTGGGGACTGTTCGAGGGGAAGCTCGATGTCGTGGCCGGCTTCGAAAACGCGGCTTTGCCGGATAGAGCCCCCCGCCCCTAGCCCCTCCCCTCAGGGGGGAGGGGAACTACTGGAAACCTGTCCGTACCCATCGCTCGGTCCCAGAAGCGGAAGTAGAGGCCGAAGTTTCGGTCGAAGTGGTCGTGGTGGACGCTGTGATGGGTCGCCGAGATCAGCCAGGCCCCCACCGGGCCACGCACCAGCCAGGGTGGCAGCACCTCTGCGCCGGCGTGGTTGAGCACCGCCGCCAACGTCGCGATGCTGAGGATAGTCAGGATCACCGCCGGGTGGACCGGGATCACGAACACCAGCGCCGGCATCAGCCAGGCGTTCAGCGCCGCCTCTGCCCAAGGAAACGAGAATGAGGCGAACGGCGTCGGCTGGCGCGAGCGGTGGTGGCCGGCGTGGGTGTGTCGGAACAGCGCCGGATGGTGCATCAGCCGGTGCAGCCAGTAATAGTAGGCGTCCTGGATCAGCAGGTAGATCAGCCCGCTGAGGATCAGCCACGGAACCCCGTAGCTGGCAACGTCGGTGTAGATCAGCGTCCCACCGTGCTGCCAGACGACGAGGGCCAGCGCGGCGGGCAGGGCGTAGATCCATGACGACAGCAGCGAGAGCTTCAGCTCGTGCCGGATCGTTGCCGGGCGCGGCGCATCCCGGTTCAGCCTGACCCCGGCCGGCGCATTCTTGCGTTGCCAGATCAGCGCATAAGCCAGCCATGCGACCAGCAGGTAGCGCACCGCTATGATCGCGGTGAGCGCCAGGGTGGTGGTGACAATCTCCAGAATCGGCATTGAGCTCGCCCGCGACGGCCCGCACTCAGGCCCGGGGATGCTGCTGGGTCAAGCGCCAACCGGGATCAGGCGGCCAGCAGCGTGCGTGGCTGGGGCGATGGTGGGGACGTCGCCGCCCGAACGTCGCCGAAGCCCGCCACACGGCAGAACATCCAGACCAGTAGCGCCGGCGCGGCGAAGGGAAGAGCGTATTTGCTCATGGCGACGATCACCGCGAACGTCAGGCCGACCATGGCGATATCACCCAGGCTGACCGCCAGACAGAGCCGCTGTCGCCGGCCCGCCTCGATCACGAGCGCACCCGCCAGCACCGGCATGTCGTAGGTGAAGGCGTAGGGGGTGGCGATCAACGTGGCTAGGATCGCCATCGCCACGGTACGGTCGTCCCACGACGATGCCGCGGCGCGCCACATGGCGGCCGCGAGTGCGACAACGATCAGCGCCTGGACGGCGAACGCCACCCAGGCTGGCGCGCCGATCTGGCCGAAACTGACCACGAACGTTGGCATCGCATGCGACAGGCGCGCCTGATTGGCCTGCAGCAAGTCGCCATAGCTCGCGGCGCTGTGCAGCCAGGCTAGCCATATCGACGGGCCAAGCGTCATCGTGCTCAGCAGCGTCGTGCAGGCGACCGTCAGGCAGGCCACGACGATCGGGCGCCACGCCCTCGTCGCGAGGAGCACGATCGGCACGAGCAAGCCGAACTGGAACTTGTAGGTAAGCAGCCCAAACAGAATCCCGCTCAGGATCGGTCGCTGCTTCAGGCCTCGCAAACCGCCGATCAGCAGCGCCGCGGTGAGAAAGCCGTTCTGCCCAGCGACCACCGTGAGCAGGGTGGTCGGGGCCAGGAGCAGGGCCGCGCCGGCCAGGGATCGCCAACCGCGCCCGAGGGCGGCGGCGAGGTAGAGGCCGAGGCCGCCGGCGATCCAGCACACGTAGGCCGGCGCGAGCGGCAGTTTGCCGAGCGGCATCAGCGCCAGCAGAAACGAGGGCGGGTATGGGCACGGGTAAACGTGGGTGAACGCGCTATCCAGACTGCGTTGGAAGGCCGCGAGAGCGACCGGATCGTAGACGCCGGGTCCAGCTGTGGCCGCGAACCTGCCGAAGGTCCAGAGACCGAAGAAGTCGTCGAACGGCGGCTCTGGCGAGCGCGAAAGCCACATGACGACGTAAGCTAGGTCATAGATGGCCAGCATCGCGAGCAGGCTGACGAAAACCGCGCGGCTGAACGGAAACACGCCGGTGCGCGGAGGGTGGGCCTCGGCCGCTGCGTCTCGCCGACCCGTCGTGGATAGGCTCATCGCCCTTGCGCCTTGCCTTGGCCACGCCTTGAGCGGCGTGGGATTTGCACCCGCCATTCTCAGCCGCGAGTCCTAAGGCGCCGCTAATACGCCCAACGCGCGAGGATCCAAGGCGCGCCCTCGCGTTCAGCCGTCAGCCGCAGGGCAACGAATCGGGGTTAACGGGTTTGGGTGTTGAGGAGTGAGGCGAGGTAGTCTTCGCACCATCCGGCGAGCTTGCGCCTTGTTTTGAGGCTGTGTTTGTCGTTTGCGCCGCGCACGAGGTTGAGGGCGAAGTGG
>DASXOP010000021.1:0-44141 GCA_036494265.1 Caulobacteraceae bacterium | reverse complement strand
CGTTCGTTCATTCGCCGGCGATAGGCCGCCAACGCCGGCGCCCGTTCCATCGCCGCCGGGAAGAAGATCGCCGCCTCGTCGAGCACGGTGAGGACGTAGTAGTCGGCGATCAGCACCTCGCCGCCGCCGAACCACGGCGCGTCGCCCAGCCAACGCTCCAGCATCGCCAGCAAGTCCGCCAACGTACCAGTCTCGAACGCCGTCGGCGCGCCCGGCTTCATCGAGTCCGGCGACCAGAAGTGATCGACCAGCCGCTGAGAGCCATCGCGCGCCGCTTCGAGGCTAACATCACAGCGCACCCGGTCGGCCTCGGTCGCGCCGCACAGCCCGTGCTCGCGGCCGAGGTGGCGCAGGATCGCCTGGCTCTGAACGATGGTCCGGTCCCCGACCTGCAGCCGCGGGACCTGCCCAAACGGCAGCTCCGGCTTCAGCGCTTCCCACTCCGGCCCGAACGCGACGCGCCGGTCCTCAAACACGATGCCCTGGTCCTCGAGCAGTAGCCGGATCGACTCGCCGAGGCCGCGGAACTGGAAGTAGGTCAGGATCGGAACGGACATGGCTTTCCCCATCGGCGGCGATGCGCGCCTGCCATAGCAAGTCGAACGGGACGCACGGAAATCGACAATCGAGAGCGAGATTGGAGCGAATGAGCCGTCCGGGAGCAATGATGCGAAGTCGTGGCGCGGAGCCTCAAGGCTTTCCTCGCGTCACCTGAACTAGATCGCGCTTGCGGCCCTCGCGGTCTTGCTTTCGCCCAAAACGGACGCTTTCAAGCGAGCCTGTACGGAGTGGCTGCGCCCCTGGGGCTGGCGCGCATGTAGGCGCTTGGTTCGAAGGCGAGGAGCAGCTTGGTCGATTTAACCGGGGATGAGGGCCGCGCCTTGGCGCCGGCCCGTCTGGGCGGTTGGCGCGTGGCCTTCGAGGGCCCGGCGATGCGCCGCCAACCGCGGCCCGCCGCCGGCCTCGCGCCGCAAGCCTCTGCGCCGAACCCGCCACGGCGCGCGCCCGACTATCCGGCTTTGAGCTCAACGCCGGCCGCGAGCCCGCTGGCGATGCCGCGGCAGGATCTGCGAGCCTCGGCCCGCGCGCCGCGTCTGACCGAGGGGATGCTGCTGCGGCGCCTGCTGTTGCTGATCGGCGCGCTGGCGATCTCGGCGATGTCGACCGCCCTGCTCTTCGAAGTGCTGCGCCGCCAGGGTTTGACCCCGCTGGAGTGGCTGGCGCTGATGCTTTCGGCGATGCTGAGCGCCTGGGTCGGCTTCGGCTTCATGAGCGCGACGGCCGGCTTCGTCGCCACTTTGCCGAAGCAGGCCCGCGCCGCCGTCGCCTTCGCCGCGCCCGCCGCCGCTCGCACCGCAATCCTGCTGCCGACCTACAACGAAGACCCGGGCCTGATCCTGGCCGCCGTGCAGGCGATTTGCGAGGACCTGGGCCGGCTCGGCCTGGCGGCGCGCTACGACGTCTTCATCCTCAGCGACACCCGCGACGTGGTGGTGGCGCGGCGCGAGGCGAGCGGCCTGCTGCGCCTGCGCCCACGGCTGACGGACGGCCCGCCGGTGTTCTATCGCCGCCGCGCGCTGAACACCGACCGCAAGGCCGGCAACATCGGCGACTGGGTCGAGAGCCACGGCGGCGCCTACGACTTCATGCTGGTGCTCGACGCCGATAGCCTGATGACCGGCGAGACCATCGCCACCCTCACCGCCGAGATCGAGCGCGATCCCGCCTGCGGCCTCGTACAGACCGTGCCCACCATCATCAACGCCGAGACCCCGTTCGCGCGGCTGCAGCAGTTCGCCTCGCGGCTCTACGGGCCGATGTTCGCCAGGGGGCAGGCCTGGTGGTCGGGACCGGAGGGCAACTATTGGGGCCACAACGCGATCATCCGCGTCGCGGCTTTCGCTGAGAGCGCCGGCCTCCCGCACCTGACCGGACCGCGCCCGTTCGGCGGCCACATCATGAGCCACGACTTCATCGAAGCCGCGCTGCTGCGCCGCCGCGGCTGGGCCGTGCGCACCATCGCCGGGCTGGGCGGCAGCTACGAGGAAACGCCGCCGACCTTGCTCGACACCGCGATCCGCGACCGGCGTTGGTGCCAAGGCAACCTGCAGCACGCCCGGGTGCTGGCGAGCGCGGGGCTGCACTGGGTCAGCCGGCTCCATCTGACCCTGGGTATCGCCGCCTACCTCGCGCCGGCCTGCTGGCTGGCGCTGGTGGTCTGCGGGGCGATCATCTGGCCTTCGCAGCACGTCGCGCCACGATCGGTGGAGATGGCCGAGACGATCGTCCTCTTCAGCTTCACGCTGGCCTTGTTGGCCGCGCCAAAAGCGATGGCGCTGATCCTGGCGCTGACCTCGCGCCGCGGCCGGGCCAGCTTCGGCGGCGCCTTCCAGCTGCTGGTCGGCTTCTTCGTCGAGTGCGTCGCCTCGATGCTGATGACGCCGGTGATGATGGTGATGCAGAGCGTCGCCGTCGCCGAGGTGCTGGTCGGCCGTGACAGCGGCTGGAGCGTGCAGCGCCGCGAGGGCGCGGAACTGCGCGGCCGCGACGCCTGGCGCGCGCACCGCGGCCACGTGATCCTCGGCCTCGCCGGCGCGCTCGGCGCGTTGCTGGTCAGCAAGTACTTCCTGATGTGGGCGAGCCCTGTCTTTCTCAGCCTGACCCTCTCGGCGCTGCTCTCGCTGCACACCTCGAAGGCCCACTTCGGCAGCGCCCTGCGCCGGCGCGGGCTCTTCCAGATCCCCGAGGACGAGGCCCCGCCGCCGGTGCTGGAGCGCGCGCTGGCGCTGCGGCGGGCCTATGCGGACGAGGCGCCCGCGCGCCGGCAGATCGATGCGCTCTTTCGGGAGGATGCGGCGGTCTACAAGTTCGCCGCGACCCGGCCGCGGCCGGTGTTCGCGGGCGCCCTCGGGCTCGTCAGCCCGGAACGTCAGCCAGTGATGACCTGGTAGATCCAGGTCTCGGTGAGCGGCACACCCGCCCGCCGCAGCACCGCCCGCAGGTCCAGCGTCGTCCGTGGCGGCGCCTCGACGTCGAACATCAGCCGCCACCGGTTTTGCGCGCCGACCACCGGGTAGGCTGCGACGTCGATCGCCTGGCCAGCGCTGGTGCTCACCTGCGCTTCGACGCCGTCGTCGCGGCTGAGACCAAGCGCAGGCCCAGCGAAATCGACCACCATCTTGCGCCGACCCGGCGGGATCGGCTGGCCTGGGCGCCCGCCCTCCCCTGACCGGGTCGCGATGACCCGGGCCAAATTGCTCGGCATCGGCTCTTCGTCGCACCAGTGCAGCCGGTAGCGCAAGTTCATCGCCTGGCCGGCCTTGACCGGCGCCGCCGGGTTCCAGAACGCGACGATGTTGTCGTCGGCCTCGCCGGTCGTCGGCAGCTCGACCAGCTGCACCGACCCCGCGCCCCAGTCGCCCACGGGCTCGACCCAGGCGCTTGGGCGCTTGTCGTAGAAGACGCCGTCGTCCTGGTAGTCCTCGAAGTTGCGGTCGCGCTGCATCAGGCCGAACCCGCGCGGGTTCCTGTCGATGAACGCGTTGACCTTGACCGTCGGCGGGTTGGCGAGCGGTCGCCAGATGTGCTCGCCCGCGCCGGTCCAGATCGAAAGCCCGTCGCTGTCGTGGATCTGCGGGCGCCAATCGTTGGCCGGCGTGCGGTCGGTCTGGCCGTACCAGTACATGCTGGTCAGCGGCGCGACGCCCAGCCGCTGCACCGGCCGACGAAAGTGCAGCGCCGCCTCGATCTCCTGCACCAGGCCCGCGGACGAACGGTGGTGAGCGATGCGGTAGGCGCCGGCGACGCTGGGACCGTCGAGCAGGGCGTAGACCACAAGCTCGCTCGCTTCGTCGCGCTCGAGCCAGAACGCGGTGAAGGACGGGAACTCCTCCGGGCCGCTGATCGCGGTGTCGAGCGCGAGGCCGCGGGCGGAGAGGCCGTACTGGTTGTTGGGGTCTGACGAGCGGAAATAGGAGGCGCCGAGATAGGCGATCCAGTCGGTGCGGCGGTCGGTGTTCAGCACCTTGAAGCCGGCGAAGCCGGCCCTGTCGCCCAGCGCATGCGACGGCGAGTCGGCCGGCATGTCGAAGAGGCCAGCCCGGTAGACCACCGGCCGCGCCTCGCCGCCCGCCACTACGTGCATCGCGATCGGCGTGCCCGCTGGCCGGCCGATCGGGAAGAACCGCACGCCCGCGCCACCGGCGGCATCGCCCCAGAGCGTCGCGGCGGGCCGGTAGCTGATCTTGCCGAACGCGTCGTAGTCGATGGCGTGGACCAGCGCCGGCGGCGGTGATGGCGGCGGGCGATAAGGACGGTGCGCCAGCGCGGCGGCGTCCGCCTTCAGCCGGTCAAACGAGAATGGCTGCGCTGGTCCGAGCTCGGCTTCGGTGGGCCAGGCTGCCGCGCTGGCAAGACCGGGCGAGGCGAGGCCGGCGAGCAAGTACGCCAGGGCGGCGCGGCGGGTAAGGTTGCTGTCGGATCGGTGCATGCGGCGCGGCGAGAAAGCTCCCAGGTCGAAGCGCGAGCCGTTAGACTCCAAATCGGGCTGGAACTCGACCTAAGCCGAAGGAGCCGCCACCATGCCGACCCGCCAGACCGTAGACGCCTTCATCGCCCAGGTGGTCAGCGGCGACCATGTCGGCGCGATCCGCGACTGGTACCACGACGACGCCTGGATGCAGGAGAACCAGGCGCCGCCGCGCCAGGGCGGCCGCGAGGCGCTGATGGCGCAGGAAGCCGGCGTGCTGGCGCGGGCCGACGAGGTGATCACAGAATTGCTCGGCGGCCCGCTGATCGACGGCGATCGGGTGGCGATCCGCTGGCGCTTCAGCTTCACGTTCAAGAACGGCAGCCGGATGCAGATGGAAGAGGTCGCCTGGCAGACCTGGCGCGGTGACAAGATCGCCGAAGAGACCTTCTTCTACGACCCTGCCCAGCGCGGCGGGTGAGGGTTGAAGCTGCCTCCAGCAAGTTCCCCGCCCCCTTGCGGGGCGGGGTTAGGGGTGGGGGTGCAAGCTCGATCTCGGCTGACTAGCGAGACCTATTCCGATCGCTTGCGGTGTCCGTGGTTGGCCCAACTGCACATTTGGATCGAAGCCGGCCAGCATCCAGCCGACACCCCCATCCCCACCCCTTCCCCGCAAGGGGGAAGGGAGCAGGTGGCGGCCAAACGGCCTTAGTGGTGGTAGCCGTGGTCGTGGGCCCAGCGGGCGGCTTCGCGCTGCTTGCGCTTGTGAACCGACAGCTCGTGGCCGATGACGCAGCCCGCGGCGGCGCCCGCGAGGGTGTGGTGGTGGGCGATGTGGCCGGCAACGCCGCCGACGATCGCGCCGCCGACGCAGCCCGCGCTCGCGACGCTGGCGGTCATGGCCAGGGCGACGGCGGTGGCGACAATGCTGTTCGGCTTCATGGCGGACCTCTCAAACGCAGGCCGCAACGTTGCGGCGGAGCCTTGCTAAAGCTCCAGGCGGCCGAAGGTTGCAAGTTACCGAAAGGTCAGGCCGGTTCTTCGCCGGTCTTCAGCCAGTGCGCGCAGTCAGGGGTGAGCCTGGCCGCGGCGACGGCATCGCAGCGCGCGACCTCCTCGGCCGACAGCACATCGCGCCACCGGCCGTTGGTGCCCTTGTTGAAGAAGCTGGCCGCGCCGTCCTGGAAGAACTCCGCGATCGGCGTCTTGGCGCTTTCGTCGCGCATGTAGCCGATATCGCAGTGCGCCAGCATCGTCGGGAACCGCGCTTCGTCGATCTGGATCTCCAGGAACGCCGCCAGCCGGCGCATCTCGCCCGGCAGATCGGCGATCAGGTTGGCGTAGTGCAGCAGCATCACGTTGGGCAGATGGCGCTGGTCGTACCAGCCCTGCACGTGCGCCCAGAACGAAAGGTCGTGGAAACCCGGCGCCTGATCGGTCTGCAGCCAGTCAAGATAGTACTCCCGCACATCGTCCTTTGGCGGCGACCACGTCGGCCACGGCCCTTCCGAGGCGTTGATCGCGGCCCAGGCGGCGGGGGTGAACGAGTGGGCGTGATTGTGTGCGCTCCAAAGCACGTCGCGGGCGTCGCGGCCGACGAAGACGTACTTGATCTTGGGACTGAACGGCGTCGCTTCGAACGGCAGGTGGGTCTTCATCTGCCGCCGGTGGGTCTGCCCCTCGAGCAGCGGGACCATCACCTCCAGCGGCATCAGGAAGCGCACGTCGACCCAGGGCGAGACGGTGTTGGAACCGACGCCTTCGGCGCCGCCGGAGACCAGCTGGTAGACGATCTGCTGGGTCAGGGTGGTGCCGGACTTGGCCCAGGTGGAAATGATGATGTCGTCGTCGCGCAGGTTCACGTGGTCCCAGCGCGAAGTGTCGAACATGCGCGTGCTGATCTCACTCGCCCGCGTCGCTGAAATTGCCGCCATTTGAGCTGTTCCCAGTGGCCGCTGCCCCCCGGCCGCGCCCTCGCGGCGACGCTTAGTTCGCCGCACTGGCTCGCGCAAGCCGAGCTAGCCCAACGCCCGCGCCACCTGCTCCAGGCCGGCGCGGACCATTGCCGGGTCGGCGCCGAGGCCGATTCGGAAGTGGTCCGGCGCGCCGAAGAACCGGCCGGGGACGACGCTGGTCTCGTGCTCCGCGGTGAGGCGCTGGAAAAAGGCGTCGCCGTCGCCATCGACCAGCCGCGGAAAGGCCGTGGTGCCGTGGTCGAACATGACCTGCTCCAACTTCGGGTGGCCGGCGAGGATCTCGCGATAGGCGGCACGGTTGGGGGCAATCAAGGCGTCGGCGCGGGCGCGCAGCCGCGGCAGCCGATCGAACGCGACGACGCTGATCCGCTCGGCGATGTGCGGCGGGTGGACGCCGTAGAGGTCGTTGAGCCGGCTCATCCGGTGCGCCAACTCGGGCGGCGCCAGGATCCAGCCGCAGCGCAGGCCGGTGATCCCGTAGGCCTTGGTCAGGCTGGAGGTGACGACGACATTGCCATCCGGGCGGAAGCTGGTTCGGGCCCGGCCGTCAGCGAACATCAGCTCGCGATAGACCTCGTCGACAAACACCATCGCCCCGACTTTGGCCGCCGCCTCGGCCACCGCCGCGATCTCGGCGTCGGTCGCGAGCGCGCTGGTCGGGTTGTGCAGGTTGGTGATCGCGACGGCGCGAGTGCGGGGCGTGATCGCCGCGGCCACCCGCTCCGGGTCCAGCCGCCAGCCCTCGTCCAACCTGCGCTCGAACGTGCGGATGTCGGCCTGCAGATAGCCGAGGATCGAGGTCAGCAGTTCGTAGGTTGGGCGCTCGACCAGCACCTCGTCGCCGGGCTGGACTATGGCCGCCAGCGCCAGATGATTGGCGAACGAGCAGCCGCCGCCCGGCATGACGACGCACGCCCGGTCGACCCCGAACCGCGCGGCGACTTTGTCCATCAGCGGCGCATAGCCGCCGGCGTTCGGCCCGTGCAGGGCGAGATCGTCCCAGCTGAGCTCGAGATCGGCGAGGTCGGCGCGAGCGATGCCGCTGGTGGCCAGATTCAGCCGCGCCTCGGCGCCGAACTTGGCGAAGTCCATGTAGTCGGACTGCATCACGCGGGGTGGGGTCATACGGCGCTCCGCTGAGTGGCCCCGCGCAACGTCCCTCCCCCTTGTGGGGAGGGAGGCGTCGCTAAGCGACGCCGGGTGGGGGTGTCGCACGCGTCAACGCTCGCTGGCAGGCATAGCATTTATCACGAGACACCCCCACCCGACCGCTTCGCGGTCTACCCTCCCCATAAAGGGGAGGGATGCTCACACCGCGTCGTCCGCCGCTTCGCTCTCGCGGCGGTTCACCAGGGCCAGCGGCAGGAGCAGCACTAGTGGCACGGCGATCAGGGTGGTGCCGGCGTTGGCGAGCACCAGGTCGCCGAACGGCAGGCGCCACTTGTCGAGCAACAGCGAGCCCAGGAAATCGGTGCCGAAGCGGGTGATGTTGGTGATGCTGATCATCAGCGCGTAGCCCAGCCCTTCGCTGCCGCGCGGCGTGGCGCGGGTGGCGAGGTCGACCAGCGCCAGGGTGGCGATCGCGGCGCCGAAGCCGTGGATGACCTCGATGATCTGAGCGTTCAGCACCGACGAATAGAACAGGTAGCCCATCGTCGTCAGGGTGGCCGTCCCCAGGCAGATCATCAGCAGGTAGCGCAGCCGGATGTAGCGGCATGCGACTGCGTAGGTGAGCGTGCCGGCGATGGCGGACGCGGCCGTGATCATGGTCAGGAAGCCCTGCGCCGGCGGCAGCATGTGCAGCTCGGTCTGCTGCTTGAAGAACAGCGCCGTGGTCATGCCGGGGGCGATGTAGAACAGCGCGATCAAGCCGCCCGCCGCCCACATGCTCCCAGCCGTCACCAGCTGGCGGAACTGGTGCGCGGCGCCCTCCAACACTTCGGCCGCGTTGGGTGAGACCCGCTTCTCGCGCAGCAGCACGGCGGCCACCGGTATGATCAGGAAAACCGCCGCCGCACACGATGCCGCGGTCCACTTGAAGTCAATCGTCGCCAGGTAGCCGCCGGCGATCGCAGCGGCGATCGAGCAGCTGTACTGGACCAGGTAGCGCAGCGCGGTGAGCCGGCCCGACCCGTTGGTGGCGTGTGCGGTCTCGACCAGCACGGCGCCGACCGCGGTGCTGGCCAGCATGATGCAGGTGGAGTTGAGCGTGATCACCCACAGCAGCGGCTGGTAGGCGCGCGGCGTGATCCAGATCAGCATCCAGGCGGCGACGCCCAGGCTGGCGCCGGCGAGCAGGTAGACCTTGCGGCGGCTGCCGAAGATCGGGAACGCGTCGGTGAGGATCCCGGCCAGCGGCTTGAAGTACCAGGGCAGGCCGGTGAGCAGGAAGAACGCCGCCGTCGCGCTGCGGCCCTCGTGCAGCGCGTTCTTCAGCAGGTTCTGCAGCGGCAGGCGCCCCAGCAGTGCGTCCTGACCCATGCTGGTGCTGAAGATGCCGACGGTGACCAGCACCGCGGCGCGCAAGAACATCTGCGAGCTGGCCGGCCGCACCGGGCCCTCGCCCGACAGATCGACGGCCTCGACCACGCTTGCCATCGCCGCCCCTCGCCATGCGGCTCGCCCCACCGCGCCGCTAGGCTGATCAGTGTCCGGCGTAGGACGCAAGGCGATTTGCGCAGGCGGACCGCCGACCAGTCGTCTACTGACGGCCTGGCGCCCGGCCGGGTGCACGATCGTATGGCTTTGTCAGTCTTCGGAGGTATCGATGCTCGAGCTCGCAGCGGTGCACGCCTACCTGACCGCAAAACCCAGCATGACCGCCAGCCGGCCGTTCGGACCCGAACACGTGGTCTACAAGATCGGCGGCAAGATGTTCGCGATCGTGGCCGACAAAGACCCGGTGCGCATGACCCTGAAGTGCGACCCTGTGCTCAGTGAGATCGTTCGCGGGCAGTACGCCGCGATCATCCCCGGCTACCACACCGACAAGCGCCACTGGATCACCATCGACCAGGACGAGGCGTTGCCCGACGCCGAAGTGATCCGCCTGATCGACCACGCCTACGACCAGGTCCGCGGCAAGCTGACCCGCAAAATCAAGGCCGAGTTGGCGGCAGCCGAGACTGGCTCTTAAGTCCGATACGACGGGTCCAGCCGATCCAGCTTACGCAGCAGCGCCGGCCAGTCGAGCACGCCGAACGGGCGGCGGACGTTGGGCTGGTAGGCCTGGAACGTGGCCTCGATCACCTGGGTGGGCGCGCTGTGCAGCGGGGTTCCGCAGGCCATCGCCATCAGTTGAGTGCGGCACGACAGCTCCGCCCGGTGGATGTGGTTGAACGCCTGCGCGATGGTCTGGCCAACGACCAGCAGGCCGTGGTTGCGCAGGATCATCAGGTCGTGGTCGCCAAGGTCGGCTGCCAGCCGTTCCTGCTCGGTCAGATCCAGCACCACGCCCTCGTAGTCGTGGTAGGCGCAGTGGGCGAAGCGCATCGCGGTCTGGTTCAGCGGCAGCAGGCCACACTCGAGCGACGAGACCGCCATACCGGCAGCGGTGTGGGTGTGGATCACACAGTCGACGTCGTGGCGTGCGCGGTGGATCGCGGCGTGGATGACGAAGCCGGCGCGGTTGACGCCGTAGTCGAACGGCGGCTGGGCGATGACATTGCCGTCGAGGTCGATCTTCAACATCGAGGAGGCGGTCATCTCGTCGTAGAGCAGGCCGTAGGGGTTGATCAGGAAGTGGCCGGGCTCGCCCGGGACCCGCACTGACACGTGGTTGGCGATCAGATCGCTCATTCCGTAGAGGTCGATCAGCCGGTAGCACGCCGCCAGATCCACCCGCGCCGCCCACTCCTGCGGCGACACCTGATGCTGGATCGACGGAATAGCGGTGTCATAGTTGCGCGGCTTGGCGCTGGCGTCATCGGGCATGACCGGCTCCGGGGCGACGGGAGGTTGCAGCCTACACCTGCCGATGCTGTCGACGACTCGAATTATTGGCTCCCCTCCCCCTTGAGGGGAGGGGTTGGGGGTGGGGGTCTGTCTGAGGTTGGCGTGAATGTGGAGAGAGCCCCCCACCCGGCTCCCCCCGGAACAAGTTCGGGGTCCGCCACCCTCCCCTCAAGTGGGAGGGTTCGCTTTCATTCCCGCCACAGCCTCGGCGCGTAGTTCGCGCTTCAGGATCTTGCCCGACGCCGTCCTCGGCAGCGGCTCGTCTGCTAGGCGGATGTAGCGGGGGACTTCGAAGCGGGCGAGGTGCTCGCCGAGGAAGTTCTTCAGCGCTTCGACATTGATCGCCGGGTCGGCATGGATGGTGGCGCCGACTTCCTCGCCCAGCCGCTCGTCGGGCACGCCGTAGACCGCGGCCTCGAACACCTGCGGGTGCAGCACCATCGCCGCCTCGACCTGGCCGCAGCCGATGTTCTCGCCGCCGCGGATGATCAGGTCCTTGATCCGGTCGACGATGAACAGAAACCCTTCCGCGTCGAGGTAGGCGACATCGCCGGTGCGAAACCAGCCGTCCGTGAACACCTCGGCGTTGACCTCCGGCCGGTTCCAGTAGCCGCGGAACACCGACGCGCCGCGCACCAGGAGTTCACCGCGCTCGCCGGTCGGCAGCTCGGCGCCCGCCTCGTCGATGATCTTCAGATCGAGCACCAGCGCGGATCGGCCGGAGCTGGCGGGGCGCTCAAGGTAAGCGGGGCCGCCGATCCCCGTGCCGATGGCGTTGGTCTCGGTCATGCCCCAGCCGGTGTTGGGCATCGCCTTGCCGAACGAGGCGCCGATCTGCTTGACCTGCTCGGGCGCCCGGGGCGCGCCGCCGCCGCCGACGGTGACCAGCGAGCTGAGATCGCGCTCGTTCTGTTTGGCGACCCTGACCAGGTCGCCGGTCATCGCCGCCGGCGCCACGAACGAGGTGATCCGCTCGGCCTCGATGATCGCCGCGGCTTCCTGGGCGTTCCATTTGTACATGCAGACGATCTTCCGCTGCCCCCGGTAGGACGACAGGTAGACCGCGTGCGAGCCGGTGACGTGGAACAGCGGCACCGCCAGCAGGGTCGCCGGCTGCTCGGCCGGCTCGGGTGGCGTCATGCCCATCACCCGCATGCCGACCTGGCCGTCGAGCTCCCAGGAGAGCAGCGCCGAGAGGATGTTGCGATGGCTGGAGACCACGCCCTTCGGCCGGCCGGTCGAGCCGGAGGTGTAGAAGATCGTCGCCGGATCGTCGGGATCGATATCGACGGCGGGCATCGCCACCTTGCCGAGGCCCGCGACCAGATCCTTCAGGTCCGGCCAGACCCGATGCGGCTGGCGCGGCCGAACGGCGATCGCCTTGACCGGCAGCGCCTCGGCGACCTCGTCCAGGCGATCCAGCCGCTCCTGGTCGGCGAAGAAAACCTTGGCGCCGCTGTCGGTGAGGCCATAGGCCAGCTCGTCCGGCCGCCAGAGCGCGTTCATCGCCACCACCACCGCGCCGATCGACGTTGCGGCCGTGAAGGCGAGGATCCATTCCGGGAAGTTGCGCATCGAGATCGCGACCCGGTCGCCCTTCACGACCCCGTAGTCGCGCACCAGCACCTGCGCGATGCGCGCCGCGTCGGCCAGCGCCTCGGCGAAGGTCCAGCGCTCGCCGTCGTAGACGAGAAACGGCTTATCCGACGCATTGTCGGCGAAGAGCTCGCGCAGCGAGCGGGGCGCGTTCTTGAACGCCCGTATCGGGGCGCCGTTGGCGACGATGCGCTCGAGCTCGTAGGGCTGGCCGGGCGCGGTCAGCTCGGTGATGGCTTCGGCGCGGGTGGTGGGTTTGGCGAGATCGGCCGCAACGCTCAAAAGACGGAACTCCGGATGGGAGGCGCGTCGCCGGGACGCGAAATTGGTACCCTAGTTAGCGACGCATGGCTGGCGACAAAAGGGCCGATGGGTGCAACCCGCGGCAACGCCAGCTACTAAGGCGGCGATGACCGCGCCGATCCTTGCCGCCCAGCACCTCTGCAAGTCGTTCGCGGAGCTGACGGCGGTCGACGACGTCAGCTTCGAGATCGCCGCGGGCGAGATCGTCGGGCTGCTAGGTCCGAACGGCGCCGGCAAGACCACGACGATCAACATGGTCCTCGGCGTGCTGGCCCCCACCTCGGGCCGGATCGAGATCGAAGGGATCGACCTCAAGGCCGACCGCAGCCGCGCGCTCTCGCGCACCAACTTCGCCGCCGTCTACGCGCCGCTGCCCGGCAACCTCACCGTCGAGCAGAACCTGCGCGTCTTCGGCCGCATCTATACGGTGGAGCGCCTGAACGAGCGGATCGAGGAGCTGCTGACCCAGTTCGACCTCGGCAAGTATCGCAGGACCAAGGCCGGGGTGCTGTCGTCGGGCGAGCAGACGCGCCTCTCGCTGGCCAAGGCGATGATCAACCGCCCGCGCCTCTTGCTGCTCGACGAGCCAACCGCCTCGATCGACCCCTCCACCGCCCGCGACATCCGCGCCGCCATCGCCGCCTACGTCGAGGCCGGACATTGCGGCGTGCTCTGGACCAGCCACAACATGTACGAGGTCGAGGCGGTCTGCGACCGGGTGATGTTCCTATCGCGCGGCAAGGTGCTGCTCGAAGGCGACCCCAGGAAGCTCACCCAGGAGCACGGCGCGGCCAGCCTGGACGATCTCTTCGTGCAGGTGGCGCACGAGGCGCTGCACGATGCCCCAGCTCACCTGGCGGGCGCGGCGGCATGAACTGGACCCGCGTCAGCGCGATCGTCGTGCGCCAGCTCTACCTCTACCGCGGCAGCCCGCAGCGCATCCTGCCGATGTTCGCCTGGGTCGCGATTGACATCCTGCTCTGGGGATACATCACCCGCTACCTCAGCCAGATCTCGCACTCGGGGGTGAATCTGGTCGCCACTATGCTCGGCGCGGTGCTCTTTTGGGATTTCGTTACCCGGATCATGCAGGGTGTGACCATGGCCTTCTTCGAAGACGTCTGGTCGCGCAACTTCCTGAACTTCTTCGCCTCGCCGCTCAGGACCTCCGAGTACCTCTCGGGCCTGGTGCTGATCGGGGTGACGACGAGCCTGCTTGGACTTGCCGCGATGCTGGCGCTGGCCTGGGCGGCGTTCGGGCTGTCGTTCCTCAGCTTCGGCGCGGCGCTGGCGCCTTTTCTCGCGGTGCTGTTCTTGTCAGGGATCGCGCTCGGGATCATGGGCGCGGGGATCGTGCTCCGCCTCGGGCCGGCCTCGGAGTGGCTGATCTGGCCGATCCCAACGGTGGTCTCGCCGTTCGTGGGCGTGTTCTACCCGGTCGCGGTACTGCCGGGCTGGATGCAGCTGATCTCCAAGACGCTGCCGCCGTCCTACGTGTTCGAGAGCATGCGCGCGGTGATCGCCGGCAAGGCCGTCCCCTGGGACCAGCTGGCGATCGGCGGCGCGCTCTCGGTCGGCTACGTGCTGCTGGCCTGCGCGTTCTTCGCCAGCGTCTATCGCTACGCGATCCGCACCGGCCTCATCGCCCGCTACAGCGCCGAGAGCGTCACCTAACCGTTCACTTGGCCGGGCCGGCGGGCGGCGGCTGAGGGCCGGGGGCCATCCAGGTGATCAGGTCCCAGGCGTTACGGATGGCGACCAACAGCAGCACGAGCAGCAGCAGCGCCAGCGCGTAGACCGCCCAGGCCGTCTGCGCCCAGATCGCCGCCGCGACGCCGCAGAGCAAGAGGTAGGCGAGCGCCGGCGCCGCGCCATAGCCCCAGAAATCGGACCAGTGCGGCGGGTCGACGCCTTTGTGAAAGTCCACGATGCCGAGGCAGGTGCGCGTCGCCGCAGCCAGGCCGATGAGGGCCAGGACGACGATCAGGATTCCGTTTTGCGGCGGCGTCAGGTGCGGCACGAGGGTGGTGGCGCTGATGCTGAGCACCGCGCCGAAGTGCACCGCGATCGGGGTCATGTAGATGCCGGCGGCCTTGAGCGCGCGAGATCGCTCGAAGTTACCGGTCAGCGTCACGACCACAAACAGCAGCCCGATCAGCCCGGCCGCCGCCGTGCCCAGCAGCACGAAGTAGTCGCTCCAGCCCTCGAACATCGCGACGGACGTAGCGCGCGGCGCTCGGTGAGGCCAGCGCCCCTCTCACGGCGCTCCCACCTTCGCCTGGGTGAGCTCGACCTGGGCATAGCCGAGAAAGGTGTCGGCTTTCATCGCTTCGAAGATCCACGGGCCGGCCGCGCCCAGCTTGCCGAAACGGGCGCTGATCGCTTCCTTCAGCCAGTCGCCGTGGCGGTCACCCGGCTTATGGGTGAAGCCGGCGACCTCGGCGTAGCGGACCTGGCAGGTGACCGCGGCGGTCAGCCCCATCGCCCGGTCGGAGGTCGTGAGCACCGAAGTCTGGGCCGGCTGGAACTGCAGCTCGTAGATCTGGGCGCCGTCGTAGAAGCGCCAATTGTGGGCGCAGAGGGCCTGGCCGGTCGGTGCGTAGACGGCGCGCGAGAACACCGTCACCGGGTCGGCCGCACCCAGCTTCAGCGCCGGCGTCGGCGGCGGGTTGCCGCCGTCGTGGTGCGGCGGAGTCTGGGTGACGTCGGCCATGGTCCAGGTGAGCGTAACCCGCTTGGTCTTTGTCTTCTCGGCGCTGGCGAACGAGAAGACATGCGGCATCGGGACGCCGGCGGCGACCGGCCCGGTGGCCGAGGCCCCGATATCGATCAGCTTCAGCGCGCGCAGCACGCCGTAGCTCTGGGTGTCTATGTCGGTGCGAAATTCCGACGGCCCGGCGTGCTCGACAACGTGCAGGCTGAGCACCTTCACCTCGCCCAGATGCAGCGCGTTCAGCACCCCGGCATAGGTGAGCTCAACCTTCACCGGGGTGGACGGCTGTGCAGCGGCCGGCACGGCCAACACGGCGGCGGCGAAAGCGATCGGCAACACGGGTCTGATCGGCATCCTGGCGCTGGCTCTGGCCACCGAGCGTGGCGGTTTCGCGACCCCCAGATTTCCGGCCGTTACGGTAAACGGGTTGGAAACGCGGATCATCCTATGGGTGAGCCCTGCTGATTTGGGGCGTTCGCCGTGTCTCTTCCCTTCGTCAACCGGGCCCTGGCCAGCCACGCTCTGCGCGTCGGCGCGCTGACCGCCGCCGCGCTCGCGCTCACCGCCTGCATGTCGCAACCGCGCTACTCGATCCGGCCGGAAGCCACCGCGCCACCCAGCCATGCGCACGGCACGATGCAGCCCTACCGGGTCGGCGGCCAGTGGTACTATCCTTCGGAGCAGCCGCGCTACGACGAGACCGGCTACGCCTCCTGGTACGGCGGCGGCGACGGCTACGCCTGCCAAATGACCGCCGACGGCGAGACGATGGATCCCAGCGCCATCACCGGCGCACACAAGACTCTGCCGCTGCCCTCCTACGTCGAGGTGACCAACCTGGAGAATGGCAAGCGGGTGAAGGTGCGGGTCAACGACCGCGGCCCGTTCGTGAAGGGCCGGATCATCGACCTGTCGCACGCCGCCGCCGAGCGCTTGGGATTCTTCGGCAAGGGGCTGGTCAAGGTGCGCGTACAGTACCTCGGCCCTGCGCCAATGAAGGCGACCGAGGCCAGCTGGCATGCCTCGGGCGAGTGCCGCTAAATAAATAACGCTTGCCGCGCGGCAGCCTTGGGAACCAGTTGCACCAGCCCTGCGTACAAGAGGGTTGCGCAACAGGTTTCCGGGAGGACTGCAGCATGCAAACCAAGTGGATCGGGGCGGCCGCGGCGCTGCTCGTGTTCGCCGGCGGCTACGCCAGCGCGAAGACGCTTCATTTCGCGACGTTGCTGAAGGGCGCCGACGAGGTTCCCGCCAACACCACCAAGGGGTCCGGCAAGGTGACCGCCTCGCTCGACACCACGACGAAGAACTTCACCTACCAGGTGACCTATAAGGGCCTGACCGGCGCCGCCACCATGGCCCACTTCCACGGCCCCGCCGCGGCTGGCGCCAACGCGCCGCCGATCGTCGCCGTGCCCGCGGGCGCGCTGGCCAGCCCGATGAAGGGAGCGCAAGTGCTGACTGATGCGCAGATCACCGATCTCGAAGCCGGCAAGTGGTATTTCAACATCCACACTGCGGCCAATCCGGGCGGCGAGGTGCGTGGCCAGGTCGCAGCGAAGTAAGCCGCGTGGCTGTCAGGCCGGCAGGTTGATCGGCGCGTAGGCCTTCGGTGACGGACCGTAGCGGTTCGCGCCTGGGTCGCCGTCGATCAGGCCGCACTCGATCAGCGTCCAGAGGCCGCCGAGCAACGGGATGAAGCCGATCAGGAACCAGGCCGCCGAGCGGCCGCGGTCGTGCCAGCGCTTGGATTGCACGCAGAAGGCGACCCAGAGCAAAGAAAGGTTGAACGGCAGGTCGACGATCAGGAACATGTTCGGCGTCAGGTGCGCGGTGAAGAGGGCAACCTGCGCCAGCGTGTAGGCGATGGTGTAGATGATCATCGCCATCCAGTAGTGGCTTCTACGCATCCGACCATCGAAGCTGAAGAACATCGTCGCCGCGTCCATCCCCCGGGTGGACCCGGCGGTGGAACCACCCTCGTCGTCCGAGTGGCGCGGCCTGACGATGCTCTCGTAGGTGGCCGCGTCGATGGAGAGCCCCGGCGCTGACGCCGCCTTCGTCGAGTCGCGATTCCATTGCGTCGCGGACTGAAGCGCCGAGCCTGTCGGGGCCTTGGCCGAGGATTTAGCGGCTCCGCGGGCCGGGGCGCCGCGTCGTCCGAATTGGCTCGTGGTGGTCTGCATCGTCGCCTGCAACCGAGGGTCTGCGAGTGAGATTGCCGATGCGTTCCTTTCGGGCCGGTAAATAATGCAGCGCGTCTGCCACATTCCGCACGCCGAGACTCAGCGTTCGTCGTCTCGCGATTGCGCCGCGGCGGCCGCGAGCATGGATTCGATCGCCGCCACCTCCGACGACAGCTGCCCGATCTCGCGGTCAGTCACGTCGGCGCCGTTCTCGAACAGCCGCAGGCGTCCGCTTGAGAGCGCGTCCACGAGGTGGTTGAGGTATCGAAATTCGTCGCTGGGGTTCATGGGCGCGACCTTATGCGCTCAAGCCGAACGGGCAAGGCCTGCGCCGCGCTACTGCTGCACCGTGATCTTACACTGGGTGTGCGCTGCGTCGTACCAGACCGCGCACTGCTGGTTCTGGATGTAGCGCATCTCCGCCTGCTGGCCGGAGTCCTTCTGGATCATCCGCCGCTGGAACGCCGCCGTGCGCGCCTCGCCCTGGGCGTTGAAGCCATTCATGAACTGCTGCTGGCTGGCTTGCCGCGCGGCGCCGTTGGCTTCGCCGTAAGCGAGGGATCCGGCGGTCTGCTGCGCCTCCATCTGCGCCTGGCTGGCCAGCTGCTGCGAGCCTTGTTGCCGGATGAGGGCGATCTCCTGGCGCGTCGCCTCAGCCATCTTCGCGTCCCACTGCGGGTTCTTCTGGAAGCTGGCGAGCATCGCCCGGGCGACCTTGTCGGCGTCTGCCTGTTGCGCCACCGGAGCGCGGTAGCTGACCAGCGTCGGCACGTACCAGCTGCCGCCGCCATTGCCGAAGCGGGTGATGGCGGTGACCGCGATGACACCGACAGTGGTGGCGCCGCCCGCGCCCTGGCAGGTGAAGGTCGCCGACCCGCCGTCGAAGTCCGGCGGCTGCGCCCCGGCGCCGACCTGCGCCGAGAAGCTGGCCGCGGCCGCCGCGGCTTTCTGGGCCAGGTCCGGCTCGGCTTGGCTGCCCGCCGGCTGCAGCGAGTCGCAATTGCCGCCCATCGCCCGCTGAGCATAGTCGGCCGCGTACTGCGCGCCGGTCTCATACGATTGATAGAGTTGATGGCCGCCTGGGCCGTCGAACGACGCGCCCTCGGCGTGCTGGCCATCCGGCAGCACGAACGACGGGATGGTCGCGTCGCCATAGCCGATCACCTCGGCCCCATCCGGCGAAGTCGCCGTGGCCCAGGGCTTGGCATCGTAAGCGGAGGCGCGCTGCACGCCCCCTTTCATCGTCCAGCCCGCCGGCGCGGAGAGGGTGAAGGCGCCTTCGGAGGGATCGGTGAAAGTGCTCATGTCGCTCCCGGTGAGCGAAGCCGGTGTAAGCCCGCCGCCCGCGGCGCCGGGCGCGGCCGGCTTGCATCCGGCGACAGCGACGATCGCCGCGAGCGCCAAAGCGCCGGTCATCTGCGCGGCGCGGGTCGAGTACAGGCGTCTCGGGGTCATCTGATAGGGGCTCCAACTCAGCTGAACTCGGAGACTAAGCACCGTTGCACCGGCGGAGGTGACATCCAAATGGACTAATGGACGCGATTTCGGCAAGCCGCCCGCCGCAGCGGCGAGCGCTTGCAATTCGCCCCCCTTTCCCTTAGACACCCCGCCTCCAACGAACCGCCTGGCCCAAGGCATGCCATGGCGGCTCATTCTGCCCCCCTAGAGGACGGGCCCTAACCGGTCCGATGCAAAATGCCGAAGTTGAAGACGAAGTCAGGCGCCAAGAAGCGCTTCAAACTCACTGCGACCGGCAAGATCAAAGCCGGCGTGGCTGGCAAGCGCCACCGGCTGATCAGCCACAACGCCAAGTACATCCGCCAGAACCGCGGCACCAAGGTGATGAGCGAGTCCGACTCCAAGACGATCCGGACCTACATCCCCTACGGCCTGCGTTAAGGAGCGAATGACATGGCGCGCGTGAAAAGGGGCGTAGTCGCCCACGCTAGACACAAGAAGGTGCTGGAACAGGCCAAGGGGTTCTGGGGCCGGCGCAAGAACACCATCCGAGCGGCGAAGGCGGCGGTCGACAAGGCCGGCCAGTACGCCTACCGCGACCGCAAGGTCCGCAAGCGCTCGTTCCGGGCGCTGTGGATCCAGCGCATCAACGCGGCGGCCCGGCTCGAAGGCTTTACCTACTCGATATTTATTCACGGCCTTGAACAGGCCGGGATCGAGATGGACCGCAAGGTGCTTGCCGACATCGCCGGCTCCGATCCTGCCGCGTTCAAGGCCATCGCCGAGAAGGTTCGCGCCGCGCTGGCTTGAGGTCACGTCACTGTGGCTGAATAGGGCGGGTGGCGCTGCTACCCGTCCTATTTTCGTTTGAGGGAAAACGATGGCAGACGCGTTGCCGAAGGCAGTTGGTTCCTCCGACGCTGAGACCGAAGCACTCAAGAAGATTGACGATGCGGTCAAGCGGACGGCGTCCCGTTTTCAAGAATATGAACCTGATCTAGTCGTCCTCGCGCCCCGGGGTGCGAAATTCGCCGTCGCTGATTTCATGGTTCGGGCAACTAACAACGCCGCCCTGATCACGGTTTTTGATCGAGCCAAGCAGTATATTCATGAGATTGACCACAACAAATTCATAACAATCATATCGAATATCCAGAATATAACGTCGACGAAAGAACTCGAACTAAACAAACATCTCCTGGTTGGGAAAGGCAATATATTTCAGCAGGTCGGACCGAAGCTCCGTGATCTACCAATTGAGGCTCGCAAGATCGTCGCTAACACGACGAACAGTGCGATGGATATAAGCTCCGCAGTCTTCGATTTGCGGAAGGTTGAACTACAGTCCGAGGAACTCGGCGCGGAACTCGCGGCCGGCAAGCTCGATCTGTCGCTGCCGGCGCCGCCGCGCCGCAAGGGCTCGGTGCATCCGACCATGCAGGTGATGGACGAGATGATCGCCGTCTTCGCCGAGATGGGCTTCCAGGTCGCCGAAGGCCCGGACATCGAGGACGACTTCCATAATTTCTCCGCACTCAACTTCCCGCCTCGCCATCCGGCGCGCGAGATGCACGACACCTTCTTCCTGCAGCCGGACCCGAACGGCGAGCGCAAGCTGCTGCGCACCCACACCAGCCCGATCCAGGTGCGCACCATGCGCCGCGCCAACGCGCCGGTCGGCGCCCCACAGTTCGACGTGCACCGCGCGCCGCCGATCCGCGTCATCGGCCCCGGCCGCGTCTATCGCTGCGACTCGGACGCGACGCACACGCCGATGTTCCACCAGATGGAGGGGCTGGTGATCGACCGCGCGATCCACATGGGTCACCTGAAGTGGACCCTGGACGCGTTCGTGCGCCGGTTCTTCGAGATGGACGAGGTGGTCACCCGCTTCCGCCCCCACCACTTCCCGTTCACCGAGCCTTCGGCGGAGATGGATGTGCAGTGCGACCGCTCGGGCGACGTGGTGAAGATCGGCGAGGGAACGGACTGGTTGGAGATCCTCGGCGGCGGCATGGTGCACCCCAACATCCTGCGCATCTGCGGCCTCGACCCGGACGAGTGGCAGGGCTTCGCGTTCGGCCTCGGCGTCGACCGGCTGACGATGCTGAAGTACGGCCTGCCCGACCTGCGCGACACCTTCAGCGGCGATACCCGCTGGCTCGCCCACTACGGCTTCTCCGCGTTCGCCGATCCCAATCCCGCGTCGGGGCTGAGCTGAGCCATGAAGTTCACCCTTTCCTGGCTGAAGAGCCACTTGGACACCGCCGCCAGCGTCGCTGACGTGGCCGACGCCATGACCATGGCCGGGCTGGAGGTCGAGCACGTCGACGATCCGGGCGCCAAGCTGGCCGCGTTCTCGGTCGCCAAGGTCGTCGAGGCCGTGCAGCACCCCAACGCTGACCGCCTGCGGGTCTGCCAGGTCGAGACCAAGGACGGACTGAAGGAGATCGTCTGCGGCGCGCCGAACGCGCGCGCTGCCCTCTTTACCGTCTACGCTCCGATCGGGACCTACATCCCTGGCAGCGGCATCACGCTTGAGCCCCGCCCGGTGCGCGGCGTGGTTTCCAACGGCATGCTGTGCTCGGCCGCCGAGCTGCAGACCGCCGAGGAGAGCGACGGCATCCTCGAACTGGCCGAAGCGCCGGTCGGGACCTCGGCCGCCGAAGCGCTCGGCCTGGAAGCGGTGATCGACTTCGAAGTGACGCCGAACCGGCCCGACTGGCTCGGCGTCGCCGGAATCGCCCGCGATATGGCCGCCGCCGGCCTCGGCACGCTGAAGGACCTCTCGGTGACGCCGGTGACGGGCAAGTTCCCCTGCCCGGTCGAGATCCGAGTCGATGGCTCCGACGCCTGCCCCGCCTTCGCCGGCCGGTTGATCCGTGGACTGAAGAACGGCCCATCGCCCGCCTGGATGCAGGACCTGCTGCGCGCCATCGGCCTGCGTCCCATCAACGCCCTGGTCGATGTCACCAACTTCCTGACCTACGACCGCGCCCGCCCGCTGCACGTCTACGACGCCACCAAACTCACCGGCGGCTGGATCGAGGCGCGCCTCGGCGTGGCCGGCGAGAAGGTCGCCGCGCTCAACGGCAAGACCTACGACGTCACCGCCGAGATGTGCGTGATCGCCGACGGCTCCGGCCCGATCGGGCTGGGCGGGGTGATGGGCGACGAGGCGACCGGCTCGCAGGTCGGCACCACCGACGTCTTCATCGAGAGCGCCTGGTTCGACCCGATCCGCACCGCCCAGACCGGCCGCGACCTCGCATTGATCTCCGACGCCCAGTACCGCTTCGCCCGAGGCGTCGATCCGGGCTTCCTGGTCCCAGGGCTTGAGCTGGCAACCAAGCTGATCATCGAGTTCTGCGGCGGTGAAGCCTCCGAGATCAGCCTGGCCGGCGAGCTGCCCGCGCCGCCGCCGGCGATCGCCTTCGACCCGGCCTACGTGAAGCGTCTCGCCGGCATCGAGCTGACGAACGAGCGCATACGAACGATCCTGGAGACGCTCGGCTTCCGCTACGAGGCCGACCGCGTGCTGCCGCCGAGCTGGCGCCGCGACGTCGAGGGCCGCGCCGACCTGGTCGAGGAAGTCGCCCGCATCGCCGGCTACGACAACCTGCCGTCCGAGCCGCTGCCGCCGATGGCGCGGCCGGCCAGCGGCGTGCTCACCCTGCGCCAGTCGCGAATCCGCGCCGCGCGGCGGGCTTTGGCGGCTGCCGGTTACGCCGAGGCGCTGACCAATTCGTTCGTCGGCCAGGGCGTCGCCAAGCTGTTCGGCGGCGGCGACGAGAGCCTCGTGCTCGCCAACCCGATCTCATCCGACCTCGATTGCATGCGCCCGTCCGGCCTGCCCAGCCTGATCGAGGCGGCCGGCCGCAATGCCCGCCGCGGCTTCCCCGACTGCGCCCTCTTCGAGATTGGCCCAGTGTTCGCCGGGACCGAGCCTGGCGACGAGCGCACCGTGATCGCCGCGATCATCGCCCCGCACGGCCCGCGGCGCTGGGGCCACGGCGCGGCGGAGGACGTGTTCGCGATCAAGGCCGACCTGATGGCGCTGCTCGACGACCTCGGCGCGCCGACAGCCAATCTGCAGGTGGCGCAGGACGCGACGCGACCGTGGTGGCGGCCGGGCCGCGCCGCGCGGCTGCAGCTCGGCCCCAAGGCAGTGCTGGCCGAGTTCGGCGAGATCCACCCGAAGGTGCTGGCGGCGATGGACGTGGCCGGGCCGGTGTTCGGCTTCGAGGTCCGGGTCGAGGCGATCCCGGAGCCGAAGAAGAAGGCGGTGAAGACGCGGCCGGGTCTGTCGCTGTCGCCGCTGATGCCGCTGACCCGCGACTTCGCCTTCGTCGTCGCTGCAACGACGCCCGCCGGCGATATCACTCGCGCGGTGCAGTCCGCCGACCGGGTGCTGATCTCTGGCGTGCGGGTATTCGACGTCTACGAAGGCCCCGGTATCGAGGCCGGTAAGAAGTCGGTCGCGGTCGAGGTGACGGTGCAGCCGCGTGAAAAGACCCTCGACGACGCCGAGATCGAAGCGCTGTCGAAGAAGATCGTCGCGGCGGCAGCGAAGAGCGCGGGGGCTGTGCTGAGAGGATAGCCCTTCCCCGTCCCAGCCCTCCCCTTCATGGGGAGGGAAGTACGATGCGAAGCATCGGACGGGTGGGGATGTCTGACGCGTCAACGACGCCTCGGAGATTGGCGCGCGACCCTGCACTCCCCCACCCGACCGCTTCGCGGTCTCCCCTCCCCATGAAGGGGAGGGCTGTCGGCCGGGCAACTCGACTCCAGCGTGGCTGCATGACACACCGGCCGCCATGAAGTGGATCGCCGCCCTCGCGTTGCTCGCCCTCGCCACCGCCGCGCAGGCCGCGCCGCAGACCCCCAAGGCGATGGTGCAGGACGTCTACCGCCGGCTGATCGACGCCAGCGTCCACGACAAGGGCTACGAGCCGCCGGACAGTTTCTACTCGCCGCGGCTGAAGCGCCTGGCGGCGGACGCGCGGACGGCGGCCGGGGGCGACGTGCCGTGCGGGCTCGATTTCGACATCTGGTTCGACGGCCAGGAGTACGACATGACCCACGCCGACGTCGCCGAGCTGCCAGGCAGCACGGCGACGAAGCAGACGATCGAAGCCAGGTTCGTCAGCCTGAAGGAGGCGCACGACATGCGCTTCACCTTCCGCCGCATCGCCGGCCGCTGGCGCCTCGACGACGCCGAGGCCGTGCTGGGTCACCGGTGGGTGTTCTCCAAGCTGCTGCAGTGCAAGGAAGTGCCGTAGTAGGGCTGCAAGAGCCCTCACCTCACCTCTCCCCAGCCTGCGGCCGGGGCGAGGGCTACGGAGAGCGAGCGGCGGCGTCACCATCCAATCGCAAGACATCTCCGTCGGTATCCCTCTCACCAACCGCAGGTTGGGGAGAGGTTAGGTGAGGGGTGTCGCCGCCGCCGCGATCTCGACCGGAACTTAGCGCCGCCTAACCCCGTTTCCCTGGCCCCTGCGTAACAGCCTACAGGAGCGGTGACGTGAAGGCCAGGGTCGCTCGACTCAGGCGCGCATGACACCCTCCCGCGAGACGAAGCGGAGGTTGCGTCATGGTGCGGAATATCCTGCTGGCAAGTGTGGCGCTGGTGCTGGCCGGGGGCGCGGCGCGCGCGGCGGACACGCCCGGGCTCGAGGTCACCATCTACAACGCCGACCTCGCCTTGGTGCAGGACGCGCGGTCGCTGGACATGACCAAGGGCCGCCAGCGGCTGGAGTTCAAGGACGTCTCTTCGGCGATCCGACCGGAGACGGTCAGCCTCGCCGCCGACGGGGTCGACATCGTCGAGCAGAATTTCGACTTCGACCTGCTCACCCCCTCCAAGCTGATGGAAAAGGCGGTCGGCCAGCAGGTGACCATCGTGCGCACCAACCCCGGCACGGGCGCCCAGGTGACCGAGGTCGCGACCGTGCTCGCCGCCAACGAGGGCGTGGTGCTGAAGATTGGCGACCGCATCGAGGTGCTGCGCGACGACGGCGTGCCGACGCGGGTGATCTTCGACAAGGTCCCGGAGAACTTGCGCGCGCAGCCGACGCTCTCGGTCACGGTCGATAGCGACCACGCCGGGGCGCGCCTCGCCAAGCTGAGCTACCTGACCACCGGGCTCTCCTGGAAGGCGGACTATGTCGCGCTCTTCGACGAGCCCAACGCCAAGCTCGACTTGCAGGGCTGGATCACGCTGACCAACACCGCCGGGACCAGCTTCGTCGACGCCGACACCAAGCTGGTCGCCGGCGACGTGCAGCTGCAGAACGGCGGCGGTGGAGGCAGCTACTACAACCCGACCGCCGTCGTCGTCCGCGGCGGCAGCGAGGCGCATTCCGGCCCCGGCCAGGCGCTCGGCGACTACTACATCTACTCGCTGCCCGAGCGGACCACGATCGCGCAGAACCAGACCAAGCAGGTGAGCTTCCTGGACGCCCAAGGCGTCACCGCGCACCGGGTCTACCAGTGGAACGCCGACGCGCTGGTCAGCGCCAGCGAACCGGCCCACGCCCTGGTCGGGGTCGACTTCAGCAACTCCGCCGGCGGCGGCCTCGGGGCCGGGCTGCCGGCCGGCACGGTGCGGATCTATCAGCGCGACGCCTCCGGGGCGCCGAAGTTCGTCGGCGAGGCGCCGATCGGCCACGTGCCGCAGGGCTCCGAGTTGCTGCTGAAGATGGGCGAGGCGTTCGACGTGACGGTTCAGCCGACGCTGGTGGCGGATACGCGCGTCTCCGACGAGCGCTCGCGCTACTCGATGAGCTACGTGATCCGCAACGCCAAGTCCGAGCCGGTGACGGTGGAAGTGCGCCAGTCCGGCTACTGGGGCCGCAACACCAAGGTGATCAGCGAGAGCCTGACCAGCCGCCGCATCGACGCCTACACCCTCGGCTGGTCCGTCCCCGTCCCCGCCAACAGCCAGACCGTGCTCACCAGCGTGGTGGAGACTGGGTGGTAACGCCGTGGCTATGCCCCTCCACCACTTCGTGGTCCCCCTCCCCCGTTGGGGGAGGAGAAGGAGCGCGCAGCTTCGATATCCTCCCCTGCCCCGCAGGGGAGGGGGACCACGAAGTGGTGGAGGGGCCTTGGCCGCGCTCGCCCTTGCCTTCGCCGCCCCCGCCGTCGCCGACGTCGTCTCCCCCGCCCCTGAGGCGGTAACCGTCACCGTCTATCGCGACCGGCCGATGAGCGCCGAGCAGTTGCGCAGCGAGGACGACGACGACACCAGCGGCCTGGCCATGATCACCGAGACCCGCACGGTCGACCTGCCGGCCGGACGCACGCGGGTGAGCTTCGAGGGCGTGGCGGACGAGATCATCCCGGCCAGCGCCAAGCTCGAAGGCCTGCCGGGGCGGCTGATCGAGCACGACTTCGACTATGATTTGCTGAGCCCCGGCGCGCTGATCGAGAGGTCGCTCGGCCAGGGCGTCACCCTGCGCCGCACCAATCCGAAGACCGGCAAGGTCACCGAGGAGGCCGCCACCCTGCGCTCCGGCCCCGACGGGGTGGTGGTGGTGACGGCCGCCGGCGGCGTCGAGGCGCTGGGCTGCGGGGCGGGGCCGCAGGCGTTGGTGTTCGATCACTTGCCGCCGGGCCTCGCCGACAAGCCGACGCTCTCGGTGGTCGCCGACACGCCGGCGGCGGGGCGCTATCAGCTGAAGCTCAGCTATCTGACGGTGCGGATGAGCTGGTCGGCCGACTATGTGGCGCGGCTGGCGCCGGACGAACGCAGCCTCGATCTCACCGGCTGGCTGACGCTCTCCAACCGCACCGGCGACAGCTTCGCCGGCGCCCCGACCTCGGTGGTCGCCGGCGCCCTCTCCAACGGCGCGGCCGTCTGGCGCGTCACCCTCCCGGCCAACGGGACCGCGACGGTGAAGTATGCGTTCGACATCGCGGCTTAAGGGGCCCCTCCACCACTTCGTGGTCCCCCTCCCCTGCTATGCAGGGGAGGATATCGAAGCCGCACTGCCCTTCTCCTCCCCCAACGGGGGAGGGGGACCACGAAGTGGTGGAGGGGCCCTGGCCGCAGCCATCGCGCTCGCCCTCGCCGCGCCCGCCTTTGCCGACGTGGTCTCCCGCGCCCCCGACGCTGTCGCGGTCACGGTGTACCGCGACCGGGCGGTGACGGCGGCGTTGCTGCGCAGCGAGGGCGACAGCGACACCAGCGGTCTCGCCATGATCACCGAGACGCGCACCGTCGACCTGCCGGCGGGCCGCACGCGGGTGAGCTTCCAGGGCGTCGCCGACGAGATCATCCCGGCCAGCGCCAAGGTCGATGGGCTGCCCGGGCGGCTGGTGGAGCGGAACTTCGACTACGATCTGATGAGCCCCGGCTCGCTGATCGCCAGGTCGGTCGGCCAGAGCGTCACCCTGCGCCGCACCAACCCCAAGACCGGCAAGGCGACCGAGGAGCCGGCCACCTTGCGTTCCGGGCCAGACGGCGTGGTGGTGGTGACGGCGAGCGGCGGCGTCGAGGCGCTAGGCTGCGGCGCCGGACCCCAGGCGCTCGTGTTCGATCATCTGCCGCCCGGCTTGGCCGCGAAGCCCACGCTTTCGATCGTCGCCGACGCGCCGGCGGCGGGACGCTACACTCTACAGCTCAGCTACCTGGCGGTGCGGATCGACTGGTCGGCGGACTATGTCGCCAGGCTGGCGCCGGACGGCAAGACACTGGACCTGATCGGCTGGCTGACGCTCTCCAACCGCAGCGGCGCCAGCTTCGCGAATGCCCCGACCTCGGTGGTCGCCGGCGCCCTGGCCCGGGTCGCGGCGGACCTGCCCAACATCTCCCCCGCCAGCGTCAACACCGAGTGCTGGCCGATGGGTACGACGTCCGACTGGACCCAGCCGCCCCCGCCCGCGCCGCCGCCGATGGTGATGGATGAGGCGGTGAGCGAGAACCACGCCGCTCTCCGGCCGGCGTCGATGGCCGAGTTCGGCGCGCTCAAATCCGAGAAGCCCCGCGTCGTCGCCACCACGCTGGGCGACTACAAGCTCTACTCCCTGGCCGAACCGACAACGCTCGCCGCGCGGCAGACCAAGCAGATCCGCTTCCTGCATCAGGCCGCGGTGACGTTCGAGAAGCTCTACGTCTACGAGCCCGGCGAGGCGCCGGATACGACCGCCGCCGTCTATCCGGCCGAGGCGATGCTCAGCCTGGAGAACAAGCCGGTGAATGGCCTCGGCCTGCCGCTGCCGGCCGGCAAGGTCTCGCTGCGCCAGCCGCAGGACGTCGCCGGCGGCCGCGAGCTCTTCGTCGGCGAGCCGGCGATGCGCGACGTGCCGGTGGGCGAGCCGTTCGAGCTCGTCGCCGGCCACGCCTCGGATGTCACGGCGCAGACCCGGATCGCCTCGGAGACGACAGTCGGCAAGGGCGCGGGCGAGCGCGAACGCTACACGCTGGAGATCGACCTCGCCAACGCCGAGGCGTCGCCGGTGACCTTCGAAGTGCGCCAGACCACGGCGCGGGCGGGCTTCAAGGTGGTGAGCGAGAGCACCGCACACGGGCTGAAGAACGGCAAGGCGGTCTGGCGCGTGACCCTGCCGGCGAACGGCGGGGCGGTGGTGAAGTATGCGTATGAGGTGGACAACTGAGCCCCTCCCCAGCCCTCCCCTTCATGGGGAGGGAAGACTGCGTAGCAGTCGGGTGGGGGAGTCCGGTGAAGGGAGCTAAACCCTCGGACTGGCGTTGCCGCGTCGGACACCCCCACCCGGCCGATCCTGGCGGATCGTCTTCCCTCCCCATGAAGGGGAGGGCTGGTTGGGATTGGGCCGCCGCTAGAGCGGGATCACGTTCCGTTGCCGGGAATACGCCAGATACCCCACGCTCGCGCCCAGCCGGAAGCCAACCCCGGCTCGCACCGGGGCCAGGGTGATCCCGTCGGCGCGCTGGTAGTTCACGCCTAGGCCGCCGACCAGGTAGGCCGAGCCTTCGACGCCGGGGAAGCGGCGGAAGATCGCGTCCGGGTATTCAAGGTCGTAGCAGAGGGTGAAGACGCGGCTGGCGTTGCCGCCGAAGTCGAAGCCGCCGGTCGGGCCCTGCCAGAAGATCGTCGTGTGCGGCCGGTCCTTCATGTACATCAGCCCCTTGCCGTATCGCAGGCCGAAGAAGAACGCGCCCGAGCCCTCGGTGCCGGCGATGTAGGCGGTGGGGCGGCCGTTCTCGTGGAAGATCTTCTCGATCAACGCGCCTGCGTTCTCGGCGGTGACGCCGAAGAAGTCCGAGATGTTGTTGGCGATCTCTTCCCTGGAGTAGCGCGGCGCGGAGCGGCCCCGCGGGCCGCCGTAGTCGCCATCCCGGTCGTGGTCGTGGTCCGAGGGCCGGTCGTCGTGGCGGTCGTCGGGCTGCAAGTCGAGCCGCTGGTCGAGATCGCGGCCGTTGTTGTCGCCGCTGTCGCCCCGGTTGCCCTGAGGCCTGGCCGGCGGCAGATCCTGCTGCGCCAGCGCCGGCCCGGCCGCGGCGGCGACGATGCCGGCGACGATCAACGAACGGCGGTCCATGGGCGAATCACTCCAACTACGACGGCAGGAGTGTGGCGCAAGTTGCGTCGGTATTGGGGCGCGAGAGTGCGACGAAAGAGCCCTTCCCCCAGCCCTCCCCTTTATGGGGAGGGAAGACTGCGAAGCAGTCGGGTGGGGGAGTCTGGTGAGGTGCGCCAGGCCCGCAGGATAGCGTTGACGCGTCAGACATCCCCACCCGGCCGATCCTGGCGGATCGTCCTTCCCGCCCCATGAAGGGGAGGGCTGGGGGAGGGGTTATGATTGCGTTCGAATTGCTCTAAACCCCGCCCTCCGATGACCGACCCCTCCCACATCCGCAACTTCGCGATCGTCGCCCATATCGACCATGGCAAGTCCACGCTCTCCGATCGGCTGATCCAGGAGACCGGGGCGCTGACCGCGCGGGAGATGAAGGAGCAGGTGCTCGACTCGATGGATATCGAGCGCGAGCGTGGCATCACCATCAAGGCCCAGACCGTCCGTCTTGAGTACAAGGCCGATGACGGCGAGCACTACGTGCTCAACCTGATGGACACCCCCGGCCACGTCGACTTCGCCTACGAGGTCAGCCGCAGCCTGGCCGCCTGCGAGGGCTCGATCCTGGTGGTGGACGCCAGCCAGGGCGTGGAAGCTCAGACCCTGGCCAACGTCTACCAGGCCATCGACCACGACCACGAGGTCGTGCCGGTGCTGAACAAGGTCGACCTGCCCGCCGCCGAGCCGGCCCGGGTGCGCCAACAGATCGAGGACGTGATCGGCCTCGATGCCAGCCACGCGGTCGAGGCCTCGGCCAAGACCGGGCTCGGCATCCACGAGGTGCTGGAAGCCATCGTCACGCGGCTGCCCCCGCCGAAGGGTGATGCCGACGCCCCGCTCAAGGCCCTGCTGGTCGACGCCTGGTACGACGCCTACCTCGGCGTCGTGGTGCTGGTGCGCGTGTTCGACGGGGTGCTGAAGGCCGGCCAGACCGTGCGGATGATGCAGCGCGGCACCACCCACAAGATCGACCGCATCGGGGTCTTCCGCCCCGCCCGCGTCGATGCGGACCAGCTGGGCCCCGGCGAGATCGGCTTCATCACCGCCCAGATCAAGGAAGTGGCCGACGCCGCGGTGGGCGACACCATCACCGAGGAGCGCCGCCAGACCGCGGCCGCCCTGCCCGGCTTCAAGCCGGTGCAGCCTGTGGTGTTCTGCGGCCTCTTCCCGGTCGACGCCGCCGACTTCGAGGACCTGCGCGCCGCCGTCGGGCGCCTGCGCCTCAACGACGCCAGCTTCACCTACGAGATGGAGACCAGCGCCGCACTCGGCTTCGGCTTCCGCTGCGGGTTCCTCGGCCTGCTGCACCTGGAGATCATCCAGGAGCGGCTGACGCGCGAGTTCAACCTCGACCTGATCGCGACGGCGCCCAGCGTGATCTACCAGATCGCGCTCACCGACGGCTCCACGCTGGAGCTGCACAACCCGGCCGACATGCCCGACCCGGTGAAGATCGACACCATCGCCGAGCCCTGGATCCGCGCCACCATCTTCACCCCGGACGAATACCTGGGCGCGGTGATCAAGCTCTGCCAGGACCGCCGCGGCGCCCAGCGCGAGCTCAGCTACGTCGGCTCCCGCGCCATGGTGGTCTACGACCTGCCGCTGAACGAGGTGGTGTTCGATTTCTACGACCGGCTGAAGAGCGTCTCCAAGGGCTACGCCAGCTTCGACTACCAGATCGAGGACTACCGCATCGGCGACCTGGTGAAGATGCAGGTGCTGGTCAACGCCGAGCCGGTCGACGCCCTCTCGATGCTGGTCCACCGCACGAGGGCCGAAGCCCGCGGCCGCGGCATGGTCGAAAAGATGAAGGAGCTGATCCCCCCGCACCTCTTCCAGATCCCGATCCAGGCCGCCATCGGCGGCAAGATCATCGCTCGCGAAACGGTGCGCGCGTTGAGGAAGGACGTCACGGCGAAGTGCTACGGCGGCGACGCGACCCGCAAGCGCAAGCTGCTGGACAAGCAGAAGGAGGGGAAGAAGCGCATGCGCCAGTTCGGGAAGGTGGATATCCCGCAGGAGGCGTTTATCGCGGCGTTGAAGATGGACGCGGATTGAGGTGTTCGAGGCACCACCCGCAGCTGAGTGGTTTACCCTCTCGGATGCATGGAAGCGGCGCTTTGCGACTGCTGTTTGGATTCCACTTCGGACGTCTCAAGTCATAGCCAAGCAAGGCTCGTACGGACAGGAGGGGTACGTAGAGGAGTTTCTCGGCGTGGGGACCCTGGCCGTCCGGACGGACAAGCGACCCGAGGCAGACAATCTAGATTGGTCGCGCTTAGGCCTCAGTCACTCCCATGGCGTCTACGCGACTCGGGAGATCTATCTCGAAGCCGACAAGTACCACCATGTCCTCGGCGAGGATTTCGGCGTCGAACTGTGCCTGGTTCAAAACTGGTCGGACGAGCAAGCAGAGTGGCACCTGAATCAGGACGTGTTGTTTGCACTTCGGTTGAGGCGCGAAGGAGACACGTGGGTAGCAACGGATGAAGGCTACGTTGTCGCCGCTCGCTTGCACCGCAAGGAGGACGGTTCACCATCTTCACTAGAAATTAGATCGGAATTCCTTCGGGACTACCTGGCCGCACGGAACATGGCTCTGAGAATTACTTCTTACCGTTCTCGCCGGGCTACCGTGAACGATCCTGCACCTTATCCATGGCTTGATGCTCCATTGCGGGAGCGTCAGGGAGCCGCGTTGCGGGAGGTGCGAGTGTGGCCCGACAGGTCAGGCGGATGGGCGGTCTTCCGTGTTTGGAGGACCGATACCGATGCCGCGGACGACATACCCGTTCTTGATCGAGAAACGAATGAGAACACTGGCCATGAGAGCTACACCACTCCAGCTGTGAATGGCTCCTTTCACAACGTCATGGGAGAGCTTTGGATCGACGAGTGGTTGGACCCAGCGCCGGCGAGCCCAAGAGTGCGCGGCGACCAACAGCCGTCTCGGTTCTCCTACACAGTTGGCCCCTCTGGCGAACGAGCATCAGCTGACGAACTGAACCATGAAGAGGTGGGACGCTGGTTGTGGTTTCGGCCTGCCGTAGTCCCAGAGTTGATCACTCGCCGGGGAGGGCAGCTCTCATGGTACACACGAGAAACCGGCGGGGTAGCATCCTCTCCCGGACCGTTGATCCACTTTGGCATCAACGGCGCCGAACTACTGAACGTGTACGCTTGGGACGTTGCTCGCTTACCAGAGTGGGAACAGCAGATTTGGTCCGCACACAATGTGACGCCGGAAGGAGGGCTCTCCGACGAGCTTCACTCAGCGCAGGTACGCACGAAGGTGGCCGAGACTGCGGCGCCCGAGCAAGGCTTACTGGAAATGCGGAACCTCGCGAACGACGCGTGCCTTCGGCGCTGGGGCACCCGGCTCTTCAGGGCCCACGGAGATACTGAGTCGATTGCTGGCAGTTGCCACCGTTTTCGCGCCCTCCCGGAGGGCGGACTGCTATCTTTGGCAAAAGACTTGTCTCGCATACTGATTGACGCGCTCGATTTGGCGAGCCTTCAAACACTCGCCCCCCCCCCTGCGGGAGCAAAGTGGGGGTCTTTGAAATCACTTGAGGCGGTACTCGCGCTTGATGTTGGGGTCGAGGCGGCGAGCCGCTTGATGGCTCCTTTGTTTGGTCTGTACGAGCTTCGCTTAGCAGACGCTCATCTTCCGGGCGGAGGCTTGGAGGACTCGCTCGCCAAGCTGTGGCTGAAGCCCGAAACCTCGCGACTTCGGGCCGGTGAACAGTTGATCGGCGTCTCTGTATCGTTCCTGGTCAAGATTACGCAGATTTGGGAAGAATTTGCAGAGATCGTCGGTAAGATTTGACGCGCGCCAGGAAGCCTGGGGAGTTCAGGCGAAGAATTCCAGGGACACGATACTTAATGGCCCTAGGCCCGCCGCCCTCACGGGCTTGATCGAGCGCAACGCGTCCGTTTTGGTCATCAGGCCGCTGCGGGCGCTTCCACAGCCATTCGCACGGTGAGCCCTGCTCGCGACGCCAGCGTCACTAGGGCATCCAGGCTGAACTTGTTGATGCGGTTGCGCAGGAGATCGTTGACGCGCGGCTGGCTGACGCCGAGACGCGCCGCCGCGTCGGTCTGGGAAACGTCCCAGGCCTGAACCGTCTTGCGGATCGCCCGCATCAGATCCGATCGCAGCGTCATGTTCGCCGCCTCGTCGGGCGTGTCCATCAACGCATCGAACACGTTCTCGTAGGTGTCGCGTTCCATCTTCATCGTTCCTCTGCGACGGCCTTCAGCCGGCTGCGAGCCAAATCGATGTCCCGCTGCGGCGTCTGTTGGGTCTTCTTCTGGAATGCGTGGAGGACATAGATCGCAGCCTCCAGGTTGGCGACGTAGATGACACGGAACGCCCCCGATGGATCGCGCACCCGTATTTCACGAACGCACGAGCCGACACTGGGCATCGGCTTCCAATCGCTAGGTTCTTCGCCGAACTGAACATCGCGAAGCTCGTGACCGATCGTCCTGCGGACATCCTCCGGGAAACGCCTGACCTGCCGGAGCGTATCGGCGAGGAAGACGACCGGTTTCATGGAAATATATCTCTTTTGATATAGCCAGTCAACCACTGCCCGTTACGACTGAAGTCGCCGCGGCTGTCAGAAGTGGCTCGCGGTGTCGGTGGAGGCGGCGAGGCGGGAGGCGAAGCGGGCGATGGGTTTGCTGGCCGCGTAGAGCACAAGCGCGCTGACGAAGGCGTAGATCGGACTGAGCCAGCTGCTGAGTTCGACCTTGGTGAGCCACTCGCTGCTGGCCGCGCTGTTGATCAGGAAGGTGTAGCGGATCGCGGTGTAGCCGACGTCGAGCGCCGCGCGGATCAGGTCCATCGCCACGAGGACTCTCACCAACATCAGCGCGATATCATAGACCCGCATGTGATCCCCCTTAGGTTGCGGGTTGTTTGTTCTATTTATGTTCCTCGGTCAAGCGGCGGCGGAGGGCCCCTTTGTCGCCCTGCGGGCGACACATCCCCCCTTCCGGGGAAGAGATGGGTGCGGGCGGGCCTAAGCGACGGCGGCTGGCTTGGGGCGGCGGCGGCGGCGTCTGCGGCGGCGTTTGCGGCGGGTCCCTTGCTGCGCCGCTTTCTCGGACAGGCCCGCGGCCTCGACCATTGCCCTCAGGCCCGGCGCCGCGGGCTCCAGGGCGGCGAGGAGGTCCTCGATCAGTTGGCCGTAGATGGTGAGGTCGGCGGCGGTTTTGGTGGCGACCAGTTTCGGCTCGGCGGCGGAGTTGTCGTAGATGTCGACGTGGTCGGCGTGCTCGAAGAACCAGGTGAGCTCGCCGAACGAGCGGCGGCGGCGGTCGCGGATGGCGGCCTCGGCGACATTGTGGCCGCCCTTCTTCACCCGCTGGCGCACCCGCTCGACGTTGAGCTCGGCGGTTTCCAGGAAGACGTAGATCAGCCGCACGCTGAAGCCCTCGGCGTGCGCCTTGTCGACCAGGGCGCGGTATTTCGGCGTCGACAGCACCGTCTCCACGCCCACCGTCTGGTGCGCGGCGACCGAGGCGTAGAGCCAGGTCTCGATGCGGGTGACGGCGGCGATGTTGGCGTCGGGCAGCAGCGGGATGCGCTCGTGGTCGGCGATGCGCTGGGCCAGGAGGTCGGGATTGATGATCCAGATCGAGCCGGCCGGCGCGTCGATCGAGGCCTGACCGTAGGCGGTGCTCTTGCCCGAGCCGTTGGCGCCGGCGATGATCCAGAGTTCGGGGACGCCCCCGCTCATGCCGGCGCTTGGTGGGTCCGCGCGCCGCAGGCGGTCACTTGGCGTCCCGGTTGCCCTTGCGCGCCTTGCGCACGTTGTTCTTGAATACGTACAGGAAATCGGCGCCGAAGGTGGCGCTGTTGGCGTCGAGCGAGGTGACGCGGGTCTTGGCCCCGGCCGGCGTGGAGAGCGTCTTCGAGCTGACCGACTTCGGCCGCTTGCTCGCCCGCTGCGCCTTCGCCTTCACCTCGATCTTCAACGCAACCATCCAGCGCCTCCTACGGTGCAGATATTGCTGCGCCGGTGGCTGATGGCAAGGGCGAGGCTGACCGCGTCGCGCCCTTGCCATAGTGTTCGTTCTGACGCTTGGACAGGCGCTCGCATCGTTGGAGAAGAGATCGTGAGGAAAAGTAACTTTGCGCTGCGTCTACAGCCTGGCCTGCTCGACGAGGCCCGCAAGCTGGCCGAGTCCGAGGGCGTGGCGTTGAATCAGCTGATCAACGTGGCGGTCGCCGAGAAGCTGTCGGCCCTTCGGACCGAGGCCTACTTTGCGGAACGCGCGGCCCGCGCCGACATCGGCAAGGCGCTCGGCGTGCTGAAGAAAGCCGGCCGAGGGGCGGCGCCGATGCGAGGCGACGAGGTACCGCCAGCGGACGGGTGAGGCGGTCCCCTCTCTGCTTTTAGCCGGGGAGGAGATGCGATGAGCTTTCCTGGCGCGACGGGCTTACCCCGGCGCAGTATCTCCGCCGGATGATCCTCTATTCCGACGACACCTCGCCCTACTGCGCCCCGGTGCGGGCGGCGATCTACGCCAAGGGGCTGGCGATACCGATCGAGCCGCCGCCGGGCGGGTTGCGGTCGGAGGAGTACAAGGCGCTGAGCGGGACCGGGACGATCCCGTGCCTAGTGCTGGACGACGGGTCGATGCTGCCGGAGTCGGCGGTGATCGTGGCCTATCTCGACGAGAAGTTCCCCGCCGCGCCGCTGCGGCCCGCCGACGCCGAGGGCCGGGCGCGGGTGGCGTTGGTCGGGCGGTTGGCCGAGGAGGGCGTGGTCGCGGCGCTGGTCGGTATGTTCCACGACCTGAACGCTGGCTTGCCCACCGCCGCGGCGACGGCGCTGGAGCGGCTGCTGGCCGGGCTCGGCAGGGTCGAACGGTTCGTGCCCGCCGACGGATACGCGGCCGGGCCGGCGTTCAGCCAGGCCGACTGCGTGCTGGGGCCGGCGCTGATGGGGGTGAAGGCCTTCGCCGGCATGCTGGCGACCCCGGACCTCCTGACCCGCCACCCCAAGCTCACCGCCTACGACGCCCGGATCGTCGCCCACCCGGCGATCGCCAAGGTGCTGGCCGAACTGCAGACCGCGCTGGCGGCGAGCGGCATGGCCACCTAACTCTCCCCTCTGGCCCGCTCATCCCGTCGAACGACGGGACCCAGGTAGGAAGAAAGTTTGAACGCAGAGGTCGCTGAGGAGGCGCAGAGATCGCGGAGCGATCCAGCTAACCGAGCCTCAATCTCCGCCAACGACGGGATGAGCGGGGTGGCTGGGGGCTAATACCGCAGGAAACTCGCCCGCTCCTCCGCCCAGGCCACCTCGTCTGGCAGGGTGATCGCGTCCAGGTCGGCCGGGGCAGCCGCGGGGTTGTCGACCCATTCGCGCAATGCTGGGCCGCCGTTGATGACGTCGATGGCGAGTTTGCCGACTTCGTACTCGTAGGGGAAATCGCGCCAGAGGTCGTAGGCGGGGTAGAGGCGGCGGATGGCCTTGAAGGCGAGCGCCTGGGCGCGCCAGGGCTTGAACGCGGCGTGGTCGTACGCCGGACCTTCGGTGACGAACTGGACCCCGTTGCAGAGCTTACCGACGTGCTTGTGGAAGGTGGGCTCGAACCAGCAGTCGCGCAGGCTGCAGCCTTCGAGCCAGGCCAGCGCCAGGCCTCGCATCTCGGCGATCACCGCCCGCGCGTCGATGTCCGGCGCGCCGAACAGCTCCAGTGGGCGGGTGGTGCCGCGGCCTTCGGAGAGCGTGGCGCCCTCCAGCATCACCGTGCCGGCGTAGGCCCTGGCCATCCAGAGGTTGGGGGCGTTGGGGCTGGGGTTGATCCAGGCTCGCTCGCCCAGTGGCCAGCCGTAACCAGGGCCGGCGTCCGGCGCCCAGCCCTGCATCTCGATCACGCGGTAGTCGACGTCGAGCTTCAGGGTCTTGATGAACCAGTCGCCGAGTTCGCCGAGGGTGAGGCCATGGCGCATCGGCAAGGGGCCAGCGCCGACGAAGCTCTCCCAGCCAGGGGTGAGGCGAAGGCCCTCGACCGGGCGGCCGGCGGGGTTGGGCCGATCCAGCACCCAGACCGATTTGCCGGTGCGGGCCGCCGCTTCCAGCATGTACCGGAGCGTGGTGATGAAGGTGTAGATGCGGCAGCCGAGGTCCTGCAGGTCGATCAGCACCACGTCGAAGGCGCTCATCATCGCATCGGTGGGGTGGCGAACCTCGCCGTAGAGGCTGAACACCGGGATGCCGAGGGCGGGGTCGTGGAAGTCCGCGGTCTCGACCATGTTGTCCTGCTTGTCGCCGCGCAGGCCGTGCTGGGGCCCGAAGGCGGCGGTCAGCTGGATGTCGCCGAGGGCGGCCAGCGCGTCGAGGCTGTGGGTCAGGTCGGCGGTGACCGACGCGGGGTGGGCCAGCAGCGCGACGCGGCGCCCGGCCAGCGGCGCGCGCAGGGCGGGGTCGGCGATGAGGCGGTCGATGGCGAAGTGCATGCGCGGGTCCTTAAGCAAGGTCGAGGATGAAGCCGGCGGCGTGATGGAAGTCCGGCTTGCCCGGCGGATGCGCGAGCGCCCAGTACGACTTGGCCCCGGCCTGATCCTCGATCACTGCGGTGAGCGCGAGGCGGCAGGGGCCTGGCGGAAGGCGGAGCGTGGCGGTAAGGGTCAGGATGTCGGGCGTGGTCTCGAGCGCGATACTCGGCGGCGGCGTCTCGGCCGAGGCCATGCCGGCGCGGTAGCCGTCAAATCGATAGGCGGCCCATTGGCCCGAGGGCGAGAGGTTGAACTCGAAGTACGCCTCGCCCGGCAGCAGCCGCACGAACGCCTCGAAGCAGGTGCGTTTCCAAAGCTCGTCGGCGCGAGCGGGCGATGCGGGCGAAGGGATGGCCAGATCGGCGATGCGTCCGGCCAGGCGGTAGGTCAGTGCGAGGGCGTCCTGAGCGCGCAGGACCTCAACCTCGATGCCAGTCACGGAGCCAGGGTCGGTGTCGGGGTAAGGGATCAGCCGCATCAAGCCCACTCTAACTGGGATTCCCCTCCCCGCTCTTCCCCGCGAAAGCGGTGACCCAGATTTTTTCTGCCAGGCGGGCGACCTCGGATAGAACGCCTGGGTCCCCGCTTGCGCGAGGAAGAGCGGATTTGAGATGGCCAATCCGGTGCTTGACCTGCCCCGGCGTCGGGGGGTCAGCCTGGGGAGGCTGCCACGGGAGGTGAACGATGATCACCCTGCCACACCACGTCGAGTTCATGTCGGATGCCTGGATGGAGGAGGCCGAGCGCTTCCTGCGGAGCGAGACCGAGCGGCGCAAGGCGGAGCTCGGCCCGTTCTCGCTCAGCGAGGCGTTCACCGGCGCGCCGCCGCACCTGGAGCTGCCGGACAACGTCGCGGCGTGGCGCTGCGTCTGGGACGGCGAGGCGCTGACCGTCAGCCGCGGCTTCGATCCCGACGCCGACATGACCATCACCGGCGACTACCAGGCCTCGCTCTATTCGGCCCAGGTGGTCGGGGTGGCGACACCCCGCGTGATGGCGACGGCGCTGCGCGAGATCCGCCGCCTGTTCGGCAAGGAGGCGCTGGTGATGAAGGGCGCGCTGCCGGGCGGCGAACCAGTCCTAAGTCTTATGAATCACTTTCATGATCACATGGGCCGGCGCACGGTGGAGAACCCGGACCTCGCCCATCGCGCCGCCCGTTACGGCCTCACCGGCAAGCTGCGCGAGCTGGAGGAGCAGGGCTACACGGTGATCGAGCGGGCGATCTCCGAGGCGTTCGCCGACGAGGTGCGGGAAGCGACGCTGCGGACCCTCGCCAGCCAGGGGGTCTCGTCGCTGAACTGGATGCTCTACCACGGCCGCGAGTTCGAACGGCTGGCGCAGAACCCGCAGCTGATGACCCTGATCGACGCCTCGCTCGGCCGCGGCGCGGTGATCGCGTCGTTCAGTTCGATCCGCAAAGGACCGGGCGTCGGCACCATTCCTCTGCATACGGACTATGCCCACGTGCCAGAGCCGTACCCGGAGTTCTCGATGACCGGGGTCGGCGTCTGGGCGTTGGAGGACTGGAGCGTCGAGAGCGGTCCGACCTGGATCATTCCCGGCAGCCACAAGCTGCGGCGCGGACCGAAGCGCGGCGAGACAGCGCGTGACGCCAACCTCGGCGGCGGGGTGCCGATCGAGATGCCGAAGGGCTCAGTGGTCTACTTCCATCACGGAGTTTGGCACTGGCAGGGCGACCGCGAAGAAGCCGGCGACCGGGTGACCCTGCACGCGCACTTCAACCGCGGCATCCTGCGCAGCCTGGAGCCGAAGAAGGTCGACGTACAGATGCTGCACCGAAACGCGCCCCGGCTCGGCGAAATGCTGGGCGAAGACGACTGGTTCGACAAGATCTCGGCCGCCGGTCGTGACTACGGGCGGCTGGCCTACATGAACAAACTCCACGCCTTCACCGAAGCGAAGAAGGCCGAGGCTCTGGCAGGCTAGCTCTTCCATCTTACCCGCTCGTCCCGGCGGACGCGGGACCCAGACAGGAAGACCGCGGAGATCGCAGAGATACGCGGAGCGACCCATCGGTTGCCGCCGTTTTCGCTAGCGTCTCTGCGTATCTCCGCGGTCTCCGCGGTTAAAATCTTTGGCCTGCGGCGCGCGCCGAGCGCGAGGGCTGGCCAGAGATCGACGTGAAGCCAAACGGAATTGCGCCCCTTCAACGAAGTCCTGCCCTGGGTACCGGCGTTCGCCGGTATGAGCGGGTGGGGTGGGCGAAAACCACCGCCTTGCGCACGTCTCTTCCAACGCGGCTTACCGGACGACCCTACGTAGGCGAGCGCGCTGCGATGGCCGTCAGCAGGCGTCCTGGGGGCTGATGTGGCATTCACACAGCAGGCTTTCGCCTATTGCAAGCGCTCGACAGAATACCCCTTGGCCTTGAGCAAGGCCGGCAAGCCCTCGTCTCCGACCATATGCAGCGCACCCACGTTGACGAGCTCGGTGCCGCTGCCTGCCAGCTCCTTCGTCAGCATTTCGCTCCAGGCGAGGTTCCGGCGGCGGATAAGGTTCTCGTAGAACTCCGGGTACCGCTTCTTCATCGCGTTGATCAAGACTTGCCCGAGCTTCTGGATATCGCCCGACACCCATGCGGCCTCGATGCCTTGGGTGGTGTGGTTGGTCTTGGTGTTTGAATCGATGGTGTCGTCGAGGAACTCGATTTCGGTTGCGGGCGACATGTCGACGAAGAGGTGCATCTGTTGATCGACTGTCTCAAAGGCGCGGATAGCTTTGTGGTCCGCACCGGCCGAAGACGTCAGCTGCATGTCCGCGCCCTGCTTCGGGTCGAAACCCGCCTGCAGCATTGGCAACGCTGTCAGCGCGAGAGCAGCGGCCCAAGGGCGCATTCGGTCGATGCGATCAAAGGCCAATCCCTGATGCTGCAACACGGCCTTGAGGGCGCTGAGGTGCTCAGCATCGAGTTTAGTCGAAAGCGGATGAGCGTCATCGAAACCGAACCTGGTCACCAGATCAGCGGCAACCTTCGGATCGGCGAGCGAACTCATGTCCAGTTCGAACCAGATTGTCGTCGCCTTGGCATAGGCGCTGTCCAGGCTAGGCGTGCGCCATGTGGTTTCCGGCTCCAGGATATGCATCGTGCCGAACAGGTAGATTGTCGCGGTTGGGCTCTTGGCGATCCAGAGCGCCGGCGCGGCGACAGCCGCTGACGATAGCGCGATAGAAGCCAGAAACCCGGCGACCAGCGCCCTAATGCTTCGCCAATGTCTGAGCATGCCCCACCTGGAAGTTCGCGACCCACCTAGCGCCAAACGCCCTAAGCACGAGTTTAATTCGCTCGTGGGTCGTGTCCGGCGCCCCGGGCGTCATCGTATGCCGCCCACATTGGGGCGCAGTCGACCATGGTACGGGTTTCCATCGCGTGGTCGATCGCCATCACCGTCAGCCCGGCTTCGAGGCTGTCCCACGGTGTGACCGGGAACGCAGCCGCGCCGTCGAGGGCGGCGGCGAGGTCGAGGGCCATCGCCTGATCGGCGCCGTTGTGGGCGTCGGCGGTGAGGCCGCCGTAGTCGATCCGCTCCGGCTTGCCGCGGTGCAGAGCGCGCCGGACCATCAGCCGGTTGCGCACCAGGTCGGCGATCAGCGTGCCCTCGGCGCCGGCGACATACCAGCGTCGCTCGGCCAGCGCGACATGGCTGTTGGAGTGGAACGAGAGCTGGACGCCGTTGGCGTACTCGACGATCGCGGTCTGGTGGTCGGCGAGGTCCATGTCGGACTGGAACGCGTCGTTGGCGGCGCGCCAGCCGGCGTCGCGCAGGGCGTAGGCGGCGGAGCCATCCTCGTAGGTGCGGGGTGCGTCGGCGCGGTCGGGAGTGAAGATCCGGCGCCCGCCGAAGCTGGCCACGCTCTGCGGCCTCGCCCCGGCGATGCGGCCGAAGATATCGAAGTCGTGGCAGACCTTGTCCAACATGAACGAGCCGCCCCACTCGGCCCGGCGTCGCCAGTTGCGAGCCAGGTAAGCCCCGTGCTCGGGCGGCAGGTGCTCGGTGGCGTCCATCGAGATCAGCGGGCCGAGGTCGCCGGCATCGATCCGCGCGATCACCTCCTTCACGATCGGCATCGAGCGCATGACCAGGCCGATGAAGAGCGGCGGCGCGCCCTGCCCCGCCAAGCGCCGCGCCAGGTCGAGGCTCTCGGCCTCGGTGCGCACGATCGGTTTCTCGGAGAACACCGGATAGCCGGCGGCGAGGGCTTCGGTGAGGTGCTCGAAGTGCAGGTGATTGGGGCTGCCGATCATCACCAGGTCGTAGGGCCCGGCGGCAAGCAACGCCGCGGGACTTGCGAACGAACGCCCCGGCAGGATGCCGGCGGCGGCGAGGATCGAGGCGCCGATCGGGGCCGGATCGACGTAGCCGTCGACGCGCAGGTCCCAGCCGACCTCCTTCATCGCCGCCAGCACCGAGGCGATCCGCTGGCCGAGCCCAATGACGCCGATGCGGCGCGTGGTCATGGCGCCGCCCTAAACCGCCCCGCCGAACTCGCGCTCGATCAGAGCGGCGAAGGCGATGGTGGTGCGGTCTTCGAAGCGCGGACCGATGATCTGGACGCCGACCGGCAGGCCGCCCTTTGTCTTGCCGATCGGGGCGCAGGTCCCCGGCAGGCCGGGAAAGCCGGCGATGCCCGGCCAGGCGATCTGGACGCCGTAGGGGGTGAGCTCACCGTCGATGGTCAGCTTGCGAGCGTTCCAGTCCTGACTCTCCTGGTGCGGGAAGGCGGCCGTGCCGAACGGCGGGGCCAGCACTACGTCAAATTCCTCGAAGAGTTCGCGCCACTGGCTCTGAGCGGTGGCGATGGCGTCGAGGCCGCCGAGGTACTGGTAGGTATCGAGCGCCGGCGTCGAGCCGGGCCGGCCGCGGCCCAGGATCGTGCCCAGCATCGACATGTAGGTGCGCTGCGCAGCCTCGAGGTCGGGCAGCAGCGGGGTATGGCGAGAGACCTCGGCGCCCAGCCCTTCGAGCCGCTCTGCCAGCGTATGCAACGGCGCCAGCACCTCGGCACCGACGCCGGCGGTCGGGTGATGATCCAGGATCAGGACGCGGAAGTCGGCCAGGCGGTCGGCGCGCGGCGGCGGCAGGTTCAGCGGATAGGCGCGGGCGACTTCATGCTCGGCGCCGGCGAGCACGCTGAGCGCCAACTCCAGGTCGGAGGCCGTGCGCGCCAACGGCCCCACCACCCCGAACTCGACCGGGTCGCTGGGCGCCTCGAACGGCGGCGGCGCGTGGCCGGTGGTCGGCACGAGGTCGAAGGTCGGCTTGTGGCCGTAGACGCCGCAGAAGTGAGCGGGCACCCGGATCGAGCCGCCGATGTCGGAGCCGAACTCCAGCGGGATCATGCCGGCCGCAAGCGCCGCCGCGCCGCCGCCAGACGAGCCACCTGGACTGCGGGTCAGGTCATGCGGATTGTTGGTGCGGCCGTAGATCGGGTTGGCCGATTGCCAGTCGCCGAGGTTGGGCGGGATGTTGGTCTTGCCGAGGATCACCGCGCCCGCCGCCTTCAGGCGCGCGACGCCAGTGGAGTCCGCGCTGGCTTTCCAGTCCTTGAAGGGCGCGAGGCCCCAGGTGGTGGGCAGCCCGGCGACATGGTGCGAGTCCTTCACCGTCATCGGCACGCCGAGCAGCGGGCGCCGCTCGCCCCTCGCCAGCGCCGCGTCGGCGGCTTGGGCCGCCTCGCGGGCGCGGTCGAAGTCGCGCACGACCACGGCGTTGATCGGCCCGTCCTTGGCCTCGATGGCGCGCACCGCTTCGGCGTGCAGCTCCAGCGCGCTCACCTGCCCGGCCGCCAGCGCCTTCGCCAGCGAACCCGCGGTGGCCGTCGCATAGTCGAGCGGCTTTTCCTTCAGCATTGGGCGGTCCTTCTCCCGTTCGGCCTGACGAGACCACTTGGACGCGGTCCTGACAAGGCGCGGCGGCGCTCGTCGCCTTCCGGTCAAGATTGCGGCGGCGCGCGCCCAAAATCGGCTGCAATGGCCGCGCCTGATCCTGGTCGGGCGGACGTCGAGGTGGCGATGATGAAGACCTACCGGATGCTGGTGCGGGAAACGGACTGCGAGCAGCCGCTCGAGCTGATCGCCGAGATGCGCACCGACGGCCGGGCGGTGGATTTCGCCCGCCAGCGTCTGATCGACTATCCGCGCATCGCGGCCATCGAGGTGTGGTCGGGCCTTACCCGACTCTGCCGTCTGCAGCGCCGCCATCCTGGAGCGGCCGTCGCCTCGGTCGGCGTCTAGCCCGGCCCGCCTGACCCGGGCCGTCTAATTTGGGCCGTCCAGCTCGGGATAGTGCCGGAAGATCCCCTGCCTGTTGAACGCGATGCGTCGGCCCGATTGCAGGTAGGCCGCGATGCGCGGGCGCCGCTCGACACGCTCGGCCAG
>DASXOP010000020.1:0-47580 GCA_036494265.1 Caulobacteraceae bacterium | reverse complement strand
GATCGCTGCGCTCGGCAAGCTGCCCGGCGATGGCGGTCTGCACCGCGGCGGCCAGGTCGCGGCGCTCGGTGTCGGTGGTCAGGCCCTCGGCGATCCGCGCGGCGGCGGTCTTCAGGCCGGAGAACGAGAAGTCGCAGTCCTTGCGGCCCAGCAGCGCGCGCGGCAGGACGTAGCGGTCCGGATCGCCACCTTCCGCCAGCCGCTCCAGCGCCGGTCCGCCCGGGTAGGGCAGGCCGAGCGTCTTGGCGATCTTGTCGAACGCCTCGCCGGCCGCATCGTCGATGGTCGAGCCGAGCCGCGTGCACTGGCCCACCCCTGCCACCTCGACCAGCTGGCAATGCCCGCCCGACACCAGCAGCAGCAGAAACGGGTAGGCGACGTCCGACTCCAGCCGCGCCGACATGGCGTGGCCCTCCAGATGGTTGACCGCGATCAGCGGCAGGCCGCGCGCCAGTGACAGCCCCTTGGCGAACGACAGCCCCACCATCACCGCACCCACCAGACCTGGCCCAGCCGTGGCCGCGATCCCGGCGAGGTCCTCGAGCCCCACGCCGGCTTCGGCCAACGCCTGCCGTGTCACCGGCTCGATCAGCTCGACGTGCGCCCGCGCCGCCACCTCCGGTACGACGCCGCCGAACGGGGCGTGGGCGGCGATCTGGCTCGCCACTACCGACGAGACGACGCTCGCGCGGCCGGCCACGTCCAGGCGCACGACCGCCGCCGCGGTCTCATCGCAGCTGGTCTCCAGGCCAAGGACGAGGAACGGCGGGGTCATCGGGCGTGTTGCGGTGCAGGGGTGGGGCGTGTAGCAGGCGCGGCGTCACGCCCTCTCCAAGGTCCCGCAGCTAGTCCTTTGCCAAGCGCCTCGCAACCTGCCGTCCGTATCGGCGCCCGCGGCTCCAAGCTGTCGGTCGTGCAGGCCAGCTGGGTGCAGCGGCAGATCGCCGCCAACCTCGGCGCCTCTCAGGATGAGGTCGACACCGTCGCGCCTCTGATCCGCATCACCACCACGGGCGACCGGGTGCAGGACCGCCGGCTGCTTGAAATCGGCGGCAAGGGGCTCTTCACCAAGGAGATCGAGGAAGCGCTGCTTGATGGTCGAATCGACTGCGCCGTTCACTCGCTGAAGGACATGCCGGCCGAACAGCCGCCTGGCCTGGTGATCGGCGCGATCCCGGAGCGGGAAGATTCGCGCGACGTCTTCATCAGCGACAAGGGCGCGACGCTGATGGACCTGCCGAAGGGCGCGCTGCTCGGCACCGCCAGCTTGCGGCGTCAGGCCCAGGCGCTGCATCGCCGGCCGGACCTGCAACTCTTGAACCTACGCGGCAACGTCGACACGCGCCTGGCCAAGCTCAAAGCCGGCGAGGCCGATGCGATCATCCTGGCGATGGCTGGTCTCAACCGGCTGGGGCTGCATGGCCTCGGAACGCCGCTCGATCCGGTCGAACAACCGCCGGCGCCGGGGCAAGGCGCGTTGGCGATTCAGGTCCGCGCCGAGGACGCGCAAGCCCCCTGGCTGACCGCCTTGATCCATCGCCCGACCCTGATCGCCATCGCCGCCGAGCGCGGCGCGCTGGCGGTGCTGGAGGGCTCGTGCAAGACCGCGATTGGCGCCCACGCTCAACTTCGCGGCGAAACTCTGTTTTTGATCGCCGAAGCCTTGACGCCCGACGGAAGCCGGCGCTTCCGTCACGAGGGCGAGGCTGACATTGGGACCGACGGCGAAGCGGCCGCCCGGTCGCTTGGCGAACGCCTGGGCGAGGCTGTTCGCGCTGAGGGCGGCGCGGCTCTGGCCCTCTGATACGCAAGAACGGTCGAACGCTTCAGGGCTGGGGCGAGTGGCAACGAACGACGCCAACATGAAACGCAAGGCGGGGCCACGCCCGCGCCTGGTCTGGATCACGCGCGCCGAGCCGGGCGCTACGGCTACGGCCGGTCGGCTGCGCGACCTCGGCATCCAGGCTATCGTTTCGCCGCTGCTGGAGGTGCGGCGGATCGAAGACGCGCGGCTCGACCTCAGCGGCGTCTCGGCTATCGCCTTCACCAGCGCCAACGCCGTGGCCGCGTTCGCGGAGCGGTCTCCTGAGCGGGGTGTCCGTGTCTTCGCGGTCGGCGACGCAACGGCGCTGGCGGCCAGAGCCCAGCGCTTCAGCAACGTGCTCTCGGCTCGGGGCGACGTAGCCGCTCTGGCCTCGGCGCTGGCGACGCGGAAGCGAGAGCTTCCCGGCTGGATCCTCTACCCAGCTGCGGCCGAGCCGGCGCAGGACCTCGCCGGGGCGCTGGAGGCGGTCGGGCTCAAGGTGCGGCAGGTGGCGCTCTACGAGACCGTGGTGGTCGCGCCCTCCGCGGAGGTGACGGCGCGGCTGGCGGAGATCGACGGTGTTTTGCTGCACTCGGCCAAGGCGGCCAAGGCGCTCGCCACCGTCCTGAAGGCGACGCCGGCGCCGCAGCTCGCCGCTTATTGCCTGTCGCGCCAGATCGCCCGCTCGCTCAGTCGCGCCGGTCTGGCCCGCGTGGTCAGCGCCGAGGCGCCGAACGAAGCGGCCCTACTGGCGCTGCTGGCGAACGCCGGAGCTTCATAACGGTGATCGGCCGGGCGTTGCGCGGCGCGCGCGCTTGGTCCACTTCTTGGCGGCGATGAGCGCCGCGCCCGACCCTGCCGAACTGGCGCCGTCCCGCGACCCGGCGGCGTATGGCCGACGGCCGATGCGCGGCGCGGGGGTCGCCGGCTGGCTGGTGCTATGCCTGATCTGCGTCACCGGCGGGGTGGCCTTCGGTCGCTTCGGCTTGCCAGCCGCACCAGCCAAGCCCGACACACCCGCCGCCGACACCGCCCCTCGCGCAACCGGTTCGCCATCCGCGGTGTGGTCGCCGTCGCCGCCGAGCGCCGGTCAGCCGCCGACCGCCGTGCCGGCCAACGCCGACCCCGGGCTTGCCGACCGCGTCGCCAGACTCGAAGCCTCCGCGTCGCGCGGCGACCTGGCGGCGGCCGAAGCGCTCGGCGCGGCCTCGCTCTCGATCGCCGCCGAAGGCTCGGGACCGTTCGATCGCGATGTGGCCGCGTTTGCGCGCCTGGCGCCGGACGATCCCGACCTGCGCGCCTTGCAACCACTCGCCGCCGCCGGCGCACCGAGCCGCACCCTGCTGGCCGCCGCGCTTCCCGACAACGCTGCCGCAGCTGCCCTGGCCCTGCGCGAGCCCGACCGCGACGCCGGCTTTCTCGCCAGGCTCTGGGCGATCCTCGGCCGGGTCGTGATCGTCCGCCAGGTCGACCCCGCCGCGCCCGGACCGGACGGCGCGCTTGCCAAGGCGGAGGCGCAGTCCTCGGCGGGCGACCTGGAAGGCGCGGTCCAGACGCTGCGGTCCTTGCCGCGCCCGGCCCGCGCCGCGCTCTCGGGGTGGCTATCAGCGGCCGACCGGCGGATCGAGATCGACCAGCGCATCGCCGCGATCCGCGCCCGAGCGCTCGCCGCGCTCGCCCCAACGGCCCCCGCCGCACCTCCGGCGCCTCGCGCATGATCCGCGCGGCGCTCATCGTCCTGGCGGTGGTGGCGCTGGCGGTGGTGATCATCGCGCTGCGGGGCGAGCCGGGCGCCGCCGAGCTGACCTGGTTCCACTGGAACATCCGCACCACCGCTGCCGCTGCGACAATGCTGCTGATCTTCTTCACCCTCGCCGCGTCGCTGTTCTGGCGCGGGCTGATCTGGCTGGCTGAGGCGCCGCGACGCGCCGCGCGGTCCCGCGCCGAGTCCCGTCGCCGCCAGGGGTCTGACGCGCTCACCCGCGGCTTCCTCGCCGCCGCCGGCGGCGATGGGGCAGAAGCGCGCCGTCAGGCCCAACGCGCCAGCACCCTGGTCGACGACACCCCCTCGCTCGTTCGCCTGCTTTCGGCGCAAGCCGCCGAAGCCGCTGGCGACGCCGAAGGGGCGCGAGCGGCCTATGCGGCGATGCTCGGCTTTCCCGAGCTGCGCATGGCCGCCCACCGCGGACTGATGCAGGCGGCGCTCGCCGAGGGCGACGTACGCGAGGCTCAGACCCACGCCGAGGCCGCCTACGGCCTCGCCCGCACGGCGCCCTGGGCCTGGCGCGCGGTGCTGGAGGCGAAGCTCGCGATCGGCGACTGGACCGCGGCGCTGGAGATGATGCAGGGCGCGCTGGAGCGTAAGATCGTCTCCCCCATCGTCGCCGAGCGCGCCCGCGCCGCGTTGCTGACCGCCCGCGCCGCCGACCCGGTCGCCGAGGAAGACGACAAGGTGCGGCAGGCCGCGCTCGACGACTGTCAGGCGGCGATGCGGCTTCGGCCTGATTTCATCCCTGCCTCGGTGATCGCCGCCCGCCTCTTCGCCGCGGAAGGCCGGGCCGCCCGCGCGGCTCAGGTGATCGAGGCGGCGTGGAAGGTCTCGCCGCACCCGGCGCTCTGGCTGGCTTACCGCGACCTGCGCACCGACGAGACACCCCGCGAGCGGGCCGCGCGCCTCGCCACCCTCGCCGGCTTCAATGCGGACGCCCGCGAGAGCCGCATCCTCACCGCCGAACAGGCGCTGATCGCCGGCGACGCCGTCGGCGCCCGCGCCGCCGCCAAGGCGTTGGAGGACGAGCCGCTGACCCGCCGCCTCGCCGGCCTACGCGCCCGCATCGCCACGGCCATCGGCGACCGGGACGAAGCCCGGGTCTGGACCGCCCGGGGCGCCGAAGCGCCGCAAGAGCCGGACTGGTCCGACCTCGATCCGGAGGGCCGCGCCTTCGCCTACACCCCGCACGACTGGGCCCGCATCGCCCAGGTCTACGCCGAGCGCGGCGAACTCACCCACCCCAGGCTCGAGCGCCGCGAACGCGGCATGAGCGACCTCGCCGAACTGCCGCCGGCCTATGCCGACTCCGCCGCCTTCATCAGCGCCGCCGAAGCCGGCGCAGCGGCCGCCCCCATCGTCGACGACAGCGACTTCGGCGCCGAGCTCGATTCCACGAACGCCGACCCCGATCCGCCGCCCGCTGGCCAACGCCGCGTCTTCGGCGGCGGCCGCGGCAAGCGAAGCTAGCGCCAGTACTTCAAATTTAACGCAAACCGTACTAGAGACGCCTCTCCTTCGCGCCCATCGGGCCCAAGGCCGCCTTAGCTCAGCCGGTAGAGCGGCGCATTCGTAATGCGTAGGTCGGGTGTTCGAGTCACCCAGGCGGCGCCATCTTTCCTTGCTGATTCAAGCGACTAAGCCCGAAAGCGTTCGCCAGCTCAGCCCCGAAGTGGGAACAGAAGAGAAACTTCGGGCGGGTTCGGGACTCAGAGTCCCGGAATTCGCGCCGGACGTCCGCTGCGCCGAGCATGCCGAGAGCCTCGTCTTCGATGCGCCGCCCGGGACATCCGTGCTCTTGGTCAGCGATGGCTTCCTGGCCCTGGCCACCGACTATCGCCGCTACGACGCCGCTGGGCTGATCGACGCCGCGCATCGCCTTGGACTGCTGGCGCTGCGGCGCGAGTTGCGGTCGGTCGAAGAGGCGACCCGGACGGCGTCGCCTTTCCGCGGTTCAAGAAGGGCGATGACGCAACGGCGCTACTGGTCGCCGTCGAGTAACCGCATGCCTTCGGAGCGTCATTGACCGGGCGCTGGACATCGCACGACACTGAGCGCCATGGGCAAGAGCGCCCGGGGGGTTATGCTTTGTCTCGCCGTCTGGCCTCAATCGCTCTTGCGCTGGTCGCCATCTGCGCGCCGCGGGCGGCCGTAGCGCAAGCGACGCCGGCGCCTTCGCCCGTGCCCTCGGCGGCCACGCCGGCTGTCACTCCACTCGCCATCGCCCGCTGCACCTGGGCGGCGCTGCCGATGACCACCCGCGCGGCGTTGATTGGTTCCGGTCCCACGATCGGCGACATCGGCCAGGCGATGGGCAATCTGAGCCCGGCCCTGATGGCGCTGGCGCAGAGCCAATGCCCCGAGCCGCCGAACCAGGTGGTCGCCGAAGCCTCGAAGGACGCCTGGGCGGGCGTCGTCATGACCAGTTGGGCGCAAGGAGAGCTCACCGCCCGTTACGGCGTCGCCAGCCCCGCGCTGCTGAAGGCCTGGAGCCACGTGCCGCTCGCCACGCGCCAACAGATCGGAGCCGGGTTCGACCGGACGCCCGAGACGGTGAGGCCCACCGTCGCCACCTTCGCCGCCGAACTGCATCTGACCGATCCGGCTGCGATGGACCTGCTGAGCGCGTGGTCGATCGCCCAGTTGCGGCTCTCGGCGCTGAACTGATGCGTTCGCTTGCCCTCATTGCCGCCGGCTGCGCGACCATGTTGGCGGGGCCCGCGCTGGCAGATCCATCCGGGCCGCCCGAGCAAGGCAAGGTGGTTGCCTGTCTCTGGGCGGTGGTTCCCGACGACATGAAGGCCGCGGTCAGATCCGCGACCGACATGGACACCCTCAACAGCTCATTCGGAGGCTGGGATCCGGGCGACGAAATCTGGTTCGCCGACCTCGGCCGACGTTGCGGCGTCGTCGCTACGGCGGACCTCTCCCTCGGCAAGCTTGCCGCCATCGACGTCGCGTCCGAGGCGCTTCAACTGTGGGCCGAGACGCGGCTGATCACCGACGATCACGTCGCGCCGGCGGACCTGGCCCGCGCCTGGCGGGCGGTCTCGCCGGCTCAACGCGCGGCGATGGCGGCATTCTCCGAAGCCGGGGGCGTTGGCCCGGCGCCCGCCGACGTGCCTACCGGATTGGATGCCGTGCTCAAGGTCGTTCCAGCCAAGGACGAGGCGGAGGAGATCGTCTTGAATGCTTACGTCTCGGGCCGCGCCACCGTCGAGGCGATCGGTAGCGGCCGCTAAGGCGAACGCCCAGGCGGTCCGCCCTCGGAGACAGCGCCGGGGGTGAGGCCGGCCGATTCCGCCGCCAGCACCCGGTCGATCAGGAAGTAGTACACCGCGCGGTGGCCTTGCTCGTCGTCGGCCGTGAGCGCGTCGTAGGAATGGCCGCCGCTCTGGACTAGCGCCTGAGAAGCCACCTTCAGGCCCCGCGCCCGCATCAGCGCATATTCCTCATCGACGGTGATCGGAGTGAAGGCGGTGGCGGGCGAGTAGCCATCGCCGGTCTCGATCGAGCGCACGAGGCCGGCGCCGATGTCGCGGTCGAGCTTCGCCCCGACCAGATCGCCGGTGGCGTCCTCGCAGAACGCCGCCACCATGTGCGCGTCGGCGTCGACGTAGGCCTCCTCGATCGCAGCCTTGGCCTCGGGCAGGGCGGTCTTGCAGTCACCGGACTGCGCGGCCTTGAACATCCGCCGCTTGGCCTCGCTCTGGCCGAAGGCGTTGAAATCGGGCCGCGCGGCGAAGGCCAGGCGCAGGCTCGCCCAGTCGGCATTCGGCGCGACAGCCTTCGCCGCGGCGAGCAGCGCCTGGTAGTAGGCTTCAGGATCGGCGATGGGCGCCGGGGCCGGCATAGGTGGCGTCGCGGCGGCGGCTGTGGACGCAAAGGCGAAAGCGAAAAGCGCGAGGGCTCGCATCGGCAGGTCTCTTGTGGCGCCCCGCCGGTCAGGAAAGCTCAAATCGACCTGAAACGGAAGCCAGCGAAACGAAAGCCTAGGCGGCCGCGGCGGTCGCCGTCTGCTTGGCCTTGACCTGCTTCTTGATCTTCAGCGCGCGGGTGGAGAGGTTCTCGTCGCGGGCGTTCAGCAGGAAGGCGTCGAGGCCACCCCGGAAGTCGACCGTGCGCAGCGCCGCGTTGGTGATGCGCAGGCGGAAGGTCTGGCCGAGCGCATCGGACTGCAGCGAGGCGGGCGACAGCGCCGGCAGGAAGCGGCGCTTGGACTTGACATTGGAGTGGCTCACGTGGTGGCCGACCATCGGGCCGACACCCGTAAGTTCGCAGCGGCGCGACATCGAACAAGACCTTCCAGCGCAAACGAAGACGGCGCGGAACGGCCAGGGCCCCGCGCGGGAGGCGGCGATATAGTCGAACGCGGCGCCGGCCGTCAAGGCGAGCGGCGACCGCGCGGCGTTCGGGACGAGCGCGCAAGGCCCTGGCGGTCCTTCGCCGCCCACACGCTCCAGGGGACGACGGGCCGCGGTGCGGCACGCGCGCCTAGTGGTCAAAAGCGATTCAGATACAAGGGCTTGTGGGGAACAAAGGTTGAATCGCGGGCGGTAAGCGATTCGGTCCTGATTCGTTTCGCCCCCGTTCCGCCTGTTAACCATAAGCGTTTACGACTCGTGAACCTTCGTTACGCGAGCGATTGGTACGTGGTTGTAGCCAATAACTGACGCGTGGGTTATTTACTGCGGGGTCAGCAAAGGCGTCGCCGTGACGCCCGACCGTTAACCGCCAGGTGAGCCCAAGTTGAACGCCCAGCGCCTCGTCATCGTCGGATTCGCCGCGGTCGCGCTGGTGCTGGCCGCGATCATCTTCCTGGCCCCGCGCCTGGCGCAGCCGCGGGCGCTGTCCGGCTACGTCGAGGGCGAGCCACTCTATCTGGCCGCGCCGATCGCCGGGCAGCTGAGCGAGGTCGATGTGCAACGCGGCCAGCGCGTGACGGCGGGCCAGCAGCTCTTCGTCGTCGACACCCGCACCCTGACCGCGCAGCAGGACGAGGCCGGCGGCCAGATCGCTCAGGCCAAGTCTGGCGTCGCCGCCGCCACGGCGACCCTCGCGCAGCTCACCTCCCAGGCCAGCGTCGCCAGCGCCAACGCCGCCGAGGCTGACCGTGAGGCGGCCAGGGCCGAACGCGTGCTGGCGGCGGGCCACGGCGCGATCTCGCAGCAGGACGTCGACAAGGCGCGCGCCGGCGCTCAGGCGGGCCACGCCCAGCTGCAGGCGGCGCTGCGCCAGGCCGCGGCGGCGAGGGCTCAGATCGGCGCGGCGAGCGGGCAGTTGCGTCAGGCCGAGGGGGTTGGCGCGGGCGCCGAGGCCAGGCTCGGCCAGGCCGCGCCACATGCGCCGACGGCGGCCGAGGTCGAGGACGTGTTTTTCCAGACCGGGGAGTGGGCGGCGGCCAACCAGCCGGTGGTCTCGCTGCTGCCGGACGATCGTGTGCGGTTGCGGTTCTTCGTCCCAGAACGCGAGGTGGCGCACTACCAACTCGGCCGCAAGGTGAGCTTCACCTGTGACAGCTGCGGCGCGGCGCGGGGCGCGACCATCAACTACATCAGCCCAAGACCCGAGTTCACCCCGCCGGTGATCTACAGCCTGCAGTCACGCGATCGTCTGGTCTATCTGGTCGAGGCCCTGCCGGAGCGCCGCGCTGGCCTGACGCCGGGCTTGCCGGTCGACGTGACGCCGCTCGCGGCGACCCCGTGACCCTCGCTATCGACGTGAGCGGTCTGACTAAGCGCTTCGGCGACCGCACGGTGGTGGACGACGTCTCGATCCAGCTCGAGGAGGGCCGCATCTGCGGCTTCCTCGGACCCAATGGCTCGGGCAAGACCACGACGCTTCGGATGCTGTGCGGCCTGCTGACGCCGGATGCGGGCCAAGGGACCTGCCTCGGCTTCGATTTCCTCAGCCAAGCCGACCAGATCAAACGCCAGACCGGTTACATGACCCAGCGGTTCTCGCTCTACGAGGACCTGACCATCGAGGAGAACCTCGCCTTCGTCGCCCGCGTCTACGATCTCGACCGGCGGCGCGAGCGGGTGACGGCGGCGATCGAAAATCTTGGCCTCACCGGCCGGCGGAGGCAGCTGGCGGGGTCGCTCTCCGGCGGCTGGAAACAGCGCCTGGCGCTGGCCGGCGCCACCTTGCACGAGCCGAAGCTGCTGCTGCTCGACGAGCCTACCGCCGGCGTCGATCCTAGGGCGCGGCGCACGTTCTGGGACGAAATCCACGCGCTGGCCGGTCGCGGCCTCACCGTGCTGGTCTCTACCCACTACATGGACGAGGCCGAGCGCTGCCACGAGATTGCCTACATCGCCTACGGTAAGCTGCTGGCGCGCGGCACGGTGGCTGAGGTGCTGAAGGCAGCCGAGTTGGTCACCTTCGTCGGTGAGGGCGAGGGGCTGAGCGAGCTGGCGCGAGAGATCGGCGCTCGGCCCGGCGTGGAGACGGCCGCGCCCTTTGGCGGCTCGCTCCACGTCGCCGGGACCGACCGCGCCGCGCTGGAGGCGGCCATCGCACCTTCCCGCCGCGCGCCCTTCGCCTGGCGCGAGGCGCCGCCGACGCTGGAGGATGTGTTCATCCACCTGATGGGCGGCGCCGAGGACAACGCCGCATGACCTTCTTCTCGACCTCGCGGGTGCTGGCGGTGCTCTCCAAGGAGTTCACCCAGCTGCGCCGCGACCGGCTGACCTATGCGATGATCCTGGTGCTGCCGGTGATCCAGCTGCTGCTGTTCGGCTATGCGATCAACGACACGCCGCGCCACCTGCCCGCGGCTGTGCTGGTGCAGGAGGACACCGTGTTCGCCCGCTCGATGCTGGCGGCGATCCGCAACAGCGCCTTCTTCGATCTGACCACCCAGGCCCGCTCGCCGTCGGAGCTCGACACGCTGCTGCGCCGCGGCGACGTACAGTTCGCGATCACCATCCCGGGCGACTTCACCCGCCGCGTGATCCGCGGAGACGATCCGCAGATCCTGGTCGAGGCCGACGCCAGCGACCCCACCGCGACCGGCGCCGCGGTCGCCGCCCTTGCCGGCCTGCCGGCCCAGGCCCTGGCCCGTGACCTGCACGGCCTGTCGGCCGCCCGCGGCGTCGGCGCCCAGCCGTTCAGCGTCGTGATCCACAATCGCTACAACCCCGACAGCGTCTCTGCCTACAACATCGTGCCAGGCCTGCTGGGCGTGATCCTGTCGATGACGCTGGTGATGATGACCGCGCTGGCCGTCACCCGAGAGCGCGAGCGCGGCACGATGGAGTTCCTGCTCGCCACGCCGGTCGAGCCGCTGGAGGTGATGGTGGGCAAGCTCGCGCCCTACGTCATCGTCGGCGTCACCCAGACCGTGATCGTGCTGACTCTGGCCAAGTTCCTGTTCCAGGTGCCGATGCAGGGCGGCTGGATCGCGCTGGGGCTCGGCATCCTCTTGTTCATCGTCGGCAGCCTGGCGCTCGGCTTCCTGATCTCCACCGTGGCCAGGAACCAGCTGCAGGCGATGCAGATGGCGATGTTCTACATCCTGCCGTCGATCCTGCTCTCGGGCTTCATGTTCCCGTTCCGCGGCATGCCGGGGTGGGCGCAGGTGGTGGGGACGGCGATCCCGGTGACCCACTTCCTGCGCATCGTCCGCGGCGCGCTGCTGAAAGGCCAGACCCTCGGCGACTCGTGGACCAGCCTCGCGGCGCTGGGCGTCTTCGTCTGCGTGGTCAGCGCCCTCGCCATTGCGCGTTACCAACGCACGTTGGACTAAGAGCACGATGACTTTTGTCGGAATCGACAAAAGTCTGAATCGTGCTCGCAAGACCAAGAGACGAGCCTGTTGATCCCGTTTTGGTGGTTCCATCAAGACGGGACAGGCTCTGGCCTCAGACGGCGCTTGGGCCTGCCTTGTCCACAAACTGCACCCGCCGCGACGGTCGGTCGATCTTGACCACCATCTGCTGCAGCGCCGCCGAGCCTAGGTTCCCGATCGGGATCACGGTCGGATAGACTACCTCGGTCACCGGGAACCGCACGGCGCCCAGGCTGACCGGCGCATCGAGGGCGACTGCGAAGATCTCCATCGTCTGGCTGACGGTGCGGGCTTTGCCGACCAGGCGCGGCTGGCCATGCGTGGCGAGCCTGGGGATCACGTCGGCCGGCGCCATCATCGCCGTGTTGGTCTGTCCGGTGTCGAGATGGGTGGGGATGGTCACATCGCCGATCTTCACCGGCAACTGGATCAACTCCCCGGCGGGATAGTCGAAGATAGTCTGGCCGTCGGCCGCCGCCAGCCGCTCGGACGACACGGATACCAGCCGCGACTTGAAGTCGAGCACCAGCGTCTGGCCGTCGAACAGGTCCATGCCGATGACCCCCTGCAGGTCACCGCCGGGCGCGCCGAGAGGTGGCAGCTCGTCGGCCTGCGTGGCCATGAACGTCAATCCGCCGAACGATGCCTCGCCGAGCTTGAACCGCGAGATGGTCACCGGGTTGTTCCCAGAGGGGTCGGAGGTCTGAATCTGGCCGGCGACAGTCAAGCCGGCGGCGCTCGCCACCTCCTTGGTGACCATGAAGTGACCCGGGGCGCCGGTGTCGATGCCGAAGGTGAACGGTCCCTTGCCCTCAATCAGCACCGCCACGGCGGGCATGCCGTGAAACGAGAGCATCGCCGCCGGTTGAGCGCGGCCGCGGGTGCGCGGCGCGCCGAACGATGGGTGCTGCGCGCCGCAAGCGAAGGCCTTGGTGGCGGCAAGACCGCCGACGGCGCCCGCGCCCAGCAGTAGGTTTCTTCGGTGCATCATCGCCGTCTCTCCTCAGATTTTCCGGGTATTGGGGTCGGCCAGACTGGCGGCCTCCGCCGGTGCGTCGTTGGCGGTGAGCCCTCGGCGGGCCAGCACCCGTTCGATCGCCTCGACCGCCGCCATGCCGTCGAAGCCAGCTTCAGCGAAGAGGCTGCGGTAGCTCTCGGCAAGCAGGCGGTTGACCTCCACCATTCGCTCCGCCTGACGCCGCCCGGCAGGGGTCAGCGCCACAGGCCGGCGGCGGCCGTCATTGGGATCCTGCTGCGCGCGCGCCAGTCCGAGCCGGTCCAGTTCTCGCACCAGCTTGATGATCAGCGGATGGCTGAGCCGCAGCCGCGCGGCGATTTGGGTGACGGTCAGCGGCCCTTCTGCAGCCAGCAGCATCAGGGTCGACCCTGCCTTGGGCGGCGCGGTGATTCCCAAGTCCGGCAGCGACCGGCGCCCGTTGTCCACCAGCGCCTCCGACAGCCGCCGCAACCGGTGGGCGAAGAAGGCGACGCCGAGACTCTCGATGAAATCGGCCATGCGGGCTCCATTCCGTAACCAGCTACGTAACTAGTTACGAGATAGTGGGCCAGTTAAGCTCTTGTAATATCGGCTCTGGCTCGTTGAGCGGCGTCGTGATAGGATTTAATCCCATCAAAAGGGAACGCTGAGCATGCGCACGACCCGTCAGATCAGTCTTACGCTACCGCTCAAGATGGCGGATTGGGTGAAAGGCAGGGTGGCCGCTGGCGAATACGCCTCGGAGAGCGAGGTGGTCAGAGACGGACTTCGGGCACTCCAGGAGCGAGACGCGGCCGTCGAACGATGGCTGCAAAACGAAGCGGTCCCGACGTACGAAGCATACTTGGCCGATCCCACGCGCGTCACGCCGATTGAAGACGTGTTCAGTCGCATCGAGGCGCGCCTTAAAGCGCGCGAAGCCAAGGCGGGATGACGCGAACGGTCGCCTTCCACGCCGACGCTGAGAAAGACCTGGCCGAACTCATCGACTGGATCGCAGAGCGCGCCAGCGTAGCAACTGCCCGACGCTACGCTGACCGCATTCGTCGATATTGCGACCGGTTCGACCTATTCCCGGAGCGCGGGACAAAGCGAGATGACCTCTTCCCTCAGGGGCTGAGGACGGTGGGCTTCGAACGACGGGTGACAATTGTGTTTACCGTCACCGATGAGCAGGTCGTCATCCTTCGCCTTCTCTACGGCGGTCGAAACGTAGAAGCGATGTTCAGCGATGACGACCGGCCGTAGCCGCCACCCATTGTCACCGGCTGATTCCTCCGCCACATCCAGCTTGTCATGAGCGATCGCTCCACCGGCCTTGCCCCGTCGCGCCTCGTCGCGGTGCTGGGGCCGACCAACACCGGCAAGACGCACCTCGCCGTCGAGCGGATGCTGGGCCACGCGTCCGGCATGATCGGCCTGCCGCTGAGGCTGCTGGCGCGGGAGATCTACGACCGGGTGGTGGCGGCCAGAGGCGCCCGTGCGGTGGCCCTGATCACCGGCGAAGAGAAGATCGTCCCGCCGCGCGCCAACTATTTCGTCTGCACCGTCGAGGCGATGCCGCTGGCCCGCGAGGTCGAGTTCCTGGCGGTGGACGAGATCCAGCTCTGCGCCGACCCGGAGCGCGGCCACGTCTTCACCCAGCGTCTGCTGGGCGCGCGGGGCCGGTTCGAGACCATGTTCCTCGGCGCCTCGACCATGGCGCCGCTGATCCGGCGGCTCTTGCCTGGCGTCGAGATCGTCACCCGCGAGCGGTTTTCCAAGCTCACCTATGAGGGGCCGAAGAAGATCACCCGGCTGCCGCGCCGCACCGCTGTGGTCGCCTTCTCGGCCAGCGAGGTCTACGCGATCGCCGAGCTGATCCGCCGCCAGCGGGGCGGTGCGGCGGTGGTGATGGGCAACCTCAGCCCCCGCACCCGCAACGCCCAGGTCGCGCTCTACCAGTCCGGCGAGGTCGACTTTCTGGTCGCCACCGACGCGATCGGCATGGGCCTCAACATGGACTTAGGCCATGTCGCCTTCGCCGGCCTGACCAAGTTCGATGGCCGCCGCACCCGGCCGCTCTATCCGCACGAGGTGGGCCAGATCGCCGGCCGCGCCGGGCGCTTCCGCCGCGACGGCACCTTCGGGGTCACCGGCGCGTGCGATCCGATGGACGACGAGTTGGTCGCCGACGTCGAGGAGCACCGTTTCGAGCCGGTGACCACCGCGCTTTGGCGCAACGCGCGGCTCGACTTCACCTCGCTGACCGAACTGCTGCGCTCGCTCTCCGCCCCGGCCCCCCGCGACGGCCTGAAGGGTTCCGAGGAGGCGCTCGACGAGACCACCTTGCGCCAGCTCGCCGCCGACGAGCGGGTGGTCGAGCGGGCCAGGGATCGCTCCGCCTTGCACCGGCTCTGGGAGACTTGCCAGACCCCTGATTTCCGCAAGACCACGCTGGAAGACCATGTGCGCCTGATCGGGACCCTCTTCGGCTACCTCACCGAAGGCGACCTCTGCGTGCCGGACGACTGGATGGCCGGGCAGTTCAAGCAAGTCGACCGCACCGAGGGCGAGATCGACGGCCTCTCTATGCGGCTGGCCAACGTCCGCACCCTGGCCTACGTCGCCAACCGCCCCGACTGGCTGGCCGATCCGGCGCACTGGCAGGATGCGACGCGGGCGCTCGAGGACCGGCTCTCCGACACCCTGCACGAGAAGCTGATGGCCCGGTTCATCGACCGGCGCACCAGCGCGCTGATCCGCGGCCTCGGCCAGACCGAGGAGCTGCTGGCCGGCGTCGCCGCCGACGGCACGGTGACGGTGGAGGGCCACTTCGTCGGCCGGCTGAACGGTCTGGTGTTCGAAGGCGCGAAGGGCGCGACTACGCTGGAATCCAAGGCTCTCCGCGCCGCCGCCCAGCGCGCCGTCGCGCCGGAGATCGCCAAGCGGCTAGGGCGGATCGCTGCCGAGCCTGACGAGGCGTTCGCGCTCGCGCCGGATGGCCTGGTGCTCTGGCGCGGCGAGGCGGCGGGCGCGCTGGCCGGCGACCGGCCCTTCGCGCCGCGCGTCAGGTTGTTCGGCGAACTCGGCGCGGCCCCGGCGCGGGAGCGCGCCGCACGGCGGCTGGAGGCGTTCCTCGCCGCCGAAGCCGGCCGCCAGCTGCCCTCGTTGCGCCGGCTGGAGACCGCCGTAGCGTCCGGGGCGCTGAAGGGCCTGCCGCGCGGCCTCGCTTACCGGCTGATCGAGGCCGGCGGCGCGCTCCCCCGCGCCAGCGTCGAGGCCGAGCTGAAGAGCCTCAGCCAGGGCGAGCGCCGGGCGATCCGTTCGCTCGGCGTCGCCATCGGCGCGCACGCGCTCTATCTGCCGGAGTTGGTGGGACCAGCCCGCGTGTTCGCCCAGCCTTTCGCCCTAGCCGCGGCGCCGAATTGGTCTCCTGCCGAGACCATGGTTGCGGCCTTGCCGTCGCCCGCTCCGCCCGCCCGCGCTCTGTCGTTACGCGGCCTCGTCGGCGTCGGGGCGCTCGCCGTGCCGATCGAGCAGTTGGAGCGCCTCGACGAACTGATGCGCGGAGCTGCTAAGCAGGGTGCGGGCGTGCTCTTCTCCGACCAGGCGCGGGAGGAACTGGGCTGGGGCGAGGTCGAGGCGCGGGGCGTGCTGCGGGCGCTTGGCTACGTCCCGGTCGGCCAGGCGCCGACCCAGGTCTGGCGGCGCCGGGCCGAGCCGACGCCCAGGCACAAAGCCCCACCGAAAGGCATCGCACCGAGCGTGACGACGACCGCCTCGCCCTTCGCCGCCCTCGCCGCCCTGCGCCCCGCCATCAAGCCCCGCCGTCGCCGCCCGCAGCGCCGCAGCCGTGCCGGATAGGCTGGCCGACAAGTCGGTACGAGCCGACGTCTGGCTCTGGCGTGCGCGTTTCTGCAAGACCCGCTCCCTCGCCGCGCGGCTGATAGACGAAGGCCGCGTGCGCCTGACCCGCGCCGGCCAGGAGACCCGGCTCGACAAGCCCGCCCGCCCGGTCAAGCTCGGCGACGCCCTGGTCTTCGCCCTCGGCGGCCGACTGGTCGCGGTGCGGATCGAAGCGCTCGGCGAACGCCGCGGTCCGCCGGCTGAGGCGCAGGCGCTTTACGCGGCGCTGGACGAGGGCGAAGCTTGACCGATGCGCCCGTTCGCACTCTTCGCCATCGGCCTTGGGCTCACAGCCTGCTCTCCGCCGGCTGCGCCAACCGCAGCTGCTGCGCCAGGGCCGGACGCGACGTTCCGGGCCAAGCTCGAGCGCGGCATGTGTCTGGGGCCTTGCCCGGTCTACGCGGTCGAGATCGACGCCGCCGGTCTCGTCACCTTCACCGGCCAGCACAGCAACGCCGAGCCCAGCGCGCCGTGCCAGGGCCGGCGCCAATGGCGTATCTCACCGGAGGCGGTGGCGCGGCTCGAGGCGACGATCGACCAGGGCCGGTTCTTCAGCTTCAAGGACGACTACAGCGCCAGCGTCACCGACATGCCGGGGATGACCGTCACCATAACCCGCCGCGGCGTGACCAAGCGAGTGATCGACTACATGGGGCAGATGGTCGGTATGCCTCCAGCCATGATCCAGATCGAGGACGCCATCGATATCGCCGCCAACACGAAGGCTTGCGTAGTCGCGCCGGCGCCTCAACCCAGCCCTGCATATTGAGTAAAGCTGCAAGCGTCGTCAGCGAGTCGTCAGCGAGTCGTCAGCGCCTCGGCATTGACAACCCGCCCGCCCGGCTGACAAACACGCCCGCCCCGACCACCAGAGCCTCTGATGACCTACATCGTCACCGATCCCTGCATCAAATGTAAGTACATGGATTGCGTCGAGGTGTGCCCGGTCGACTGCTTCTATGAGGGCGAGAACTTCCTCGTCATCAATCCGGACGAATGCATCGACTGCGGCGTCTGCGAGCCGGAGTGCCCGGTGGACGCAATCAAGCCAGATACCGAAGACGATCCGGACGGCAAGTGGCTCAAGGTCAATACCGACTTCGCCAAGGTGTGGCCGAACATCACGTTGAAAGGAACGCCGCCCGACGACGCGGATGATTTCGAACGTGAAACAGATAAGTTCGACCGCTATTTCAGCGACAAGCCGGGCAAGGGCTCCTGAACGTTCGCGCCTGAAGCGTATTCGCTCCAGCGGCGGCGCTGCGTCACAAACCTTTCAATCATCTTGCTTTTGTGATACCGTCGCAGGCGACGTCGGGGCAGGCATGGCCTCGCCGACATCGCACGACCTGAGCATCTGAGCCCCAATTCTTCTTCGTCGAGCGGCAGCAAAGACGAAGGCGTCCTTATCGAGGGACGACCCCGATCCAGTGTGACGGCAGCGCCGCCGGTTTCGCGGACGCAGGGCTGTTGTCGCCGGTGAAGAACGATTGGCCCCCGCGCCCGAAGGCGCGGTCCGACTTGAAAGGACCCCCATGACGACGACCCTAAAGAGCGACCTCGACTTCAAGATCGGTGATTCGGTCGTCTATCCGGCGCACGGCGTCGGCGCGGTGGTCGGCGTCGAGACCCAGGAAGTCGCCGGGATGTCGCTCGAGGTCTACGTCATCACCTTCGACCACGAGAAAATGACCCTGCGGGTGCCGACCAAGAAGGCCAAAACCGCCGGTCTGCGCGCGCTGGCCGCCACCAACGTCGTCACCCAGGCGCTGACCACGCTGAAGGGCCGCGCCCGGATCAAGCGCACCATGTGGAGCCGCCGCGCTCAGGAATACGAAGCCAAGATCAACTCCGGCGACCTGATCTCGATCGCCGAGGTGGTGCGCGACCTGCACCGCTCGGAGAGCCAGCCGGAGCAGTCCTACTCCGAACGCCAGCTCTACGAATCGGCGCTCGACCGCATGGCCCGTGAAGTCGCCGCGATCGAACAGATCGACCGCGACGCCGCCGTCGCCGTCCTGCACAAGAGCCTGCAGAAGGCGGCGTAACGCCCCTCTGACCGTCATCCCCGGCCTTGTGCCGGGGACCCAAGAACACCTGAGTTCGAGTGGCTGCGCTCTGGCGCAGCCGTGTCTAGCTAGATCCGCGTTCATGGGTCGCCGGGACTGACGCCCGGCGATGACGGATGCTGGGGTCGGTTAGCCTCGCGCCGCCACGATCGCCTCTCGCACCCGAGCCAAAGCCGCGTCTACCGGCGCGGTTTCGCCCAGCATGTCGAAGGTCTGGTAGAGGGTGAAGACGCAGTGGCCGTGCACGGTGGCCACCAGTGAGCGCGCCAGCGCCAGGGACGCGGCGCGCGAGGCGCCAGGCAGCGCTGCGGCGATCTCGGCGGCGACGAGCCCCATGATGTCAGCCACCAGCGCCACGTACCAGTCCGGCGCCGCGACGCCCTCGGCCATGTGGTGCTCGTAGATCGCAATCCAGGATTTCGGGTTGGCGGTGGCGAACTCGAAATAGCCACGCACCAGGGTGGCGATCCGGTCGCCTTCGTCCGGGCGGTGCAGCCGCGCCCGCAAGTGTTCGGCCCAGAGTTCCAATGTGCGCCCGTTGATCGCCATCAGCAGCTCATCGAGGCTGGCGAAGACGTTGTAGAGCGTGCCGACCGAGTAGCCGATGCGCTTGGCGACATCGCGCGCCGAGAACCGCGCCAGGCCGACATCGGCCAGCTGCCGGCGTCCCTCTTCGACGATCATCGTGCGCAGTTCGCTGCGGGTATGGTCGGATCTGCGGGCCATGCTCACTCGGAATTGAACGGTGCTCAAAATAATATATTGAACACTGCTCAATTATCTGGTTGATGGCGCCCGGAGCGTCAAGCGGAATTGTCCGAGCGGCGCCTGGAGCTAACCTCAGATGTCCGCCGCAGAGACCGCCGTTCAGGCGCGCGCCTCGGATCACCCTCACCTCGGCCAGCCGGTCTACATCACCGGCGTCAGCGCCTTTCTCCCCGGCGAGCGGATCGAGAACGACCGCATGGAAGACTATCTCGGCCGCATGCCGGGCGGCTGCTCAGCGCTTGGCCGCCGCGCGCTGCGCTGGAACGGCATCCAGGGCCGCCACTACGCGCTCTCGCCCGACGGGGAGTGGACGCATTCCAACGCCTCGATGTGCGCCGAAGCGGTGAGGGGCGCCCTGGACGCGGCTGGCCTCGATCGCGAAGACCTGGGCTGCCTGGCCGCGGCGACCACGCAGGGCGACCTACTGGTGCCCGGCCATGCCAGCGCCGTGCACGGCGAACTCGGCGGCGGGGCGTTGGAGTTGGCCAGCTTCCAGTCGGTCTGCGCCTCCTCGCTGATGGCGGCGAAGTACGCCTGGATGTCAGTGAAGAGCGGCGAGAGCGCCTGTGCGGCCGCCGTTGCTGGCGAGTTTTCGTCGCGCTGGTTCCGGCCGCAGTTTTACGAAGGCGGCGCGCTCGTCGACGCCAAGGGGCGCCTGGCCATGGCCGCCGACTTCCTGCGCTTCACCCTCTCGGACGGGGCCGGCGCGGTGGTGATGGAAGGCAAGCCGAAGGCGGGCGGCCTCTCGTTGCGGGTCGACTGGATCGACCTCGTCTCGCTGGCCGGCCGCTTCGATCCCTGCATGTGGGCGGGCGCCACCGAGGCGGCGCGTTCCGACCTCGACGGCGCCTGGAGCCGCCAGGGGCCCGCCGCCGCCCACGCCGCGGGCGCGATCGCGCTGCAGCAGGACTTCACGATGCTGAAGGCGGTGATCCGCGCCTGGATCGGGGTCTATCTGGAGAAGGTCGACCAGGGCCGCATCGACCCCGCCGCCGTCGATCACCTGCTCTGCCACTACTCCGCCAAGTCGCTGCGCGACGAGATCGTCGGCCTGCTGGAGAGCACTGGCGCGATGATCCCGGAGGAGCGCTGGTTCACCACCCTGCCGGAGAGCGGCAACGTCGGCTCGGCCTCGATCTGGATCATGCTCGATGGCCTGGTCCGCTCCGGCCGGCTGAAACCCGGCGAACGTATCCTCTGCATCGTGCCGGAGAGCGGCCGGGCGATGGTCGGCTTCATGATGCTGCAAGTGGAGCAAGGCTGATGGACGGCCCACTCTTACCTGCGCGGTCCGAAGCGGACGACGCGGTCGCCGCTGTGCTGCGCAAACTGGCCGTGGTCTGGACCGGGTTTGAGGCGCGCCTGGAAGCCACGCCGCTGATCCGCAAGCTGACCCGTGGCCGCTTCGAACTGACCGACTACCACGCCTTCCTGATCCAGCTGCGCCAGCAGGTGAAGGACGGCGCACTCTGGATGTCGCGCGCCGCCTCCAACATCGACGAGGCCCACCTCGAGCTGCGCTCGATCCTGATGCGCCACGCTGTCGCCGAACATCGCGACTTCCGCCTGCTGGACGCTGATTTCGTCGCATCTGGCGGCGCGCGGGAGACGATCGAAGAGGGCGAGAAGAACATCGGTTCGGAGGCGCTGTCGGCCTGGATGTTCCACCAGGCCTCGCTGCCGAACCCGTTCGGCCTCCTGGGCGCGATGTTCGTCATCGAGGGCCTGGGCTCGATCAAGGCGGGCGAGTGGGGCGCCCGGGTCTGCAAGCGGCTGAGCCTGCCCAACGAGGCCGCGCGCTTCCTGCTCTATCACGGCGAGAATGACGCGGCGCACATGGAGGAGTTCGCGGCCATGCTGCGTCTGGTGCTGCCCAGCGCCGAGACCGCCGCCCGCATCGTGCGCTGCGCCGAGGTGACCGCCCGGCTCTACGCGTTGCAGATCGAGGAGATCATGGCGTGAGCGATCCCTTTGATCCCGCCCGCTTCGATCCGAACGACCCCGACCCCTGGCTGGCGCTCTACCTCGACCAGAGCCTGCCGATCGACGACGGCGCCAAGCGCGCGCTGCTGGTGGGCAATCGCTCGGTCTCGCGGCGCTGGCTGTTTCCGATCATCCGGCCGTTCGTCTTCGCCTGGTTCTTGGTGATCAAGGGCGTGCGCGGGCTCTCGCCCAACGTCCCCAACCTCAACGGCTTCCTGCACCGGCTGATCCACTGGGGCCTGCGCACCTTCGCCTCGCCATCGGCTAATACCCTGATCGTGCGCCACTTCCACATCGGCACCGAGATCCTGGCCTTCATCAAGGCCAACGCCGGGCCGGTCGAGATCGACTCTCACCCGCTGCGGCCGCGCACGCTGAAGGATCTGGAAGCCAATGTGTTTCTCCAGCACGACCTCAACGTCTACAATTTCATCATCCAACTGAACGCCTCGCTGCGCGCCCAGGGCCGCGACCTGGCCCCGGTGGATCAGCCTGATTTCTCGATGATCTCCGACAGCTTCGACCTGGCGCCGTTCCCGACAGGCCCGCTGAACGTGATCGACGTGCAGACCGCGGTCGAGGCCTACACCCCGCTCTACGCCCTGCTGCTGCCGCGCCGCGACTTCGTGCGGGCCGCCAACTCGCTGCAGCTGGACGAGGTGATCGGGATCTCGATCGCCAAGATCCTCGGCACTTCCTACCACCTCGCCTTCGTCGAGAACGGCCACCCGCTGGTGCAGCTTTCGACCCTGCAGGCCGGCTACCGGCTGATGATGCACGGCCTCGATTGCGAGGCGCTGCACGGCTGGCTGCGGGTGCTGAAGGCGCGCCAGGCCGCCGGCCTGCCGATCGACCCCCGCGCCCCCACCGCCGCTGCGCCGACCCCGTCGCCGCAGGCTGCGTGACGGATGAACCTGGACGCTCACGTCGAACGCCTGACGCCGCATCTCACCGTGTTCCGACCGCTGCACGCCGGGCGCATGCCGGTGGTGCTGCAGTTCCATGGCTGCGGCGGCGTCGGACCCATGCAGCGCAGCTACGCCGAGGCGGCGCTGAGCGCGGGCGTCGCCGCTGTGGTCGTGGATTCGCTCGCGCCCCGCGGCATCGGCGAGATGGAAGCGCGAGCGGCGGTCTGCACCGGGCTGAAGTTCCGCGGCGCCGAGCGCGCGCTCGACGTGCTGGCGACGTTGCAATGGCTGCGCGAGCAGCCCTGGGCCGATCCGGATCGCGTCGCCGCCATCGGCTGGAGCCACGGCGCCTGGGCGATCATGGAGGCGCTTGCCGGTACGCCGCCCCAGGCGCAGGGCCGGACGCTGCCGCTGAAGTCGGTGCTGCTCTTCTATCCCTACTGCGGCCCGCTCGCCCGGACCCGCTCGCGCGGCTGGGGCGCGAACCGGCCGTGCGTCTACGCCGTCATCGGCGGCCGCGACCTGGTGGTCGGCCGCACCTTGCCGGAGCGCGCACTGCGGCGGCTGGAGGCGGACGGGCTGACCGTGCGCTCGCGCTTCTTCCCCGACGCCACCCACGGCTTCGACGAAGAAGGCGCCACGGGCGACCCGCGCGTCCGCTACCGCGCCGACCTCGCCGAGCAATCGCGCGCGTTCTTCGTCGAGGCGCTGAGAGAGTCTCTGGGTACGGTTGAGCCGATCCATGGCCGCGGTTCGTCGTAGGCGACCCTAGCCGCGGCCGCTTCGTCTCGCTGGCCGAAAGACACCCCCCTCCTCCGCGATCCGACGGCAGCATAGCGGAAGTCGGAGGCACCGCAGATTCAGCTCGCCAATATCCCGATACGATATATATCCGGGGCGTCCTCGGTTCGCGCTTTGCCCCGTTACCCTACCTGATGCTGGTGTAGCGGGCCGCAGCTGGTCGCCGATCCGACGGCGGCCGAGCCCCGCGCCGACGCACGACGAGTGGGTGGTCTGACAATCAGGAAGATTGAACCGCGTATGGGAGCCACGCCCACCTATGTCTGACGCCACGCAGGCCTTGGGAGTTCGCGCCCCGCGTAGCGGCGCGGCCAAGCAAAGCACTTCGCCCAACGCCTTCAGTGAAGAAGAATTTCGCCGGCTGAGTCTGCTCCAGCTCTCACTGCTTGCGCTTGTCGTCGGCATCGTCACCGGGTTCGGGGCGATCGGCTTTCGTGACCTGATCGGCCTTGTCCACAACTTCGCGTACGCCGGTCGACTATCGTTTGGCTACGACGCGAACGTCTTCACCGGCGCCGCGCCTTGGGGCGCGCTTGTGATCCTGGTTCCGGTGGTTGGGGGAATACTGGTCACGTTCGTGGTCAGCAACTTCGCCCCCGAAGCCAAGGGCCACGGCGTGCCCGAGGTCATGGACGCGATATACTACAAGGGTGGGATAATCCGCCCTGTCGTCGCGCTGGTGAAGTCGCTGGCCTCGGCCATAGCCATCGGCACCGGCTCCTCGGTCGGTCGGGAAGGTCCAATCATTCAGATCGGATCGGCGCTGGGTTCGACGCTCGGCCAGATCATCCGCATGCCGGCCAGCCAGAGGATTGCCCTCGTCGCCGCCGGCGCCGGCGCCGGCATCGCCGCCACCTTCAACACGCCGATTGGCGGTGTCATGTTCGCCATCGAGTTGATGTTGCCCGAGGTCAGCGTCGGCACCTTCCTGCCGGTAGCGATCGCCACCGGCGCGGCGACCTTCGTCGGCCGCTGGTTCATCGGCGACCAACCCGCCTTCCTGGTGCCGCAGCTTGCGCCGATGACCGCGGACGCCGGCGCGATCGTCGTGCTCTTGCTCTACGCCGCCCTGGGCGGTGTCACTGGGGTCGCCGCCGCCGGCTTCGTGCATGGCCTGCACTTCTTCGAAGACCTCTTCGACAAGATCGGATCGCGCTACCTGCGCCACATCATCGGCATGCTGATGATGGGGCTGCTGATGTACGGACTCTTCCTCGGCTTCGGTCAGTATTTCGTCGACGGCGTCGGCTACGCCACCGTCCAGCAGATCCTGACCGGCAAGATGACGCTCTACTGGTTCCTCGCGCTGCTGTTCGGCGCGAAGGTGCTGGCGACATCGCTGAGCCTGGGGTCAGGATCGTCCGGAGGCATCTTCTCGCCGTCGCTGTTCATGGGCGCGACCCTCGGCGGCGCTTTCGCATCGTTGCTCAACCAGTTCGGATTTCCGATCCACCTGAGCGTGCCCGCGTTCGCCATGGTTGGCATGGGGTCGATGGTGGGCGGCGGCACCGGCGCCGTGATGACCGCGGTGGTGATGATCTTCGAGATGACGCTCAGCTACGACATCATCATGCCGATGATCGTCGCCGTGGCCATGAGCGTCGGCGTGCGCCGTGTGCTGTCTCGGGAGACTATTTACACGCTGAAGCTGGTGCGCCGCGGCCAGGCGATCCCGAAGGCCCGGCACGCGAACATGTTCCTCGTTAGGAAGTCGCGGGAGGTCATGGACACCGATGTCCTCGTCCTCGACAGAACGTTGAGTTTCGACGCGTTTCTCCGCGAGCATGGCGCCGAGGGGCGCATGCGCCACGTGGTCGTGACCGACAAAGGGCGGATCTACGGGGTCATCCGCGTCAACACCGGCCTGCGCCGTGGCTTGGCGGCATCCCAGACCGGGGTCACGCTCGGCGACGTGGCGAGCCGCGAGTTCACCGTGGTGGGCGACAATGCGGTCGCGTTCGACGTCATCAACCGCATGTGGCGCAAGGGCGCGATCATGGCCGTGGTGGTCACGGGCTCAGGCGTGCCGCATGGCGCGGATGTCGTCGGCGTCATCACTAAGGAACACGTGGCCGACTCCGTGGCGAGCAGCGTGCGGATATATCCGAGCGACTGAGGGCCACTACCGAGAGAGCGCGCGCCTTGTTGGCCTTCACCCCTCCCCAGCAAACCGCCGGATCACCGCCTCGAGGCGCGACTGCTTGATTGGCTTGGACAGCAGCGGCGCGGTGCGGAAGCGGGGGTCGTGGGTTTCGCCGTAGCCGGTGGTGAAGGCGAAGGGAACGCCGCGCGCGCTCAACGCCTCGGCCACCGGAAACACCTCCTCGCCGCCGAGGTTCACGTCCAGCAGCGCCGCATCAGCCTCGCCGCCGGCTTCGAGCCACGCCAGCGTTGGCGCCACGGCGGCGAGCGACTTGACGACCTCGCAGCCCATGTCCTCGAGCATGTCCTCGAGCATGATCGCGATCAGACCTTCGTCCTCGACCAGCAGGATGCGCAGGCGCTTCACGGCGCGGTCGTCCCGTCCCTCGGAATTTTGACCTGGCGGCATTAACGCGCGCTGGGCTGCGCGGCGCAAGTCAGGCCGCGGCAGGCGCCCGGCGGCTGGTCCAGTGCACGACCCGCGATAAGAGCTTCTCCGGATCGAACGGTTTGACGATGAAGTCATTGCCGCCGACCTTGATCCCGGTCTGCACGTCGGCGGCGGCCTTGCGCGCGGTGAGGAAGGCGACCGGCACCTGCTTCAGCGCGAAGATCGCCCGCAGCCGCCGGCAAGTCTCGAACCCGTCGAGTTCAGGCATCTGGATGTCGAGCAGGATCAGCTTCGGCCCGATCCGCTGCGCCAGGCTGAGGCATTCGGCGCCGCTGCCGACGCCGAAGAAGGTGAAGCCCTGACTCTCGATCAGCGACTCCAGCATCATGATGTTCTCGGGCTGGTCGTCGGCCGCGAGCACGATCTTGCTGCGGCGGGCGATCGCTTCGGCCGGGTCCATCAGGCAACCTCCCGATCTTCATCGCTGGCCAGCATCGCGAGACGACGGCCCACCAGGTCCCAGGCGGTGATCGAAGCGCGGCGCACTTCCAGGGTCAGCGCCGCGACCTCGGCCTCGTCGCCGCCCTTGGCCGCCTGCTCCAGCCGGTCGGCCAGATGTTGCAGCTTGCGGGCGCCGAAGTTGCCGGAGACGCCCTTCAGGTCGTGCGCCTCGCGCGCCATGCCGACCAGGTTGCCGGACTGAGAACAGGCTTCGATGCGCTGCAGCCGGGTCTGCGCCGACGACAGGAAGTTCTCGATGATCGCCCTTAGCCGCGCTGGCGGCATCAGCTTCATCAGGCCATCGAGCTGAGCGTCGTCGAGATCCGGATGCGCCGCCTCCTCGACCGGCGCCGCCGCGACTGAGGCGTCGCGCTCGGCGTCGCCGACGAAGCGATGGATCGTGTTCAGGAAGTCGTCCGGGTCGAGCGGCTTGGAGACGAAGTCGTCCATCCCCGCGCCCAGGCAGGCATCCTGGTCGGAGCGCATCGCGTTAGCGGTCAGCGCCACGATCGGCACCCGACCGGCCGGGCCTTCGATCTGGCGGATCAGCCGGGTGGCGGCTAGACCGTCCATCACCGGCATCTGCACGTCCATCAGGATCAGGTCGAACGCGCCGCGCTTGGCGGCCTCCACCGCTTCGGCGCCGTTGACCACGGCCTCGACGCTGAACCCAGCCTCTTCGAGGATGGTGGTGGCGAGGAGCGCGTTGATCTCGTTGTCTTCGGCGAGCAGCACGCGGCCGCCCACCGGCGCGGGGGCTTCGGGCGCCGGCGCCTCGACCACCACCTCGTCCTTGGCCGGGGCGCCGTCATCGTCGGCGACCAGTTCGCACAAGCAATCGACGAGCGCCTGATGGCGGACCGGCTTGGTCAGATAAGCGTCGAAGCCGACGCGGTGAGCGTGGTCGGAGGGCGAGGGCGCGCCGATCGACGAGGCCAGGATCAGCCGCGGCTGCTTCAGCGACCCGTTGGCGCGGATCTTCTCGGCCACGGTGTCCCCGCCCATGCCGGGCATCATGTGGTCCATCAGCACCATGTCGAACGGCTCGCCCATGGCGTCGGCGGTGACGATGGCGGCCAGCGCGGACGGGCCGCTGTCGGCCTCAGCCATGATCGCCCCTTCGGCTTCCAGCTGACGGGCGAAGATGCTGCGGTTCATCTCGATATCGTCGACGACCAGAATTTTCTGGCCCTTCAATCCCTTGGCGGCGCGGTGCCGCTCCGGGACCACCGCGGCCCCGTCCGGGAGTTGGACCTCGATCCAGAACACGCTGCCGCCGCCGGCGCGGTCCTCGACCCCGATCGTCCCGCCCATCAGCTCGACGAGCTGGCGGCAGATCGAGAGACCAAGGCCGGTGCCGCCAAACTTGCGGGTGATCGAGCCGTCGGCCTGGGAGAATTTCTGGAACATGCGCGGCTTGGCTTCCGCCGGCACGCCGACGCCAGTGTCCTGCACTTCGAGCCTGAGGGCAGTGGCGCCATTCTTCGCCGCGGCCGAGCGCACCTCGACGGCGACGTAGCCCTTGTCGGTGAACTTGATCGCGTTGGAGAGCAGGTTGAGCATCACCTGCCGCAGCCGGGTCGGGTCGCCGCGGAAGCTGCGGCGCGCGCCGTCGTCGAGGAACGAGGCGAGTTCGAGCCCCTTCTCAGCGGCGCGAGGGGACAGCAGCTCGACGACATCCTCCACCACCGATCCCAGGGTGAAGTCGATCGTCTCGAGCTCGACCTTGCCGGCCTCCAGCTTCGAGATGTCGAGGATGTCGTTGATGATGCCGAGCAGGCAGTCGGCGGAGACGCGCACGGCGTCGGCGTATTTCTTCTGTTCGGGGGTGAGGGGGGTGCGCAGCAGGAGCGCATTCATCCCCATGACGCCGTTCATCGGCGTGCGGATTTCGTGGCTCATGTTAGCCAGGAATTCGCTCTTGGCCTTGTTGGCCGCTTCCGCTTCATCCAGCGCCCTGGCCATCGCGCCTTCCGCCAGCTTGCGGGCGGTGATGTTCTGCAGCGCGCCGACCACGCGGCTCGGCCGGCCCTTGTCGTCGATCAGCACCTCGGTGGTCGAGCAGCCCCAGATCTCTTTCCCATCGGCCCGCTTGATCCGGTACTCGACGTTGTAGGGGATGTCCGGGTTTTCTTCGTGCTCCTTCCAGGCGTCCATCGCGTGTTCGCGGTCGTCTGGATGGATGTTGCGATAGATGTCCTCGGCCAGCAGATCGAAGGTGTTAGGCGTCTCGTAGAAGTCGTCCTCGGCGCCAAACTTGAACAGCTGCTTGCGGCGGAAATCCATCTCCCAGACGTGGACGTCCGCGAGCCGCGCGGCGAGGTTCAGGCGCTGTTCGGAGCGCTTGCTCTCTTCCAGCGCGTGGGTGATTTCGGTCACGTCCTGGCTGGAGATCATCGCCCCCGCGACAACGCCGTCGCTGTTGCGCCAGGGATGCACCTCGATCTGGTACCAGCCGCGCGAGCCATCGGGCAGCTTCACCGGCAAGCGTTCGGCCTTGATCGTGTCGCCAGCCAGGCATCGCGCCCAGTTGCCTTCCCACAGGTCGCTCGACCCGGGCAGCACCTCGTGCAGCGTCCGGCCGACGACCTCGCCACGAGCAAGCCCCACTGTATCCAGCCACTTCGGACTGACTTCGACGAGGTTCAGATTGGCGTCCGTCATGCAGAGCGCCATAGGGGCCTGGGCCACGAACGCGGCCAGATGAGACCCAAGATCAACTGCCGCCGACTTAACTTGGCCGGTCTTTCGAGCCATCAAACGGCCCTCCCCAGAGCGCATACCCTAAATTCTACAGGTAGCCGGGATCGGTTAACGACGCGTCAGCGCCGGGCGCCCGTCTGGCTCTTACCTGTGGCGTGCAGCCGCGCCCTTGTGTCGCGCGTTACGGTCTGCGAACAAGATCGTCCCCCTCCGACGGAGCCGCCGTTTTGCGTCCTCGCCGCCTCTTATCGTCCGTCGGATTCAGCGTTCTGCTGCTCGCGCAGGGAGTGGCGCCGGGCGCGTACGCTCAGCCAGTGGCCTCGGTCGGGCAGACGCCGGGCGATCCCCACGAGGCGATGAACCGGCGGTTCTACGCCATGTTCCAGTCGACCGACCGGCAGTATCTGCGCCCCCTGGTCGGCCTCTATCACGCTCTGACGCCGGGCCTGATCGGCAAGGCGGTGCACAACCTGGTCACCGCGATGAGCGAGCCGGTGGTGATCATCAACGACGTGCTGCAGGGGCGGATCAAGTCGGCGGCGCGCGATGTGGCGCGCCTCGCCGGCAACGCCACCTTCGGGCTCGCCGCAACCATCGACGTCGCCGGCAAACACGGCCTGCCCCACCACGACAACGACTTCGGCATTACCCTGGGCGTCTGGGGGGTGAAGTCGGGGCCGTATTTCTTCCTGCCGTTCCTGGGGCCGACCACCGTGCGCGACGCCATCGGCATGGCCGCCGACGCCGGGATGAACCCTTTGAACTTCATGCGCTTCCCCGGCCGGGTGACCTTGGAGTATTCGAGCGCCGTCGTCGGCGGCCTGGACAAGCGCCTGGTCGCTGGCCCCCAGCTCGACGCCCTGACCCAGGACGCCACCGACCCCTACGCCACTCTGCGCTCGGTCTATCTGCAGTCGCGCGAGGCGGAGATTCGCGGGGAGGACGCCGCGCCCGACCTGGCCCCGATCGACGATCCGGGACCCGCCAGCGCGCCGCCGCCCGGCCCGTCTTCCCAAGCTGAGCCGCCCAGCCTTCCTGCGATAGTATCGCCGCCGAGCGCGACGGCGGCCTACGCCACGGCGGACGCGGACCTCGATGCGCCCATCGCTACCGCCAGGCAGATCGACCTGGGCGGCTCGGCGATGCGGCTCGCCGGGAACTGAGCGCGCGGACATGAGGGCCGTCGATCAGCGCGCCTCGGCGATCGCGCGCCTGACCAGTATCGCCACGCGCTGGCCCTGGCCGATGGCTTTGGCCGGGCTCGTGCTGGCGTTGGCGGCGATAGCCTTCGTCGCCGGCCACTTCTCGATCAACACCAACACCGACGACCTGCTCTCGCCCAAGCTCGCCTACCGTCAGGCCGAGGCGGCCTTCGCCAAGCTGTTCCCGGCGTCCGACACCCAGATCGTGGTCGTGGTCGATGGCCAGACGCCGGAGCTCGCCGAAGAAGGCGCGGCGGCGCTGGCCGAGAAGCTGACCGCCGATCCCGCCCACTTCACCTCGGTGCGACGTCCCGACGACGGCGAGTTCTGGGCCAAGGAGGGGCTGCTTTTCGCCCCCACCGCGGACGTGAAGAGCAGCATAAACCGCCTGATCGCCGCCGAGCCGTTCCTAGGCCCGATGGCGGCCGACCCGTCGCTGCGCGGGCTGATGGGCTCGCTGAACACCGCACTGCAAGGCGTCAGCGCCGGCCAGGCCCAGCTCTCCAACCTCAGCTTGCCGATGACCCGGCTGGCCGACGCGCTGGAGCGCCTGGAGGCGGGCAAGCCGGCGTTCTTCTCATGGCGCGCCTTAGTCGGTGGCGGCGAGGTCGACAAGCGCGAGCTGCGCAAGGTGCTGCTGGTCAACCCGAAGATGGACTACGCCCAGCTGGAGCCGGGCGCGGCAGCCAGCGCGGCGATCCGCACCGACGCCAAGGCGCTCGTGCTGGACCCCGGCCACGGCGTCACGGTGCGGCTGACCGGGCCAGTGCCGCTGGAGGACGAGGAGTTCGGCAGCCTGGCCGAGCGGGCGCTGCCGATCGCGCTGACGGCAGTCGCGGCGATCGTGCTGATGCTCTGGCTGGCCGTGCGCTCGGCCAAGGTGATCGCCGCGATCCTGATCACCACTTTCGCCGGCCTCGCCATGGCCGCGGCGATGGGGCTGGTGATCTACGGCACCTTCAACGTGATCTCGATCGCCTTCATCCCGCTCTTCGTCGGGCTGGGCATCGACTTCGGCATCCAGCTCAGTGTGCGCTACCGCACCGAGCACGAGCCGGGCGTGACATCGGCCGAGGCGTTGCAGCTAGCGGCGCTGATGATGGGCAGGCCGATCACGCTGGCGGCCTTCGCCATCGCCGCTGGCTTCCTCGCCTTCGCGCCCACCGACTACTACGGCGTCTCGCAGCTGGGCGTGATCGCCGGGGTCGGAATGATCATCGCCTTGGCGCTGAACCTGACTTTGCTGCCGGCGCTGATCATGCTGCTGTCGCCGCCGCCGACCGACGTGAAGCCGCCACCGGAGAGCGTCAGCCGGATCGACAGCTTCGTCGTCGCCCATCGCCGCCGCGTGCTGACCGGTTTCGTCGGCGCCGCCGCGCTCTGCGCCGCGCTGCTGCCGCTGCTCAGTTTCGACTTCAACCCGATCCACCTGCGCGATCCGAAGACCCAGTCGGTCTCGACGCTGATGGACCTGATGGGCGACGCCGCCTCGACCCCGGTCACTCTGGAAGCCGTGCGCCCCAATCTCGCCGCCGCCCAGGCCCTGGCGACGCGAGTCTCAACGGTTCCGCAAGTCGATAGCGCCCGCACCCTGGCCGACTTCGTGCCCACAGATCAGCCGGCCAAGCTGGCCGCGATCACCGACGCCAATACCCTGCTCGACATCGCGCTCAACCCCCTCGTCATCGCGCCGCCGCCGACCGACGCCGAGACCATCCAGAGCCTGACCGCCACCGCCGCCTCTCTCCGCCAGGTCAGCGTCAGCGCCGGCCATGGCGACGCTGGCGCGCAGGCCCAACGCCTCGCCGCCACGCTCGAGCGCCTTGCCAAGGCGACGCCGCAGACGCGCAGCCAGGTGCAGACCGCGCTGATGACCCCGTTCGCCACCGTGCTGACCCAGATCCAGTTCGCGCTCGCGGCCCAGCCGGTGACCCTGCAGTCGCTGCCGTCGGACCTGGTCGCCGACTGGACGACGCCCGATGGCCGCGCCCGCGTCTCGATCAGCCCCAAGGGCGACGCCAACGACAACGCCGTGCTCGGACGTTTCATCGACGCCGTCGCCAAGGTCGCGCCAGACGTCACCGGCACCCCGATCGGCATCCGCGAAGGCGGCAACACGGTGGTGCGGGCGTTCATCGAGGCCGGCGTGCTCTCGTTCCTCGCCATCACCCTGCTGCTCTTCGCGGTGCTGCGGCGGGTGCGCGACGTGGCGATCACCATGGCCCCGATCGTGCTCACCGGCCTCTTGACGCTGGGCAGCTGCGTGCTGATCGGCCAGCCGCTGAACTTCGCCAACATCATCGCCCTGCCGCTGCTGTTCGGCATCGGCGTCGCGTTCCACATCTACTTCGTGATGTCGTGGCGCGCGGGCGGCTCGCACCTCCTGACCTCGAGTCTGGCGCGGGCGGTGTTCTTCTCGGCGCTGACCACGGCCACCGGCTTCGGCAGCCTCTGGCTCTCCAGCCACCCCGGCACCGCCAGCATGGGCAAGCTCTTGATGATCTCGCTGATATGGACCCTGGTCTCGGCGCTGATCTTTCAGCCCGCCTTGATGGGCGACCCTCGCGTCAGAAATTCTGCAGGCTGAACAACACGGTTTTGCAACAAGACTGAGACGTTGGCTTCCTAGGACAGTCGCCTAAGGGTCGCTGCCTAACGATGCGTCACAACGCTGGCGCGCTTGGCGCCCTGGCCGGGAGTCGCTAGCGAACCCCGGCAGTTACGCATCAAGGGGACGTATGCTCATCTCCCGCCGCTTCTGGGCCGCCGTGCTTGCGACCGCGTTCCTGGGCGCGTGCGGCGCTCAGAAGCCGCCGTCGCCGCCGCCCCAGCCGGTCGTGGTCGCCCAGCCGCTCCAGCGCCAGGTGGAGGACTGGGACGATTTCGTCGGCCAGTTCGAATCGCCGAGCAGCGTTCAGGTACGCCCGCGGGTGTCGGGCTATGTGACCGCAGTCGGCTTCCGCGATGGCGAGGATGTGCGCCAGGGCCAGCTGCTATTCCAGATCGATCCTCGGCCCTATCAGGCGATCTTCGACCAGGCCAAGGCGCAGGAAGCCCATGCCGCTGCCGCGCTCGCCGACGCCAAGGTCGAATTGACCCGCTCGCAGGCCCTTCTCGCTGCCCGCGCCACCAGCCAGCAGGATGTCGACACCCGCCTGGCAGCCCTGCACACGGCCCAGGCCGATGTCGGCGCGGCCCAGGCGAGCGAACGCACCGCGGCGCTGAACCTTGGCTTCACCCGTGTCATCGCGCCAATCTCCGGCCGCGCCTCCGACGCCAAGTCCTTGGTCGGCAATCTGGTCACCCAGGACACCACCATCCTGACCAGCATCGTCGCGCTCAACCCGATCCGCTTCCGGTTCTCCGGGCAGGAGGCGCTGTTCCTGAAGTACAAGCGCCAGAACCTGATCGGCGCGGGGCTGACCCCGCTGGTGCAGATCCGGCTGCAGGACGAGCCAGACTATCGCTGGAACGGCCGCCTCGCCTTCGTCGACAACGCCTTCGACGCTTCGTCCGGGGTGATCTCGGCCTACGCGCTGGTCGACAATCCCTCGGCGTTCCTCACGCCCGGCATGTTCGGCCACATGCGGCTGCAAGGTTCTCATCCCTATGCCGGCCTGCTGGTGCCAGACCAGGCGATCGTCACCGACCAATCCAACGAGACCGTCTACGTGGTCGGCGCCGATGACGTGGTGGTCCAGCACATCGTCCAGCTCGGCCCGCTGGTGGACGGCCTCCGCGTGATCCGCTCGGGCATCACCGCCCAGGACCGGATAATCATCGAAGGGGTGCAGCACGTCCGGCCCAAGGCGCACGTCAGCGTCAAGGCCGGCCAGATCGCCCCGCAGACCGCCACGCCCGACGCGCCCGCGTCGCCGACCTCGTCCTCCGCGACCTTCTCGGTCGGTCCATGAAGTTCGCGCACTTCTTCGTCGACCACCCGGTTTTCGCGGCGGTGGTCTCGATCCTGATCACCCTGATGGGCGCGATCGCGCTGCCGACGCTGCCGGTCGCGCAGTATCCGCAGATCGCCCCTCCGACCGTGAACATCGGCGCCACCTATCCAGGCGCCTCGGCGGAGACGCTGGCGACCACGGTGGCGCAGCCGATCGAAGAGCAGATCAACGGGGTCGAGGACATGCTCTACATGTCCTCGCAGTCGACCGGCGACGGCCACCTGACCATCACCGTCACCTTCAAGCTGGGCGCCGACGTCGACAAGGACCTGGTGCTGGTCGAGAACCGCGCCGCCGTCGCCCTGCCGCAGCTGCCGTCGGCGGTGCAGGCGACCGGCCTGATCGTCCGCAAGGCCTCGCCCGACCTGCTGCTGGCGGTGCACTTCTACTCGCCGGACAACAGCCTCGATCAGCAGTACATCTCCAACTACTTCACCCTGCACGTCCGCGACGAGCTGCTGCGGGTGCCGGGGGTCGGCGACCTTGGCGGCCGAGCGGCGCGTGACTACGCGATGCGGATCTGGATCGATCCAGACAAAGCCGCGCAGCGTCAGCTGACCGTCGACGATATCGTCGGCGCGCTTCGGGCTCACAACGTGCAGGTCGCCGCCGGCTCGATCGGCCAGCCGCCGTTCGGGAACACCGCCGGCGCCCAGCAACTCAACATCCAGGCCGAGGGGCTGCTGACGACGCCGCAGGAGTTCGGCGACATCGTCGTCAAGCGCGACGCGCAAGGGCGCTACACCCGGATCTCCGACGTCGCGCGGGTCGAGCTTGGCGCGGCCGACTACACCACCGACGCCTACCTCGTCGTGCGCCAGCCCGACGGCCAGATCGTCAACCACCACGCCGCCGCCGTCGGCGTGCTGCAACTGCCGGGCGCCAATGGCCTGGAGACCGCCGACAACCTTCGCGCCACGATGCAGAGACTCAGCAAGGACTTCCCGCCCGGTCTCGGCTACCAGATCATCTACAATCCGACCGAATACGTCGCCGCCTCGATCAACGAGGTGGAGAAGACCCTCGGCCTCGCCATCGTGCTGGTGGTGATCGTGATCGTGGTCTTCTTGCAGACATGGCGCGCCGCGCTGATCCCGATCCTCGCCATCCCGGTCGCCTTGATCGGCGCGATGGTGGTGCTGAAGGCAGCCGGCTTCTCGCTCAACACGCTCACCCTCTTCGCCCTGGTGCTGGCGATCGGGATCGTCGTCGACGACGCGATCGTGGTGGTGGAGAACATCGAGCGGAAGCTCGCAGAGGGGCTGACTCCGCGTGAGGCGGCCCACGCCACGGTCGATGAAGTCGGCGGCGCGCTGATCGCTATCGCGCTGGTGCTGATCGCGGTCTTCGCGCCGGCGGCGTTGATCAGCGGCATCACCGGACAGTTCTATCGCCAGTTCGCCGTCACCATCGCCGCGGCGACGGTGATCTCCCTGACCGTATCGCTGACCCTGTCGCCGGCGGTGTGCGTGCTGGTGCTGCGCCCGCACCGCGAAGGCCACAAGCCGACCGGGTTGCTCGCGCCGCTGGCCTTGGCGGGGCAGGCGTTCACCAACACCTTCAACCGCCTCAGCGAGTTCTATTCCAAGGCAACGACGCGGATGGTGCGGCTGCCGCGGGTCATGTTCGGCGTTTTCGCGGTGCTGCTGGTGGCGACAGTGGCGCTGCTGATCGGGACGCCCACCGGCTTCATCCCCAATCAGGACCAGGGCAACCTGATCGTGGCGATCCAGCTGCCTACCGGCGCGTCGCTCGATCGCGCGGACCAGGTCACGCGCGAAGTCACCCAGATCGCACTGCAAGCGCGCGGTGTGCTGGCCGGCAGCGCCTATGCTGGCGTCGACGCCACGTCCGGCGCGACCCAGTCGAACACCGGCCAAATCTACCTGGTGCTGCAGCCCTTCGACGAGCGGTTGAAGGAGGGCCTCACCGCCCAAAAGATCGCCATCAATCTGCGCAAGCGCTTCGCCACCTACACCGCCGCAGACATCAAGATCATCGATCCCCCGCCGGTGCGTGGCATCGGCAGCGCCGGCGGCTTCAAGATGATCATTCAGGACCGCACCCAGCACACCTACCAGGAGCTGGAAAAGGCCGCGAACGACGTCGCCGCGGCCGCCAACGCGAGCGGCGTGATCCAGAACGCCTTCGTCAGCTTCAACACCCGCACGCCGCGCATCTTCGCCGACATAGACCGCACCAAGGCCGAGGTGCTGGGCGTGCCCGACACCAGCGTGTTCAACACCCTGCAGACCTACCTCGGCTCCACGTTCATCAATACGTTCAACTACTTGAACCACACCTACCAGGTCTATGCGCAGGCCGACTGGCGCTATCGCAACGACCCGTCGGCGATCGGCGCGCTGAAGACCCGCTCGGCGTCCGGGGCGATGGTGCCGCTGGGCGAGTTCGTGAACCTGAAGCAGACCACCGGCCCCTATCGGGTGCTGCGCTACAACCTCTACCCGGGCGCCGAGATCCAGGGCGACGCCGCGCCCGGCAAGTCCAGCGGCCAGGCGATCGAGGCGATGGAGGCGGCCGCCCAGAAGGCGTTGCCCAATGGCTTCGGCTACGAGTGGACAGACCTCGCCTTGCAGCAGAAGAGCGCACAGAGCGGCGGGCTGGTGTTCGTGATGGCGGTGGTGTTCGCCTTCCTGGTGCTGGCCGCGCTCTACGAGAGCGTCACCCTGCCGTTCTCGGTGATCCTGATCGTGCCGATGTGCCTGCTGGCGGCCATGACCGGCGTCAACCTGATGGGCCGCGACAACAACATCCTGACCCAGGTCGGCCTGATCGTGCTGATTGGCCTTGCCGCCAAGAACGCCATCCTGATCGTCGAATTCGCCCGCCAGGCCGAGCAGGAACACGGGCTGGAGCGACACGAGGCCGCCGCCACCGCCGCCCACACCCGCCTGCGGCCGATCCTGATGACCTCGTTCGCCTTCATCTTCGGCGTCGCCCCGCTGGCCTTTGGCAGCGGCGCGGGGGCGGAGATGCGCCAGGCGCTGGGGATCGCCGTCTTCTTCGGCATGATCGGCGTGACCTTCTTCGGCCTCGTCTTCACGCCAACCTTCTACGTCGTCTTCCGCGCGGTCGCCGACCGGCTGCCGAAGCCGCCGGCCGTGCTGAAGACCGCCGTCGCACCGCCGGAGCCGGCCGAGTGAGGCCCGTCCGGAGTCTCGCCCCGCTCGTGTGGGTGCTCGGCGCTTCGGCCTGCGCCGTCGGGCCGAACTACCACGCCGCCGAGACGCCGCCAGCCGAGGCGCAGCCGTTCGTTTCCGCCCGCCCCGCGATCGCCAGCACCGCCGAGGCGCCGCCAGCCGACTGGTGGCGGCTCTACGACGACCCGACCCTGGACCAGCTGGTCCAGGAAGCGCTGACCAACAACGAGGACCTCAAGGCCGCCGCGGCCAACCTGCTGCGGGCGTCCGGGGTGCTGTCGCAGGCCAGGGCCGGGCTCTTTCCCACCACCCAGCTCTCGGCCAACGATCTTTGGGGCAAGACCGGCTCGTCCGACCTCGTCGCCGCGCTGACCGGGACCAAGGCCGAGCCGTCGTGGCTGGGCGCGGGCGCCTTCAACGTCAGCTACGAGGTCGACCTCTTCGGGCGCATCCGCCGCTCGATCGAGGCCGCCCGCGCCGACGCCTCGGCCACGGCCGAAGCCGAGAACGTGGTGCGGATCACCGTCGCCGCCGAGACCGCCCGCGCTTACGCCGACGCCTGCGCCTTCGCCGCGCAGGCCGACACCGCCCGCAAGAGCGCCGAGCTGTCGCAACAGGTGCTCGACCTCACCCGCCGCATGCGCGACCTGGGCGCCCGCTCCGACTTCGACGTCGCCAGCGCCGCGGCCACCCTCGACCAGGCCCGCGCCGCGATCCCCACCTTCGAGGGCGAACACCGCGCGCAACTGTTCGAGCTGGCCGTGCTCACCGGCCACCCGCCGGCGGAGATCTCGCAAGCCGCCGCTGCGTGCCAGGCTCCGCCCACGATCAGGACGCCGCTGCCGGTCGGCGACGGCGCCGCGCTGATCAAGCGCCGACCGGATGTGCGCGAGGCCGAACGAACCCTGGCCGCCGACACCGCCCGTATCGGCGTCGCCACCGCCGACTTCTACCCGACCGTCTCTCTGACCGGGAACGCCGCCAGCTCAGGCACGTCGCTGAAGCAGATCGCTTCGGCCGGCAACTTCACCTACCAGTTCGGCCCGCTGATCACCTGGACCTTCCCCAACATCCTGGTCGCCCGCGCCGAGGTGATCCAGGCCAAGGCCCAGGCCTCCGCCTCGATCGCCAGCTTCAACTCCGTGGTGCTGAACGCGCTGAAGGAAACCGAGCAGGGCCTCAGCACCTACGACGCCGAGCTTGCCCGCCACACGGCGCTGGCCGCCAACGTCGCCGACAACGAGAGCGCGTTCGACCTGGCCCAGATCCAACTCAGGCAAGGCTCGATCAGCTTCCCGGATCTGCTGCAGACCGAGCGCAACCTCGTCGCCGCCCGCGCCGAACTCGCCGCCTCCGACCAGGCGCTGATCGACGACCAGGTCGCCGTCTTCCAGGACCTCGGCGGCGGCTGGGAAGACGCCCCCGTGGTGGTCCCGCACAAGGCGCCGTAAGGCAGTCCCTACAACTGACGAGGGCCGCCCGTTGGGCGGCCCTTGAATGCAATCGTAGAAGCGATCAGGCGACGGTTAGCGCCATCCGCCGACGCAAAGCAGCACCGGCAATACCGATGCCCACCATTAGCATCGCCCAAGTAGCCGGTTCGGGGGTCCCAGGACCAATTGAACCCAGGACGAGCTGCGGATCGCCGTGAATATGTCCGAAGACATCGACGGACGCCGTGGCTCCTTCTTCCACGTTAAACGTTGACGGGATGGCGCTGAACCCGATGAAATCGGCATTCTGCGCGTCGGAGCCGTTATTGGACGTCGTGCTGATCGTGAAGCCGGTCACGGCGTCGCTGATAGTGGGCTGACGAACGACGCTAAAGTCGAGAGTGCCACCGAAGACCAGTGTTGCCGTGTCGCTCCCCCCATTGAAATAGGTCAGCGTTCCCAGGTCGAATGTCTGGTCCGGGGCAATGTTAGAGAACGGCTTTCCGGTGAAAGTTAGCGTGCTGAAATCCCCAACGGGTGGGTTGTGGTCACTGGTCGCGTCCGACCCCCATGACAGCATGTTGTGGATGCCACCGCCGGTGTTCGAGATGGTGAAGACTGCGGTGTTGCTATTATTTTGGAGCGTCGTCGCGCCGGTAAGGCCGTCAACCAGGTCTCCGCTTAGCAGTATCCCCGAGAACGATGCGTCGACCGTTCCGGAGTAGGAGGTCGCCGCGGTCGCCGGGGAAACCGCCACGCAAAATGCCGACGCCAATGCGACGATAGCCCCGCCAATGACACGCCCTGAAAGACCTTTGTCCATCTGCAGCTCCCCTGCGGCCTAACTCGCCAATCGAGCGGCCTCAACCAATGCGCCGACTGCCATTCCATCGCGGGCAACTGGCGTAACGGCGTGCACCCAAGCGGGTCTGCCCTCACGTGGCAAGAGTGACTCGCCTGCCAGGGGAAGAAAAGTTTACGCTGTCCCAGCGAACCGCACTGTGGGTCACTTCAGCTGCTTGTCGGCCAGCGCGTTCAGGTGGGCGAGCAGGCCGGCGGCGCCGCCTTGGGCCAGGGTGGTGGTGAAGTCCGCGCGGCGGGTGGTGAGCTGGCTGATCGCGCCGTTGTAGAGCACGTCGATCACCTTCCAGGTCCCGCCCACCTGGCGCATCCGATACGAGATCGTCACCGCGCCGCTCGACGCGACGATCTGCGTCTGCACCACCTTGTCCGGCCCACGGGTGAGCACATTGGGCGAGAGCACGAACCGCTCGCCGGAGTAGCCGTCGAAGTTATGGGCATAGCCGGCGACGGTCAGACGCTGGAACGCCTGGGTCAGCGCCTGCTGCTGGGCGGCCGGGATCGTCGACCAGCTCGGCCCGACGGCGATGCGGACCATGGTGGCGGCATCGAACGCCTGCGACACCGCCGGGGCCAGCTTGCGGTAGCGGCCCTGGACACCGAGCGTCTTGCCCGCCTTCATGGTGTCGAGCAGCGCCGCGTCGAACGCATCGATCTGCGCCGCCGCCGGATCGGCGGGCGCGGCCCGCACCGGCGCGGCAGAGAAGGCGGCCAGGCCGGCCAGGGCCGCCGCGAACATCAGGGTTTCAGGCTTCTTCGACACCGTCACGTCTCATCGCTCCAATCGTCGCTTGCGCCGGTCGTGGCGCCCCCAACCGCTCCCCAAACGCGAGAGCCGCTGGATCGGATCACGCGAAGCCGCTAAATCCGCCTCGCGCTGGCCCGATAGCTCAGCAGGATAGAGCAGCGGTTTCCTAATGCGGAGAGGCTCGCGCCGTCGCGCGCCGCTAAAGTCCGTCTTACACCGTGAACGCAGCCTGACGCGCCGGCTTCGATCCGCTTCGCACCATCCGAATCCGCCTCTTTAGTGGCAGGGTTGGTGGCAAGTCTCGCTCCTCGGATTCAGGCTGAGCCTGGGTTGTCGCTGCGGAGGATGAAGCCCTGGCGCGCGGCGCGCAGGCGAGCATAGCCCCGCATGCGCTTCTCCGTGAATTCGTACCAGCCGCGGCGGCGGCTGAAGAGAATGTTGCCGAAGGTGTCCGATCGGAGCTGGATCAGGCGATTGTTGAACTGATCGCGCGTCAAATCCTCGCCGTGCACACGGTCGAGAAGGTCCCGATAGTCTCGGAAGGCGCCGTCAACGTTCTTGTCCATCGCGGCACCATCCGCGATCGCCCAGATTATATGCTCGCCGGTGATCTTATAGCGCTTCACCACCTTGTCGTAGGGGTCCATCAACTCCGGTTCCGCCTCCTCCGAGGCGCGCCGGATCGCTTCGTCGTAGTGGCGCGGATCGGAGCGCCTCGCGTTGGCGTCCGCGTCATTGAACCACTCCCAAAGGAGCTTCTCCGTGACGAGGTGGGCGAAGTAGGGGAAGCCATCGCAAATCTGCGCGATCCGAACGACCGAGTTGCGCTCGATCTCGATCCCCATGGCTTGAGCGGCGCCTTCAACGATCTCCAAGCGCGGGCCCATCCCCATCCGGTCGAGGTTGATCGTGTGGAAGTACCGGAAGGCCGATGAATGCCCCCGCATGAGGTCGTTGGCGCTGTCACCGACGCCGCAGAACATAAGCTTCACGTCAATATTTCCATCGGCGAACGCCTTCACGAGCTGACCGATTTGCTCGTGGCAAGTCGACTCCGACAGGAGATCGAACTCGTCAATGATGGCGACCCGTTTGCCCGTTCTTTGCGAAGCCCAGCTGATGAACTCAGCCGCCTCGTTCACGGATGACGGTTCCTTGAATCGCATGGATGACGTTTGTTCGGCCGAGCCACCGGCGTTCACGAGCTTGAAGTCAACGCCGCCTTTCAGGGTGGTCTTTTCCTCCTGGGCGAGCGGTGAAGCTGTCGAGAAGGCGTTGCAAAGGTCGCGGATCAACTCGCCGAAAGTGGCACCGCGCCAGCACTGGATGGTGGGCACCACTCGCCGGTCGGTGACGCCCGCAAGGGCCAGCGAAGTGGTCAGGGCGAGGGATGATTTGCCGACACCCCGCAAGCCGCAGATGAAGACTTGGCGGCCCGGCATTTCCAACGCTTCTCGGGCTTGGCGAAACTCCTTGGCTCTACCCCGCAACAAGGCCGGGTCGGTGATCGCCTGCGACGGCGAAAGCACCGAGGTCAGGCGCGTCTTGAATTCTTCCCGGTCCATTCCGCCTCGGAGCTTTACAATTCGCCCGGACCTTACTCCGATTCTCTGACCCACTCGCGGAAAGCGATTCATCCGCGGCAGCTGGCGCAACCGCTAGGGCCCGTTCTGGCGGTCCACCGCGCCCGGGCCGATGCTCTGGAGATCGAGGCCGGCGCGAAAATGCGCCTCGCCGGTGAGTACCGAGCCGCCCAGGAGGCGGGTGAGATCGCGAGTCAGTCCGATGGCCGCAGGGTTTCCGGCCTGGAAAGGCTAAAGCCGACGGCCGAAATGGGCATCACTTCTTGGGCTTGGGCCTGGATTTGCTGGACTTCCGCACGCCCTCCCGCACGGCGACGGACTCTTCCGCCATGATGCGCCCAGCCGCACGGTCGCCGGACCGAAGCTTCTTCGCCTCTGTTGAGACCAGCTTCGTCTTCGGTGGTGTAATCGTCTCTTTGCCGGTGTTTTTCGGCCTCGGTTTTGATGGAGGCTTCGGCGGTGGTTTCTTGGCCATTGAGCATCGCTTCTCCGCAACGCGTACCGCGAGGAATCGCGTTCAGCGTGCGTCTGATATTACCATGGCAACGATTGCGGGTCCTGGACGACCAAGGTGAACGCGGCGGAGGCGGAGCGGAGCTCCAGGCCTCGGCCGCCGCTGGCTTTGTCTGGGACGGGAAGGCGGGGGGCTGGAAACCAGAACCCCGCCCCGTCTCAGAACGAGAGCGAACCGAAGGCGGCGATGACCCAGGCAAGAGCCCGGACACAGGCGGCAACGTCCACTTTCACTTCGACTGTGAGCCAAGGGGGCTTCATGAGAAGGTACCCTCGGGCCACGCCGGCGCCGCCCGGTAAGGGATGCGTCTTCGCGCTCTACGTTACGGATTGACCGCCGTTCGCAGATTTATCGGCCCACCGTCGGCGCTCCGGAGCTCGCCTTCGATAGTGGCGCGGGAAACCCGGGTTATCGACCTGCCTGGTCCGTCCTAAACGGGTGGAGTCGGTCCTGGGCGCGCTTGCGCGTTGCCGCCGGGTACCCGCCCTTTCCTAGGCGGACCGGCACATTTCGCGCGCAGATCGTGGACCCCGAATCGGTGAGAGTCGAGCTTCTACGGATTGTGTCGAAGCCGCCCGCCGGCCTCGGCGCGCTCCACCTTCTCGACGACACCCAAGACGGCGCCCACGAGCTGCTCGGCGGCGTCGATCGGCATGATGACACCTGAGCCAGGCACGGGCCGGAGCCCGCCCTCGGCGCTCTGGTAGTGGAGCACGGCGAGGACGAGCTGGTCCGCGTCATCCGCGAGAACCTCGACGCCAACCCAACGCCCGTCGCCTATGTCGATGTACTCCGCCGGCGATCCCATGGGCCGCGTCTCTCCTCGAAAGGGTTGGCGGCCGGCGCTTTCCCAGTCCACGCCGACCGCCAGTTTGGGCGGCTAAGGACCCCGAGTCCCGCCGCCCGCTTGCCCCCGCGCGCCGGAAAGGGTGACGGCGCCAAGGGCTGTCGCGGTTGTTACGGACACTCACGACTTGTCCGGGCCGGCCATGGCCAGGGGAGACCGCCAGAAGGCTGTAGGACGGCCGCCCGCCGCGTCTGGGGGTTCAGACGCGGCGCTTAGATGACGGCTGCGAAGAGCGCGGGCTCTTCGGCTAAGATCGCCGCATACGCCTTGGCGAAGGTGGTGGCCTCCGCTGAGGCTCGGCTCTTCGCGACGGCTTCGAGCGCGTCCTGGCAGGCGAGTCGCCTTGCCGCCCAGCCTTCCGCGTCTGCCGGATCCCGGCTGGTGGTCGGCGCAGGGTCGGCGCGCTTCAGGATCGCCACGCGCGCGCCGGCCTGGGCGCCCTTGGTCACGCCTGAGAGCTCGGTCAGCCGAAACCTGGTCATCACCCCCGGAAAGCCAGCCTTGCGGAACGCGAGCTGCGCTAGCTCGGCCTGGAGCACGCCGCCCTCAAGATCGGCGAACCCGGCCATCAGTACGCCGACCGATCGGCGCCGAGCGGTCGCGCGGCGCCCTGGACGCCGAGGTGTCGGTTCTTGATGTCGTCGATCGCCGCGGACTGTCCGGCGTAGAGCGAGGGGTTTTCCGCGTAGCAGCGTGCCGCCGCCTGCTCATGGCTTTCGCCGGGCTGCCTTTGCGTCTCGATGTGGTCGGTCACACGCTGGTTGAGCGCATCGATCTCGGCCAGGGCATGCCCTTGCGGGGTGGTCGGCGTCTCGGCCTCCGGCTTCGGCTGGCCGAGCACGGCGGCGATCTGGGTCGGGTTCAACTTCACGGTTGGGCCTCCTCTGGGGGTTGATGCGCGGGGCCGATCAGGCTGCGCGCCTGGGTCTCGAAGCTCCGCCGGCGCGGCGCGCTGACGTGGATCGCGAGGTGCGGGGCGACGCCGGCCGCGGCGAGCGCCCCTTCGACCGCGCTGGCGCCGATGGCCTTGTTGATCAAGGAAGCGAGGTTGCGGCGTCGGCGCTGGAGTTGCGCCAGCGCGTCTCGGTGGGCGGATAACGCCGCGGCGAGCATCTCTGCGGCGCGGTCCGAGGCAATGCTGGTGGCCAACACGGCATCCTCCAGCGAAGTCTCGGGCGATGGCCCGGGCGGCGCACGGCGTGCGAGGGGCGATCTCATAGGACTAGGCCTCCAGTAAGCGCGGGTGACGTATCCCAGCCGAAGTCGCCGGCGTGGACGATCTGCGGCGCGACCAGGCCCTCCAACTCCACGGCGACCCGCTTGCGACCCAGGACTGACCGCATGGCCCCGAAAAGGGCGTTGGCGTGGTCGTCGGAGCCGCCGACGGGGTGATCCACCGCATCCTTGCCCGAGCGGGCTGTGCGGCGCTCCAGCAGCCGCAGCTCGCGGATCAGCGGCGGGAGGTTCGGGATCGAGACCGCGCCGCGCATGAACACGCTCACGCCTTCGAGGTAGAGGCCGCTCTTCGGCATGTCGGAGCGCCGGTACTCGACGCCGGCGGCGCGGAAGGCCTGGGCCACCCATTCGCCCGCGAAATTGTCGCCCACCACCTCGCCGCAACCGAAGGACCGGGCCAGCTGGGCGAACTCGCCGGCGACCACCGACGGGTTGAACGGCGCCCGCTTCCCCCGGATCACGTCGGCCACGAAGCCGTCGCCGTCCTTGTGCCCGATGCAGATCGTGAAGGCGTCGTGCCGCCCGGCCGAAGCGTCCACGAAGGCGCTGTGGGCCACGCCGGAGCACGGCGGCAGCTCCAGCGGCCGGTTCCGGTCAACCGCCTCATCGATCGCCGCGTCGGTCAGGAGGCTCGAGATGTCCTCCCTGAACTCGGCGAGCCACTCGCTGCGAGCTGCGGTCGGATCGTCGGCCATAGCCCGCGCGATCATCCGGACGTCAAGCGTCGGGTTGAGCTCGGTGCTGGCCGCCTTGATCACCAGCACGTCGCTGTCGCGGCCAAAGTGGTCGCGATGGCGCTGCGCCAGAACCCCGATCTTGCGATAGGGCGAGCTGATCCCGATCAGCGTCCCCCGCGCCGCCGACAAGCTCGGAATGACGGCACGCACCAACTCCACGTCGGGCGAGGCGCTCGTCTCGTCGCGGAGGAACGCCACCTCATCGACCACCACCCCAAGGAGGGTTTTCCCGCGCAGCGTCCGGAAACTCGCCGCGCCGATCGCGATGGTGATCCCGTTCGTCAGCGCGATCTCATCGGCCGTCACGCTCACCACCAGCGGCGCCAGGAGCCGGGAGCGGGTCAAGAAAGCTTCGCAGTAGGATTTCACCGTCGCGGCCTGGCCCGTCGTCGGCGCCACCACCAGCACATAGCCGCGCTCGCCCGGCGCCAGCCTCGCCGAATGATCGACGCAAGCCGCCAGATACACGCCGGTCAGGCCCGCCATACGGCTCTTCCCAGAGCGCCGACCAGCCGCAACCCACAGCTCGGCGACAGGGCGCTTCGGAGGCTTCCGCCCGCCCGCCAGCTTACCGAACGTCCGCGCCTCGGCCGCTGTCATCGGCTCGGCGAAGCTCGCCTTCAAGATCGCGCGCCACGCCGCCCAGGGCTTCGCATCGCCGAGCGCGGCGCCGAGCAAGGCGCCGTCCGTCATCGCGCGATCGAACGGGATCAGCGCCGTCATGCAGCGGCCTCGGCGCAGTAGTCGCGGAGGGCTTGCTGGCCGTCGGCGACCGTCGCCTTGCGCTTCGTAGCCGCCAGCCGATCGAGGGCGCTCAGCTCGCGGCTCAGGACGTTGGAGAGCCGAACGAGGTCCTGATCGCTCACGGCCAGATCGCCGCGCGCCAGAGCGCTGCGAACTTGCTCCAGGCGCACGCTCAGCGCCGCGGCGTTGCGGACGCGGAGAAGCTCGGGCGGCGACAGTCCAGCCAAGCCGCCCAGCGCCTCGGCGAGCGCGATCTCCTGATTGCGGAGGCGCAGCGCATCGGAGCGCCGGCCGTCGGCGGCGGCGAACCGCTTCGGCTTGCGGGGCTTGCGCACCTGAGCGCTGGCGGGTTGCACCTGCATCGCGGCTCGATTGGACATGACAGGCGCTTTCGGCGGGGGCAGCGGTTCCGAGAACCGCCTCATGCTATCGGCTAAGGCGTGGAAACTGCACGACTTTCTCGCACCGTTTCGCGCCGCGCCACTCCGTTTGCCACCATTCGATCCTCGCGCCGGTTGCGAGCGACCGCACCGCCGCCACTGAGCCGCGAAAATCCAGCCGTCGGCGCCCGCGTCAGCCGTCGCCCTCTCACCCATCACCGAGCTCGCTCGTTCTGCCCTTGGGCTCTTCGGTGAGGAGCTGACAGCACTCCTCGCCCAGACACCGGACAACACCCCCCCCTAAAGGGGGAGGGATATTTGTCCGTTTGGATGTCCGCCGGACAAAAGGTATTGTCCGGATCATGTCCGGCTTGTCCGGCTGGTCTCGTTGATCCAGACGCGATCGGCCCAAACCCCAATCACGCCAATCGCTTGCAGCTTCTCGATCGCCCGGACAAAGGCGCGCCGGCGGCTGTCCGGCTTGGCCCCGTCCGCGATGGTCCCGGTCTCGTGGTAAGCGCGCCATGCGGAGACGCCAATCGTTCGGGCGCCGGGCGGGAAATGAGGGCCCCCCGGCGCCGGTTCGCCGGCCTCATCGATCGCCTTCTGGAGCAGCTCGAAAGCCGTCTTGGTCACGCCCGAGAGCCGCTTGGCGGGGCTCGAAAACTCACCCTCCGCCGGCACGATGACGCAGCTGGTGATGGTCTCACCGTCCTCGTCCAGGCCGACCTCGACAACTTCGAGGCAGCTCAGGAGCGAGTCGCCCTGGCGGCCGTCCTTCGCCAGCTCGACCTCCACGGCGATGTTTCCCTCGGCGTCGCGCTTGACCGAGAGCTGGGCGTCGGCGGCGCCGCTGAGCGAGGTGTGACCGCGCGGCCGGCCATCATCGACGCCGCAGTGGTGAACCACGATCACGACGCACTCGAACGCCTCGCGGATCGCGTCGGCCGCCCGGACGTAGGCTGTCATGTCCTCGTCGCTGGACTCCGAACCGCGCAGCGATCGGTTGAGGGTGTCCAGCACGACGGCGACGGGCTCGAGATGGGCGAGGTGCTGGCGGACGGCGGCGATCAGCTCGCGGTGGTCGGCGACCAAATCGAGGCTGACGGGCTCAAGATAGAACGGGATCGCCGCCGGTTCCTCGGCGAGGAAACGTTGGCGGAAGGCTGCGGCGCGCGCCTCGATCCCGGCCTGGCCCTCGAAGGCGCAGTAGATGACCGGGCCAGGGTGCACCCGCCGGCCGCGATAGGGCCAATCGAGCGTGACGTGCATGGCGAGATCGAACACCCAGAAGCTCTTGCCCGACTTGGGCGGGCCCCAGACGACCACGAGGCCAACCCGCGGGATCAGGCCTTGCACGAGGTCGCGCCGCCGCGTTCCGAGCGTGATCTCTCCGAATGGGATCAGGCGGATGCGGGACTCGGGCGTGTCGTAGGCGTCGCGCTCGGCCATCAGCCGCGGCGCCTCAGCGACGCAAGCTCGGCGCGAAGGGCCTGCAGCTCAACCTCTACCCCGAGAAGTTCGCTATGCATGGCCGTCGCGAAGATAGCCACGGCCAAGCTAAGCTCGCCCCACGTCACGCCGAGGAAGAGCTCGCGCAGAAGCTTCGAGAGGTCCACGCCGACCAAGCCCGAATTCATTAGGGTGTCGGCGATCTGGAAGG
>DASXOP010000019.1:0-4596 GCA_036494265.1 Caulobacteraceae bacterium | reverse complement strand
CCGGGAGACCATAACGCCCTTTGTCGACATGGCTGGCGGCGTGTCCGCGGGCGAAGCGGTTCGCTATGCGACCGCGCTGGAGCTGTCCGGATACGGCCGCGGTGTCGTCGGCGTGGTCGTGGACGGTCGGCCCATCAAGGTTGACGGCAATGTACATCATCCGGCAACGCTGGGGGCCACCGACCCGTTCATCGAGGCGGCGGTGCTCGATCTCTTCGATCCTCAGCGTTCCAAGACGCCGATGCGCGGGGCTGTCCCGGCCGACTGGCGCACCCTCGGCGAGGTGATGCGCGAAAGGCTGTCGGCCCACGCCGCCGACCGCGGCGCCGGCATCGCGATCCTCACAGGCCGCGTGCTTTCCCCCACGGTTCTGAAGCAACTCGAGGCCCTGACCGAGGCTTATCCGGACCTCCAGCGGTTCCGATGGGAGCCGCTCCACGACGACGTCCAACGCATGGGCGCGCGTCTCGCCTTCGGTCGCGCCGTGGACCTTCAGCCACGCCTCGAGCAGGCGGACATAATTTTCAGCCTTGGCGCAGACGTCCTGGGTCCCGGGCCTCACCAGATCCATCTGGCCCGAGCCTTTGCTCAACGCCGGCGCCCCCAGAACGGGCCGATGTCGCGGCTCTACACGATCGAGTCCTCGCTGACGCCGACCGGGGTGATGTCCGACCGGCGCGAAGCGGTGCGGCCTGAATTGATCCATAACGCCGCGATCGCTCTTGCGGCCGCGCTCGGCGCGCCGCTGACGCCGCCGCCGCTGCCGGCGTCGGTCGAGCGTTTCGTCGCGCAGGCGGCGCAAGATCTGAAGGTCGGCGGGGCCAGGGGCTTCGTCCTCGCGGGGCCTGCGCAGGCCCCCGAGATCCACGCCCTGGCCCACTGGATGAACGCGCGGACGAAGGCGCCGATCGACGCCTTCGCGCCGTTAGACTCCGTCGAGCAGGACCACGCAGACGCCCTGGCGGCGCTCACGCGGATCATGCGAACCGGCGCCGTCAAGACCCTGATCGTCCTCGACAGCGATCCAGTTTTCGGCGCCCCGCCCGATCTCGGCTTCCGGGATGCGATGCGGCGCGTGCCCTTCACGCTCCACGCCGGTCTCTATCGCGGCGCGACCGGCCGGGCGGCGATGTGGCACGCGCCGCTCTCCCATCCCTTCGAGAGCTGGTCCGACAGCCGAGCCTTCGATGGGACGGCCAGCCTCGTCCAACCGTTGATCGCCCCGCTGTACGACACCCGTACCGCCCACAACCTTCTGGCCGTCCTGCTTGCGGCAGGCGAAGGCGGCGACCTCGAGCGCGTGCAGGCGACGTGGAAAGGGGCGGGCGAGCCCGACTTCGCTCGGTGGTGGACTGACGCCCTGGCGAACGGAACCGTCCCACAGAGCGCCGCCAGCGCCATAGCCGCGCCCGCCGCCCGACTTCCGCCCGTGGCGCCGGCCAGGATTGGACCTGGCCTCGTCCTGGTGCTGGCCCCATCCCCCAGGGTCTGGGACGGGCGCTTCGCCGCCAACGCCTGGCTCCAGGAGACCCCTGACCCGATCAGCAAGGAAACCTGGGGCTCCAGCCTGGCGCTGGCGCCCGCCGACGCCAAGGCGCTCAAGCTCGCCACCGGCGACGCCGCGGCGGTGCGCGCCGGTTCTCACCTGGTCCAGGTTTCGGTTCGCGTCGACTCTCGACAGGCCCCCGGCGCAGCAAGCCTGCAGACAGGGTTCGGCCAAGCCGAACTCGGCCCGGTGGCGGACGGGATCGGCTCAAATGCTTTCGCTCTGCGAGACGCGTCGCAGGGATTTCTCATCCCATCGGTCGAGGTCACCGCGGCAGGCGCGGCGCGTCCGCCCCCGGCCACCCAGCACGCCTTCGAGCTCGCGCCAGCCGATGCGAAGCTGTTCCCGATCGTCACCCCGGCCGACCTCGCACCCGAAAAGCCCACGCCAGCGCCCCCCGACCTGCTGACGCCGCCGGACGCCGGTCCAATCGCCTGGGCCATGGTGATCGATAGCTCCGTCTGCATCGGCTGCAACGCCTGCGTCGTCGCCTGCCAGGCCGAGAACAACGTCCCGGTGATCGGACCGGAGGAGATCGCCCGCGAGCGCGACATGCATTGGCTGCGCGTCGACCGCTACGAGCACCCGTCGGGCCAGGGTGGCTTCCAACCCATACCGTGCATGCAGTGCGAGGAGGCGCCGTGCGAGCCCGTCTGTCCGGTCGAGGCCTCGGTCCACGATTCCGAGGGGCTCAACGACCAAGTCTACAACCGCTGCATCGGCACCCGTTTTTGTGAGTCGAACTGCCCCTACAAGGTGCGGCGCTTTAACTTCCACGACAATCAGCACTGGCCGGTATTCGGCCAGCTCGACGCCCGCTCGATCGAGGCCCAGCGCAACCCGGAGGTCAGCGTTCGGGCCCGTGGGGTGATGGAGAAGTGCACCTACTGCGTCCAACGGATCAGCGCCGCACGCCGCACCGCCGAGAAGGAGGACCGCCCGATCCGCGACGGCGAGATGACGACCGCTTGCCAAGGCGCCTGTCCGACGCAGGCCATCAGCTTTGGTAATCGCGACGATCCGGCGGCGGCGGTAAATGTCGCGCGGCGCGATCCTCGGCACTTCGTGCTGCTTGAAGAATTGAAGACCCGGCCCCGCACGACCTACCTCGCCCGCGCCGCCAATCCTCCGGACGACGAGGGCGTGGCATGACCGATGGCGCGCCGGGCCACTGGCTGGACGGACCGGTCGACCTGACCGCCGTCAGCGCCCTGGTGACTACCCCCGTGCTCGCGCCGCGCAATCGCGGCTGGTGGATCGCGCTCTGCGCCAGCGGCCTACTGACCGCGGTCATGGTCGGTGGGATGGCCTATTCGTTCGAGGTCGGCGTCGGAGCGTGGGGCAACAACACCAGCGTCGTCTGGGGCTTTCCGATCGCCAACTATGTCTATTGGATCGGCATCGGCAACGCTGGAACCCTGATCTCCGCGCTCCTGCTGATCACCCGCCAGAAGTGGCGCGCCTCGATCAATCGGTTCGCCGAGGCGATGACGCTGTTCGCGGTGTCGATCGCCGGCGTCTTCCCGATCCTGCATCTGGGCCGGCCGATGTACTTCTGGTGGCTGGCGCCATTTCCCGATTCCCACACGCTGTGGCCGCAGTGGCGCAGCGCCCTGGTCTGGGACTTCTGGGCGATCCTGTCCTACCTGCTGTTCTCGATCATTTTTTTCTATGTCGGCCTGATCCCCGACCTGGCTACGCTGCGTGACCGCGCCCGATCCAAGCTGGTCGCGCGCGTGTACGGCGTCTTCGCCCTCGGCTGGCGAGGGTCGCTGCGCCATTGGCGGGTCCACCAGCGTCTTGAATTCGTGATGGCCTGCATGGCCGTGCCGCTGGTCTGTTCGGTCCACTCCATTGTGGGCCTCGACTTCGCCGCCAGCCTGATGCCGGGCTGGGACGAGAGCATCTTCCCACCCTATTTCGTGGTCGGGGCGCTGTTTTCGGGCTTCGCCGTGGTGGTGATGCTGGCCGCCTGGCTGCGCGGCGCGCTGGGCCTGCAGGCCATCATCACACCGCGCCACTTCGAGGCCATGGCGCGCATCCTGCTCGCCGCCTCCATGGTCATGGGCCTCTCCTACGCCACCGAATGGTTCTCGGGCTGGTACGGCGGGCAGGGACCGGAGGTCGCCCAACTCGCCTTTACCTTCGGTGGCCCATACCGCTGGCTCTATTTCACAATGCTGTTCTGCAACGTCGCGGCCTCCCAGGTCTTCTGGCTGCCCCGCGCCCGCACCGACATGCGGGTGCTGATCACCGTCGCCGTGCTGATCAACATCGGCATGTGGCTGGAACGCATGCTGATCATCCTGAACACCCTGTCTCACGGCCACCTGCCGAGCGCCTGGCGGTTATTCACGCCGACCGTCGTCGACTTCGCCATCCTTGCCGGCAGCTTCGGCTTCTTCGCCATGCTCATGCTGTTGTTCTCCCGCCTGCTGCCGGTCGTCTCGATGCACGACATGCGCAAGCTGCTGGCTGAGGAGGGCCTGACGTGAGCGCCGTCTTGCTCGCCGAGTTCGCCTCCGAGACCGACTTCAGCGCGGCCCTGATCGCCCTGCGCGGGCGCGACATCCGGGTCATCGAGGGCTTCACGCCTTATCCGGTGGCCGACGCGGACGAGCCGGCCGATCCCGGACCCGGGCGGGTGACGGCGGCGGTCGCGATCGTCGGCTTCGCCGTGGCCGGCGCCTTCTACCTGCTCGAGTGGTGGACCGCGACGGCGGCCTATCCATTCGACAGCGGCGGCCGGCCGCCCGACAGCTGGCCGGCCTTCATCATGGGACCCTTCGAGTTCGGCATCTTCGCCGCAGCTGTCGCTGGCTTCATCGCCTTGCTGATCCAGTGCCGCCTGCCCAGGCTACACGATCCAGTGTTCGAGCTTCCGGACATCGAGCGAGCCAGCCAGGACCGGTTCTTCCTGGCGCTGCTCGATGCTCCGGGCGTCCAGGCCTTCGCCGCCGCGCTGAAAGGCGCGACGGTGCGGAGTGCGAGCCTATGAGGTGCGCGACCCTGCTTCTCGCGACCGCCTTCATGCTCGCCGGATGCGATCT
>DASXOP010000018.1:0-1520 GCA_036494265.1 Caulobacteraceae bacterium | reverse complement strand
GACATTTCCCGTAGCGGGGCGGCGGCAACGGCGAGCCGCTCAACCCTTTCGCGTCAGCGCCGCAACGTCGCCGGCCATGACCGCGGCGGCCGGTTTGCCGAGGGACGGCCCGGGCGCCAATAAAGCCTGCGGCGATTCATCAAAGGTCGCGTCCGCGGATCGGGGCCAGTCAACAATTAGTACTACAGTTGAGTTTACCTCCATGATGACCATATCACTGGGGTCCATGTTGGATCGCAGTGAGATGGCGCGTGAGTATAGCGAGTGTTTTTGAGTGGCGGTCGGAGCTGAGCGAGTTGCACGCCCGGTTGGGCGATCTGTTCGTACGCGCTGAGCCGCGGCGGCAGGCCGGTCTCTATCTCGAGGGCCTGCTGAGTGCGGTGGAACGCAAGAACGGCTGGCAATTGGCTGAGCATCTGGGCGACGCGCGGCCATGGCGCACGCAACGGCTGCTCTCGCACGTGCAGTGGGACGAGGCGGCCGCGCGCGACATTTGTCGCGCGTATGTGGTCGAGAGCTTGGCCGATCGGGAAGCGGTGCTGATCGTCGACGAGACCGGCTTTCTGAAGAAGGGCACGAAGTCGGCCGGTGTGGCGCGCCAATACAGCGGCACCGCGGGGCGCATCGAGAATTGCCAGATCGGCGTGTTCCTGGCTTATGCCAGCGGCAAGGGGCATGCGCTGATCGATCGCGAGCTCTACCTGCCGAAGGAATGGGCCCAGGACCCGGCACGGCGCGCGGCGGCCGGCATTCCGGAAGAGGTGGCGTTCGCCACCAAGCCCGAACTGGCGCGCCGCATGATCGCCCGGGCGATTGGCGCTGAGGTGCCGTTCGCCTGGGTTCTGGGCGATGAGGTCTATGGCTCCGATCGTCGATTGCGGCTCGATCTCGAGCAGCAGGAGCGCCCCTTCGTGCTCGCCATCCGCAGCAACGAGAAGCTGTGGTCGAGGCTCGATGACAGGCCGGGCCAGCACACCGCCGCCGCGCTGGCGGCCGCGCTACCGCAAGAGGCTTGGCAGCGCCTCTCGGCGGGCGCCGGCGCCAAAGGCGAGCGGTTTTACGATTGGGCGCGGGTGCGCCTGATGCGCCTGCAACAGCCGCCTTGGGACCACTGGCTGCTCGTCCGCCGCCATCCGAGCAAGCCTGACAAGCTCGCCTATTACGTTGTCTTCGGCCCAGCGGACACCAGCTTGGCTACCCTCGCCCGCGTCGCCGGACGGCGCTGGGCCATCGAGGAGTGCTTCGAAGTCGCCAAGCAGGAGGTCGGCCTGGCCGATTACGAGATCCGCTCCCGCCACGGCTGGTACCGGCACATCACCCTGGCCCTGCTGGCGCTGGCCCTGCTCGCGGTGATGCGCGTCAGGCTCAAAGCCGCCGCTGTAACCGCAAACGGCAAAAAGGGGCAGCCCGCGCCCGACCTCTGGTCGATCTCAGCACAAATGAAATCCGCCATCTCATCAGCCGCCTGCAACAGCTCGCCGGCCTGAAACTCGAACACGTCCTGGCTTGGTCATTCTGGC